>CASFVA010000001.1 GCA_949298075.1 uncultured Lentisphaeria bacterium
GGCAAAATCGCCGGATAAACAGCAAACACAAGTAAAAAATCTCCCGTCATCCGGAGTCCGCGGTTTCCGCCCTTCCGCGGCTCCGGATGGCGGGAGTTTTTTTGTCGCTCTGCATATAAAAGGAGATGGCGGAGGCATTGGAACAAAGGTGTATGCATACACTTATTTATTCAAAAATGAACTCATACAATTGACGTAAAAAACGTCATCAAGTATAATAATACCGAACTGGCATGAAAGCTGTAACCGGGTTTTGGCTCCGGCTGCGGCCGGTGAATGACGATTGGCAAATGTTGTTCATAATGGGGTTGGGAGCACAGCCGCCGTTACAGTTTCCGCTGCTCGATTGCGGTTAGCTGCCGGCGGCGCCTGACTGCTCCGGCAGGAGAAGTTACCGGAATTTACCGACCGGTATTGGGGATTTATTCGTCAGGTATCAGAGTGGAGAAACGCTGCGGAACAGCAGGGTAATCAAGGTATTGTAAATCTTGAGGCGGAAAGCGATGGAAAAACCGAATACAGGCATTGGAGTCAGCAAATATCGTCAGGTGGCTGATGAATTGGCCGGGAGGATCAAATCCGGTGATCTGGCTCCCGGCAGTCGGTTGCCCAGCGACCGCCAACTGGCGCGCAACCGGAAATTGTCGGTTACAACCGCAACCGCCGCTTTGAATGAACTGGTAAGGCGCGGTTTGGCCTGTCGCCGCCGAGGCAGCGGAACATTTGTCTCGATGGATCCGCTGGCGTTGCATCGGCGGCTCCGGATCGGTTTTCTGCATCTTCTGGTCAGATCAATTTATGCGGCCAATACGGTGGCTCATTTGTGGCATACCACAGAGGAATATCACTGTGACCTGATTCCTCTGGTTCGCACTCCGGAAGAGCTTGAGGACGCTGTCCGTGATTACTCTCTGGACGCGCTTCTGGTCTTCAACCGCAGTGTGTCGTCCGAAGTTATCAGCCACCTTCAGGCATTGAATATTCCGTTTTTGCTGTTGAATTCCCTGCCGGATGAAAACCCCCGGCTTGGAATCGGCTATTCCCCGTTTCAAATCATTTCCGAGGCAGTGGACTACCTGATCGGACTGGGGCATCGTGACATCGGTTTTGCGATCGCTAATAATCCGCGCGAAATAGACACGGTCTACGAAATCCGTTACAAGACTTTTTGCAAAGTAATGTATGATCACAGTCTGCCTATGAATCCGGAATGGGCGCTGTATCAGTTCATGTCCGTGGAAAGTTGGAAGAAGTTTTTCTCCAGTTCCCATCTGCCGTCGGCCCTGATTATCGGCAACAGTTCGGCCCTGCCTTCTTTCTGTCAGGCGGTTTATGAATGCAAACTCAAGCTGCCTGACGTAATGTCAGTTCTGGTGATAGGAGAGTGGCACGGACATATCAAACACCCCATTGCGCTGTCCTGCATAAGGATTGACCAGCCCGGCATTGCCCGGGCCGGATTGCAGACCATTCTGCGTCGGCTGGGGGTGGAGGTGACGATAGACGCTGACTATAATAAGCTGGAACTGGTGGATAACGGAACCTGCGGGCCGCCGGGTTATGCCGGCGGCAGAAATTGAATATTTGGTTGGTTTTGAAGGTGTGGCGATGAATGTTGAAGGCGGGGAATCCGCGAATTATTTTGTCAACGGTTCCTTTGAGTCGGGGGTGGCGGGATGTTTCAATCGCATGCGCGACACTTCCTACCTGGAAAAATCCGGCTGGACAATTGATCGTGAGACCGCGTTTGACGGCCGGACCTCACTGCGCGGCGAGGCGGGACGGACACTGCACTTGTCGGGAGAATGCATGGAGCTTCTGCCGAAGCGGGGACGGCCATGGGTGTGGTCGGGATATTTCAAGGCGGATCGTTCCGGAGTGCGGATAACGGTGACGGTTCAGCTTTATTCCAATTTTCTCCCGATCCGCATCCGGCGGCGGTTCATCATTGGAACAGAGTGGACACGTTGCATAATTCCGATTACGGGCGACCCGATGCGGGGAGAACGTCGCATCGGGGATTGGACCGGTCCCTTTGAACTTTTTGTGCAAATACCCCGGACCCCAAGGGTTTGGATTGATGCCGTACAGTTTGAACCGGGGCGGGAACCGACGCCCTGGCGCGCCTCGGAAAGCGACGCTCTGCCGCCGGTTGACAGCTTGAAGGTCAAGGCCCCGCTTCCCCTGCCGGAGGCTCCCGCTCCGGTAGCGGCAGCCAGGACCGGGCGCATCCGGCTCCTGGCCTGGAATCCGTTCAGTGAAATGCGGTACAGGGCTCCGGTGACACTCGGCGTACCGCTGCCGGCGGGTGAGGTCGGCGGCAACACCCGGTTCCGGCTCATCACCGCCGCCGGTGCGGAGCTGCCGGTTCAGACCACCTGGCTGGCCAGTCGGGTCGGGGACGGCAGTGCGATCGGTGTCGGAGTTGATTTCGAAGCGGATCTGGCGTCGGGACAAAACGAATTCTTTCTTGAGTATGGCGCCGGGGTGCGGTCTTCGGCAGTCTTACCGCCTCAGGCGGTGACTGTCGTGGACGCGCCGGATAAACTTTGGGAAACCGTGTTTGACGCAGCCGGCACGCCGCGGCTCGGCGCCGGGGTCGTCCAGGCCGCCGGTTTGGACGGACGCAGTTGCGTCATGTCTGTCACAGCTTCCGCAGTGGAAAAATCCGGACCGCTTCACCGGGTAGTGCGCAAAAACGGGCTGATGTTTTCGCCGCGCAGCCGCCGGAAGGCCCTGATTGGTTTCGAGGCCCGGATTCACCAGTGGAGAAGCCATGAGGGGATCGAAGTTGAACTCACCCTGGTTAATTTAAGTGCGCACACCCCGGTGGTGCTGCGCCGGGCCGGCTGGAGTGCGGCCCTGCCGGTTGAAGTACGACCGGCGACGGCCGCGCAGTATGGGGATTTCAGGTCACGAAAATTCACTTCCGAGGGGGTCCGCGACGATTCTGCCGCCGTTGTCACCGGCGGTGACGGATTTCAGATTCGGGCGGAGTGGTTTGACGCCCGGGAATATCATCCGTCTGTGATAAGCGTTCTCCGGCAAGAGGCCGGTTTCCGGATTTGGCCGGAGCATGCCGCCCCCCTGCTGTTTTCGCCGGGGTTGTCGGTGACGCGTTCCGGTTGTCTCGGATTTGCCGCAGCCGGACGCCTTCCGGAACCCCGGTGCCGGATCATCGCCGCAGCCGATTCCCGGTGGCTGGCGCGGAGCGGAGTGCCTTTCGCCCTGGGCGAGGCGGGCCGGACGCCTTTTCTGGACTCCTACCTTGACAATCCCGCCTCAGTGCGACATACTCCGGAGACGGTTGCCGCCAATTTCTGGTTTGGACTGTTCGATTACGGCGACCATACCGGCGACGGCGGCTGGAACAATCTGGAGTCATACGAGGATTACACCACGCTGCTGCGCGGGGCTCATTACTCCAATCCCGGGCTGCTCAAGTCCGGGTTTGACTCCGCCCGGCATTACCGTGACGTTGACATCAATCAGGTCAATGATCTGGCGATCATGCACAGCGGCAATCACGTGATCGGAGGGCATCACTTCGGACACGCCTGGACACAGGGAGTCATGCTGCATTATCTGCTGACCGGGGATTTCCGCAGCCGGGAGGTGGCCCTGCGCAACCAGACCGCCATCCGGAATTTGCCGGTATCAAGTCCGGAAATCGATGGCGACCGGCGGCTGGGGTATTGGCTGCTGACTCTGGCCGATGGTGTCCGGATGCTGGGATGCCGGGAAAATGTCGAACGGTTCCGCCGTCAGGTCGAATACATGGAAAAGGCGTTGAAACGTCCGGTTTCTCAGGCGGAAACGCTGATGCAGCGTACCACACGGCTGCGGGAAAATTCAGGTTTCTACTGGGCGAATTCCGGACTTTGCCCCTTTGCCAACTTCTACGGTTGTGAAGGACTGTTTGCCATGCGTCCGGTAATCGGCCGGGAGCTTGATCCGGTCATCCGGCGTGAACTGGAGACGCTGACCGACCCCGAAATTTACCGGACTCATCTCGAGGAAACCTGGCCTGAACTGCCTCCGGAACGCACCATGCCGCTGATCGCCTGCGATTATATCGGCGGCCGCGGCAGTTATTATTATCCGGTGCTGGCCAATTACGCCGCCTTCAGCGGGGAACGGCGCTGGCAGGAGTTGGCAATCCGCAGCGCCTATGCCCGGATACTGGAGGGCAACACGCTCAATGCTGAAGCCGATATTCTGATGATGACCGCTCTCAATGCGCTTCCGGCCGGCTTCGACGAAGCCGCAGTCGTAGCCGAGGTCAGGCAGCTGATGCTGGACGCCGCTGCTCCGGAATTGCTCAACGGCGACTTTTCCATTCGACGCGACTATGCTGAAATGATGACGCCGCGCCGTCCCGACGCCCGCCGCATGGAATGGCTGCCCGAAGCGTGTTTCTATCCGCGATTCTGGCGTATTAATGACAACAAGGAGTATACTGCCACGGAGTTCATGCGTTATCGTCCTGAACTCTATAATCTGATTCCCGGCGGCATTGAGTTGCTGTTCAGCAAAAACCGGTGGTACGCCCATCAGATTCAGCTTTATTCGGCATCGGTACGCGGAACTGCCGGCCGGTGGCGGTTCCGGGGGGAGTTCCGGGCGGATGGTCTTGATTCGGCTGATATTACCGTTTTTGCCAGTGATTTTGCGACGGTGCGCAGAGGTATGCGCGTTTCCCTGCTCGGTTCACCGGAGCTCCGGATGGAGCCGCTCGGCCCGGTCCCGGGAGGTTTCCGTAATTTTTCCGCCGCCATAGGTTCGGCCGGGGCTGACGGTTTTGCGCCGGTGGAACTGAATTTTGAGTTACCGGGACCGGCGATTCTGCGCTTTGATTTGTGCGGCGGACTTGATCTGAGCCGGCGCGGAGCCGGCAAACTGGCGTTCCGCAGTCTGGAATGCCGGCCTTTGGCGTGATAAATTTGCGATGGTTGAATTTACAATTTCAAGCTGAAAGGGTTTTCGACTATGTTTAAACTCCCAGTCCCTGTCCGTTGGAGCCGGCCGGTTCTCGCCGGAATTATTACCGTTTGCGGAGCGATGGCATTATCCGGAGCCGTCGCCGCGGAGCCGAAAAAAGATGAAATCAAAATTGTGCTCCGTCCCGACGATGCTTCTTTCGATCCAGCTGTAATTGAAAAAATTAAAACGGTCAATTACGGCGGCTCCCGGGCTCTGCGGCGCCGTTCCGGCGCGACGTCGGATGGTCGTGACGCCAAATACAGTTTCGAGGTTCCCCGGTCCGGCCGTTACCGTTTCCGCTGCGCCGTCACTTCCAAAAGCCTGCACAAGTCCATTCGGGCCAGGATGGAGCTGGACGGCAAACCCAAACTGGCGCCCATCATTTTTGAATACCGCCGGGTGGACAAAGCCAATGATGTAATTCTGGATGAATATCTGGCAGTCGGCCGTCATGAGCTGGTGCTGGAAGTTCCCGACGAGGTCGAAATTCACGCCATTATCGGTCGTCCGGGGCCGCCGCCGCCGGCAGTTCCCGAAGCGGCGGAAAATTACATCCCGGTTCAGGTGCCCCGGGCGGAACGCCCCCGGCTTTTTGTCACACCGGAAAATCTGACTGAACTCCGGGCCCGTCGGCAACAGCCGGAATTCCGCACTGCCTGGCGGGAATTGGAAACGCGGGCGTTGGAAACTCCGGAACTTCCCCGTAAAGACGGCATCGTGATTTACAACCTGCCATTTTTGCGCCGGCTTACGGCCCGCGCTTTATATGGATTGCTTGCCGATGATCCGGCCCTGCGGCGGTCGGCGGCGCTGGATATGCTTGCCTACGTCGGAGAAGTGCAGTTTGACAACGTCTCCTACACGCTTCGCCTGGCGGGCGAGACGCTTTATTCCGCTGCGCTTGTCTACGATTGGACTCATGGCGATATGACTGCTTCGGAGCGGGAACGTTTCCGGGCCGGCATGATGCGGATGCCATATTATTTTGAAATGAAATGGCCGCCATTCCGGCAGTCCATCACCAACGGTCACGGCAATGAATCCCAGATTCTGCGTGACTGCCTGGCCATGGCCATTGCCGTTTACGGAGAGGACAACGAACCGTACCGTTATTGCGCCTACCGGATTTGGGAGGAACTGCTGCCGGCCCGCCGCTGGGAATACCCCTCCGGCCGCCACAATCAGGGGCCGACCTACGGTTTGTATCGTCTGCAGTACGAGATTTTGGCCGATATCATGCTGAGGCGGGCGACCGGGGCGGCGGTTTTTCCGGAATCCATGCAGAAGGAGCTGCCCCGCTTCATGCTCTACCTTCAGAATCCCGATCGCACCTACATTGAGGACGGCGACAATTTCCGGCGCGGCATTCCCGAGGCGACGCGCATGCTGCGCTGGTATCTGCTCGGGGTTTACAGCGAAGACCCGGTGGTCAAAGGCGAGGCCCGGCGGATTGATCCCGAGCCGGACCGGCTGTTCCCGGTGGAGTATCTGCTGCTGGAGAATCCGGCGATTCCGGCGTCCTCCGACTGGAGCAGGCTGGACCTGATTCACTTTTTCCCGGAACCGCATCCGTCGTTTGTCTGCCGCAGCTCGTGGCGGATGGGAGACGACTCCGCGGCGGCGGTCGTGGATTTCCGCGGCGCCATGTGGGATCAGGACAATCACATGCACGCCGACGTCGGAGCTTTCCAGATTTTCTACCGTGCGCCGCTGGCGACGGATCTCGGATTGTACAGCTATTACGGCAGTGTCTACGACTACGGTTTCAATAAACGTACCATTGCCCACAACACCATGCTGGCCTACGATCCGTCGGAAAAATTTCTGAAGGGAATCAACGACGGCGGCCAGCGTTTTACCGCATCACAGTACTGGAACCTTCAGGCGTTGCTCGATCCGGCCAATCGCCTGAAGCGGGGCGTTACCGAAGCCGTGGCGTTTGATCCGGCGCGGAGCCGATTCGGTTACCTGAAATCGGATCTTGCGGCGGCGTATTCTGAAAAACTGAAAAAATACCAGCGGTATTGTGTTTACTTCAATACCGGAGATCCTGCGACTCCGGCGCTTTTCTTCGTCATCGACCGGGTGGAGCCGGGCAAAGCCGGCATCATTCCGGAATTTGTGCTTAATACGCTGAGCCGACCTGAGCCGGATGGCCGGCGGCTCACGGTGGTCAACCGTCAGCTCGACGGCAAATCCGGGCGGCTGATAGTCAATCGGATGCTGCCGGAAGCGGCCAGGGTGACCACCGTGGGGGGAGAGGATCAGGGTACCTTGAAGTTTTACGGGCAGGAATTGCCGCCGCCGCCACCGAAAGCGATCAAGGCGTGCAAAACGGCTGACGTGGTTCACGGTTACCGTACTGTAATTGCTCCGCAGCAGGAGGAGCCGGTGACCTTGATTGCCAACGCCATGCAGATCGGGGATCCGGATACTCCGGTTCAATCCGCCGATCTGAGTTGCGAAGGCGGGCGTTGCCAGGCCAGATTGGGGCGTCATCTGGTGAATTTTTCGGCAGACGGCAAGGCCGCGGCGGTCCCGGTGCGTTTTACGATCCCGGATCAGGATGGCGCGGAGTGCCATCTGTTGCTGACCGACCTGGAGCCCGGCCGGTTCGTTTTATGCCGGAACGACGGAGGTCGACAGGAATATGAGGTGTCAGCCACGGCGGGAGCTCTGTTCCTGACGTTGACGCCGGGACGGTATGAGTTGATTCCGGCGAAATAAAAATTTTCCTATTGCAACGGATGTTGAAATCTGATCGGCAACATCGGCCTGTAGACCAATAATGGAGGTAAGTTATGGCTGAAAACATCAGCTCCGGATTTGAAATTCCAGTTGGTATGTCTTACGGTGGAATCGGTGATGGTTTCACGGTAGTGTCGGGGGGCAATGTCGCAGTCTATGGAATCATGATCAGTGGTGCTCTTGATGATCAGATCAGTTCCGAAGACAATCTTCAGGCCATGGTGACGGTTTATTCCGGAGGAGTGGCGAGTGCTACGGTGGTGACCCGGGGAAAGCTGGTGGTTTCTGACGGCGGTTATATTGAAGATACTGTCATTGAAGCCGGACGTCTGTCGCTCAACACTCAGGCATCAGCCTGCAAGACCCGGATCAGCGGCGGGATCATGGCGGCCGATAACGGGGCGGTCATGAACGATACTGTAATTTACGGTGGTACCGCTTATGTCCGCAATGCAGAGTTTGAGTCCGGAGTCATGTCCGGCGGAATTCTGGCGGTGTCCAGCGGTGCTCAGGTCAGAGATGTTGTTGTTGCCGGCGGAGAGGCGCGGCTGTATGCCTCCGGGGTGGCTTCAAACTTAGTTGTCAGTACTGGTGGCGTTCTGAAAGTCAATGGCGGCATTCTGAGTACCGGAATTGTTTCCGGCGGAATTCTGGCGGTGTCCAGCGGCGGGATGGTCAATGAATTCATCATTGAGGGCGGTGTGGCCAGCGTATATAATTCCGGACTCATAACTGATTCCTTC
>CASFVA010000002.1 GCA_949298075.1 uncultured Lentisphaeria bacterium
TCGGAGCGGTCGGTCGCCACCTTGGCGATATTGGAATCGCGGTGATCATCCGGAAAATATTCGAAGATTTCCGGATTGAGCCGCCGGATGCGGATCATTTTTTTGACCAGTTCAAAAAAAGCCCGGTTTTCCGGCTGCTCCAGCAGCTCCCAGCGCACCGGATTCGCCCACATCCACCCGGTGGTTTTGATCGGGTTGATCCATTCCTCCCCCAGCAGCCACAGCGGAATATACGGTGAAAACAGCGCCTGATAACCGAAAACAATCGGATTGCCGTGCGAAGACATGTCTTTGAGCGAAGTATTCTGGGCATTGTTGTCATGACAGGAGAGCGGGAAAGTGTAGTAACGTTCCCGGCCACCGTCGTAATCACAGCCGCCGGCGTTCTGCTGCAGAGCATCGACCGAACCCATCATCTCTCCGCTTTTGACGACGTCAACAATGTTTTTCTGCATGAAGACCCGGGCGGGAAACCGGGTGCCGGTCACACTGGGATTGTTCCGGTACATGAAGGAGAGCTGGTCGAAGTCGAAAACGCCCCGCCGCTCGCTGGGATGCTCTGAAATGAACACCGCTTTGCGGCCGAAATCCAGCAGCCGCTGCCGCGCCATCCGGTACGGAGCATAGCCGCAGTGTCCGGGCGAACTGTCGCAGCGGATACCATCGGCCCCGGTCATCAGCACCAGTTCAACCAGTCGGGCGGCGAACCATTCCCGCAGCGCGGGATTACGCCATTCAAAAGCCCAGCCGTTATACTGCTTGTAAAAATAGTCGGAAATGAAGTCAGGACGTTCCTGCACCAGCGGAGCCCTGCGGGTCACTCCCCACGACACCACGTCCAGAAACACCCGGATGTTCCGCTTGTGCGCCGAATCGACAAAAGCCTTGACCCGGCGCCATTGCTCCGGAACATCAGTGGTTCCAGTCAGTTTGCTGTTCAATGTATGCAGACCGTCGTTGCCGTAATGGGTTTTTTCGTTGATCGGCGTCAGCCAGATCGCATTGGCACCCATTTCAGCAACATGGTCCAGCAATTTCTCAGCACCGGCAAATGTGCCACCGACAAAAGCCTGCTGCGGAACAGCTTCGACAATAATCAGGCTTTTAACCCAGTCCGGACTGGCAGTGGCATCAGGTCGGGGCTGCTCCAGCTTAACCTGACGGTCGTCGAGAATTGGCGGCAGCAGCGCCGAATTGTCAATTGGCTCTCCGCGCAGCAACACCGCGCCGGCAAGCACGGCTGCCGCCATCAACCAAAACTTCTGAAACATGGCATCCCCCGCGATCCTATGGCAATCTGGAAACTTCAGCAGCGCTCAGCGCCCGGTCAAACACCCGGAGTCCGCGCAGCTCCATCTCCACCGGAAACATGGTGTCGCCGCCGGCGGCGCCGGCGCCCACCGCCAGAGTACCGTCATAGGGATACACCGGCACCTTGAGGACGCTGCGCGCCACCTCCACACCGTCGATGTAAACCGTAAGCTGCGTTCCTCCGTCGGCAACCGGAGCGACAACTCCGACAATCCGGTGGGGCAACCCCGGCGTCACATAACCGTCGGAACGGGCCACCCGATACGTTTTTTTATCCGCGCCGTAGATGTAATAAACCAGCCGTCCGCTGCGTTCAATCATCATACCGTTATGACAGCCCGGGCGCGAAAAAATCATACCGGCTTTGGGCGGATAACGATCAAAACAGACATCAGCCACCACCGTCATTTCTTTGAACGGCTTTCGGAAATCCAGCATGATCACGCCGTTTTTCCCGTTAAACCGCAATCCTTTTTCGGATTTCTCAACCCCCTGATACTGAATAATTTCAGCTCTTCCTGAAGACGGTTTGCCTTCGGCGTCAAGCGAAAAACACGACTCCGCGGCCGCCGTCGACAACACGGCGCCGAGCAGCAAAAAGACACAAAAATTCCCAATTGAGTTCATCATCACCTCCGGTAAGCGCAATTAGTTATTTGAGAGCGGCAATTTCGTCGGCGGACAGCGCCGTATCGAAGACCATGAGCTTGTGCAGTTCCGCCTCAAGCGGCAGCGACGACACGTTGCCGGCGCCGATCACCAGGAACTGCCCATACGGATAAGCCTCGCCCCGCAGCATGGAGCGCCCCACCAGAGATCCGTTGAGATAGAGCGAAATCATGGTCTTGTCAGGTCCCTGATCCATCACCGCGGCCACCTTGTAACGTTCGCCGGGAATCAGTTTCTCCGACGCGGTGATCATCCGGGTGGTTTTCTTGTCCGCGCCGTAGAAAGTCAGCATCAACGTACCGTTGCGGTTGACCATGACGCCATTGTGAAATCCCGGACGGGCAAACAGCATGCCCGAATCCGCCGGCAGAGCCGGCAGAGTGAAATCCGCCCATACCGTCAGGGTTTTAAGCGCTTCCGGATACATCAGAACCATTATCGAATTTGAACCGTTGAAATACAGACACTCCGCCCGGTTTTCAACGTTCGAGAGGCGGGCCAGTTTGGCCTTTCCGGTGGTGTCATACCCCTCCGGAGTCACCACGCTGATCGGATCAGCGGCGAACACCGCCGTCAATCCCGCAATCACAACTGCAAAAAACACCGCGATCCGTTTCATTTCTTTTCTCCTGTTTCTGTTTTTCCGCTGATATAAATTTCGGATGATCCGAATCAATCTGACTGTTTCGTCAGCAACTTCCGGTAGGCCTCAAAGTAACGCCGGCCGAACTCCCGCTGACTGGCGGCATCAAAATGAATGCGGTCCGGATTGGAAGTGAAACCCTCCGACTCCGCAAATCCGACCAGGGGCAGTTCCGCTGCCGCCGCCCGGTGGGCCGCATCCACCCGGCTTTTGCCCGCGCTCCATTTTTCACCGGGGAACCGGCTCAGCTGGCCGATGATCACCGGAACTTCCACGGCGTTGAGATCGGAACGCATCCGCTTTATGAACGTGAACAGCCGCTTTTGATAAAGTTCCGGACTGTTACCGTAACAATCCCCTTCCCCCTGGTGAAACAAAATCGCTGCAAGCTCACCGTCGCGCAACGCCCGGCGGGCCCGGGACAACATATCGTCATAGGGGTGGCTGGCAGTCTGTTCCCAGTAAGCACCGGGTTCCCAGACTGAAATCGGCGCTCCGCCGCAGGCGGTCGGAATCAATCCGACCACTATGTCCGGATCGGATTCAGCCAGAGCAATGGCGAAAGTCCGCCCCGGCCCGACTCCGGCAGCCGGTTTGTCATAGTGCACGGGGTCCACCGCCGGCACCCATTGACCGGAGCGATCGAGCATCAATACCCGGGGATGCGGCTTGCGGTCAGCCGGAGCAACTTCACCGCGACCGGCCATGTTGGATTGACCGGTCAGCAAAACCAGCCGGAATTTTTCCCGGGCGGGGAGTTTCACCTCGGCGGCGCCGACGGTCAGTCCGGCGGCGATCACCAACCATATAAACCAGGAAAATTTCATATCAGATTCTCGTCTTGAAGAAGTTCCTCAGCAGCCAGTTTTTATCAAAATCGTTGTAATGGACCATTTCGACATGACCGTCGAAAAAGCAGACGCCGGCGCGCTCGTTGTGGCGATAGCCAACCTGGCCGGACCCGCCGCTGGTTTCGTTATAGGTGTCGTAGCCAACACTGTAAATCAGCATGTCGGTGGCATCTCCAAACCCCAGAGAAGTTGCCGGACGCACCAACTGGGAAAGCTTAAACGCGTCTTTGGAGAACCCTCCCGCACTGTTGTCGTAAAGATCAGCGTAGGCCACCCCATAACTGAAAACCGACGGCGCCATGCCGTCACGGCACACACTGTGGTTCAGTGCATAAGAAGCTCCGGGACAGAGAATGCCGACATTGTAAAGACTGCGTTCGGAACTTCCGCTCGAGGTGGCGTTAACCGCCGAATTGAGCGGCTGAGACAACAACCGCCGGAATGCATCATTCTCATAATACATGTTGCAGTTGTTGCTGGCCTGATTGATCTTGGAAGTGTTGACCGGCAACCAGAAATTGTCGTTGTCCTGGGCATACATCGTGCCGCTGGTACCAAACTGTTTCAGGTTGGCGGTGCATTTTGAAGTGGCGGCCCGGGCTCGGGCGCTCTGCAATGCCGGCAGCAGCATAGATGCCAAAATTGCGATGATCGCAATCACCACCAGCAATTCAATCAATGTAAATTTAGTTTTCTTCATAATTTCACCATGCTTAAAATAAACCCTTCTTGGTAATGTTCTGAAAACCGCCCCGGAAACCGGCCGCGGGAGGGCAGACGAACCCGCGACCGGTCCCGGAGAACGGGATTTGCCGCTATCCGGCGATTCTGCCGAACCTGAGGGTGTTGTCCTCGGTGTAGAGCCGATAGCCGTCAAAGACCGTGCCGGTGTCGGCCAGCGCCGCGCCGTTGAGTTCGAGCGCGATGCCATCCGCGGCTCCGTCAAGATAGAGCGTATAGCCCGCCGCCGCCTTGAAATCGGTGGCGCTGCCGCCGAGTATCAGCGTCCAGTCCGCGGCGTTGCCGGAGGAGACCTCCAGCGCCACCGTGTCCCCGGCCAGCCTGGCGTCGGCCCAGTTCAGCGCCGCCGCCGCTCCGCTGTTGCCCGAGAGGTCGAACACCCAGTTCGCGTTGTCCGCGATCGCACCGTCGAACACCGCGGCGGCGTCGCCGGAGAAAACGACCGCGTCAAACGCTTCAATGCTTCCCGAGAACGTGCCGCTGTAGTCCGAGAAGACCAGCTGCGAGAGCCCGGTTTCGCCGACGTTGGCCCCGTTGTAACCGCCGCCGAAGAGTTTGGTGCTGAAATCCGCAGCTCCGGAGAACGTCACCGTCGCGGCGCCGTTCAGGCTGTCCCCGTCCACCTGGCCGCGGGCGTAGATCCGGTCCACGGTGCCGCCGGTCACGGTGATGTTGACGTTGCCGTTGACCACCGAAGTGGCAGTGGCATGAGCCTTGGCGTGCGCGCCGCCGCCGTAGATGTTCGCGACCGTGCCGCCGGTCACGGAGATGTTCACGTCGCCG
>CASFVA010000003.1 GCA_949298075.1 uncultured Lentisphaeria bacterium
ATTTTTCCGGAGTCAGGCGCTTGTAGATGTTCTCCGTCACCACCATGCCCGGCGCCACCGAATTGGCGGTGATTCCGTATTTGGCGCCGTTGTCGGCAAACGCCCGGGTGAGACCGTGCATGCCGAGTTTGGAGACATTGTAGGCGATCATCGGCATTTCCGCCGCCCGGAAGCTCCGCACCGAAGAGATGTTGACGATGCGTCCCCAACCCAGTTCCCTGGCCCGCTTGAAAAAGGCGGTCGACATCAGGAACGCGCCCTTGAGATTGACCTGCATGACTCTTTCAAACCACTCGCCCTCGCTCATGTCGCCGGTCCGCAGCCAGGGATCGAGCCGGGCGTTGTTGATCAGAATATCCACCCGCCCGACCCGGTCGAACAACGCCTCGACCGCCGTTTCGTCACTCACGTCGCACTGCTCGATCCGGGCCGTGCCGCCGCGTTCGGCCACCTCGGCGGCCACCCGCTCCGCGTTGGCGGAATTATGGGCGAAATTGATAATGACCTGGCAGCCGAGTCCGGCCAATTCCAGCGCCATGACCCGCCCCAGGCCCTGCGATGCGCCTGTGATAAGTGCGATTTTGCCTTTGAGATCGTCCATTGAAAATCCTCCTGAACAATTTGATTGGCCGCCGGCTCACCGTCGGCGGAGTATTCACACCGGAGCGCCGCCGGACGAAATACCGCGTCCGATCGCCGCCGCCACCCGACCCAGTTCCGCCACCAGGCGCTCCCGCTCCTCCGGCCCGAAAACATACTCCAGCGCGGCCAATCCCAGCGCCGCCACCACCTGACCGTCCCGATACACCGGAAACGCCGCGCAGAACTGATCGTCACTGAATTCCGCCCGCCGGTTGCGCCGGATTTCCGCCCATACCGCCTCGGGGTCAGGAGCGCCGTACCGGGAAGGTTCCGGACGGGCAGCGGCAATCCGCCGCCGCTCGGCTTCGGGGGCAAAGGCGCAGAGCACCATGCCGGTCGCGGTACCGAAAAGATCATGGAACACCACCTCGTTCAGATGCACCGGCAGGTTGCGACTGTAGGTACAACAATGCAGAATGTACCGGCGCAGTCCGCGCCGTTCAGCCAGCAGCACATGAATGCTGCGGGCCTGCCCGAACGTCTCCATCAGCGGAACCGCCCGATCCAGCAGTTCCGGACGGTAGGAAATCTGATTGGCCAGCGCCAGTCCGCGCGGTCCGATCCGGTATCCCGACAGCCGGTCGGCCCGTTCCACATAGTCGCGGTCCGCAAGGTCGCGGAGAATCCGGGAGGTGGTGGCGGCATTGAGTCCGAACCGCGCCGCCAGTTCCGACACCCGGACCGGAGCCGGCGAGGCAAGCGCCACCGCTTCCAGGATATCCAGGGTCTTATCGAGAACTTTAATCATTTTTGTTTCACAATGTGAAAGACCTATGTTTCATTGAGTAAAATATACACGTTATTATGCAACAATACAAATTTTTTCACCGGGAATCCGGACCGGAATAAATAAAAAGTGTAAATAAAAAACAAAAAGTTCATTTAAATATCACGATCCGGGCGGTATAGTAAATACCATCGAGGTTACCATGGATAATTCAGGAGAATAATCATGTCGGTAAAAATTCCGGATTCCCAGCTGGCGGTTACACTCTTCAATCTGCGCGAACACTGCAAAACCGAAAGCGATCTCGACCGCACCCTTGACCGGGTCTGCGCCATTGGCTATCAGGCGGTCCAGGTTTCCGGCGTTCCGCTGGACGCGGCCACAATACACCGCCAGCTTGAAGCGCACGGCCTTTACTGCTGCGCCCACCACACCAATCTGACGGCGCTGACCGCCGAAACCGACCGGCTGATCGACGACCTGCACACCCTGGAGTGCGAATTCACGGCGCTGGGCATGCCCCCTCGCGAGTATATCGCCGAACCGGAAAAAACCCGCGAACTGGTGAAAATCTTCAACGAACTGGGCCCTCGTTTCGCCGCCGCCGGCCTCAAGCTCGGCTATCACAACCACTGCGACGAATTCGTGAAATTTGACCACACCCGGAGCACCATGCTCGATTATTTCTACGACTCGACCTGCCGCTCCACCGTGTTCGCTGAAATCGACACCCACTGGGTGGCGCGCGGCGGCGCCAATCCGGTCGATTACATCAACCGGGTGGCCGGCCGTATGACGGTGGTGCATTTCAAGGACCTGGCCATCATCGGACGCGATCCCTACATCTGCGAAATCGGCGAAGGCAACCTCAACTGGCGCGCCATCATCGATGCCTGCGTCAACACCAGGGTGCGCTGGTATTCGATCGAGCAGGACAACTGCGATTACGCCAAACGTGACATTTTCGACTCGATCAAAATCTCCTATGACTATCTGCGCTCTCTCGGCGTGAAATAACAGTGCGGCGCCATCTGAACCGGACGGCGGCTTCTGAAACGGAGCCGCCGTCTTTTTTCACCCGCCGCCCCCGGTGCAATGCTCCGCTTCAGCGCCGGAATCGGTAGTCGCGGGGCGTGGTCTGGTAATGCGCCTTGAACTGGCGGGAAAAATAGTTGGAATCCGCAAAACCGCATTCCGCGGCGATCTCGGAAACGCTCAGTCCGGTCTGTCGCAGCAGCTCCGCCGCCTTGGCCAGCCGCACCCGGAGCAGATAGTCAATGGGTGAATATCCGGTCACCGCCTTGAACACCGGCAGGAGCGTACTCGGAGCCAGCGATGCGATCCGGGCGATGCCGGCGACCGTCCAGTGCCGCCGATAATCGTTTTCGAGCCGGCTGACCACCTCGCCCAGCCGGCACAGCGAACGCGCCATCGGATTTTCAACCCGGGCGTATTCGCGGGAAATCGTCACAAAAATCTCCAGCACCCTCGCCAGCAACGCCAGATCCCAGCCCGGCGCCCGGCGTTCCGCCTCGGACTCCATCTGATGCAGCACCTGCCCGAGGCTCAGCAACGCTTCGCCGGAAAGCCGCAGCCGGCTGCCGAATTTGTGACGTTTCCGGTAATTGGGCTCAAACAGAAAAAAGGCGTTGAACCCCGGCAATGACCGCAGACTCTGCAGATGCGGTCCCAGAAAACGGTCGTCGAACATGATGTTGTACATGCCCAGCCCGCACCGCTCGACAAAGCAGTGAACAATGTTGCCCTGAATCAGAAAGACATCTCCGGCCGCCACCGTGGTGGTTTCCCGGTCGATCCGCTGACGGCCGCTGCCGGAAACAATGATCACCAGCTCCGCAAAATTGTGCGCATGCGGAACGTCGGTGAGATCGCCCGGATGCTGCAGCCCGGTATCGCTCCGAATCCGGCGAAGCGCAATCGGGCAACATCCTGCAACAAAAAAGTCCCCCCGGTCGGCAATGATGGTTTTCACGGACACGGTCCTCCGTTCAATTCGTAATATAATGCGATTTTTTTATAATATCGTCAAGGTTTTGCCCATTGTCAAGCCCTATATTTAAAACAGCCGGCGAAAACCGCCGGGCTATCAGAAACAGCAGTTCAAGCGTAAAGGAGACAGAACATGACCGGTACTTTCAGATTCTCTTTCGGCCCCTGGAACATCCATGAGGGAGCGGATCCCTTCGGCCCCGAAGTGCGCAAAACCGTGCCGTTCAACGTCAAACTGGAATCCTACAAGCAAATGGGATTCGACGGCGTGCAGTTCCATGACGACGACGCCGTGCCCGACATGCTCAAGATGTCCCCGGAGGAAATCATCCGTGCGGCCGCCGACCTCAAAAAAACGCTCGACGACCACGGCCTGACCGCGGAATTCGTCGCGCCCCGGATGTGGTTCGATCCGCGCACCGTCGACGGCGGCTACACCAGCAACGACCCCGCCTGCCGGAAATTCGCGATTGAACGGACCAAGCGCACCATCGACATCGCCCGCGCCCTCGGCACCACCAACATCGTGCTCTGGCTCGCCCGGGAAGGCACCTACATCCGCGAGGCCAAGGACCCCGTGACCGCCACCCTCCGGATCGGCGAAGCGCTGCAGACCATGCTGGACTATGATCCCGACATTCGGATCATGATCGAATCCAAACCCAATGAGCCCATGGATCACACCTACATCCCCACCATCGGACACGCTCTGGCCATGGGACTGCTCACCAACGCCCCGGAACGGGTCGGCTGCCTCATCGAAACCGCCCACGCCCTGCTGGCCAATCTGTCGCCCTCCGACGAGATGGGCTTCGCACTCGCCCATAAAAAGCTCTGGAGCGTCCACCTCAACGATCAGAACGGCCTGAAATTCGACCAGGATCTCACGTTCGGAGCCGTCGATCCCCGCCGGGCGCTCAACCAGGTGCGGGTGCTCGACCGCCACGGGTACGGCAATGCCGGGGAATGGGTCGGACTCGACGTCAAGGCGATGCGCTCCCAGACCGACGCCACCGGCATGAAGCATCTCGAATACAGTCGGAAAATTTTTCTGAAGCTGCTTGACATCAGCCGTTCGCTGGATGATAGTATAATTGAGCAACTTTCTTCGGAGCACGATTACGAAGAACTTAACTATTATATTATCAACGCCATGCTGAAAGGATAATCCCGGACGATGAAAAGAAAACTGCGTATGGGAATGGTCGGCGGCGGAGCCGGTGCCTTCATCGGCGAAGTTCACCGCATTGCGGCCCGGATGACCGGTGAAATCGAACTTGCCGCCGGAGTCTTCGGCACCGATCGGGAGAAATCTCTGGCCTGCGGCCGGGACTGCTATGTGCCGGAAGACCGCATTTACCAGGACTATCAGACGATGGTCGCCGCTGAAGCGGCGCTGCCCGGAGACCGCCGGATCGATTTCGCGGTCATCTGCACGCCCAACCGCTGGCATTTTCCCATTGCGCAGGCTTTTCTCGCCAACGGCTTTGACGTGATGTGCGAGAAACCGGTGGCCATGAGCTCCGCCGAGGCCGAAGAACTCCGCCGCCTGACAGTCGAACGGCGGCGGATTTTCGGCCTGATGCACAACTACACCGGCTTCCCGATGGTCAAGCAGGCCCGCCGTCTGATCGCCGACGGGGAACTCGGACAGCTGCGGAAAATCAACGTCGAATACTCCCTGGGCTGGCTGGCGGCGCCCAACGCCGGCAAACAGGCGGCCTGGCGGGTCGATCCCGCGCAGGCCGGCATTTCCGGCTGCATGGCCGACATCGGCACTCATGCCGAAAACCTCATCAACTATGTGACCGGGCTGCGGATCACCGAACTCAGCGCCGAACTGGCCACCTTTGTTGAGGGACGCCGGCTCGATGACGACGGCAGCGTGCTGCTGCGCTTCGACAATGGCGCCCGCGGACTCATTTTCGCCAGCGAAGTCTCCACCGGAGAGGAAAACAATCTGATTCTGAAAATCTACGGCGACCGGGCCGCGCTGGAATGGCGCGCCCAGACTCCGGAGGATCTGATTATCCGCTCCAACGACGCTCCGATCCGCATTTTGCGCCGCGGCTGGCCCGGCAGCGGAGCCGAAGCCGCGGCGGCCTCCCGGCTGCCGGCGGGACACCCGGAGGGGTTTCTGGAGGCGTTCGCCAACATCTACTCCGCTTTCGCGGAGGCGGTGCGCAGCCGGCAGCCGGGCGATTTTCCCGGTATCGACGCCGGCGTCAGCGAAATGAAGTTTCTTGAAGCGATCGTCGCCAACCATGCCGGCGACCGAAAATGGACAGCAATGAGGTGACATTATGGCAAGACCGGTTACACTCTTCACGGCCCAGTTCAGCGATCTGCCACTTGACGAGCTCTGCCGTCTGGCGGCAGACTGCGGTTACGACGGCCTGGAACTGGCGCCAATGGGCGGCTATCTCGACATCGAAAAAGCGGCCGCCGATCTGGATTACTGCGCCGCGCTCCGGAAAAAACTCGCCGGCTACGGCTTGCGCATCGAGGCGATCAGCAATCACTTCGCCGGCCAGCTGGTTTGCGACCCGAACCTGGATGCACGTTCCGACGCCTTCGCTCCGGCCGACTGCGCCGGTGATCCGGAAGCCAAGCGCGCCTGGGCCATCCGCTGCATGAAAGCCGGAGCCCGGGCGGCCCGCAATCTCGAAGCCAGGGTGGTGACCGGATTCACCGGATCGCCGATCTGGCACCTTTTCTACAGTTTTCCGCCGGTGGATCCGGCTGAAATCGAAGCCGGATTCACCTATTTTGCCGACCAGTTCAATCCGATCATGGATGAATTCGGCCGCTGCGGAATCCGGTTTGCGCTGGAAGTGCACCCGACCGAAATCGCCTTTGACCTCTACACGGCGGAGCGGGCGCTCGACGCCATCGGACGACGACCGGAATTCGGCTTCAACTTCGATCCCAGCCACCTGTACTGGCAGGGAGTGGATCCGGTGCGCTTCATCAGAACGTTTCCGGACCGCATCTACCACTGCCACGTCAAAGACGCCGCCCGTACGCTTGACGGAGCCTCCGGACTGCTGGGGTCGCACCTCAATTTCGGCGACCCGCGCCGCGGCTGGGATTTCCGCAGTCCCGGACACGGCGACATTGACTTCGAGGCGATCATCCGGGCGCTCAACACCATCGGCTACGCCGGCCCGCTCTCGGTTGAGTGGGAGGATTGCGGCATGGAACGCCGATACGGGGCCCGGGACGCCTGCGCCTTTACCCGGCGCATGGACTTTGCACCCTCCGGACAGCAGTTCGACTCGGTATTCAAATAAAGCTGCCGACCGGCGGCGGAGTCCGCCTCAGAACTCCACCGCCGGGTCGCGGTTCAGCCGGTCGATTTCAGAGCGCTCAACCACGCCCGCCTCGCAGAGTATTTCCAGGCTGCGGGCCAGAGTGATCATGCCGTCTCTGGCTCCGGTTTCAATGCATGACTGCAGCATGTGCCCTTTGGCCTCCCGGATCAGGCTCCGGACCGGCGGAGTTCCCATCATCACTTCGAACGCCGCCGCCCGGCCCTGACCATCCCGGCGCGGCAGCAGTCGCTGGGAAACCGTCGCCAGCAGAACTTCGGCCAGCTGCTGACGGATCTGATTCTGCTGCCGGGCCGGGAAAGAGTCGATAATCCGGTCCACGGTCTGCGGTGCGCTGTTGGTGTGCAGCGTGGCCAGCACCAGATGTCCGGTCTCGGCGGCGGTGAGTGCGGCCGCAATGGTTTCCACATCACGCATTTCCCCGATCATAATCACGTCCGGCGCCTGGCGCAGCACATATTTGAGCGCGGCCGCGAACCCCAGGGTGTCGGCGTGCAGTTCGCGCTGCTCAATCACCGAACGGAGGTTGGCATGAACATATTCTATCGGATCTTCAACAGTGATAATATGTGCCGCCCGGGTTCGGTTGATATGGTCAACCAGCGCCGCCAGAGTGGTGGTCTTGCCGCTGCCGGTGGGGCCGGTGATCAGAATCAGTCCCTGCTGTTTCACCGTCAGGCCGACCAGCGCTTCCGGCAAGCCAAGTGCTTCCGGGGGGGGTACGCTGTCGGGAATCACCCTGGCCACCAGTCCGATGCTGCCGCGCTGAAAAAAGCCGTTGAGCCGGAAACGGAAATTCCGCCGTTCGCTGTCCATCCGATCCATGCGGAGCGAAACTGCCAGCGCCAGGTCAATCTCCCGCCCGGTTTCAAATTCCACGCGCTGATTGGAGGAAAGAACGCTGTACAGCAGACGCCGGGTGTCGTCCGGCTGAAGCTCCGGCAGTTCGAATGAACGCAGCTGTCCGTTGATCCGCAGCCGGGGAACCGCCCCCGCGGTCAGCACCAGGTCACTGGCGCCGGATTTCACCGCCGAGCGCAGCAGCTGGCGCAAATCGACCACATCGGAGTCGTTCCCGTCGGCCAAACCGGTACCGTAATGGTTGCGGAACGCATCGACGCCGCGTTCCATGCCTTCAATCTGAAATTTGAACTCATCCCGGTTGTCCACCGCGGCCAGAGCCGCCTCAAGCGACACCTCGCCGTCGGCGTAGAGCCGGTAAATCGCCCGGTTGAACGTCATCATGCCGCCGTTCCCGGCACTGTCGGTCAGCAGATCCTCCAACCCCCGGTAGTCGCGTTCTCCCGCCAGCTTGCGGACCGTAGGGGTGCCGACCAGCACCTCCACCGCCGGGACCCGGCCGCCCGCAACCGTCGGCAGCAGCCGCTGGGAAACCACTCCGAGCAGCGCGGCGCCCAGATCCCGGGCCAGCTGGCTCCGGGAGCCTTCCGGAAACCAGTTGACCATCCGCTCAACCGCCTGAACCGTGTTGGAACTGTGCAGTGTGCCGATAACCAGATGACCGGTCAGCGCGGCGTTGACGGCCACCAGCACCGTCTCGGCATCACGCAACTCGCCAATGACGATGACGTCGGGATTCTCCCGCATCGCCTCGCGCAGCGCGGCGCTGAAACTCTGCACGTCGGAACTGATTTCCCGCTGGGTGATCAGCGCCAGCTGGTCGTGGTGAACAAACTCAACCGGGTCTTCAATGGTAATGATATGCCTGGCTTCCGTCCGGTTGAGGTGGTTGACCATTGCCCCCAGCGTGGTGGATTTGCCGCATCCGGTGGAACCGGTGAGCAGAATCAATCCGCGCGGCGCGGTGCACAACCCGGCCAGCACCGGAGGGAGATTCAACGCCCCGAACTCCAGTGCCCCGCCGTCTCCGACAGGCCGGGCCGCCACCATCGGACCGTTCAGGGTTTTCAGAAAATTCAAGCGGAATCTTCCGGCTCCGGCACACTTCCAGGAGGCATCCGCCGCTCCTTCTGCGGCATAACGCGCCTCGCCCTCCGATCCCAGCACCTGCCGCCGGAAGCGCTCCACGTCGGCGGCGGTGACCGCCGGGGCCGGCTCCTGGCGGCGGATAACGCCATCCACCCGCAGCGCCGGCGGCTTGCCCGCCACTGCAAACAGATCGGACGCGCCCCGCTGCACCGCTTCCATCAACCAGTTTTCAAGTTCAATCATTCTGCGTACTCCTCAGCTGGAGGGCCGTCTTTCAATCCCACTCCGGCGGCACCGGATTTACCATAATTCACCCCGGGGAGTTTTGCAAATGCCGCCGCCGCCGAAAACCGGATTTCCAACCAGTCCGGTTGAAATCCTGAACCTTCCGGCGAACCGGGCTTGCCATGGCGATGGCGGCGGGGTATATTATTCAGGAAGCGGACCGCTCAGGCAATTTGTGCAGTTTATTGCA
This sequence comes from uncultured Lentisphaeria bacterium, assembly GCA_949298075.1. Lineage (GTDB taxonomy): Bacteria > Verrucomicrobiota > Lentisphaeria > Victivallales > Victivallaceae > UBA1784. Next base: position 9,137 of record CASFVA010000003.1, read on the forward strand.
GCGGCGTCGCTGTTTTGTCTGAAACCGGGAGGAAATCCACCATGGAACATCGCACTGTCGGCAGCACCGGCCTGAGCGTCGGCGTGATCGGGCTCGGGACGGAGCATCTTGACGGCCAGCCTTACGCCGTAGTCGAGGAGACCATCCACGCGGCGCTGGACCACGGAGTGGACTTCATGGACGTGTTCATGCCCGGTGAAACCGTCCGCCGCAATATCGGGCGGGCGCTGGCCGGACGCCGGGACCGGGTGAAAATCCAGGGTCATATCGGTTCAGTCGATCTGCGGGAACAGTACGACATCAGCCGGGATCCGGCGATCTGCCGGACCTATTTCGAGAATTTGCTGCGGGACCTGAACACCGATTACATCGACTTCGGCATGCTGTTTTTCGTTGAAACGGAGCGAGATTACTCCGAAACCTTTGAAAGCGAAATTCTGGAATACGCCCAGACACTCAAATCCAAAGGCGTGATCCGATCCATCGGAGCCAGTTCGCACAATCCGGTCACCGCCCGCCGGATCGCCGAAAGCGGCGTAGTGGATTTGCTGATGTTCAGCATCAATCCGGCTTTCGACCTCATGCCATCCGACACTGAAATCACCGCCATGCTCAATGATCCGGCCCGCCAGCTGAGCGGATTTTCTCCTGAACGCGCCGAACTGTACCGGATCTGCGAACAGCGCGGAGTCGCCATCAGCGTCATGAAGACGCTCGGCGCCGGCAAGCTGCTGTCGCAGGACCACACCCCGTTTGCCCGTCCGTTGACCGTTACGCAGTGCATTCATTATGCATTGACCCGCCCGGCAGTGGTCAGCGCCCTGATCGGCTGTCGCTCCAGGACGCAGGTGGAAGAAGCCGTCGGCTACCTTGATTCCTCCGCGGCCGAGCGCGACTACACGCCGGTTATCAGCGAGCGGCGTCATGATTTCCGGGGCGACTGCGTCTACTGCGGCCACTGCCGGCCATGTCCGGTCGGCATCGACGTCGCGGCCGTCAACAAATATCTGGACATTGCCAGCCTGAATCCCGGGGAAATCCCGCCCGGCACCCGGCATCATTACCGGGCACTGGAACACCACGCCTCGGAATGCACCGGCTGCGGCAGCTGTGAACGCCGCTGTCCCTTCGGAGTGCCGGTAATCCGGAATCTGCGGCTGGCTGCGGAACTTTTCGGCGAATAGTTCCCGAACCCCGGAAGCATTTGACGATGAACGGGAAGGAACTCATTCCGCCGGAAACCCCGCGGCTCCGGCTGCGCCGGCTCGCTCCGGAGGACTGGGCCGGACTCTGCGCCATTCTGCAGGATCCGGAAGTCATGTACGCCTACGAACACGCTTTCAGCGACGACGAGGTCCACGACTGGCTGAACCGCCAGCTCGACAATTATCGGAAATATGGTTTCGGGCTGTGGGCCGTTACTCTGAAATCGACCTCCGAACTGATCGGTCAGTGCGGACTGACCTGGCAGGAGGTCAACGGCCGGCGGAAACTGGAAATCGGTTACCTTTTCAGAAAATCCGTCTGGCATCGGGGATACGCAACCGAAGCGGCAGTCGCCTGCAGGCGCTTCGCCTTTGAAGTACTGGGCGTCACCGAAGTCTGCTCGATCATCCGCGAAAACAACTTCGCCTCCCAGCGGGTTGCCCGCCGCAACGGAATGACCGTGACCGGACACCTGGTAAAACACTATTACGGTCTGGATATGCCTCACCTGGTGTTATCCGCCCGTAATCCCAACGGAGACGCCGCAACGTCCTCGCCGGATCCCTGACGGAGACCGGACCATGCGCATTTTTCCGCGCAGAAAGGTGTTAAAGCGTCAGAGGAACTGCAAAAGTCCGGCGCGCCCGCGGTCCGCCGCGCCGGCCTCCCGTCGAACAGCGGACAGCACAGCCCCCGTCATCCACCGGCCCGCCGGAGCCAACAGTCGGGCAGGACAAGGCAATTTGCCCCAATTTTCACTCTGCGCCATTTAACAAAAACGATCGACGTGTTTTTCAAGCAATCGCTTAATCTTTCCGGTTTTTTCAGAAAATCATCGCACACGCCGCGATTTCGGCCGGAAACAGCATAGACGCATCACTCCGCCGCGACGCGTGCTGCGCCGGACGGGGTGACTTGGACAATGCGGAAATGGTACCCGGGACGGGACTCGAACCCGTAAGGTCATAGACCAATTGATTTTAAGTCAATTGCGTTTGCCATTTCGCCACCCGGGCCCGGGTGGTAATCATTTTTTGATGACAATTTCAGCGCCGTCGGGCAGTTGCTTGCCGGAGGGCAGCCGGGTGGTGGCCTCGCCGGGACCGACAATGGTGAAGGCGGTTGAATCAGCGCCGTCATCGCGGCTGATAATCAGTTTGTTCTGTTCCCGGTCCACGGTCCACAAGCCGGTTTTGGAGTATTCCCGGCCCTTGCTGCGGTAGAAGAAAACCAAGGTCCCGTCGGCTTTCAATTCAATGACCGGAGGATATTTCACCGGCAGAGCGGCCAGCGCGCCGTCTTTTCTGTAGTAAAAATTCCACTTGCCGGCAAATTGTGAATTATAATCGCAAAACCAGCAGCAGCCAGAAACCGCCAGCGCCGCCACCACGCCAGTCAACCATAAATTTTTCATCATAAAAACTCCCTGACTGATAAAATGAAACGGTTCTGACCAATAAGATACATCAGAGTTGACGTTTTTTCCAGTCCCGCCCGGAGATATGGCCGAAAAATCCGTCAATTCGCCCGGTGCGAAATCGAGTCTTTCCGCCTTCGGAAGCCGGTTTCACCGCCCAATGACCGGATAGCGGAGTTCAATCCCGGGCTTTTTTCAAAAATTAGCGTATTTTCAACTTGAAAAAGTCCGCAATCCGGTGTATTTTTTATAACTGTCAAAAATGGTGGTTGTAGCTCAGTTGGTTAGAGCGCCTGGTTGTGGCCCAGGAGGTCGCGGGTTCGAGTCCCGTTTACCACCCCATTTTTTTGTCCTTGCAAATAAACCAGTTCCTGCGGATCAGAATCATGGACGGCTTCACAGCCGACAAGGTTTTGTGCGAGTTTTGTGAGACGTAGCCCCGAATTGCTCTGAATCGGTTTGCCCGCCGTCAATTGTCGAGAGAATCCAGTTCGATTCCGAAAGTCTCGCCCAGTGACTTCAGCTCAAGTTCGGAAAGGGCGGCCTCC
>CASFVA010000004.1 GCA_949298075.1 uncultured Lentisphaeria bacterium
ACGGCGGTTGGTGAGGTCGGATCCGAGGCAGACCATTTCGTCCTCGAAGCAGAAATAGCTTTTGCGGACGGCGAGGTGATAGAGCCGCGGATCTTCGGCGGATTTGAGCGGCTGTTTGGCGTAGATGAAGCCGCAGACGCCGTGCCGGTCGTCGGTGACGCCGCCGGCGAAGTTGTAAATCCCGCGATAGGTGCGCCAGGCATTGCCGTCGTGGATGATTTCATGCTGGCGCGCCGTAACGCCCGGCACCGCCGCCGGTCTCCAGAAGCCTTTGGCCACCGTGTAGGTGGCGGGCGATTTCATGATGAAGGTGGCGCCGTCGGAGAGGAAATCGGTTTTGCTGCTGGCCAGCGGGGCGGATTCGTTGCTCAGGGTCCGGCGGCAGTACATGTTTACTCCGACGTAGAAGTCACTCCGGCGGAACACCAGGTCATCGTTGTTCCAGAAGTAGCGGCATCCGGTCGCTTCCGGTTGCCGGCCGGCACTGACTTCCAGGTATTTGCGCACTTCGGCCCGTTCGGCGGCCGCGGATTCCGGCAGTAATTCCAGCAGCTGTTCCGCGATGCGGGCGATGCCGTCGTAGCGGCAGAAGCCGTTGGGATTGCTGATCATGCCGATCCGACCCGGGACCATGAGCGTGACTCCGGGCGTCGGCAGTCCGTTGCAGAACCACTGGGTGCCGCCGACGTAATTGATGAGGCTGCTTAAAAATTCCGGCGCCATCTGCCGGTTCCAGCTGGAATCCCGGCAGTCCAGCAGGATCCGAAGTGCGGCGGTAACGCCGCTCATCGGATATCCGAAAGAATAATTCTGCTCTCCGTGCCCCCAGGCGGCGCCGTCGACGGTGATTCCCTCGCTCCAGAACGACTGTTTCCGGGTGGTGTAACTGATGGGTTCGATTGCGCGGCGGCTGACTTCGGCAATGACGTCGAGCATCAGCGGATTGCGGCAGATGAGTGCGGTGGCAAAGAGTGGACGGTAACCGAAATTGCCGCCGACCCAGGCGCCGGAGTGGCGGAACTGTTCCGTGGTCAGGTGGGGACCGGGAATGGAAATGTCCGGAAACTGATACGCATAGCAGGCCAGGGTTTTGCACAGGCGGTTGAGCCGGATGAGTTCCGGGTCGTTACAGCGGCCGTGTTCGACCGCCTCCATGTCGTCGAAAAAAGTGAAATACATATTCGCCGCACAGCCCGGCCATAGAAAACTGGAAGTTACCCAGCGCTCGGCTTCACCGCGCCGGTTGATTTCATTGGCGGCATAGCGGTTGAAGGCGCGGATGAACTTGGCGCGGTTTTCCGGAGTCCGGGCGATGGCGCCGCGCCGCCACTGGTACTGCATGGCGCTGAACCGGGGTACGGTCTGCCGGGAAAAGCCTTCATGCGGGCCGCGGTGGCTGCGGGTGCGGCGTTCAAAGTCGGCGATGATTTCAGGAGCGAGACCGGTGACCCGTCCGTCCGGCTGGATTTCCGCCCAGTTGTTCCGGGCGGAGGCGGTTTCCGCCACCGGCCCCGACGCCGGGCGGAACCGCTCGGCGTAGCGGCGGCGGAGGGTTTCAATTTCAGCGAGCCGGTCGGTGAGACGGGGGTCGTCGAGACAGCGGCGCACTTCGGACTCCCGGACGTATTCAGGAAAATAAATTCCGTTCGTCACCTCCGGGATATCCGGCATTTCGAACCCCACTTCGCCCGGCGACACCCGCAGATCGTCGATGATGTAGACCGGGTCGGGGGTGTCTTCCCGGGCCTCGATGGCAATCCGGGCGAGATGCCTGAGATCAACGCCGGAAATTCCGGCGATCGAAACGCAGAGCCGCCGCCACCCGGCAATCGGGAGCCAAAGCGGTCCGGAACGCCAGGTTTTGCCGTTGCGATCGGTCAGGGTAAGCCGGAATTCCACCGGAGTGTCGCGCCCTGAAAGCGCCATGAAGGAAAGGATGAATCCGCCGTGAATGTCGAAAATGTCCTCATTTACCGGCGTAAAGACCAGTTGTGGCCGGGTTTTGGCATTCCATTCAATCCGGCCGGATTCGGGAATAATCCGGCCGCCGGTCACGGTCGCGGCGCCGGAGTTCCGGTAGAAGAGAACGAGACCGCCCCGGCTTACCGGGAGAGAATCCGCGGCTTCTGGCACGGCGGCCGTTGCGGTCGACAGCATTGACAACAACAGGGCAAGCGAAATCAGTTTTTGCATGTTGCACTCCAAATAGTTGACTCCGACCGGGGTCTCGCCTTCCGGAGCCGGACCGGCGTGATCGGCGGATAAACGCAGTTCCGGAACCGGCCGGAGCGGTTCCGCGGTTCAACCGCTGCGCTCAACGGATCGGCGTATAATTGATTTCAGCTTCTTCTTCAGTGGGGGTTATTTTGAAAATAACCGGACGGATGCCGTCGTTGCAGGCACAGATTGCCACTCCGGGCCGGTCGATCCAGTCGCCGTAATAGAATTTTCCGCAGCCGTGGGCAAGTGCGAACACATACTGGTAGATGGCTTTCCAGGCTTCATCGCACAGGCCTTCGGGTTTTGCATAGTCGCCGTAAAAGACCTGTCCGACCCGGTGCATGGGGCAGGGCCCGAGTCCGGGGCAGCCGTATTCCCGGGCCAGATCGTCATGGAACGTGGTTTTCAGCACTTCAATGCGGCACTTCTTCATGGGAACCCTTTCGGGGTGAATAAGTTTGATTTTAATATAACCATGTTTATGTGAAAGTCAACCCGGAACCGCCGCATTTTCCGCCGGGCGCTGCGTCTTTTTTCAGTCAGCGGTGCCCGCGCCGCTTTCCGTCGCGGCGGAAACGTCCGCACCGGCGGAAACGTCCGCACCGGCGGCGGCCGCCCGGTACTGCCAGTAGTATTTCATCGACGTCAGGTACTCGCCGGCCAACGCCGGATCAGTCTTCGACAGATCAACCAGATAGCCGGTGATCTGCGG
>CASFVA010000005.1 GCA_949298075.1 uncultured Lentisphaeria bacterium
CACCGCGCCGCCGGTCAGGGTGCCGATGCTTGCCCCCTCCGTCAACTCCACATCGACGTCTCCCGTCACGCTACCCCGTCCTGCGCCGTAGACCAGACTGGCGGAAGCCGCGGCTCCCATCCGCAGATTGACTCCGTTCACACTCTGGGCCGCATTCTCAGCTCCGCCCATCAGCGCGGCAACACCTCCTGAAACCGCGTTCAGGTTGACTACCCCGGTCAGACTGGCCGAACTGCCGCCGCCGAACACAATGGCGTTGGTGACTTGCGACGTGTTGAGCTCCCACCAGATGTTGCCGGTGGTGAAGTTTTCCGCCAGCAGAATCGTACCCGAAATGCCGGCGGTGCCGTCGTCCCAGAGGTTGCCATGGTCAAGCCGGTTGACCTCGGATATGATCCAGGCCTGCGATGCGGCAAACAGCGTTCCCTGATCGGAAATGCTGACATAGGTATTGGTTGTATTGGGGTTGTTGCCCAGCGCATATCGCTTGCCGTTCATGTAGTCGATAAATGCGCTGCCGCCGGCAATGGTCCCCTGGTTGCCGTTGACGTCAATGGCAATGGTCAGCCCACTGTTGAAAGCCTCAACCGAGTTGCCCAGAATCGAGTAGTTGGCCGCGGTTTCCGTGCCGTCAACCGCCACTTTGAGTGAAAACCCGGTTCCCAGCATGGTGTAATCATTCACCGCCAGGTTGCCCATATATTCGTCAGTAGGGAACTTGAACGTGATTCCGGCTCCCTCCAGAGCGGTGATCCCTCCGGAAATTTCCAGACGCCCGCCGGCGATCACGGTTTCACCGCCCACCACACCTTCGCGGACAATCATCCGCCCGCCGCCGGAAATTGTCGCCGTCAGCGCCGAACCTCCCTGGCTCAGCACCAGAGCGCCGCCGTATTCGACGGTGGCTCCGGAAGCCAGTCCGTTTTCATAGACCTGGGCAATGCCCCCGGATAAAATCAGCGAATCTTCCGCCACCGCCCCATTGGAAACCAGCTGATACGCTCCGGAACCGATCACAGCATCCTTCGCCAGTCCGGATACTTTCTGATTGCCGCCCCGCACAACAGTTCCAATGGCGGTTCCGCGAACCGTTTCCGCCCCTCCCGATATCAGCGTATCCTGACTGAATCCGTCGGCCTCGACAATAACATCGCCGGCGTTCAACTCGGCGCCGTACAGCCAACCGCCGCTGGAAACCCGGACGGAACCGCCGTAAATGCCGACTCCGCTCGCCGTCGTATCTGCTTGCAACACCATGCTGCCGCCGGCGTTGACAGTGACATTGAAGACAGCGGCGGCTTCGTCGCCGGAGGACTCCACGTTGATTTTGGCCGCGTCATTGATGGTGATTCCGGCGCCGCCGCCCCGGATGTAATAAGTGCCGGCACCGGTGTAATCGGCATTGTAAATCCGGCCGCCGGCCTGAATCACCACATAGCCGGAATTGATCCGGGTGTTGAATCCCACGCCGCCGCTGTAGGCCCGCATGCTGCCGCCGGCTTCCACCACGCAGTCGCTGGCGATACCGGAGTTGCGCAGCACCATGGAGCCGCCCTCCAGCACCGTGCCGCTGGTTACAAAACCGGCGCCGGCGTGGTCGGCATCGGCGTGGCCGACCTGCAGAATGCCGGGAGCGATGATGCTGAAACCATCATTGACGCCGCCATAGGAGGTTCCGCTGCAAATGTAAGTTGTTTCAGTGATGTCAGCCGCCATTTTTTCTCTCCGGGTTATTTAGGATCTTTTAATTCAATGGACAATGCCCAAAAACCACTTTAGCGCCGGCTCTCATTTTCCGAGTTCCAGCCGAAAGTCCTTAAACTCAACTCCGGAATCGGCTCCGGTGCCGCGAAACTGGATCAGCAGTCCGGGGTTGCCGGTTTTGCCGGGGGCCAGCAACAGCGCAACCGGAACTTCAATTTCGTCAAAAGTTTCCGGATCGGCATCCAGAGCCGGCGGCGACCAGCGCTTATCCAGTTTGACTTGAATCCGCTGGCCGCCCCGCCGGTTTCCGAAAGTGTCAAAACCGCCGTTGGCTTTGAATTTGAGCACGGAGCCGGCGGGCAGACGGCGCCAGTCCACCGGCGTTTTCCCCAGTTTGACGCCGACTCCGGCGTAGGGGCGCGTGGCAGTATTGACCCGGATCCGGTAAACACCCTCGGACTCGGTCAGTTCACAGCCGCCAAACGCCTTGAGTTCAGCCCGTCCGCAGTTCAATTCGTCAGCCTCACCGGTATACTTTTCATAGGTCATGGCGATGATGATCGGAATCGCCGCGGAACCGGTTGAAATCAGATCTACCGAAGCCACCTCACGCCCCGGTTCCGGATTGCTCCAGCGCCAGATGTAGAAACCGCGGCCGCTGAGGTTTTCCCATGCAAGGTGGCGGCGCATGGACTTGGTGTTGATGTTTTTGGTCCACCAGTCGTCCAGCTCCACATCCGTACGGACCGGCAGCACCAGTTTGCCGCCGTCGGCATAGTTAATGCGGTAATCGGCAACATGCATATCGCGGCGGCCGTAACCGCAGGTGTGGAAGAAATAGAGATCCTTAACCCGGTCGTTGATCGGAATGCCCTCAACTTTGTCCGGCAGTTTGCGGCGGCTGGAAGGCGAACTGAGGATGATGCAGCTCTTGTCGTCGTTGCTGTCAAACCGGATGAGCTCGCAGGGCACTCCCCGCAGCGTCTGCACTCCCCACGGCACATTCTCGAGACAGTTCTGCCGGCCCTCGTCAGTCCAGCCGCCCTCGCCGTCGCCGGCCTTGTCGTCGGTAAAGGAGGAGTTGGCAAACCGCCGCAGATCCACCATGACCGTCC
>CASFVA010000006.1 GCA_949298075.1 uncultured Lentisphaeria bacterium
CCCCTCCCGCTCCTCCGGCTGCGGCCGCTGCTTCAGCGCCCGCCGGCGGAGCAGACGAAACGCCGCAGGAAGCCGAAGACGAAATCGACGACGCGGCGATGCCGCCGGAACCGGAAAGCGATCTGGAAACCGAACCGAACGACGATGCTCCGCCGGAACTGCCGGTGGCCGAACTCGCGGATGAGCAGGTTGACCTGGAACCGGAAGTCGCACCGGGGCATCACGAGCGCAGCAGCATCGCCAACTCCGATCCGGGAGCACTGCAGCGGGCGGCCCGGGAACCGGTGGTCAGCGATGTCATCGACCTCTTCGGCGGTGCCGTGGTGGACATCCACCGCTGACCGGGGACAACCATCCCCGACGCCGGGCAACGCTGAAATCCGGACGGGCCGGCAGGATAATGAATGCTTCCGGCCGCGGAACAAGGCAGGCTCCGGGCTCCGGTGCAATGGAATCAGCGCCGGAGCGGCGGCCGGAGCGGCGACAATCGAAAATGCCGCGCCGGAGAAGAGGCGGGGTTTTATTGTTTTTTTTGCCGGACCGGCTTGAAAAGGCCGCGGTTCCGCCGTAAATTTTGTTTATGTACATTCGGATTGACATCTATTCGGAATCGGGCGGTCGCCAGTTATGTTGAAAATCAGCGCTCTCGGCAGCGGCAGCGCCGGAAACGCCCTGATCATTGCCGCCGGAGAGCAGAGCATTATCATTGACATCGGGTTTTCCCGCCGGGAATTAGTGCGCCGCATGGCGGTGCTCGGTCTCAGGAGGGAAACGCTGTGCGCCGCCCTGATAACTCATGAGCACGACGATCACATCCGCGGCTGCCGGGTATTCTGCGACGAATGCAGTCTGCCGCTCTGCGCCACCGCCCGGACCGCCGCCGAACTGCGCCGGCGCGGCCAGCTTCCGGAGCGGGTCAAGCTGTTTGAGCCCGGCAGCGCTTTTGAAATCTCCGCTTTTCACATCGAACCCTTTTCAGTTCAGCATGACGCGGTCGATCCGGTCGGCTTCATCGTCCGCTGCGGCGACTACAAAATCGGCGTCGCCACCGACCTGGGCGTCATCACCAATCTGGTCCGGGCGCGGCTGCGCGGTTGCGATGCCCTGGTCCTGGAAAGCAACTACGATGAAAACATGCTCCGGGACTCCCGGCGGCCGCTGCAGCTCAAACGACGCATCAGCAGCCAGATCGGACACCTCGCCAACCGCTGCGCCTGCGCCGCGCTGGCGGACCTGCTTACCGACCGGACCCGGTTGCTGCTGCTGGCCCACGTCAGCCGCGACTGCAACACTCCGGAACTGGCGGCCGAGAGCTGCCGCAGCCGGCTCCGCGAACTCGGCCGTGAAGACGTCGAACTGGGCGTGATCCCCCAGTCGGAGCCGTTCGGCACTTACATCTTCGAAGCCGGACGGCCGGTTCTGCAGAAAGGATGACCATGCCGGAGCCGCTTAAAATAAATTGCCGCAACTGCCACTGCCGGCTCGACGTCAGTGATTTTGAACCGTTCACCCTGGTGGAATGCCCGGGATGCGGAACGCATCTGCGCGTTCCCAAGCCCTTCGGGCGCTACCAGCTGGAAAAGGTGTGCGGCACCGGCGGCACATCGGTCATCTACCGGGCCATCGATCCGGTGCTGGCCCGGCGGGTGGCGGTAAAAATCGTCTCGGAAGAGGATGCCGACGCCGATTTTGCCGAGCGGTTCCGCGCTGAAGCCCGGCTCGTCGGCAAGCTCAACCACCCCGGGATCGTCCCGATCTACGACTGCGGTGCGCTGGGAAAACAATTCTATCTGGTCATGCAGTTCATGGAAAAGGGCGATTTGGAACGCATGATGAAAGCCGGTTCTCTGCCGTCGCTGCCCCGGCTGCTGAATCAGCTGCTGACGGTGACCGGCGCACTGGATTACGCCATCCGGGAGGGCGTGGTGCACCACGACATCAAACCATCGAACATTCTGATCAGCGCCTCGGACGATGCCAAACTGGGCGACTTCGACCTGGCCGACCTCCGCAAAGCCGGCGATCTGGACACCCCCTGTGCCGAATGGGGCAGTCCGGGCTACATGAGTCCGGAGCGCATCTACTCCGGCGGCGAAGATGGTCGCGGCGACGTTTTCAGCCTGGGGGTGACGATCTACGAACTGCTTTCGGGCCGGACTCCGTTCGGCATATCGGGTGCTCAGGAGGAGCTTTACCGGCGGCGGCAGGCGGGCAGTTTTCCGCCGCTGAATGAACTCAACGCGGCAGTTTCCAGGGAGTTTGCCGGGCTGGTCGGCGCCATGCTTGCATTCAAGCCGGAGGACCGGCCGGACTGTCGCCGGATTGCCGACGGTCTGCAAGCTGAAATCAACCGGCTGGAAAATCCGGAAGCGGCCCGCTGGACCGGCCGGCTTTCCGACTGGTTCCGCAAGACGCCGCGCTGACGGAGAACAGGTTCATGCCGGATTTTTCCACGCAACTGACCAACGAGCAGCGGCAGATTCAGCAGCTTTCCCTGCGTAAACTGCAGGGCTTGGAATTGCTGCATCTGCCCCAGCTGGCTTTGGAGGAACGGCTGCGTCAGGAACTTGAACGCAATCCCATGCTGGAGGAGGAACTCCCCGAGGAACCGGTTGCCGACCTGCCGCCGGACAGCGCCGCCTCCGGATCCGATGCCGACGAGGACGACGAAGCCACCCTGGATGAGCGCATCGCCGATCTGGACGAATGGAACGACGAACTCCCGCTGCCCGAACCGGCGGCGGCTTCGGCCGGTACGGAAAAACTGCCCGACTACTGGCTCAATTCACCGGCGCCGATGCCGTCGCTGCGTGATCAGTTGAACGAGGAGGTCGGCGCGGCCGGCCTGCCGCGCCGACTCGCGGAGCTCGCGGAAAAAATCATTGATGAGCTGGACGACTCCGGCTATCTGACTACGCCGCTGGCTGACCTGGCCATGAGCTGCGATGCCGACCTGGAAGAGCTGGAAGCGGCCCTTCACTACGTGCAGAGCCTCGATCCGGCCGGAGTCGGCGCCCGCAGTCTCGGAGAATGCCTCCGGCTTCAGCTGGAGCGCTCGGGACGACTTACGCCGCTGCTGGCGGCAGTGCTGGACAACGGACTGGACGATGTGGCCCGCAACCGGCTGCCCGCCCTCGCCCACCGCCTGAGAGTGCCGCTGGATGAACTCAAAGCGGCATTGGAGGAACTCCGCCGGCTTGATCCGGCCCCGGGACGGCGGCTGACGACGACGACGGCGGAATGCATCCGGCCTGAAGTCGAAATCCGGCGCGGCGACCACGGGTTCGAGGCGGTGCCGCTGGACGATCGCGAACGGCGCCTGATTATCAATCCGGTCTACCGCGAGCTGCTGGACACAGCCGATCTCGCCGCCGCCGACCGCAGTTATCTCCGGGAGAAACTGCAGCGGGCCCGGGAATTCATTCAGGCGCTGGAGCAGCGCCGCTCCACCATTCTCAGGCTGGCTGAAGTGATTGCCTCCGAGCAGGGACCGTTCATGGAGCACGGCGTGGAAGCGCTCCGTCCGATGACCATGAAGCAGGCCGCCGCCCGACTGGGCGTGCACGAAACCACCGTAAGCCGGGCGGCGGCGGAAAAATACATTCTGACCCCTCAGGGAATTTTTCCTTTCAAATTCTTTTTCAGCGGCAAGGTGGCGGCCGCCGGAACCGACGCCGGGGAGCTTTCCAACCGGGCGGTCATGGAACGGATCCGGGAGCTGATCGCAGCGGAAGATCCCACGCATCCGCTCTCCGACGAGAAAATCGCCGCCGCGTTGACTGCGGGAGGGGTTGCCATTGCCCGGCGCACAGTGGCCAAATACCGGGAAAGCATGAAAATTCCGCCGACCAATTTGCGCCGCCGCCACTGAGTGCGGGCCGGGATTCCCGCCGGACGTTTCCCCGAACGGTCCTCCCCCGCCGGGAACCCGTCAGGCATCCGGCCGCGGGAACTTGACGCCGGCGGCGGAACAAAGTCGCACCGCTCTTCCGGAAACGGCAGACGACGGAATCAGCGGGAACGCTCCCGGATCAGCAGATCAAGCAGCTGCTCACGAACCTGAACCAGCCGGGCAATATGGGAATTAATTTCAGACCCCAGCGAACGTTGAAATCCGGCCAACCGGCGCAGTCCGCCGATCAGATCGTTGAGATCGGCCAGCGCCCGCTTGCCGAGACTGATTTTCAATCCCCGTTCAGACGCCGGATCGGCATCAATAAAGTCAGCCACCCGGGCCAGCAGTTTGGCGTAAGCGCATCCTACGCCCAGACCAGGCAGAAACGCATCGCTGCGCAGCCGGGAAACCACGGCAAGATTCCACTCCACGGCCAGCGCGTCGAGGCAGTCCACCGCGTTGCCGCGGCGGACGGGAGCGGTATTTTCCGCCCCGTCGTCGTCCTCGTCGTCGCCATCCCGGAAAAACATGCGTTCGCGGCGCAGCACGTCCGGTCCGCCAGTCGGCACCAGGTCGGGACGTTCCCCGAGAATGCCGCCGATCAGCTCCTCTTCGCCGGGCAGATCCAGACAGGAGACCAGCTCCCCGAAATAACAACTGATCCGTCGTTCGTCCCGCCGGATTTCGCGTTCCCACTGGAATTCATTCCAGTTATTGCGATAATGGTGATTCACTGCTCGCTCCCTGTTCCGGAATTACCGGATGCCGCCGCCCGGTCAGCGCCGGCCCCACAGGCCCTCCAGATCGTAACGTTCCCGGGCCTCGGTGCTCATGACGTGCACAATGACATCACCAAAATCCAGCAGGATCCAGCCGCTCACGCTGTCGCCGGGCTGTGACAGCGGACGCCGGGCAAAGCGTTCCCGCATCTGCCGCTCGATGAAATTGCCAATCGCCCGCAGCTGCGGCTCGGATTCGGCGGAAGTCACCACGAAAAAATCGGCAATGCTGGAAATTTCCCCCATCGGAATCACCACGGTGTTTTCGCCCTGCTTTTCCTCAGCGCAGGCGACACAGAAATCGGCGATTTCGGCGGCGGTCGGATTTTTGATCTCGGTGTTCTTCACAAAAAGTCCTTTCTCTGCTCCGGCTCCCGGTAGAGTCCGCGCAACGCAATGTACTCGGCCACACCGGGAGAAATTACTCCACTATTAATATCGCTCCAATTCGGAGATTTTGCCATTGATTTTCGGATTTCCGTGGAAGATATTTCAAAAAAATTCCCCGGGATCACGCCTGACAGCAGCCGATCGACCGTTCCGGCCGGCCAATGGGCCAGCAGAGCGGCGCGCTCCACCGGACGTCCCGCCCGCGGATAGGTGATAATCCGGCAACGCTCCACCAGTTCGGCGGCACGCCACCAGGTATGCAGTTCCAGCAGGCTGTCGGCACCGATCAGCAGGGCGTCCACCGGACCGTCGCGCCCTTCGGCGGCAATGAAATCCAGCACATCGACGGTATAACTCGGCACCTCACCCAGCCGTGCCTCGGCCTCCGAGAGCCGGAACCGGGGATCTCCGGCAATCAGCAGCTCAACCATGGCGCAGCGGTCGGCAAATGGAGCCCGTTCCCGACCGGTTTTGTGAGGCGGACTGAACGCCGGAACCCAAAGCACCCGTCCGCAGAATCCGGAGGAAACCGCCGCTTCCGCCACCTTCAGATGCCCCAAATGGGGCGGATCGAAACTCCCCCCGAAAAACGCGGTGACGGTGTGCGGACTGACCGGCATGAAACTCCTGCTTTTCTCCCCCAAGCATGGCGCGGGGATCCTCTCTTCTCTAATATAACCGGAATGCGGAAAAATTCAACCCCCGGTCTTGCCGCCGTTCCGCCGGAGCCACCCTGCCGAAATCCCGGTCGCAGAACGGAGTTCAACCGGGTATTTGCTTTTTTGATTTGAAACTGTATATTACTTCCGCAATCAGGTGCAGACAATTTATGCAACTTGGCCTTTTCATCCGGATAATCTCCGCTCCGCGCCGGCTGGCCGCGGAACGCCGCCATTGCCGGCGACAGCCTCTTCATAACCGGGTTTTTTTCCATTCCGCGACCGGCGGCGCATCCCGCGGCCGGGCCTCCGTCGCCGCAATCCGGCGCCGGCCGCCTTTGTCCTTCATTCCCGATGACCGGTTGTTTGATCCAACTTTAAAACGAAAGGTCCTGACAACATGACGATCCGCCGCCTGATGCTCTGGTTCATCCCCGTCGCCGCCACGCTCGCCGGCGCCGCCTGCTGGTACGTTTTCCGCAGAGGGGAACCGCTGCCGGCGGCGCCCTCCACGCGCGTGGTCAAACTGGTCCGGGCGGTTTCCGCCGGCAGAGCCGGCGGGATCAGTTATCCTGGCAAGGTCAATCCGGTCCGCCATGCTGAACTCTTTTTCCGGGTCTCCGGCCCCGTGATCGAACGCAACCTCAAATACGGCCAGACCGTGGAAAAAGGCGAAGTGCTCATGAAAATCGATCCCCGCGACTACGAGCGCGAAGTGGAACGCCTGACCCAGGAACTGGAAATGCAGAAAGTCCAGAACTCTCTCGCCGCCATCGAATACAGCCGCAACCGGAAACTGCTGGAATCCCAGGCGGTCAGCCAGGCGGTGTTCGATGCCGCCGCCACCAGAAAACAGGCTTCCGACGCCCAACTGAGAATGCTGGAGGTGTCGCTCAGAATCGCCCGGGACAAGCTTCAGGACACCGTGCTGACAGCTCCGTTTCACGGTACGGTTTCCGAGCTTAAAATCGAACAGTATGAAATTGCCCATGCCAACGTTCCGGTGGTGGTGCTCGACGATTTGCGCGAGGTCGAAATCAAAATCAGCATTCCGGCCGGCAATCTGCCCGACACCAGCATCCATGACGGTAAACGCTTCATCGGCATGACGTTTGACGTGACGTTTCCGGGACGGGGCAACAAGGTGTTTCAGGCCTCCATCTACGAGTTCAAGCCCGTCGCCTCGGCGGAGAGCGAAAGTTATGAAGTGACGCTGCACATGAAAGTTCCGGACGATTTCCTGATTCTGCCGGGCATGAGCGCCGAAGTACACGGCCTGCCCTATTTTGACAGAAAACGCACCGATCAGCTCAGACTGCCGTTTGCCGCAGTCTTTGAGCGCAACGGTCAGACGGCGGTCTGGGTCTATCATCCCGGATCGGCCCGGCTGGAACTGCGTCCGGTGAAAACCGGGAGGACCGTCGATGCCAATGCCATTCTGATTGAAGGCAACCTCAAGCCCGGTGAATACGTGGTGGCCGCCGGCGGCGACTGGCTCACCGGAGAAACCAGCGTACGGCTGCTGAATCCGGAGATCCTCCATGAAAATAATTGACTATGTGCTGGGCCACCGGAGCTTCTTTTACCTGCTGATGCTGGCCGTGCTCGGCGGTGGACTCTTTTCCTACTTCAGTCTGGGCCGGCTGGAATATCCATCCTTTAAAATCAAGAAGGCGACCATTGCCACCCTCTATCCGGGTGCGACCGCCGCCGAGGTTGAAGCCGAGGTCACCGACCGGATTGAGGAAGAGCTTCAGAAAATGCCGCAGACCGACCACATCACTTCCATCAGCCGCGCCGGCTTTTCCCTGATTTACGTGGAGATCCGCGGCGAATACTCCGCTGCGGAAATTCCGCAGATCTGGGATGAACTCCGGCGCAAGGTCAATGACATCCGCCCCCGGCTGCCCAGCGGAGTCACCGGCATCGAGATCGGGGATGATTTCGGAGACGTCTACGGCATTTTCCTGTCGCTCTCGGGGCGCGGCTACACTCTCGACGAACTCAAGGATTATGCCGACACCCTCAAAAAGGAACTGCTCCGGGTGCCCGACGTCGCCAAAATCGCATTCTGGGGCGTCCAGGACAAAACCATCTACGTGGAGTTCAACCGATCCCGGCTCGCCAACCTGAAAATCTCACAGAACCAGCTCTTCCAGACCCTCAGCAGCAGCAATATGGTCGCCGAAGCCGGCACCGTCAAAATCGACGACGAATATTGCCGGCTGCGAGTGACCGGCGGCATCGACGGCGTCGCCGCAATCCGGAACCTCTATGTTTCCGATTCCGAGGGCAAGCTGATCCGGATCGGCGACATCGCCGAAGTCCGGCGCGGTCACGTCGAACCGGCGACCCAGATCATGCACTTCAACGGCGAACCGGCCATCGGCATCGGCATCTCCACCATAGACGGCGGCAACGTCGTACGCCTGGGGCGGGCGGTCCGGGAACGACTCCGGCAGCTGGAAGACAGCCGACCGGTCGGCATGCAGATCAACCGCATCAACTTTCAGGCCGACAACGTCCGGGAATCCCTGAATTCCTTCATCGTCAACCTGCTCGAATCGCTCATCATCGTCATCGGAATCCTGCTGCTGGCCATGGGCTGGAGAGCCGGAGTGGTGATCGGAACCACGCTGCTGCTGATCATCCTGGGCACTTTCATCGGCATGAAACTGCTGGACATCGACATGCAGCTGGTGTCGCTGGGCGCCCTGATCATTGCCCTCGGCATGCTCGTGGACAATGCCATTGTCATCGTCGACGGTTATCTGGTCAAAACCGCCCGGGGCGCCGATCCGGACCAGGCGCTCCGGGAAATCACCGCCGAAACCCAGTGGCCGCTGCTGGGAGCCACGCTGGTCGCCATCCTCGCCTTCCTCGCGGTCGGCTTCAATCAGGGGAACATCGGTGAATTCTGCCGTTCGCTCTTCGATGTGATCGCCATTTCGCTTCTCTTAAGCTGGATCATGGCCCTGACGTTCACGCCACTGCTCTGCCGGAGGCTGATTCCGCCCTGCCGCGCCGCCGCGTCCGGCGACGTCTGCAGCGGTCGGGCCTATGCACTCTACCGGAAGTGGCTGGAAGCCGTGCTGCGCCATCGCGGTTCCGCTATTGCGCTGCTGCTGGCGGGACTGGCTGCGGCGGTCTGGGGCTATGGACGGCTGCCGAAGGTGTTTTTTCCGGATTCCACCCGCCGCCAGTTCTATGTTGACTACTGGCGCAATCCGGCCAGCCATATTGAAGAAACCGAACGCGATGCCGCTGCCATCGCCGCCCATATCCGCAGCCTGCCCGGAGTGGTGTCCACCACCGCTTTTGTCGGTGAGGGAGCACTGCGTTTCATTCTGAGTTACGACTACAACAGCCCATCGCCTGATTACGCCCAGATCGTGGTGGATGTCGAGGACTACCGCCAGATTGCCGGCCTGAGCGCCGCCATTGACCGGCATATCCGGGAAAACTATCCCAGCGCCGACGCCATGCTCATGCGGTTTTCCGACGGCATTGCCATTCCATTCAAGGTGGAGGCCAGATTCCGCGGTCCCGACCGGAAGGAACTGCGCCGCCTGGCGGAGCAGGCCAAAAAGATCATGCGTGACTCCGGACGAGCCCGCTACATCCGCGACGACTGGCGCGCCCCGGTCAAGGCGACCCGGCTGAATTATTCGGAAATCAAAGCCAGGCAGACCGGAATTTCCCGCGAAGACCTGGCCCGCGCCCTGCAGTGGAATTTCAACGGCGTCACCTGCGGCGTGCTGCGCGAAAACAACACGCTGATCCCCATCATTTCCCGTCCGGTGGCCTCGGAGCGCCAAACCATCGCCCAGCTCGACAATGTCCGCATCTGGAGCAACGCCGCCAACCGGAGCTATTCGCTGGCCCAGGCCTGTGACGGCATCGAAACCGTGCTGGAGGACCCCCAGATCCGACATCGGGAACGGGTGCCAACCATCACCGTTCAATGCTCCCCAATCACCGGTACTGCCGCCGCCCTGCTCAACCAGCTGCGGGACGAGATCGAAGGCATTCCGCTGCCGCCGCTCCACACCCTCGAATGGGGCGGCGAATTTGAACAGAGCCAAATCGCTCAGGCCAGGCTGAAAACGCTGTTTCCAGTCAGCCTGGTGCTGATGTTTCTGGTGGTTTCCATGCTGTTCCGGACCATCCGGGAACCCCTGACCGCTTTTGCCACACTGCCGTTTGCCCTGATCGGCGTGACGGGCGGACTGCTGCTGCTCAACCTGCCGTTCGGCTTCATGGCAATCCTCGGATTCCTCGGACTTTCCGGCATGCTGCTCAAAAACGCCATCGTTCTGCTTGATCAGATCAATCTGGAACTGCGCGGCGGCGGCGCCCCCCTTCAGGCGGTCATCAATGCCGCCATCAGCCGCCTGCGTCCGGTGACCATGGCGGCGGGAACCACCGTGCTCGGAGTGTTTCCGCTGCTTTTCGATGCGTTCTTCGCCTCCATGGCGGCAACGATCATGTTCGGACTGCTCGGCGCAACGCTGCTGACGCTTTTCATCGTGCCGCTGCTCTACTGTGTGCTGTTCCGGATTCCGTCTCCGCGGCGCAGCGCACCGCCGGCTCCATAAAAAAATCCGGACGGGACGGCCATGCCGGCCCCGTCCGGACTGCTTCCGCAGTTTTCCGTTCTGAACGGAACTTACAACTCGGCCACGCCGGAGTTGATGCTCTTTTTCACCGCGTCGAACGCCGCCTGGTTTTCCAGTTGTTCCAGCGTGTTGGCGGCATTGGTGAACTTGGTACGCTCAACCACCTGATCGCCCACCGTGACGCAGATCGTCCCGTCGCTCTCGGGACGCGACGAAAACGCCGCATCCACATCGACCCGGTCGGCCAGCTGATTGTCCTTGACGTACTGGCAGATCATGCCCAGCAGCAGCTGTCCGGGACAGTTCTGCTGTTTGGCGCAGATGGTCACTGTGATCGGCAGCCTTTTCGCCGCCGTGCCGCGCATGACCGGAATCTTGGCGTCAAAAAGCTGGCTGCGGTTCTGATAAACCGTGTGCAGCAGCGTGTGCGCCTCATGCGAACCGGGATGTCCGCCGATGTGCTCCTCGTAGCAGCGCTCCACCAGATAGTTTTCCTGCGATTTCTGAACCTGATGGGTCTTGTCCGCCGCATAGAGGCCCTGCTGGCGCTTGCGCCGGATCTCGTCGGTAACGCCGTTGGGCTGACCACCGCCGGAAATACAGCCGCCGGGACAGGCCATGACTTCGACAAAGTCGTATTTGACTTCTCCGGAGCGCATCGCGTTGATCAGTTTTTTGGTTGCGGCCAGACCGTGCACCACAGCAATCCGGATCTCCCTGCCGGCAATATTCAGGGTCGCATCCTTGAGCTTATCCATGCCGCGCACCATCTTGAAATCGACGTTCTCCAGCGGTTTGCCCTGAAGTTTTTCAGCCGCAAACCGCAACGCCGCCTCCATCACGCCGCCAGACGTACCGAAAATCACTCCGGCGCCGGTCGCAAATCCCATCGGCATGTCGAAAGCCGAAGGCTCCAGATCGTTGAGATTGATGCCCAGCGACTGAATCATGCGCCCGACCTCGGTCGTGGTGATGACAGCATCGACTTCCGGAACGCCGTCCACCGCGTACTTCGGCAGCTGCGCTTCGAATTTCTTGGCGGTGCAGGGCATAATCGAAACGACATACATGTCCTCGCGCCGGCAGCCGAGCTGTTCCGGCAGCACCGTCTTGGCGATCGAGCCGAACATCGCCTGCGGCGAACGGCAGCTCGACAGGTTGGGCAGCAATTCGGGGAAGTAGATTTCAGCGTATTTCACCCACGCCGGACAGCAGCTGGTGAACAACGGCAGCTTGCCGCCGTTCGAAAAGCGGTCGATAAACTCCGTCGCCTCTTCGAAGATCGTCATATCAGCCGAAAAACTGGTGTCATACACATGCTTGAAGCCCATCAGCTTGAGCGCGGTCACCAGTTTGCCGGCCACGTTCTGGCCCGGCTCAGCACCGAAATATTCGCCGAGTCCGACCCGCACCGCCGGGGCGATCTGAACCACCACGGTCTTGCTCTTGTCATAGAGCATTTCCCAGACCCGGTTGCGGTCCTGACGGGGAATGATTGCTCCGGTCGGACACACCGCCGCACACTGCCCGCAGTTCACGCACTCAACCGCGCCGAGCGCCGAATCAAATGCCGGGGCCACCTTGGCATTCGAGCCGCGGTTGGCAAAATCAATCGCACCGATGCCCTGGATTTCCGAACAGACCCGGACGCAATCGCCGCACAGCACACACTTGTTGGGATCGCGCTGCAGCGATGGCGAGGAGTTGTCGATCGGCGCGTTGACCTCACGCCGTTTGTAACGGATTTTTTCAACTCCGAGCTGACGGGCAATCCGCTGCAGGGTGCAGTCGTTGCTGCGCACACAGGTCGGACACTCCGTGTCGTGGTTGGCCAGTAGCAGTTCGACACTGATCTTGCGCATCGCCCGGATCTCCCTGGTCTCGGTCAGAATCACCATGCCGGGCGCCGGCGCCGTCGAACAGGCAGCCATGATGCCTTTGCCTTCAACCGCAACCAGGCAGAGCCGGCAGGCTCCGTAGATGCTCAATTCAGAGTGATAGCAGAAAGTCGGAATTTCAATTCCCGCCTTGCGGATCACTTCCAGCAGGTTGCGTTCATTGGTGAACTCGACTTCCTGTCCGTTGACGGTCAATTTATTGACGGTAGCCATAATGTCACTGTTTCCCTATCTGTAAACTCGGTTTAAATCCCCTTGATCGCGTCGAAACGGCAGGCCGCCTTGCAGGCTCCGCACTTGATGCACTTGGTGCCGTCGATCACATGCGGCTCCCGGACCTTGCCGGAAATCGCCCCCACCGGACACTTGCGGGCGCAGGCGGTGCAGCCCTTGCATTTGGCCGGATCAATCTCGGGCCGGGCAAGCGCCAGACACTCGCCGGCCGGACAACGTTTGTTCAAGACGTGCTCCTCGTATTCCTTGCGGAAGTAGCGCAGCGTCGAAAGCACCGGATTCGGCGCCGTCTTGCCCAGGCCGCACAGCGAACCCAGCTGCACCGCCTTGGCGGTCTCCTCCAGCAGGTCAAGGGTTTCCGCCGTGGCCTTGCCGTGGGCGATGTCATCCAGCAGCGCCAGCATCTGCTTGGTGCCCTCGCGGCAGGGTACGCACTTGCCGCAGGACTCGTTCTGAGTGAACCGCATGAAGAAACGGGCGACACTCACCATGCAGGTCTGCTTGTTCATGACCACCAGTCCGCCGGAGCCGACCATGGCGCCGACACTCTTGAGCGAGTCGAAGTCCAGGGGCAGATCCAGCATTTCCGGGGTGAGACAGCCGCCGGAGGGTCCGCCGATCTGAACCGCCTTGAAATCCTCGCCGGTAACTTTGCCGGTGTTGTCGGTGACGCCGCCGCCGATGTTGTAGACGATCTCCCGCAGCGTCGTTCCGAACGGCACCTCGATCAACCCGGTGTTGGCCACATGGCCGGTCAGAGCGAAGGTCTTGGTTCCCGGTGATTTTTCAGTGCCGACGCTGCGGTATTTCGCCGCTCCCTCGCGCATGATGAACGGCACCGAGGCCAGCGTCTCAACGTTGTTGATCACCGTCGGTTTGCCGTAGAGGCCGTGCTGGGCCGGGAACGGCGGCTTGGGCATCGGCATGCCGCGCTTGCCCTCCACCGAAGCAATCAGGGCGGTCTCCTCGCCGCAGACGAAGGCGCCGGCGCCCTCCATCACCCGGATCCGGAAATTGAAATCGGTTCCGAAGAGCCCTTCTCCGAGCAGTCCGTGCTGTTCAGCGCTCTCGATCGCCCGGCGCATGCGCTTGACCGCCAGCGGATACTCCGCCCGGACGTACACCACACCCTCGTCGGCACCGATCGCCCGGCCGGCCACCATCATGCCCTCCAGCACGGCATGGGGATTGCCTTCCATGACCGACCGATCCATGAAAGCTCCCGGGTCGCCCTCGTCACCATTGCAGATCACATACTTCTTGGGTCCGGGCGACGCCAGGGTGAACTTCCACTTCAATCCGGTCGGGAAACCGCCGCCGCCGCGGCCGCGCAGGCCGGCGTCGATCATGGTCTGACAGACCTGCTCGGGAGTGTATTCGGTCACCGCCCTGCGGACACCCACATAACCGCCGCAGGCAATGTATTCTTCAATGCAGTCGGGTTCGATTGTGCAGTTCTTGAGCACCACCCGCGACTGCCGGGCGTAGAACGGAATTTCGTTTTCGTGCCGGCAATGTTCGCCGCTGGCCGGATCGACGTAGACCAGGCGCTCGATGATTTCGCCGTTGATCAGCGTCACGTTGACGATTTCGGCGGCGTCAGCCGCCTTGACATGGCAGTAGAAAATGCCTTCGGGTTCAATGCGCACCAGCGGTCCCATCTGACAGAATCCCTGACAGCCGCTCTTGGAAATGTAGGTGCCCTCAAACGGGTGCTCCAACTCGCCGTTGAGTTCGATTTCGACCGGCAGCCCGGCGCGCTCGATCTCCTTGACCAGCGCGTCGCGCAGCTCCATCGAACCGTTGGCGATGCAGCCGGTACCGCCGCAGATGATGATCCGGTGCGCCAGTTTCGACACCGATTTGTTGTATTTCCCGGTGATTTTTTCCAGATTGATATTGTTCATGAGAGGTCTCCTAACGCTTAGTTGGCCGCTTTTTCCGCAGCGATGATTTCATCGACGATCTTCTCAATCTTGTCCGGAGTGGACTGACCGTGCACTTCGTCATCGATCACCACCACCGGCGCCAGTCCGCAGGCGCCGAGGCAGCTGACCAGCTCCACCGTGAACATCAGATCGTCGGTGGTGCGTTTGTCCTCGCCGAGGTTGAGCTTTTTGTACAGCATATTGAGAATGCCGTGCGACTTCTTGACGTGGCAGGCGGTGCCGTCGCAGAGCCGGATGATATGCCGGCCTTTCGGATTAAGCGAAAAATGCGCGTAGAAAGTCGCCACCCCGTACACATGAGCCACCGGCACGTCCAGCGAGGTGGCCACATAGCTGATGATGTCGCGCGACAGGTACTTGTAGACCTCCTGCACTTCCTGAAGAATCGGAATCAGCCGCGACGGATCGTTGTGGTTTTTTTCCAGAATGGCGTTCACCGCGCCGAGGTGGCGCACCATGTCCCGGGTTTTTTCAATGGTTTCCTGCATGTTCCACTCCTTGAAACTGATTATGGTTGATGTTCAACTCGCATGCTTTCAAACGTATTTTACATTGACTTTCTTCAGAAAATTCTTTTCGAGAATGGCCGCCAGCCGCTTGACGATGTTGCGGCGCAGCTCCAGATCCTGCGGCAGCCGCGGATCCTGATGCGCTTCGTTGATCCGGGTGCCGACCAGAATGTCGATGATGTCATTGCGCAGCATCATGGCCATCATCTGACCGGCGGCATTGTGGTGCCGGACCCCGTTGTCCTCTTCCAGGTAGCGGGCGGTCGCCGTCAGAGTGAAAATGCCCTCAGTCACCAGGTCTACGCCCTCCATGTAGGAAACCGGCGGCATTTCAGAACTTATGTTCTTGAGATCCATTTCAAGCTTGCGGTGCAGTTCCCGCGACACAATCTCCGCCGATGTTCCGCCCGCAATGGCGACCTCGCCGTCGAAACCGGCCACCAGCGCGGCGCATTCGGCGTCATCCCGCCGGTCGTAGGGCGGACCGGTGAACAGCAACATCCGCCGCGGCCGCCGGAAATGCATGGCGGCGCAGGTCATGTCGTCCTTGTTGATCCGTCCCGGCTCCTTGCGCCGGGCTTCGCAAATCACTTCATCACAGAGTTCCCGGGAGGAGATGTCAGGCTGCCGCGCAATCAGCCGGCGGATGAATTCCGAACAGTTCCGGACCCGCCAGCCCAGCGGCCACTCCTTCGACCCCATCCCGGCCTGACTGATGCCGTCGGAGAAAAAAATCAGCCGGTCCGAGGGTTCGACCTGACAGTGGTAGATTTTCATCGCCCGGTCGTGCCAGCGGGGCGACGCGGCCTCCTCGTACGGCACTTCGAGTTCACGTCCGCCCCGGAACAGCAGAAACCGCGGATTGCCCATTTCAATGATCCGGGTGGCGCGACTGATGTCGGCATTGACAATTGTGAAAGTGGCGTAGCTGATCTTGCGCACCTGGCAGATCGGCAGCGCCCCCATCATGATCTCGGCGGCATGGACAATGCGGTCGGCGTTCTCGGTGGCGAATTTCAGTGCCATCGTCGCCGTCATCGACGCCAGAATGTTGGCCTTGACTCCGCTGCCCAGCCCGTCGGAAAGCACCGCGAAAACCCGGCCGTCGCCGCATTTCTGAAATTTGAAAGCGTCTCCGCAAATGCGTTCGCCGTGCTTGCAATACTGGGCAAACCCGAGATCAATGAAAAGCTCGGGCGCTTCGGCAGGCTCAATGGCAGATTGTACAGTCTCACGATTCATGGTGGTTGTCTGATTCCGGACCGGCGGACCGCATGGTCTGAAACCGGAATCCTCCTTCAGCCGGTTCAGGTTCCGGAATCCTCCGTATCGGCGTAATCCTCGGCAATCGAACGCAGCAGAATTTCCGTTTCGGCCATGTGTTCGCCCAGCTTGCAGGCGATGTCCTGCACGGTGGCAAGGTTTTTGTCGATGACTTCCCGGGCGCGGGCGGCGATCTGTTCGCGCTGGAACTCCGTGCTGGTGACGTCGAACAGCATGGCGCCGACCACCTGGCCCGGTTCAATGTTGAAAATGTTTATGCTCAGCAGCCGCTTGCCCACCCGGAACATGTCACGCCTCAATTCACTCCGGGTTTTGATGACCTCCTCGAAGAGTTCGGAGAACGGCACCAGGGTTTCCAGCGCCGCGCCGGCCATGCCGGGCGCCGCGTCAAAGACTTCGACGGCGTCGGGGCCGGAAAGCTCCGCAAACCGCCGGTTGCACTCGATCAACCGCAGTTTGGCGTCCACGATCACCACCGCCGCCGGAATGCAGCGCAGCATCGCATTGGATTTCTTCTGGGCCAGCTTGCGCAGATAGGAGACACACATGTTGGGTTCCGCCTTGCCGGCCAGCAGTGCCCGGGCGAAGTTGGAGCAGGTGTCATAACCGCAGCCGCCGCAGTTGAGCTCATCCTCGGGACTGGTCTTGCCGACCGAGCGCAGAGCCTGGCGGATGGCCTGCAGCGTCGGCTTTTCAGTTCCCACCGGATCCGCGGCGTACCGGATTTCAATGTCCTCGGGCTCGTGATCCGGAATGACGGAGTCAATCCGCCGGTTGCGGATGATCCGCAGCCGCTCCAGCAGCCCGGGTGAATTGTGCTCGGTGCCGGGACCGTGAACGCAGCCGCCGACACAGGCCAGCGTCTCAATGAACACCGGCTCGCGGATGTCCTGCGGACGCAATCCCTCCAAAGCCTGACGCAGCGCCGGAAGTCCGGACACCACGGCAAAATTGACGTGATCGCAGCCGGCATGCGCCCGGATCGTGTCGTTCATGCCGCCTTCAACCGGATACACCGCCCCCTCTTCGGCTTCAGCCAGAATGAACTTGTCCCCGGGACCCGGTTCCAGGGCCCAGGGATCAATCCGCATTTCCTTGAACCACTGTTTGAGTCGCGGATAAAGCATCGTCAGCGTGATGAGTTCCGGATGCCGGTCGGCCTCGTTTTTCTTGGCGATGCAGGGGCCGATGAACACCACCTTGATGTGGTCACCCAATTTTTCGCGGAGCAGTTTCGCATGAGTCAGCGCCGGAGACAGCACCGGAGAAATCGAATCGGCAAAATCCGGCAGGTACTTGCGGATGAAATCCACCGCCACCGGACAGGCCGACGAGATTTCCACTCCGCTGCGCCGTTCGCGCAGCCGGCGCGCCACCTCGGAGGAAACCACCTGCGCTCCCAGCGCCGTCTCGCTCACTCCGGCAAAACCGAGTTTGCGCAGCGCCGCCACCATCCGGCCCGGCGGCACTCCCTTGAATTCACTGACCCACGACGGCGCCAGCGAAGCATAAACCGGGGCCTCTCCCTGGAGCAGCTGCCGCGCCCGGCCCATGTCGTCGCGGACCTTTTTGGCGTGAGCGGGGCAGACCTCGACACAGTGTCCGCAGGCCACGCACAATTCGGGAATCACCGAAGCATGCGCGCCTTCGACTTTAATCGCCTTGACCGGACAATGCCGGACGCATTTGAAACAATCCTGGCATTCGGTGTCAACTGTGAATATGGGGTAACTGTGATTCATTTTCGAAACTTCGCGTTGAGCAGATCGATCAGCGCCTCTTTTTCCATATGGTGATACGCGACCCCGTCCACAATCAGGTTGGGACCCTCGGCGCATTTTCCGGTGCAGCAGCTGCCGGAGAGCGCGACTTCGTTTTCGAGATGGTTTTCCGCAATGAAACTTTCGATGATCCGGAGGTTTTCCTCATTGCCCCGCGCAAAGCAGGAGCTGCCCATGCAAATGACAATTTCGACCGCGGCCATAATCTCACCTCTCTTCGGTATTCTGGGGAAGATGCCGGTTGATTTTCACGGAAAGCACGGCAAAACCGCCGGCGATCACCTCGCGCTGAAGCAGCACGTCGTCGGGAACCTTGAGGCAGACGTTGGCAAAATTCCAGAACGCCTTGACGCCGCAGGCCACCAGTTCGTCAGCCACCGACTGGGCCGCTGCCGACGGTACGCAGACAATGGCAATGTCAGGACGCGCCCCGGCAAGCCGCGCCGTCATTTCCGCCACCGGCAGCACTGTATGGCCGTGAATGCGGGTGCCGATTTTCCGTTCATCGACGTCAAAAACCGAAGTGATGCGCAAACCGTATTCCGAAAATTCCTCATAACCGAGAATGGCGCTGCCCAGCGACCCGGCCCCGACCAGACACGCTTCCCGCGAACGGTTCCAGCCCAGAAAGCTGCGGATGCCCTCAATCAGTTCGTCGGTTTTATAGCCCACGCCGGGATGGCCGTTGACGCCGGTAAGCTCAAAATCCTTGCGCACGATGATCGGATCCAGATTTGCGTACTCAGCCAGCTTGGTGGTCGAGGCAAACGTCTCTCCGGCGGCGTGCATCATGACCAGTTTATGGAGATAGGTCGGCATCCGTCTGACTGACGGCGAATTCTGCAATTTGAATCTACCCACGACGCCCCCTTTCCAAACCTGCCGGTTCCGGCTTTCGGTTCCGTAATATAGATATTTTTTTATCTTGGTATAAGATAGCACCCCGCCAACGTTTTTTCAAGACCGAAAAAACGCTTTTTTCCGCCGTCCGCAAATAAAAATTCCGGGCCCCCGCCGCCGCGCCGGCCGACCGCGCAACTGCCGTCAGCGCAACAACCGGGACAGGGCCGCCGGCCGGTAGACCAGCACCAGTTTGCCCGGTTCGATTCTCAGTTCGCGCACCGCCTGATTGAAATCGGCGAACGAGCGGCGGCGCCGCCATTGTTCCAGCAACCGCCCGGCAATCCATTCGCCGAGCCAGGCGGGCGCCGGCAGCCGGCCGATCCGCAGGGAATTGACGTCAATGTCAATCAGGTCGTCCTCTTTCTCAAAGATGCCGGAGACCTCCACCCGGATCACGCCGCCGAACAGCCACCGCCATCCGGTATCCAGGGGCAGCACGCCCGCCACCCGGCCGGACTCCAGATCGCAGTCCAGCTCGTAGCAGCGCAAAGGCAGTCCCCGGTAACGCCCGGAGTTGACCGCCACCTGCGATGCGAAATCCCCCAGCCGCAACAGCGACTCCACCTCGGAACCGGAAAATTCAATGGCGGAATACTCCACCGGACGTTCACTGAACAATTCGCGCGAAAGGCGGCGCACCAGCTTCATCTGCAGGGAAATGTCATCCCCGGTGAGCAATTCGGCCGGCGGCTGCGCCGGTGCTGAAAACAACAGCGCAACCAGCGTCAGCAGCACTGCCAGTCCGGCAAATGCCGCCACCAGCACCAGCAACCGGCCACGGGAGATCCGCCAGCCGCCGGGAGATTTTCGAACCGGCCGCGCCGGAGTACCGCTCCGATGCCGGACTGCCGGGCGAGCTTTCCCGGCTCCGGGGCGCGCTTTGCCCGCCGTCCCCCGCCCGCCGCTCATACCGGGTACACTGCCGGCCGGATGTAAATCAGCCGGGTCAGATCGTTGTCGTATTCGGGAGCCGGATCCAGGGCCAGCACTTCAGTACGGGGCTGCGATACCACGCCTGGAGTCACTCCTTCCGGCAGCAGCGGCAGCACCGCCGCAGTTTCTCCGGCGTACACCGCAAGAGTTTCCAGGGGACGGCTTCGGAAGAATTCCGCCGCCGCCTCCCGGTTCAGCACAGCCGTCACGCCGGTGGACTCCCAGCCATCGGCGTTCCGCCGCACCTGATAGTAGAGCAGTTCCCGGTTGCGCCCGTCATAGAGGCAACCCACCGTGGCCCCGGGTTCAACCGGCCCGGGAAGTCCGGCCGCCAACGCAAAGGCACTCGGCACGCCGCGCGATTTCACCCCCGGCCGGGCAAAACACCAGCCCGCCGCCAACGCCGCCGCCAGCCGCAGCCCGGTAAAACTGCCCGGCCCGGAACCGATGCTCCAGAGGGCGATGTCGTCGAGCGTCAGGCCGAGCCTGCCGAGTTCCTCCGCAACGAAAAGCGGCAGCCGGGCGCCCTCGCGTCCGGCCATCGGAACCTCGGCCCGGAGCAGCACCCCGGAATCATCGAGCACCGCCAGTGCGGCGCAATTCAGCGCAGGATCCAGTGCGGCCCGGTACATTTTACAACATCCTTTCCCGGCTGACAATCCGGTCGATCAATCCGGTGTCGCTCTCACGCCGGATGCAGGAAATCACCCGACCGTCAGCCACCACGACCTCGCCGGGCATGGTCCGGAGATTATAGACGCCGCCCATTGAATGGCAGTAGGCTCCGGCATTGGCAATCGCCAGAATGTCGTATTCCCGGATTTCCGGCAGCTCCCGCTGCTCGGCGAAACGGTCGCCGGTTTCGCAGATATTGCCGCAGACGTCGTAACAGCGCAGCGGTCCATCCGGATTGGAGAGATTGAAAATCTGATGGTACGCGCCGTACAAAACCGGCCGGATCAGCTGGGGGAATCCCGAATCGCATCCCGCGATCACCCGGCTGCGGTTGTGCTTGATCGTATTGACTTCCGTCAGCAGCCAGCCGGCCTCGGCAACCAGGTATTTGCCGGGTTCAAACCGCATTTCCAGCTCACGCCCGCGCGACTGGCAGAATTCAGCGAAAAGCGTGCCTATCTCCCGCCCCATTTCCATATAATCGACCCGCTTCTCGTCCGGTCGGTACGGCACCTTGAAACCGCCGCCGAAATCCATGAATTCCAGATCGGGAAAACGTTCCGGGGTCGCGATCGCCATCAGATTGCGCATGCTTCGGAACACCGACTCGGTATGCTGGAGTCCGCTGCCGGTATGCTCGTGCAGGCCGATCACCCGCAGCCCGCCCCGGCGCGCCAGTTCCGCGGCCCGGTCGGCATCGTCAAGCAGAATACCGAACTTGGTGAGATCGCCGCCGGTCATGGTTTTCTCGTTGTCGCCATCGCAGACATCGGGATTGAACCGCAGACAGATCGGCATGCCCGGATGCTGCTCCGCCGCCTTGGCCAGCCGGGAAAGCGAACCGATATTCATCACCACACCGGTGGCGAACACCCGTTCAAACTCGGCGTCGGTCATATTGTTGGCCGTGTAGATGATCCGCTCCCGGGGGAATCCGAGCCGGAGCGCCAGCTCCACTTCGCCGGGACTGACAGCGTCGATGCCGCATCCGGCATCGCGCAGCAGCCGCAGCAGCGCCGGATTGTAATTGGCTTTGAGCGCATAATGGATGCTCAGCCGGGGCCAGGTAATGAATTTGAAAAGATCGCGGTAACGCTCCACCACCAGATCGCCGTCATACACAAAAAGCGGGGTGCCGTAAGAGCCGGCCAACTTGAGAAGCTGTTGATGGTCAATCATAAATTTGGCTCTTCCGGATCAATATTTGCCAATCACCGCCAGCATTTCCAGCGGTTCATCGCCGATGCTTTCCACCGCGTGGCCGGCGCCGCCGCCAGTCAACAGCGTGTCTCCCGGGAGCAGTTCCGCCGTGACGCCGTTGTCGTCCACCCGGGCCCGCCCCCGCAGGATCACAAAAATTTCCTCCTCGCCCTCGTGGCGATGAAAACCGATTGAATCCCCGGGCGCCAGGGTCAGTCGGGCGCACATCCGCGTACGGGAGTGCATTTCGTTCTCGGGCTCCCAGAAATGTTCGATTTTAACGACTCCGCGGCCGCCGCGCATTTCCCGGCGTTCCTCGGCGCGACAGGCGCTGCTGCGTTTGAACATGGTTTCACTCCTCCTTGAGACGGCCGAAAATATTGCCGTATTTCTGTTCATTGAGCGCCTCGACATAGGCGCTGATCTTGGTCTCGGTGCTGCAGGGATCAATGGTGGTGTCCACACAGTCGCCGTCGAGCACCAGCAGCGGAACCGCCGCCTGGTTGAGCTCCTCGCGCAGGTGTTTGATGAAGCTGCTGTCAGCCATCGAACAGCGGCCGAAACCGTGATTGTAGAGAATGCATCCGTTGATTTTGAACTTGCGTCCCTGCTCGGCAATCGAACGCACCCGCAGATCCGGATCCATGAAGCCGGTCGTCAGCAGTTTGCGGGCCAGCGAACGGTAGGGATCGGCCGGATCCAGCGGCTCCCAGCCGATGAAGTTGACTTCTTCAAACACGATCGAGGCCCGCTGCCGCAGTTCGAGAAAATCCAGCAGCGTCCGGTCGTAGAATGGCGGCAGGTGCAGCCAGAGCAGCCGGTGGGTGTCGGAAAAAGTCAGTCCGTGCTTTTCTTCGCTCAGGGCCAAGAGTTCCTCGTACAGCTTCTTCTGGATGGCAGTGAGTTCAGGGCGCCCCCAGAGCTGACTGAAAATCGTTGCGAAATAGATCATCTGTCCGCCACGGACCAGCGGCGGGTTGGCACAGCGCAGTTCGTTGCACAGCAGCGAATAATGCCGGGCCTCGTTGCTGTGCCGGCAGGCTTCGGCCAGACGCCCGGCCGACATGGCCAGACCGGTGCGTTTTTCCAACATCCGGACGGAACGCTCGAGATCCTCGGCCAGCACTTCGACGTTGAAATCGCCGGCGCCGCCGGCGGCCGGAGTGTGCAGGGAAAAGAAGTCCTCTTCCACATGGTAGTTGCGGGCGAGGTCGCGAAAAATGCGTTCGCCCTGCTGGCAGGGCTGCGAAGTGGAGACGATCGCCGCCGGCGGCGGCAGTTCCACGCCCTCTAGCACACGCAGAAACGAACAGGTTTCACCGGAAAAACCCTTGCAGGCCGCCTGATCGAAGGCATGCTTGACTTTGCGCTGGCTCCGGGCGAAAAGCGCGGCGTAGGTTTCGAGTGTCAGCGACCGCACGCCGAGCGCATTGAGCAGTTCGGCCGGGAAGAACAAATTCCGCCACACCAGCGGACCTCGACCGCGGCCGAGAAAATCCCGCCGGGTCGTCCGGGCCCGCAGACCGGCCGACTCCAGCGGCAGGTCAGGAACCACCAACCGGGAACCGTCCTCCAGACGTCCTTTGAGCTCCGAAAAACTCAACGCGAGACAGGCCGCGCCCAGCGCGCCCATCACGCCGTGAAATTCCGGAATGACGATGTTGTTTCCGTTAATCTCCCGCAGATAATAGGCCACCGCCCGGTTCGAGGCGACGCCGCCCTGAAAGACAATGTCGCCCCGATATCCGAGAAACAGCTCGCCCACTCCGGACATCACCGTGCGCGCCTGCGCCCGGCAGGCTCCACCGATAATGTCGCCGAGCGGGAAGCGGTTCTTGAACTTGTTGATTGAAGTGGCCGACAGCACCGCGCAGACCGAGGAAAACTCCAGGTTGCTGTCGTAATTGACCCGGGAGGCCATCTCCTCAATCGGCACATTGAGTTTGGCGGCGACACTGTCGAGAAAAGCCCCGGTGCCGGCGGCGCAGATGCCGCTCATCTTGTAATTCCACATTTTCATGCGGTCGTTGAAAACCATGGCCTTGCTGTCCTGACCGCCAACGTCCAGAATCGCCTTGCAGTCAGGGTAATAGTGGCGCGCACCGGCCACGTGGGCAGTGACTTCGCTGACCCGGAAGTCATAAGGCAGAAAGTCATGGGTGTCTTCGACGATCTGGCTGCCGGTGACCACGGTGCAGACAATGTCCTCCAACCCGCGCAGGCCGGCGTCGAGCAGGAATTTATCCACCGTCTGACGCAGCTGGCCGAAGTTGCAGGCGCCGCATTTGGAGCAGACTCCGGAACACCGGACGCGACCGGTATCCACCGGCCGGGTCCGCTGATAAAGAGTCTGGCGGACTTTGCCGCGTTCATTCATCAGAACCGCTTTAAATGTAGTCGATCCGATGTCGATACCGAGATATAATTTTTCCATAAGAAGCATTCCGTGTCCGGTTTGGTCTGGAATTTGTCCGCCAAGCGGGCTAACCCGACATGGCCATCGTAATAATATACCATATCCCAAAGTTTTTTGCAATTTAAATTGCCATTCCGCGGAATGAAATTGGAAAAAACCGGTCCGGCATGCTATTTTAATAAGTTATATCTGCTGAAACAGCACCGGATCACAACTCAATGGCTCCGGATAACCCGCAAACCGGATTTTTATGAAAAACAGTTTTGAAGACCGTCTGGACGTCCTGGCCGGCGCCGCCGGAGTCAAGGCCGCCAAACAGCTGCTGAAAAATCACCGGCTCACCGGAGCCTGGCGCGATTCCGGCGGCACCATGCACGGCCGCTTCGCCGGGTCCGCCGGAGCCGTCGACGTCAGCGTGCCGCCCGGAGAGACCGGTGAGTTCAGCTGTACCTGCGGCGCGGAACGTTTCTGCGAACACGCTGCGGCGCTGGTCATGTACTGCGGCCGGTTCAACAGCGGTTTCCTGGAGGCGCGGCTCCGGGAGGATCCCCCCAGCTATTACGGCGGCCTGCGTCAGGAGAGCCTGCCCCGGCTGCTGGAGCGGGCCAAACCGGCGACCGCCTCGCTTTTCATCAGCACCGCAAGCAACTTTCCCCATGTGCCCAGCAAGTGGGAGAACGTGGTGCTCAACGTCCGGATGCGCACGGCCGGCCGCGAGTACCTCGGCAATCTCAACAACCTGCGCCAGCTTTATTTCGACAAATCCCTGAGCGTGGTGCTCCGCCTGGAAAACTTTTCGCTGCACGAACAGCAGATCATCCGGTTTCTCGCCATCAACGGCGAAGTGGAAAACTCCCAGATCCAGCTCAATGCGGAACTGACTGCCGAATTTTTCCACTGCCTGGTCGGCTATCCCAATTTCTTCCGCGACGGCCGCCAGCTGACCATCCGGGGCGAACAGGCCGAGGCGGTCCTGCTCCGGACGGGGCGGAAACTCTCCCCGGGCATCCGGGTCGGCGGCGCCGTGCTTCCGGTGGCCGGAGCCAAGGTGATCGCCGGCCGGGCCGGGTGCTGGGTGGGGCGCGACGGCGAATACTTTTTTGTGCGGGCCAACTGTGAAATCGGGTTTCTGAGAAACTTTTTCCGCTCCGGAATTCAGGCCCCGCCGGCGGGCTCCACTCCGGAAGAGCTGGCCGCCCGCCTGCCCTTTCCGGTGGTTGCCGCCGACAGCCTGGAAGTGGAGGAGCGGAGCGCCTCCGTCATGCTCGACGCCAATCCGGCGGCCTCCGATCCCCTGGAGCTGAACTTCAACTATCTCTACCGCTCCCCGGACGGCGCTGTGATGACCGCCCCCCGTTCCGGCGATCTGGTCCGCGAACAAAACCGCTTCTGGAAGCGCGACATCGCGTTTGAGCGCCGCTTCGAGCAATCGCTGGAAATGTTCGGATTCACCATCGAGGGCGGCCGCGCCGTGCTGCCGGGCGGAGCTGACGCCGCCGGTCTTTTTCTCGACCGCTGCCTGCCCGCCTGGCTGCGCGACCATCCCGACTGGACACTTTCCGGAGCGCTGGCGTCCGGACTTGACGGTGCGGCCGGACTGCCGAAACTGAAGCTGAGCTGCCGGCTGGCGGCCGCCGAATCCGAAGCCTTCCTGGTGGGATACGAACTCACCCTGCGCGGAATTCCGGTCGAATGGCACCTGGCGGTGGACCGTACCGCCGCCCGGTCGGAATATCTTGCGGTGCCCGGCGTCGGACGGGGCGTCCTGCCGCCGGAGCTGGCGGAGTTTTTCCGCCGGGCCGAAGGGGCGGTCCGCAATCTCGACCCAGTCAAAAACCTGTTCGAAGTGCCGTTCTGCAACGCGGCGTATTTCACCGAACTGGTCCGGGAAATTCCGGGCGCTCTGGTGCCGGAGATCGCAGCCGGTCCCCGGCCGGCCGCCCGGACCGACAGTCCGCTCAAATTCGCCTTCACCGGCGAACTGCGCGCCTATCAGCGCGACGGCGTGGCATTTCTGCAGTGGATGACCGACCGCGGCCTCAATCCCCTGCTGGCCGATGAAATGGGGCTGGGCAAAACCATCCAGCTGCTGGCGCTGCTGGCGTCGCGGCTGCGCCGCGGGGATCCGCCGGCGCTCATCGTCTGCCCGGCCTCGCTGGTCACCAACTGGGAACGGGAAACCCTCCGGTTCGTGCCGGGCATGCGCGTGGCCGTTCCCCAGGGGAGCGAACGCGACGACGTCTGGAAAAACCTGGAAGCCTATGATCTGGTCATTCTCTCTTATGCGGCGGCGCGGCTGAGCAATCCGGTGCTCAGGCGTCTGAAGTTCAGCTTCATCGTGCTCGACGAGGCGCAGCACATCAAAAATCCCGGTTCCACCAATGCCAAAAGCTGCAAAAATCTCCGGGCGGATCACCGGATTGTGCTTTCGGGCACGCCGCTGGAAAACGCGCCGGAGGATTTGTGGAGCATTATGGATTTTCTGCAGCCGGGCATGCTCGGCTCCCTGCCGGTATTCCGCAAAACCTATGCCGGAGCCGCTGCCGATCCCGGGCTTCAGACCGATCTTGCCCGCCGGGTCGGGCCTTTCATCAAACGCCGGACCAAAAGCGAAGTGGCCGCCGATCTGCCGCCGCGGTCGGAGCGGATTTTGTACTGCACAATGAACGACAGTCAGCGCGCACTGTACGAGGAAATCCGGTCCGAAGGACTGGAGCGTCTGAGCCGCTTCGCCGCCGGAGACACCGGGGCCGCAGCGGAAATTTTCACCACTCTGCTTCGGCTGCGCCAGGTCTGCTGCCATCCGGCGCTGCTGCCGGACCACCGCGGCGACGCAGTTCCTTCGGCCAAGACCGAACTGCTGCTCGAGCTGCTGCACGAGAACGTTGACAGTTCGCACAAGATGCTGCTTTTCAGCCAGTTCACCTCCATGCTTCAGAGGCTGATTCCGGAGCTTGACGCCGCCGGACTGCCCTTTGAATATCTTGACGGCGCCACCCGCAACCGTCAGCAGCATGTCGACCGGTTCAACCGCACGCCGGAAATCCCGGTCTTCCTGCTCAGCCTCAAGGCCGGCGGCACCGGACTTAACCTCACTTCCGCCGACACGGTGATCATCTACGATCCCTGGTGGAATCCGGCGGTCGAACTTCAGGCCGCCGGCCGGAGCCACCGCATCGGGCAGACCAGGGCGGTCAACACCTACAAACTGGTGGTGAAAAATTCGATCGAGGAAAAAATCCTCGACCTCCAGGACCAGAAACGCCGCCTGTTCGACAAGGTCATCGACCACCCGGCGGACGGCGGATTCTCGCTTGAAGAACTGAAATTCCTGCTGGAATGACAGCCGGCGGCACCGACGCGGCCGTGGAGTCCCTCCGGAATTTTCTCCGGCGGGACTCTTGATTTTTTGCCGGAACCGCTTCTATTTAATAACGGAGAGAGTAACGCGGCGGAGCATTCCACTCCGTCCGCAGGAAGAGGAAGCGGCGGCATGGCCGTAAAAATTGCATCCCCGGCGGCGCACCCGGTTCCGGACGGCGCCGTCGTGCCATGTGTTTCCCACCTCTGCGGCGCACCCGGCGCCCGGCGGCAGGCTCCGGGATTTTGTTCCCGGCCGGAAACGTCCGCCGCGGCCGCCGCCGTCTGGCTGCTGGCCGGGCCACCGGCCGGGGCCGCTCCCCGGGTCATCACCGATGAAAAGCCGGAGAATGTCCGGTCCCTGCGCTTCGTTCAGGACGACGCCCAGGACTACATGGTCTCAAAGATCTATCAGCTCAAATATGTTCAGGCCAACGACATCACCCCGTTTGTCATGGGCATTGTCATGCGCTACAACCAGAATTCATCGGTCGGCTGCATCGAAACCGGCAACAACCTCCAGCTTCTGACCGTGACCTGCCCGGAAAAACTCATGCCCTACGTCGATGACTTCATCGCCAAGGTCGACCGCAACATCCGGATCGACGGCAAAACTCCGGAGGATCCCATCCGGGGCACCGGCATCACCCGGGCGGTATACCGGCCTAAATTCCGCTCCGGCCAGGCCTTGCTGGATGTGCTGGTCAATTCGGTCATCGGCGAAGGACCTTACGGCTCGGTCTACGCCTGGGATCAGAATTCCAACCAGATCTACTGGAAGGACAACAGCTCCAACACCCAGTATGTCTATGAGTTTCTCGGATTCCTCGACCGGCCGGCGCCGCAGATCACCTTTACCTTCAATCTCTATGAAGTACGGGAGAGCACGCTGCGGGATCTCGGGGTTGAGTACCTCGCCTGGAAAAACTGTCCCGGCCTCAACCTGTTTCAGGCCGGATTCGACGCCTTCAGCGTGACCTCCGGCGGCACGGCGGCCCTGCAGGCGATGTCCGGCCCCGTGGGCGGTTTTCTGTTTGCGCCGCAGTTCGACGCCAGCTTCATCCGGCTGCTCGGTCAGTCCGGCCACGCCGAAATCACCAATACCGCCACGCTGACGGTGAGCAACTCCGACCGGGAATTCTACGAAATCTATTTCAATCCCCAGCTCCAGAACATCGTCAAGAGCAACAACGATCAGACCAGCGTCGGCGTCAGCGATCTCGGTCTGCCCGAAGGCTTCTATCAAGTTTATCTGCGGCTCAATCAGCCGATTGTCAACATCCACTACGGCCAGTCCC
This sequence comes from uncultured Lentisphaeria bacterium, assembly GCA_949298075.1. Classification (GTDB taxonomy): domain Bacteria; phylum Verrucomicrobiota; class Lentisphaeria; order Victivallales; family Victivallaceae; genus UBA1784. The sequence goes on from CASFVA010000006.1 coordinate 28,783, forward strand.
AGCCGGGATACGCTCCGGCGGAGGCCTTTGAGGTCAGCAACTACCGTCCCGGCGACTACGCCCGCTTTCCCGGCACCGTATTTTTCGGCTACGACCTCCAGACCGCCAACGTGGTCGAACGCAACAACCTCGGCAGCGAACTGGTGGAAACCAGCCAGATCACTTCGGAAGCACTGCTCGAACTCGATCACGAAACCGTCATCGCTCAATGGGAAAAAAAGCAGGAGGTCGAACAAACCATCGGCATTCCGTGGCTCAGTCGGATTCCCGGTCTGAAGTACCTCTTCAGCACCACCACCACCAGCGTTGAAAACACCAAGGCCTACCTCACCGTCACCGCCCGGCTGCTCAATACGGCAGCGCCTGACGGCAAGGCGGCCGGAGAACTGATCCAGATCAAATAACCCCGGAGCGACTTTCATCATGAAACATCCGATTACCGCTTTTCTGGCGCTGGGCGGAGTGCTCGGTGCTTTCGCCAGTCCGGTTCCCGGCATTCCGCGGGATTCCAACACCGGAAACACCGGAGGCTACGACAGCACCCGCATCGAAGCACGGCTGGTCGTACCGGTGCAGGACAATACCAGGGTGGTCCACTTCATCCGCGACAACAACGATCCGCGAGTCATCACCAAAACCTACGAGCTGAAGAACGTCGATCCCTATGAATTCCGCGACTACCTGCGTCAGATGGTGCAGTCCAAACGGGTGGGCAACACTTCGCTGCAGCAGCAGTATCCATCCAACGCGCAGACGTCCGTCACCGTGAACGGCCAGACCGTCACGTTGCCGGTGACGGCCACGGTCAGCTCACCGGAACTGGGCGCGGCCAGCGCGCAGCCGGGCTACACTCCGACGGTCCAGCTGGGCAGCAACACCGCCGTCGAATGCCTCAAATATGCGGACGGCACCGGACTGCTGATCGTCAGCGCCGAAGAATACCGCTTCCGGGATCAGCCGAACGGCATGGGCATCGACTCACTGGTCGCCAGGCTGGACAATTCCGAACTCGGAGCACTCAGCTACGGCAGCCAGATGTTCATCTACATGCCCAAATTCGTGCCGGCCCGCAACCTGATGCCACTGATTGAGAACATGGGCATGAACATCAGCGACGTCACTGAATTGTGGCAGGGACAGGATCTGGTGGCTTATGACCCCGACCTCAACTGGCTGGTGTTCGACGTCGAAAACTACTCCTGCGCCAACATTGCCGCGATGCTGGCCAAATACGATGTGCCGATTCCGCAGGTCCGGCTCCAAATCACCGTCTACGAGATCGACACTGAAAACGACGACAAGCTCGGACTGGACTTTCAATCCTGGAAAAACAACGAGGGCGTAGACCTTTTCTCCGCCGGCGGCCGTTACCGCAACAACTGGAACGCGCTCTACGACGCAACCGGACTCAACCGCGCCGCAGGTTCGGAACGCACCAGTTTTTACAACTTCAATCCGCGCTGGAACACCCGTTACATTGACTTCCTGACGTCCATCGGGAAGGCCCGGATCGCCCATACCGGGGAGCTCTGCATCCGCAACGCGTCATCGGCGGCTCTGAACCGCACCACCCAGATTTTTTACATGGACGACTCTGAACCGGCTCCCGGAAGCGAAACCGACGCCGTTTTTCCCAACACCGGAGTGGGCCCCTACCAGCTTTTGTCAAACCTCATCGGCGCCGTCACCGGAACCGCCGTCACCGCGGATGAACCGGTCCGGATCGGCAAGGGCAACCAGCAAATCACCACCAAATCCACCGGCTACGGCTTTTCCATGCAGGTGGACGAGGTATCGGTCAACCTGGAGGAAACCAGGTTTAAAGTCAGCCTGAGCAACTCCAGCCTGATCGGCTTTCAATCCAGCGGAGCGCCCCGCATCGCCGCCGGCAACCGGATCAGTCAGGTGGTCAGCCTGCCGCACGGCAGGGACAGCTTCATCATCGGCGGATTGAAAAAGCAGGAGAGCGTCACTTCGCGCACCGGAGTGCCGTGGCTGATGGATATTCCCTACCTCGGTCACCTCTTTTCGACGAAATCAACCTCGGTCAAAAACTCCGAACTGGTGGTGGTCGCCAGCTGCCGCTGGGAGGCTCCTCCGGACAAGCCGGGGCTTCCGGCCCGGAGCCTCAACAAAACCCGCTGACTCCGGCCGGCCGGCCGGATCCGCAAACGGCGGAACCGGTCGGACCGGCGGCTGAACTTCTCCCGGCCGTCAGAGTGTTTCCGGGCATGAAAACCCCTCTTCCAGCTGACGGAAAAAGCGGCCGACATGCAGACCATCCACAAAGCAGTGGTTGAACTTCACGCTGACCGGAATCCGGCCATCCTCCAGCCGGCCCCAGGTCAGCACCGGGATATCCTGACTGAATGCGTAGTCGGCCGGGTTCAGCGCCTCAAAATGCAGCCAGGGAACGCAGCTGGCGCAGAGGAAATCCGCGCCGTGCTCCTCCATCGGAGCCGGCGACCCGTTTCCGGCCTCCGCCACCAGCGGTGCGGCAGCGTCCCTGAACGCGGCAAAATCCGGTTCGTATTCGCACCAGATCTGGTGAAACATTTCCGATGCGGTCATGATCGGCGTCATGACCGCAATGCGCTCAAACTCGACAATCCGGCCGTCCGGCAGCACCCGCTGCCGAACCTGCGGCACCGCATTGGCCGCCCGCAGAATGGCGTAGAGCGCCAGCAGGAAAAATGACTCATGCCGCCGCTTCGCCCAAACGTACAGCGGCTCCGCGCCCACCTTGACGGTGACGGTGAAACAGGGGGCGTCAAAATTACGGTAAAATGAAAACATTTCCCGGCGCGGCCAGCACGCGGGGTCGATTTCACAATAAGGATTCATATCCAGCCGACTCCGGAGCTTCAGTTTGAAAAATGGCTGAATATACCACCGGAGCCGGAGTTTGTCAATCCGCCGTCAGTCGGTCACCACCACGCTTTCCACTCCGAACGCAGCGGCGATTTTCACCAGCTCGGCGGCGTGGTGTCCGATCCCGAGCGCGAAATGGTGGGTCGGCCCCTCCTGACACCATCTTTTCAGGAACGTCCGCACGTCGGGCCGGAACCGGCCGTGGGTGTTGGTGTTGCCGGTCGGCGGAATCGGCCATTTGACCGACTCGCCCTCGGCGATGATGAACTTGAAACGGCCGTCATTCCGAACGCCGATGCTCAGCATGGTGATCGGACCGGTCCGGATCGAAAACTCCACCCCGGCGCCGCTGCCGGGCTTGCCGTGGTACTTTTTCAGGCTGCGCAGCACCGGTTTGGAGTCAGCGATGTTGAGGTGGTGGGGACCGTCATGTCCGACCAGCACCGAATCGCGCTCGAAGTCGATGGGATGAAACTCGGCAAAACTGCCGCCGATTTCCAATCGGTCCATAATCAGCATCGCAATGCAGGTCTTGATGTCAAATTCGCCGCACATCGGAAAACCGGCTCCGGTCAGCAGCGAATTGCCGACAATGAAATTGGTCACCAGCCGCCGCATCTCGGATTCCGGCGCAGCTTCGTAATAATAAGCAAAGCCGTCGAGCTGCCGGGATGTGATGAAGCGTTCCAGCGCGACCCCCGCCCGCGCCGCCATCGACAGATCGGCGGCGGTGAGCCGGGTCGTCACCGGATCGGAAACCGGATCCGGAGTGTCGAAAAAGTCGAGAATCCGACGCTCCATCGCCAGGACGGCGGGATCATCCGGTTTCAGCGGAGCGAACTGCGCCATGATCTCGTCGGGTTCACACTGCACGACGTGGGCGCCGAAAGTCGCCGTCACCGCCGCCGGATCAGTCTGCATATCGAGCATTGCCTCAAGCACATGGCCCATGTGTCCCAGCCGGGCCCGGCGCAGGTCGTGCAGGACATGGGCAATGCGGCACCAGGAGGCGATGGCGGCATCGGCGTCGGCGTCGTCCTCGAGTTTGCCGATGATCACATCGGCAACCGGCCGCCCCATCCGGATGGCGACGCCGGTAAACTCCGGAACTGAGCACAAATCGTCGTTGCAGAGCTGCATGAAGGTCGTTCCGTGCGCATAATCCATCGCCGCGAGCGGCTGCAGTGCTACCAGGACTACCGGGCAGTTCACAGCGCGCACAATCGCACCGAAAGTGGAACTTGTGGCGTAAGTGGTCATGTCGACAAACAGCACGTCAAGGTCGGCGGCCGCGATTTTCGGCAGCGCCTCAAACGCCCGGGCGGCATTGTCAATCATGCCGAAATCCCGGACCCGGACTGCGGATTTTTCCAGCTTGGCGATGAAAATCGCAGTCTTTCTCCTCATCTCGTCCAGCAGCCCGTCGAACTGTTTCCAGTAGGTGTCCAATCCGACGGAAAAGACTCCGACATTGGCGGTCAGCGGTTTGCGGCGTTCCACTTGCATAACGGTTCTCCTTTGATAATGTAAGGCAATTTTCACCAGGCGATCTGCACGAATCCCGAAACCCGCCGCAGTACCGCACAGCGGCCGGCGGCGTGTTCCTCGAACTCCGCCGGCAGCAGCTCCATCCGGAGGAACCGGCCGGGGGTGATCGGTTCGGGGGAAGCTGCCGCCTCAAACGATTTTTCCGCCCCGTCCGGCAGAAAAATCCGCAGATCGGCCTCCTTCAGACCCCGTAAATCATAGCGTTCCCGGTACTCCGGATAAGCGGCCCAGGCGGTCTTCACTCCGATCACCGCATCGGCCGCCTGCTCTACAAAAAAGCGGCACTCCCGATGCCACGACCGCGGCAGCCGCCAGCGGGCCCGTCCGCCGGTCAGCCGGGTTTCGTGTTCCATGACCAGCGGCGCTCCGAACGGTGTGCGCACCAGCAGATCAACGGCGGTATCCAGCGCCAGCACCGCGATCATAAAGGCGTTGTCATGCCGGGAAATCGTGCAGCGGGGCGGCATTTCGGAGGCTTCCGGAGCCTCACAGCGCAGCTCCCATCCGAAACGTCCGAGCAGATGCCGCATCAGCCGGGCGGCCGGAAACGCCTGCTCCGGCGGAAGACGGTCAAAATCACGGGATTCCGACGGCTCAGGACTGCACGGCGGCAGCGCTGCCACAAACCCGGCGACCGCCCCCGACGGAAACCGGCGCAGCACCGCCGCCGCCCGGCGGTCCAGACCGCGTTCCGCCTCGGCTTCAACCACTGCGCCGGGAACGCCGGGAACTGCGGAACTATCCAGCCCTCCGGCGCAGAATTGTTCAAGGACGTGCAGTGTTTCCGCCGTCCAGCCCCGTTCCGCCACGTCACCGGGCAGCCGGGAAACCATCCGGACTTCTCCAGTCCAGGGAACAGCGCGCCGGAGACCGAGATGCTCCAGGAGTTCCTCCGGAGCCAGCGTCAGAGTTCCGTAGAAAAGCACCTGTTTCGCCCGCTTCCAGACCGATGCGGTGGCGGCGGCGGCTGAAACCGGAATCACCAGTACGGTATCGTCCCAGCGACCGGGATCGAGCGCAGCAAGATTTCCGGAACTGATCACCGTGTTGAGCGGCAGTCCCTCCTGAAGAGCTTCGCCGATGAACAACTCCTCGTTGAGTACCACATCCGGACGACGTGCGGCACCCTGCGTCAGCTCCGCGTATTCCGCAAACGGATATACCCATACCAGCGGCCCCGGCGCATCCGGAGCCACGCGCAGAGCGCGCAGCAGATGCGGTATAGTCTCGTCGGGAACCTGCCAGGGCAGTTCGCCGCGGGAGTCATCCACCGAAAGCAGGGCGAGCCGGTTCGGCGTGACGGTCGCGCCGCCGGCGGCAATCCGGCTGACGCTGAGCGGCAGGTAAATATCCCAGGGTTCGCGGGCGTAGCGGTCCAGCCACGGCGAATTGAGAAACCAGGGGTCGTGGATGTAATAGCGGAAGGTGAACCGGTCGTCGGGAAGTTCCGCCACATGCGACATCCAGGCCGCCAACTCCAGACCGGTATTGAAGTTGAGCGCCGCCCAGGGCGAATTGACCGGAGCGGCCATCATTCCCGATTTATAGAGTTCACGCAGAGGAGCGGCATCGGTCGCCATTTCAACGCCGGCGGAAAAGTTGCTGCCGCGGGTTTCGATCACTATTCCGGGACAGGCCGCGGTCAGATCGCGCCAGAAGTCCAACATGGCGGCGGCGGCCCGTCCGGCCCGCTCCGGATAAAACCGGCGCTTGTCAAAAAGCGCTCCCCGGATTCCCCAGGTCTCCCGCCCGAACCCCATCCCGTTGGACAGCCACAGATAGTCGTACCCGAGATCGTGCGAGAAAGCCCGGAACTGGCGCCCGAGCAGGGTGCCGACCGAGGTCCCGCCGGGGATGCCGTCAGGAAATCCGGCATAGTGTCCGGGATCCGCCGCCAACCGGGCATCGCATACCACAAAACTGTGGGGATAGATGGTGTGCCCCTGCGCGATTTCCGGATGCCGGCGGTACTTGAAGTCGGAAACCGCAAATTCCGGTCCGTTGTCGAACGGGGCGCCGATGCGGACTGGAAGGCCGGTCACCGCAGCGCCGACCTCCCGAAGTACTGCAGTCAGCCGCCGCAGCCAATCGTAAGAGCGCGGCGCAATGTCTGCCTGGTAGGGACGCGGAAAGCAATGGGTGTCGCGCCGCTGCCGGCCGGTGACTTCACCGCTGACCGGCACCGGATTGGCGCATCCCCACCAGCCGGCCCACTCGAAGGTGTCGCCGGGGTTGCCGGTGTATTCCAGAATTTCACTGCCGTCGGCCACCCACAGCAGAACCGAAACCTGACCGGCATGGTCGGTCAGCCGTTTCCACTGCCGGAACATGAGTTCCGCCGTCCGGCGCATGCAGCTTTCCGAAGAATCCGCAAAGGCCTTGGCGCTCAACTCCAAAGTGACATTGTCCAAACGCATGATGACAGCTCCTTCGCAAACGGATGATCCCCTGAAATCAAATCGTCAAGTTGCTCCGGCAGTCCGGAAACCGCCGGCGTCTTTCTCCGGATTATTATAGTGCAGAAAAAAATTCCGGACTGGACAAATCCATCCAATCCGGAAAAATAACCCTGACAATATCAATCCGGGACAGTTTTCCCGCCTTCGCCGACAATCATCCGGCGGCTCCGCCGCGGCGGCGCAGAATCCCCGCCAGTTCCCGCAGTTCAGGAGCCCGCAGCGCCGCCGCCAGACCGAAATACGCCATGACAAAAGCCAGCGACAGCAAGCCGAAAGCCGCCGCTTCCTGGAACCATGACAGTCCGCCCGCCCCTCCAATCAATGCGAAATAAGCAAAATGAAGTCCGGCTGCGGCAATTCCGGCGGCCACCGCCGCCCGGAGCGCCGAACCCGCCAGTCCCGCCGGCTGCAAATCGAACCCCTGGCGGCGCAACATCACCAGCAAAATGGTGTTGTTCAGCATCGAGGCCAGCACCGTGGCCAGGGCAATGCCCCCCTGGGCCAGCGGCCACATCAGGATCAGGTTGAGTACAATGTTGGCGGCAATCGCGGCCAGCGAACTGTAGAGCGGCAGTTTCATCATCCGCCGTGCGTAAAACGCCGGCAGAATCACTTTCAGCGAACAGAACGCCGGAATTCCCGCACCGTAAAACACGGCCACCAACCGGGCCGCAGCCAGATCTTCCTCTGTGTAATTGCCACCGAGACAGAGCAGCCGCAGCATCGGTTCGTGGAAGAAAATCACCATCGCCGCCATCGGAATGCAGATGAAATAAACGTGACGCAGCCAGAAAACCAGATCGCGGGCCAGCTTTTCCTGGTTCCCGGAAGCGGCGGTTCTGGCCATTCCGGCCATCAGCACCGTGCCGAGCGACAGCGCAAAAATTCCGATCGGCACATCAATGATGCGGTCCACAAAACTGAGCGCCGGCACCGCCCGGCTGCCCAGCCACACCGCCAGCAGCCGGTCAACCAGAAAGCTGACCTGCAGCGCCGCGCCGCCGATCATGCCGGGCAGCACCAGGTGCCACAGCCGTTTAAGCACCGAGCAATCCCGGAAACTCCCCCAGCGCAGATCCGGAAAGCGCCCGTAAACCCGCAGCAGAACGCCCAGCAACAGCAGCTGCAGCGCTCCGGCCGCCAGCACCAGCAGGGCCAGCTGATGAAGAAAGCGCGGCAGTCCGGCATTGCCCGCGGCCCCGAACCGGAACCACCAGGTCACCAGCCCGCCGATCAGAAAAAAATTGAGCAGCAGCGCCCCCAGGGCCGGCAGCACAAACACCTTGGAGTAGTTCAACACCGCCCCGACTGCTCCTGACAGGCAGATGAAAAACGCATAGGGCATCAGCACCGGCAGCAGCGCCAGCACCAGCCGCATGCGTTCAGTTTGAAAGAACTCCCAGTTGAGGCGGCCGGCGGCCTCGCTCAGCAACCATGTTCCGCCGCCAAACAGAACCACCACCGCGCCAAGCAGCACACAGAGCGTGGCAAAAATCACCGCCAGCTCCCGGCGGACCCGGGCCGGTCCCTCCTCCTGTTCGGCCTGAGCCACCAGCGGAATGAGCGCGGTGCCCAGTGCGCCCTCGCCCAGCAGCCGCCGGAACAAATTGGGGATGGCAAAAGCCAGCAGCCAGCCGCTGGCCAGGTCGCCACCGCCCAGCACCGTGGCCTCCAGCCGCACCCGGATCAATCCGAGAATCCGGCTCAGCAGCGTCGCCGCCGCCACTCCAGTGGTGCTCTTGAGGATTTTACGCTTGCTGATTTCCAAGGCGATAGGCCTTCATGAGCGTCAGCATTTCGCCGACGGCGCGCTCCATGCCGACCATGATGGCGCGACCGATAATTGAGTGTCCGATGTTGAGTTCGTTAAGACCGGGGATTTCCAGAATGCCGTCGATGTTGCGGTAATCAATGCCGTGACCGGCGTTGACCCGCAATCCCAGCGACGCGGCAAACTTTGCGGCCGCCTTGAGCCGGTCGAGTTCGCGCACCCGTTCCGCACCGGAGGCGTTGGCATAAGCACCGGTGTGAAGTTCGACGTATTCGCTGCCCAGCTCCGCCGCCGCTGCCAGCTGCCGCTCCTCCGGATCGACAAAACAGCTCACCACAATTCCGGCTCCGTGCAGAGCCGCAATCGCCGCGCCGACCCGCTCCCGGGCGCCGGCGACATCAAGTCCGCCCTCGGTAGTGAGTTCCGCCCGTTTTTCCGGCACCAGGCAGCTGCTGTGCGGACGGACCCGGCAGGCAATCGCCACCATCTCGTCGGTCACGGCCATTTCCATGTTGAGCCGCCGAACCGTCCGGGCCAGGGCCTCAATGTCGGCATCCTGAATGTGCCGGCGATCTTCGCGCAAATGCGCTGTAATGCCCCAGGCTCCGGCCGCCTCGGCCAGCCTGGCCCCTTCCAGGGGGCTGGGCAGTTCCGCCCGACGCGCCTGGCGCACGGTGGCGATATGATCGACATTGACTCCGAGATTAAGCATAGTTCCACCTCACAAAAAATTTCCGCGTCGCGGCGCCGTTCCGCCGGAACCGCCGCGGCTCAGTTATCACACCAGCTCTGGACGCCGGCGGCCAGCCGGTCCAGCGCCTCCGGTTCCAGATCCACGCCGGCCGCAAGCAGCCGCACTCCTTCCGGCGTCCGGCAACGCCGGAGCCACGGCAGTGCCCCCAACCGCCCGGGATCCGGCCAGTTGCCGGAACCATGCCAGCGCACAATCGCCAGATCAAACCGCAGCACCTCCAGGCCGGCGCCATCCTCCGGCTCCCCGCCCGGGGTTTCCGGCACGCCGTCCAATCCGAACGCCAGCCGCGGATACATCAGCCTCCGCCGCAGGTCCGCCAGCCCGGAGGCTGCCGCCGCCACTTCGCCGGCTCCTCCGGACGGCCGCCAGTTCAGCACCAGCGTCAAATCGCACTGTTCCAGAAGACCGAACATGCCGCGCAACAGCCGCAGGCCATCGGACTCCGCCGCCCAGCCGGCGTGCCAATCCAGTCCGGCCAGTTTCACGCCGCACCGCTCGGCCGCTTCACAGCGCCGCCGCAGCCGGCGGTCGAACTCCATCCTCAGCGCCAGCGACTCCGCCGCCACCGCGTCCGTCAAACCGGGAGCGACCAGGCTGCGCACCACCGGTTCCACCCCGGCGGCGGCCCAGGCGGCGACCCGGCTGCACAGTTCCGGAGCATCCAGCACTTCGCCCGGAAATTCCAGGCACGCCAGCTTTTCCGGAGGAGTCAGCGGCAAAGCCGCGAACTCCTCAAGCGTGGCGACACTCATTCCGGGCTTGAATTTCATAGAAAACCCGCCTCGCGCAGCCGTTCATAAGTGATCCCGGAGCCGGCCCCGGAATCCGTTCCGTCCGCGGCATCGGCGTTGCCGGCTGCCAGTTCATACCAGCGGCGCAGATGCTTGCCGATGAGATCGGTCTCCAGATTGACCGCCCCCCCCACCGGACGCGCCGGCAGGGCCGTATCCTTGAGCGTCTGCGGGATCAGCCGCACCGTGAAAAAATCCGCGCCGAGCGCCACCACCGTCAGCGACACGCCGTCAAGCGCCACACTGCCTTTGCGGATCACTTCCGGAGCCAGTTCACCTGGCAGTTCAAATTCCAGTTCCAGATCGCCGTCCGGCATGCGCTCACGCCGGCGCAATGTCACTGCGTCGTCGACATGGCCCTGCACAAAGTGCCCGCCCAGCCGGTCTCCGATCCGCAGAGCCCGCTCCAGATTGACCGGAGCGCCCAGAGGCAGCCGGGCGAGATTGGTCCGGCCCAGACTCTCCTCAAGGGTGTGAAACTCCAGCAGTCCGCCGCTGTACCGCTCCAGCGTCAGGCAGCAGCCGTTGACCGCGATGCTCTCGCCGATCACCGGGTCAGGCAGCGCCACGGCCGGACGCACCGCCAGAGAACCTCCGCCGCGCCGGGCAATTGTGCCGACCTGTTCGACCAATCCGGTAAACATGATTTTCGTTTCTCCTTCCGGGACCCGCCGCGCCGGCGACTACTCGGCGGTGTAACCACTGACAATGAGATCCGACCCGCAGTGCTCCACTTCAACCCGGTACAGCTGCCGGGCCTGATCCATGAATTCCGGATCCGGACCGCCCACCGCCGGCCGGCTGCCGCGGCCGCCCAGCAGCCGGGGAGCAATGTGAAATTCAACGTAGTCCACGGCTCCGGCCCGCAACGCCGCCGCCGCCAGTTCGCCGCCGCCCTCAATCAGCAGGGCGATCATGCCACGATCCCCCAGGGTGGCCAGAAAATAATTCCAGTCATCCGGCTCATCCAGGGCGACAATCTCAGCCCGTCCATCCGGAAAATACTCCGCGAGTTCCGCCGCGGTCATGGTGCGGCTCGCCACCAGGCGCAGCGGCTGACGGCTCCAGTTCTCCGGATCACGCACCGTCAGCGCCGGATGGTCGTGTCGGACGGTTTCCGCCCCGACCATCACCGCGTCGGCCAGCCGCCGCAGCCGCTGCACCCGCTGACGCGCTTCGACTCCGGTGATCCACTTGGAATCTCCGGACGCAGTCGCAATCCGTCCATCCAGCGTCGTGGCCAGTTTGAGCATCACGAACGGCCGCCCGGTCGTCACCCATTTGAAAAAGGCCTGGTTGAGCCGACGGCAGGCCGCGCCTTCCACTCCGACTGTAACTTCAATCCCGGCCGCTTCCAGAATCTCAATGCCGCCGCCATTGTGCCGCGGATTGGGGTCGACCGCTCCAATCACCACCCGTCGGATCCGATGCCGGAGAATCGCCGCCGTACAAGCCGGAGTCCGGCCCTCGGTACAGCAGGGTTCCAGCGTAACATAGAGCGTTGCACCGCTTATTTCGCGCCCGTGGGCGGCGGCGTCATTGAATGCATTGATCTCGGCATGCGGTTCGCCGGCGCGCAGATGAAATCCGCGGCCGATGATTTCGCCGTCGCGCACCAGCACCGCACCCACCATCGGATTGGGATTGGTCAGACCCCAGCCCAGCCGGGCCAGGCCAAGCGCCTCAAGCATATAGCGACGGTCCGCGTCAGAATACTGCTCCATCAGAACTATGACTCCAGCTTTTCAAACAGCGCCCCGGCATAGAGTGCCGGATCAAAGGGCTGCAGTTCATCAGGCTGTTCGCCGAGTCCGACAAAAAACGTCGGCAGATCAAATTCCTGATTGAGCGCCAGCGCCATGCCGCCGCGTCCGGTTCCGTCCAGTTTGGTCAGCACCAGACCGGTCACGCCGCAGGTCCGGGTGAACTCCCGGGCCTGATTGACCACGTTGGAACCTAAACTGGCATCCACAGTAAGCCACACCTCATGGGGGGCCTCCGGATAAACTTTCTGCACCGAACGCCGGATTTTGGCCAGCTCATCCATCAGCGCTTTCTGATTGTGCTGGCGTCCGGCGGTGTCGATCAGCAGATAATCCGCCCCGCGGGCCAGCGCGGCGCTGGTCGCATCATAAGCCACCGCCGCCGGATCCGCCCCGTGTCGGGACGCCACCACCTGACAGCCGGTGCGCTCCCCCCACAGCTGCAGCTGCTCCACCGCGGCCGCCCGGAACGTGTCGCAGGCGGCCAGCACCACCCGTTTCCCTTCCGAGCGCAGCCGCGCCGCCAGCTTGCCGATGGTGGTGGTCTTGCCGCTGCCGTTCACGCCTACCATCAGAATCACGGTGGGCGAACCGGCCGGAGCAGTGTGCAGCGGCCGGAGATTCCGGCGCAGAATGGTTTCAACCTCGGAACGCACCACCGCTTCCAGATCAGCGTCGGTGGCGATGAGTCCGCGCTCGTAACGGTCGCGGATTTCACCCGTAATGCGCAGCGCCGCCGGCACTCCGAAATCGGCCGCGATCAGCAGCGCCTCCAACTCGTCAAAGCTTTCCGCACCGTGGGCCCGGATGCCGGTGAAAAGACCGGTAAACGCCCGCGTCACCTTGGTCGCACTCTTTTCCAAACCGCGCTTGAAGATGGAAAATATCGACGCCATCAGGCCTGATTCCCTTTCCGTTCAGATCGCTGAAGCTCGTTTTTTACCGCGTTCAGCACCCCGTTGATGAAGTTGCCGCCGTCGGCGCCGGAATAGTCGCGGGCGATTTCCACCGCCTCGTCAATGCTGACCACCGGCGGCACTTCCGGAATGTACAGCATCTCGGCCACTGCAACGCGCATAATGTTGCGCTCGACCGGCGAAATCCGTTTCCAATCCCAGTTCTCGCAGCGTCTGCTCAGCAGACGGTCGATTTCGTCATGGTGCAAAGCCGTCAGCTCGTATAACTTTTCGGCGTATTCGCGCCCTTTGCGGGTCAGGTGTCCCTCTTTGAGATTGAATTCGCTCTTAACGGTGTCAAATACCGCCTCGAACGTCGCGGCTCCCGGCAGTTCATTCCGCATTTCGCAGCAGAACAAATACTGCATTGCCAGCTCGCGTCCGAAACGTTTGGTGTGATGAACCACCCGTTCCTCATCCGGAATCCCGTTCAACGCCGTTCCCCCAGAAGTTTGTTGAGGTTGGCCATTTCAATCGCGGCCAGCGCCGCATCCACGCCCTTGTTACCGGCCTTGGTGCCGCTGCGTTCGATCGCCTGATCCAGGTTGTCGGCCGTAATCATGCCGTAAGTCACCGGCACGCCGAACTCCAGCCCGAGCTGAGCCAGGCATTTGGACACCTCGCTGTTGATGTAGGAAGCGTGCGGAGTCGCTCCCTGAATCACCACTCCCAGCGCCAGCACCGCGTCATAGCATCCCTGCTGCAGCGCCTTCCTGACTGCAAACGGAATCTCATAGGAACCCGGCACGTAAATGACACTGATGTCCCCGGCCGCCCCGCCGTGGCGGGTGATGGCGTCCACTGCGCCGCTGAGCAGCTTGGAGACGAAGAACTCATTGAAACGTCCGCAGACGATCGCGAATTTGAGTCCGCGCGCCTCCAGCACTCCCTCGTACACGTTGGTCACATTTTTGTCAATCATAGCGAATTTCTCCGGTTTGGTCAGCGCAGCTCAACTTTGAGACCGGCTGCAAGTTTGCTTCTGAGTTTTTCCATCGCGACGTTGACCTCCACGTCGGTCAGCGTGCGCTCCGGATGGCGGAACGTCAACGAATAGGCCATGCTCTTGCGTCCCTCGGCAGCCAGCCTGTCATCGGTGAAAATGTCGAACAGCCGCACCGACTCCAGGAACGGCAGCCGGCAACTCCGGATGAACTCCACCACCTTGCCATGTTCCAGCTCCGCCGCGGCCACAAAGGCGACGTCGCGCGACACCGCCGGATAGAGCGCCAGCGGTCGGTAACCGGCCCGGCCCCGGCCGGTTTCCAGCAGAGCCGCCGCGTCGATCTGGGCGATGAACACTGCCGCCGTCGTACGCCAGTGGCGGGCCACCGGCTCGGCCACTTCGCCGAAAGCACCGGCCTCACGGCCGTCAATAACCAGCCGCGCCGCCCGTCCCGGACGGAACCGACGATCGGATTCAAGGGATTCAAACCGATAGCGCCGGTCAGTGAGTCCGCACAATTCCAGCAGGGTTTCCACCGCGCCCTTGAGATCGTAGAAATCGTATTCGGCGCGGCCCTCGGCGCCGAATTCCTCGGGATGACGGCGGCCGGTGAGCAGCAGGGCCAGCTCATAACGCTCCTCCGGGAACTTTTCCGGATTGGCACAGAACACCTTGCCCAGTTCAAAGAGGGTCAGGTCGCGGTTGCCACGGGAAACATTGCGCTCAACCGCTCCGGTCATCACACAGAAGAGGCTCGGCCGCATCGCCGCCGCATCACTGTTGATCGGATTGGAAAGCGTTATCAGATCACCACGTTCAAACCGGCCGTCGCTCAATGCCTGGCTGTCGCTGACAATGCTGTAATGCACACATTCATCAAAGCCCAGTCCGATCACCCGGTCGCGCAAGGCGATCAGCGGGGCGCAGGCGTCTTCGGATGCCGGATGACAGCGTTTGCCGGTCACCGGAATTTCCGGAATCTGATCCAGGCCGTGAATGCGCGCCACCTCTTCGGCCAGATCGGCCTCGCGGGAGAGATCCCGCCGGAAGCCCGGCGCCGTCACCACGCATCCGGCCGCCGTGATGTCGGAAACGCCGAGATGGAGTTTGCGGAAAATTTCAATCATCCGCTCATTGCTCACCTCGACCCCGATCAACGCCCGGATCCGGTCAAATTCGCAGGGAATAACCGCATCCGCCGGCCGCTCTCCCCGCACATCCACCGCTTCGGAGCCCAGTTCGCCGCCCGCCGTGGCCAGAATCAGCTGAACCGCCCGCCGGGAAGCCGTCTCCGCCATGTCAAAATCCACGCCCCGCTCAAACCGGTAGCTGGAATCGCTGGAAATACCCAGTTCACGGGAGGTCGCCCGGATGTTGGCAGGTTTGAATACCGCGCTCTCAATCAGCAGGTTGACCGTGTTATCCGTGATGCCGGAATATTCGCCGCCCATGATGCCGGCCAGGGCCATCGGCTTTTCAGCGTCGGCAATCACCAGATGACGCTCGGCAAGTTCCAATTCACTGCCGTCAAGGGTGACAATCTTCTCCCCCGGATGCGCCCGGCGGGCCACCACCCGCCGGCCGGCAAGCTTGTCCAGATCAAAATCGTGCAGCGGCTGCCCCACCTCCATCAGCACGAAGTTGGTGACATCCACCACGTTGTTGATCGGCCGCAGTCCCACGCTCTCAAGCCGTTCAGCCAGCCAGCGCGGCGAAGGCCCGATTTTAACGTTGCGGACAATCCGGCCGATGTAACGCGGACAAAGTTCCGAATCCTCGACAGTCACCAGGCCCGGAGCCGGAACCGCGCACTCCGGCACTTCGATTTCCGGAAACTTCGGTTCGACATCAAACAAGCAGGAAACGTCACGGGCTATTCCCCACATCGACAGCCAGTCCGGCCGGTTCGGAGTGACTTCAACCTCAATCTGCGTGTCGCCGGGATAAAGTCGCGCCAGCGGCACTCCGACCGGGGTATCGTCAGGCAGGATCAGCAGTCCGCTGTTGTCCGGCCCCAATCCGAGCTCCTTCTGACTGCACATCATGCCGAACGACTCGACACCGCGCAGTTTGGACTTCTTGATTTTGAATTCACCCTCGGCAGTCGTGAACACCGTGCCGATCGGCGCCAGAGGAACCACCCGTCCCGCGTCGCAGTTGGGCGCCCCGCAGACAATCTGAAGTTCGCCGCTGCCGGAGTCAACCCGGCAGACCGACAGGTGGTCGGAGTCCGGATGTGGGCGCCGCTCCAGAATCCTGGCCGTCACAATTTCCTCAGGGAATGTGGAAATCCGGTCGACTTTTTCGACCTCAATGCCCGCCATCGTGAGCTTGTCGCACAAGGTCTGATCGTCGCAGTCAAGCGCGACGTAATCCGAAAGCCATTTACGGGAAATATTCATCTTGCGTTCTCCCCACCTCAGAACTGTTCGAGGAAACGAACGTCGTTTTCATACAAAAGCCGCAGATCAGGAATCCGGTACCGCAGCATGGCCAGCCGCTCGATGCCCAGTCCGAACGCGTAGCCGCTCCAGACCCGCGGATCGTAACCGACGTTGGCCAGCACCGCTGGATCGACCATGCCGGCGCCGGCAATTTCAATATATCCGGAGTGTTTGCAGACTCCGCACCCCTTGCCGCCGCAAACCACGCAACTGAAATCGTATTCGACACTCGGCTCGGTGAACGGGAAGAAGTGCGGACGCAGCCGGATGCGCACCTTTTCACCGAACATCTCGCGGGCAAAGGTCTGCAGTACGCTCTTGAGATCGGCCATCGACACACCGCGGTCAATGCTCAGCCCCTCAATCTGATGAAAATTCATCCCGTGAGTGGCGTCCGGAGTGTCGCGCCGGAACACCCGGCCCGGAGCCACTATGCGAATCGGCGGTTCGTGGCTTTCCATGACCCGGATCTGAACCGGAGATGTCTGGGAACGCAGAATCCGGCCGTCCGGAAAATAAAAGGTGTCCTGGGGATCGCGCGAAGGATGGTCGGCCGGGGTGTTGAGCGCGTCAAAGTTGTGATAAATATCTTCAATTTCGGGACCTTCGACCGCGACGAACCCCATCCGGCCGAAAATCGCCACACACTCGTCAGCCACCCGGCTGATCGGATGTTTGTGCCCGGCGGGCAACCGGCGGCCCGGCAGAGTCAGATCAATGGCTCCGGCCGCATCGGCTCCGGCGGCGATCCGCCGACCGGCGGCGTCGAGCGCCTCCTGAATTTCAGCCCGCCCGGTGTTGAAACGCTGGCCGGCGGTCCGCCGTTGTTCCGGCGGAACCTCGCCCATGCCGCGCGACAGAGCCGGAAACAGGCCGTTGCGACCGAGGTAGGCGACCCGCACCGCTTCGAGATCGGCGGAGGAGGTGGCCGCCGCCGCCTGCCTGACCGCATCCGCCACCGCGGCGTCGATCCGTTCAATGATGTCATTCATGATTGCAATTCCGTAACAGTTGCGGTTGTATTGTTCATAATATCGTCCGGAGCGGTCCGGAACCGCCCTCCCGGAAATACAAACACGGCAGCCTGAAACCGGGTGCGACCCGCACCAATTTCAAGCTGCCGTGATTCCGGTTTGCGGGCCGGATTACTTGGCGACCCGCTCGACCAGCGCCTTGAATTCGGCGGGTTCCCGGACCGCGAGATCGGCGAGAACCTTCCGGTTCAACTCGATATTGGCCTTTTTCAACCCGTCCATAAATCGGCTGTAGTTGACGTTCAGAGCGCGGCAGGCGGCGTTGATACGCACGATCCACAGCCCCCGATACTGCTGCTTTTTCTGCTTGCGGCCCTTGTAGGAATGGACCAACGCCTTGTCCACCGCATCATAAGCGGTGCGGATATTCCGGCTGCTGTTGCCGTAGAAACCTTTGGCCCGCTCCAGAGTGCGTTTACGGCGCTTGCGGGAGGGGACGGCATAAGTGACTCTCGACATAATATGCTGTTCTCCTTAATTAAAGCCCGTACGGCAGGGCGGCTTTGATACGACTGCGTTCGGCCGGCGACACCGCGCCATCCTGACGGAGGCGGCGCTTGCGCTTGGCGTTCTTGCTGCTTTTGAGGTGCCGGGCGCCCGCCTTGTGGTGGCGGAACTTGCCGGTACCGGTCTCCTTGAGCCGCTTGGCGGCACACTTTCTGGTTTTGAGCTTCGGCATTGTTACATCCTTTCATGATGATAATTCCGCACCGAGCCGGTCAATGCACACCGGCTGCGATGCTGCCGGAGAGCGCCCGCTCTCCGGACTTGACAACCCCGCCGTAAACCCGGCGGCGGCTCCGAAAACACATGTCTGCCGACCTCCTGCCCCACCCGGGGGAACGAGATCAGACGCTCTCCGCCGAACTCCGCTCGCGAACCGCCTTGTCGGACGTTCCGCTCTTCGGCGTGAGATTGACCGAAATATTCCGGCCCAGCAGCTTGGGCTCGCCATCAGCATCCGCGACAGCGGCAAAGTCAGCCAGCACCCGCCGGATCAGATCGTAGGCCAGGTTCTGCCGGGCCATCTCACGCCCCCGCAGCGCCAGGGTGACCTTGAGCTTGTATTTCTTATCCAGAAAATCCAGCCCATGCTTGATCTTGGTCTCGTAATCGTGCTGATCAATGTTGATGTGGAACTTAACTTCCTTGATCTTCTGCGCCGCGGAATTACGCCGCTGCGCCTTGAGGTTCTTTTTCTGCTCGTATTGCAGCTTGCCGAAGTTCATGATCCTGACCACCGGCGGAACGGTACGATCCGAAACCATCACCAGGTCGAGACCGGCCTCGGCGGCCAGTTCCCGGGCTTTGGCGTAGGGAACCACACCCAACTGATCACCCTCCGGGCCAATGAGGCGCACTTCGTTCAGGGCGACCGTCCGGTCATTGGGTTTCAAGAGCTTAGCAATAAGAGCACCCTCCTTTCAAGGCCGAATTAACTTCCAACATCCCACTTCGCAGCCCCGTTCGGGACGGCTGCTTTCATAAAATATAGCACTATACCGTCTTGTTTGCAACCTCAAGCCGCATTTTTTCGGCAAGTTCGGCCAGGTTCATCGCGCCGATTTCGCCTTCGCGGCGGTTGCGCACGGACACGGTACCGGCGGCGGCCTCGCGTTCACCGATCACCAGCAGATAGGGAACGCGCTCCTGGCGCGCCGAACGGATCTTCGCACCGAGTCCGGCCGCCTGGGTATCCAGTCCGACCCGGAATCCCCGGGCCCGCAGTTCGGCCTGAAATTTCCGGGCGGTTTCCAGCTGGGCATCCGATACCGGCAGCAGACGGGCCTGTTCCGGTGCCAGCCACAGCGGAAAAGCTCCGGCATAGTGTTCGACCAGAATTCCGAAAAACCGTTCCAGCGACCCCAGCAGCGCCCGATGCACCATGTAGGGACGGTGCTTCTTGCCATCCTCGCCGATATAAGTCATATCAAAGCGCTCGGGGAGATTGAAATCAAACTGAATCGTCGTGGTCTGCCATTCCCGGCCGATAGCGTCCTTGATTTTAAGGTCGATCTTGGGACCGTAGAACGCGCCGCCGCCCTCGTCGACTTCGCAATCCAGACCGCAGGCCTCCACCGCCTTGCGCAGCGAGCGGATCGCAGTTTCCCAGCGTTCGGGTTCACCGACCGCCTTGGCCGGACGGGTCGCCAGGTAGGGCTTGATCTGAGTGAAGCCGAACGACCGGTTGACCGCCAGGCTGAACCGCAGGACTTCCGCAATTTCGGATTCAATCGACTCCGGAGTGCAGATAATGTGCGCATCGTCCTGAGTGAAGCCGCGCACCCGCAGAAGTCCGTGCAGAGCGCCCGACTTCTCGTAGCGGTAAACCGTACCGAGTTCGGCCCAGCGCAGCGGCAGTTCCCGGTAGCTGCGCAGCCGTGACTGATAGACTTCGATGTGGAAAGGACAGTTCATCGGCTTGACAAAATAGTCCTTTTCGTCAATCTGCATCGGAGAATACATGCCGTCGCGGTAAAAATTGATGTGACCGCTGGTTTCCCAGAGCGTGCTCTGCCCGATGTGCGGAGTGTAGAGCAGCTCATAACCATTGCGGTAATGCTCCTCTTTCCAGTAGCTCTCAATCAGGTGACGCACCAGGGCGCCCCTGGGATGCCAGAGCACCAGACCGGGCCCCACCTGGTCGGAAAAACCGAAAAGGTCCAGCTCGACGCCGAGTTTGCGGTGGTCGCGTTTGGCGGCCTCTTCCATCCGGTGCAGATATTCCTGAAGTTCGGCCTCGGTCGTGAATGCGGTGCCGTAAATCCGCTGCAGCATCGGGTTCTTTTCATCGCCGCGAAAATAGCTGCCCGCGATCGACGTGAGTTTCACCGCACCGATGTCGCCGGTGTCAGTCACATGCGGTCCGCGGCAGAGATCGACGAACTCGCCGGTACGGTAGAAGCTGATCGCCTCGCCCTCGGGAATATCGGCGAGACGCTCCAGCTTGTAGGGCTGGCCGGCCAGCATCGTTTCAGCCTCTTCACGCGAAACTTCAAACCGTTCAAACGGCAGACGGCGGCCGATGATTTTCTTCATCAGCTTCTCAATCGCCTTGAGATCCTCGGTCACCAGACGGTGTTCGAGATCAAAATCGTAATAGAAGCCCTGGTCGGTGGCGGGACCGATGTCAAACTTCGCATCCGGATAAAGCGTTTTCACCGCCAGCGCCATAACGTGCGCCGCGCTGTGGCGAAGCGTTTCGAGAGGATAGTTACTGCTCATGATCGTAAATTTTATCTGAAAAAGTGTTAAATTCAGGAACAGAAGCGTTGCGGCAGTCGCCGCAACCCTGCGTTTCAACGGAACTTCACGCCGTCGTTTCACCCTGGCGGGTGCCGCCCGCGTCGGTAACGCGGGCCACTCCTCCCATCGGAAAACTCATCTCACCACAACTCCAATTGTTCCGGCGGCGGCTCCAGCAACTCCCGGACCGGCCGGAAACTCCGCCGGTGAATCGGGGAAACCCCCAGCCGCTTCAGCGCGGCCAGATGCCCGGCGGTGCCATATCCCTTGTGAACGGCAAATCCGTACCCCGGATATTCCCGGTCCGACGCCGTCATCCATTCGTCGCGCGCCACCTTGGCGAAAATGCTGGCCGCCGCAATGCTGGCCGACCTGGCGTCGCCTTTGATGACATTTCTGGACGGCACTCCGAAGCCTCCGACCGGACGTCCGTCCACCAGCACCACCTCAACTGACTTCAGCGCCGCGACCGCGCGCCGCATCGCCAGCTTGGTGGCGTTGAGTATATTAATGCGGTCAATTTCCGCCGCATCCACCATGGCCACCGCAAAATCAATCCCCGGCAGCTCCCGGAGCTCGTCGCGCAAGGCCAGCCGCTCCTCCGCCGAAAGCTGTTTGGAGTCAAACACTCCCGGCAGCTCCACGCCGTACGGCAGCACCACCGCCGCCGCCGCCACCGGGCCGGCCAGCGGGCCGCGGCCGGCCTCATCCACTCCGGCGATCCGGCAAAAACCCTCCGCCCGGAGTTCGCGCTCCAGGCGGAGGAGATCACTGTCAACGGCCAACCGGGGCCGCATCAACCCGCACCGACCGCCGCGCCCGCGTCAACGGGTGCGCAGTTCCTTGATCCGGGCGGCCTTGCCGATCTTGTCACGCAGGTAATACAGCTTGGCCCGGCGCACAGCACCCCGGCGCACCACTTCAATCTTGTCGATCCGGGGGCTGTTGATCGGGAACACCCGCTCCACGCCCTGGCCGGCCTGCACCCGCCGCACCGTGAACGTCTCCTCAATGCCGCTGCCCTTCATCGCAATCACAGTGCCCTGGAACTGCTGAATTCGCTCGTTGGTGCCTTCAACGATCTTCACATGAATCCGGATAGTGTCGCCGACACTGAATTCATGCCGTTCATCCCGCACCTGTTCCCTGCGGATTTTATCCATTATAGTCATTTTGTCAAACTCCTTTTGGTTTGCATTAAAAATTTTTCCCAAAGCTCCGGCCGCCGTTCCCGGGTCAGCCGCTCCATTTCCCGCTGCCGGAACACAGCAATCCGGCCGTGGTCGCCGCTCAGCAGCACTTCCGGCACCCGCCGCCCCCGGTATTCCGGCGGCCGGGTGTACTGCGGATACTCCAGCAATCCCGCCGAGTGGGATTCCTCCTCGCTCGACGCATCGTCACCCAGCACTCCCGGCAGCAGACGCGCCACCGCGTCAATCACCGCCATGGCCGGCAGAACGCCGCACGACAACACAAAATCTCCCAGCGAAATTTCGCGGTCAACCGCCAGATCAATCGCCCGCTGATCCACACCCTCGTAATGACCGGTGATCAGCACCAAGTGTCCGCAGCCGGCCAGTTCGCGGGCGAGCCGCTGACTGAACACCTCGCCGCGCGGCGAGGTCAGCACCACCATGCTCCCCGGACGCCGGACCGCCTCCACCGCCCGGACCACCGGGTCGGCCATCATCAGCATGCCCGGCCCGCCACCGTAGGGTTTGTCATCCACGGTGCCGCGGGCATCGACGGCGTAATCACGCAGATCAACCGCCTCCAGCTCAAGGAGGCCACGCTCCAACGCCCGCCCGATGACACTCTCGCCCAGCGGTCCCGGAAACAATCCGGGAAACAGCGTCAGCACATCGATCCGCATGATTCCGGAATCAATCCAGAACGTCGACCGAAACCCGCCGGCGCTGCCGGCCGGCCGCGCCGCTCACCAGCGAACGAATCGCCATGATGGTCTTGCCGCGCTTGCCGACGATTTTGCCGATGTCTTCCTTGCGGCACCGGATCTTAATCGCGGCGCCCTCGTCGGTCTCCTCGGTGGTGATGTCCACCTCGTCCGGGTAGTCCACCAGAGACTTCACCACATAATCGACAAAGCCCTCCAGCTCCCGGAGCTCACCGCCGGACGCTGCCGGACCGGATGACGCTCCGCCGCCGAAGAGCAGACTGAAAAACTTTTTGAACATTTTAAGTTATTCCCGCATCAGGCCTCAGGAGCGGCCTCCCCGGCCGGAGCTTCCGCCGCCGCCTTGGCCGCTTCAGCGGCAGCCCGGGCTTCTTCAGCAGCCTTGGCCTTGGCTTCGGCTTCAGCCTTGGCCTTCTCCCTGGCTTTCTTGGAAAGCACAGGCTTGCGGACCCGGTCCTTCAGGCTCTTGCCGGAACGAACCCGCTCGATGACATCCACCACAGTCGGAGAGATCACCGCGCCCACGCTTTTCCAGTAATCGGCGCGCTCGAGGTTGATCTTCTCCTCCTTTTTGCGCGGATCATAGTAGCCCAGTTCTTCAATCGCCTTGCCGTCGCGGCTGGACCGCTGGTCCATGACCACGATCCGGAAGCAGGCCATATTGCGGGTGCCGGTGCGTTTCAATCTGACTCTGACCATAAAAAATTTCCTCAAATTTTGCCGACGGCCGCTGTTTACAGCTTTCACCGCGGGAACCCCGGCCGTCGGACCCCGGTTTCCCGCCAATAGATGATTTAACGGACGACTCGCGGAGGAGCTCCGCCGGGAACAGCCACGAATACCCGGAGTAGTCCTGACCCGCGCACGTTCCGGAGCTCTCCCAGGTCTGGAGGATTCAAACCATAAGACCCCGCACCGTGCATCGTCACAATCTGAATAATATAACCCCGGAAAAGCTATTATGCAAGTTCAGATTACAACTTTTTCCCGGCCCCGGGACATCCCGCCAGCGCCGCCGCCAGCACGGTCCGGACCGGAACTCCGGCCGCGGCCGCCGCCCGGGCGCAGGGCGCGAACTCCGGCTTGGCGCTCACCAGCCGCCCATTCAGGAAACCCAGCTTGACCGGCAGACGGCCATAAGCGGTATCGGTTTCGACCAGCTGACGGTCAAGCACCAGGCGCTCGGCCAAATGCATCCGGACTCCGAACGAGCCGCTGCCGGCAAGCATCAGCTCCGCCACCCGGTTCCGGTCGGCCGCCGCGGCCAGAACCGCCAGTTTGACGCCGGGACGGGAATTTTTCATGGTCAACGGCTCGCACCAGGCATCGAGAGCTCCGGCCGCCAGCAGCCGGGACAGCAGATCGCCCAGCACCTCCCCGGAAACGTCGTCGAGATTGCAGGCCAGTTCAAACACCTCGCCCGGCGCACCGGACGCCCCGGAAGCGCCGTCGCTTTCGCACAGGGCCGCCCGCAGCAGATTGGGCGAATGCTCCAGTTTCCGCCGTCCGAACGCGCTGGCCGTCGCCGTCACCCGGACCGGCGGCAATTCCACCGGACGCCAGTAGGTCAGCAGTGCCGCGCCGGTCGGCGTCAGCAGCTCTCCGGATTCGGGGCCGGGACTGACCCGGAACGCACCGGCCCGCAGCAGTTCCGCCGTTGCCGGGGCCGGCACCGGCAGTACGCCGTGCTGACAGCGCACCGTGCCCGAACCGGTCGGAATCACACCGCAGCTCACCGCATCAATTCCAAGTGAATGATACAAATAACAGCAGCCGACAATGTCCACTATCGAATCGACCGCTCCGACCTCGTGGAATCTCACCGCCTCCGGCGGCACACCGTGAACTCTGCCCTCGGCCTCGGCCAGCAGAGAGAAAACTCCGAGACTGTCGCGCCGCACCGGCTCCGGCAATTCCGAACCGGCAATCAACTCCCGGATCGCGGCATAGTCATGGTGGTCGTGATGCCCAGGCCCGTGACGGTGGTGGTGATGCTCGTGGTCGTGCGGCGCAATGCCATGACTGTGGCGGGGACCGTGATCGTGGTCATGCGGTCCGTGATCGTGGTGATCGGCTTCCGGAGCCAGCACGGTAAGCCGGACCCCGGCGATACCCTCCTCAGTCACCGGATTGAAATCCACTGTGAAATGGCCGGGCAGCAGCCGGGCCAGATCCCGCTTCGCCCCTTCCAGGTCGCCGCCCAGTCCGGCCAGGGCCCCGAAAATCATGTCGCCGGAAGCCCCGCCGACCGAATCAAACCGCAGTATCCGCATAAAAAACCACCTTTGTCGCAGATTGTGAAACAAGAGTTCTGATCCGGTCTAAAATATCCGCTCAGGAGTCTGAAATCAAGGTTCCGGGGATTGAAAAAATCACTCTTTCAGATTATCTTAAGACAATTCGCAGCCGGTGCCCCGTCAATGGCCGCCGGATCAAGCCAAGCAAATGCTGAAACAGAGGTTTCCGTATGTCCAAGACCGACTTCTACCTGGCCGCCTGGAGCGACCGACCCGCCAGCGGAATCTACCGTTACCGGCTGACCCCGGAAGGACGTCCGGCTTTGGGCAGCTTCCAGCCGCTGCCCAAAGCCGGCTACCTCGCCTGGTCGCCCGACCGCCGCTTTCTGTATTCAACCTGTTCGCTGAGCGCCGAAAGCGACAGCGTGGCCGCATTCGCCGTCGATGCGGAAGGTGATCTGCGCTTTCTCAACAGCGTGCGCTCCGGGGGCCGTTCCTGCTGCCATCTGACGGTGTCTCCGGACGGGCAGTTCGTTTACGCCGCCAACTATTTCAGTGCGACCTTCGCCGAATTCAAACTCAACGCCGACGGCAGCATCGCCGGCCGGACCCGGCTCATCCGGCATGAGGGCAGCGGACCCAACCTGAAACGTCAGGAGATGCCGCATCCCCATTTCACCGGCTTCACGCCCGACGGACGCTTCGTGGCGGTGATCGATCTCGGCATCGATGCCGTGAAATGCTACCCTTACACGCCGGGCAGCGGCATTGATCCCGAAGGAGCCGTCACCAGCGCGGTGAGACCGGCCGGTTCCGGGCCGCGCCATCTCGCATTCGCTCCGGACGGCCGGATCGCCTACCTGATCAATGAACTGGGCAACACCCTGTTCAGCTGCGCCTATGCCGACGGCCGCTTCGAAACCATTGCCGGAATCGACCTGCTGCCGCGCGGAGTCGAATGCGCCACCAAGGCGTCGGCGGTGCGGATGAGTCCGGACGGTAACTGGCTGGTCGCCACCAACCGGGGCTTCGACTCCCTGGTGCTGGTCCGGCTCGACGGCCGCGGCGGCATGGAGATCAGTGACCTGGTCTTTTCCGGCGGCTCAAGTCCGCGCGACGTCAATTTTCTGCCCGGTGGCCGGTGGTTCGCCGCCGCGCATGAATTCACGGACAACGTGCGCTTTTTCGACTTCGACCCTGAGCGAGGCCGGCTGACTCCCAACGGTTATGAATTGACCGGCCTGCCGCGGCCGATCTGCGTTCACATTTGATCGCCATGCCCGGCGAAACGGAGTTTTTCGAACTGGTCAGACCCGGCGGCTCCGCCACCGCGGAGCGGCTCCGGGCGGCCGGAGCGGAGAATCTGGCCGTACCCGGACCGGATCCCGGCGGCGACCGGGACGACGCCGCACCGGTGTGCCGGATCATCCGGACCGGAAACGGACCCGCCGGGTTTGTCATCTGCCGCGAAACCGGCGACGCCGCCGTGCCGGATACGCTGCTGGTGGAACAGCTGGCCCTGCTTCCCGGAATCCGGCACCGTGAGTTCGGCACCGCCGTTCTGCGGCGGATCATCGAACTGGCCGGCGATGCCGGTTACCGCCGGATAATTCTTCATGCCGCTCCCGGTTCCTCCGCGGCAGGGGCCGTCTGCCGCAGCTGCGGATTCAAGTGCCGCCGGACTGCGGGTCCCGGCGGAGCGGAAATCCGGTTTATGCAGCACACCCTCTGAGCCGGCCGGCGCGGACACCTTTCTCCCGAGGTTTTTCAATTTCGAATTGGACAGGCGCCGGGCGGGGGATTATATTATCTGCAAAAACGATTGCCGGGGTGCCGAACTGCCCTGGACGTACAGCATTTTTCAAGAACAAGGGGACACTCATGGCGGAAAAAACCGACAAACACGGAAAATCCCGGCTCCGGATCTATTCAGAATATTTCGGTTTCCTGCTGCTGTATCAACTGTTCAAGTTACTGCCGCTCAAGGCCGGTTATGCCCTGTCGATCCGGCTGGTGCGGATGCTGTTTTATATTGACCACCGCCACCGGAGACGCACCATAGCCCATATTCTTTACGCCGGAGCCGCCGGCAGTGAGAGCGAAGCCCGCCGGATTGCCAAGTCCTCCTACGACCAGTTTGCCAAACTGCTGGTGGAAATTGTCAAGATGAACCAGCTCTATAGCCGGGAGCGGATTCTGCTGACCGCCCCCAGGGAAGTGATCGATCTCGTCACCCCCGAACGCAATTCCGGCAACCGCCAGAGCATCGTCGTGACTGCCCATCTCGGCAACTGGGAGGTGGCCGGCACGGCCTTCGCCGAACGGTCGGGGACTCCGATGTTTTCGCTGATGCGCCCCTTTGACAACCCGCTGGTCGGACGACTGATTCTGAACCACCGGCAGAGCGACGTTCACATCCTGATCGACAAGCGACTGGGAATCCGTCCGGTGCTCAAAGCGCTCAACGAGGGCCGGATCGCCACGCTGCTGATTGACCAGCATGCCGCCGCCTCCGAGGGAGTGGAGTGCATCTTTTTCGGCCATCCGGCCCGGGTTCACATGACTCCGGCGCTGCTCCACCTCAAAACCGGAGTGCCGATCCTGCCCGAGATCACCGTCAGGAAACCGGGGGACGATTTCACCTTTGCGCTGCGTTTTTCCGAACCGATCCGCTATGAGAGCACCGGAGACAAGAAAACCGACATTCAACGCCTGACCCAGCGCTGCATCACCGCCCTGGAAAAACTGATCCGGGAGGAGCCCGAGCAGTGGCTGTGGACCACCCGTCACTGGCTGGATCTCGACCGCCGCAACGCCGCCGACTATGCCGACTGGAAACCGCCGCAGGTCTGTCTGGAAGCCTACGAGGAGGAAATGGCGCGAAATGCGCCGGTGTTCACCGTCGACTGGCAGGGACGGGAAGTCCCGGAACTGCAGCCGCAGTCACCTGCCAACGGGGCCGGACAGGCGGCGGAATCGGGCCGGGCATGATCCGGATCGCTCCGCTCAGCTCCCCGAACGGGGACGGACAAACCGACTCCAGATCACCGGCAGGCCGCGGTGGAGAACAGCTCCCCGAACGGGGACGGACAAACCGGAACTCCGGCGGCGGGTACGATTCCGGCGCTCCGGCCGGCGACGCAACCATGGAACACTTTGCCGGAGCGTGGATTTGAATATTGCTGCCGGTGACTGTATATTTTAAGGACCCGGCGGGGGAGCCGCCGTTCAGCCGGCCGTCCTGCGGCGATTTGACAATCAGCGGTTTTACCACCAAATCAGTATAAGGAGCATTTTATCATGTCCGCCAAAGCATCCGCCATTATCCTCTGCAACAATCCGAACCAGGTCGAATATGTTTTCGCCCCGCACCAGCTGGCTGAAATCGCCAGTCTGACCAGTCTGCGTCCCGGAGTGGTCACTGCGGACGATCTTAAAAAAGGTGGTTTTGAGGACGTTGAATATGTCTTCTCGACCTGGGGGATTCCGGTCCTCACCGAAGCTGAAATCGCCCGGTATCTGCCCCGGCTGACCACGGTATTTTATGCCGCCGGAGCCACCGATCACTTCGCCCGGCCGATGTTCGCCCGCAATGTCACCGTGCTCAGCGCCTGGCTGGCCAACGCGATTCCGGTGGCGGAGTTCTGCGTGGCGCAGATCCTGCTCGGACTCAAAGGCTATTTCCACTGCAGCCGGATCAACCATTCCCCCGAAGGCTGGCGCGAAGGACGCCAGGCGGCCGGTCCCGGAATTTACGGCGAAACCGTGGCGCTGATCGGCGCCGGTGCCATTTCCCGGCACGTGCAGGAACTGCTTAAGGCCTTCAATGTCAAAGTGATCGTAGTCAACTCCCGTCCGGAAAAGCGTGTTATCAGCCTGGAGGAGGCGTTCCGCACCGCGTTCGTGGTCAGCAACCATCTGCCCAACCGCGACGACAACATCGGCGTACTCAACGGCAAACTTTTCGCATCAATGCGCCCCGGCGCCACTTTCATCAACACCGGACGCGGCGCGCAGGTCAACGAGGCGGAAATGATTGAAGTCCTCGAACAGCGCCCGGACCTCACCGCACTGCTGGACGTCACTCACCCCGAGCCGCCCGCCGCCGGCTCAAAGCTCTACACGCTGCCCAACGTGCAGCTGTCCAGCCACATCGCCGGTTCCATCAACGACGAGGTTCACCGCATGGCCGATTACATGATCTCCGAACTCAGGCACGCGGTCGCCGGCGAACCGTTCCAGTATCAGGTAACGGAGTCCATGCTGCTGACCAGCAAACAGTAACCGGAGTTCCACCGGCCGGATGAATCCGGATTCTGAACGCGGCCGCGGGGCCGCGTTCCTTTTTCATAAATCCGAAATCATCCGGTCCGCACCGGAGCGGCGGCAGCGCGGTTTCGTGCGCATGCCGGGGACGGTTTAATGTTCAAACGATCATGACATCTGCTTTCAACCGCAAAAAGTGCTCTTCTGTCCCCCCCATCCGGTGGCATTTGCGGCGGAGGTGATCTATATTCACAATCAGGCGGCGAACTCCGGCGGGGACGGCGCCGCTTGATTTCTCAACCGCCGGCAGCACCCCGGGAGGATCCACAATGAGCACTGTCACAATCATCGGCGCCGGCATGATGGGGTCGGCCATGGCCGTACCCGCCGCTGACAACGGTCATCAGGTCCGGCTAATCGGAACGCCGCTCGACCGCGACATCGTCGCCTCGGTTCAGCGCAACGGGTTTCACCCCACGCTCCGCCGCACCCTGCCCGGCAGCGTGACCGCCGGACAATTTGAAGAACTCGTCCCGGCACTGGCCGGCGCCGATCTGATCATCTGCGGCGTCAGCAGCTTCGGAGTTGACTGGTTCGCAGCCGAAGTTCTGCCGCATCTGTCCCCCGGCGGCACGGTACTGTCGATCACCAAGGGTCTGGCCGAAGGCGCCGGTGGCAGCCTCACCGCATTTCCCGACCATTTTGCCGCGCAACTGCCCGCCGCCATCCGGGAAACCATCCGGTTCGCGGCCGTGGGAGGTCCCTGCATCAGTTTCGAACTGGCCGACCGCCGCCACACCCTGGTCAACTTCTGCGGACGGAATGCCGACGCCCTGGAGCACGCCCGGGAACTGCTGGCCACCGGTTATTACCATGTGCGCTGTTCCACGGACGTCGTCGGGGTCGAAGTCTGTGCCGCGCTCAAAAACGCCTATGCCATGGGGGTCTCCCTGGCGGTAGGGCTGGCCGACCGCGAGGCCGGCGGACTCGACTCCGAAGCCGCCGCCGCCCTCTGCGTTCCCGGCGCGCCGGACCGCAATCCGATCTACAATCCCCAGGCGGCGCTCTTCGCCCAGAGCTGTCTGGAAATGAGCCGGATTGTCGCCCTGCTCGGCGGCAACGCCGCGCTTGCCGGATTGCTGCCGGGCGCCGGAGATCTCTATGTCACGATTTTCGGCGGCCGCACCCGGCGGCTCGGCACCCTGCTCGGACGCGGCATCGCTTTTGAAGAGGCCCGGCGTCTGCTCCGGGGCGTAACCCTTGAGGCGGTTGCGATCATCACCCGGACTGCCCGGGCGATCCGGCTCCGGGCGGAACGCGGTGAAGCCGATCCCGCCGCCTTTCCGCTCCTGATGCACATGGACGCGGTGCTGAACCGCCACGCCGCTCCGGACCCCCCCTGGGAAAAGTTCGGGCTTTGAACGCGGCTCCCGTTCCGGAAGGACTTCCGGAAAATTCAGCAAAATCAAGCCGCCGCCCCTTGACGCGGAACCAAAACCGGCTATGTTATCCGGCGGAATCCTCTGCCGCGGTTCCGCCGGGACCGGGGCGCTGACATTTTTTCAGCCGGAGTGCGGATTATGGAAATCGCCGGAGATAAAATTCTGTTCGGACTTGTTCTGACCCTGCTGGCGGGTCTCTCCACCGGAGTCGGCAGCTGCATCGCCTTTTTTCTTAAACGCACCGACACCCGGTTCCTGGCGTTCTCGCTGGGCTTTTCCGGCGGCATTATGATCTACATCTCGCTGGTGGAACTGCTCGGTTCCGCCCACTCCCAGCTGGCGGAACTCTACGGACGCCGGCCTGGAGCGCTCGCGGCCACCGCCGCTTTCTTCGGCGGCGTGGCTCTGGCCATGCTGATCGACCGCCTCGTGCCATCTTACGAAAATCCCCATGAAGTCCGCCCGGTGGAGGAGATGGACCATCCCCGCCGCCGCGAAAAACTCTTCCGCAGCAGCATTCTCTTCGCAGTGGCCATCGCCGTGCACAATTTTCCGGAGGGCATGGCGGTGTTCATGGCCGGACTCAGCAATCCGGCCACCGGAATTTCCATTGCTGTGGCCATTGCCATTCACAATATTCCCGAAGGCATCACGGTGTCAGTGCCGCTCTATCACGCCACCGGCAGCCGGTCAAAGGCCTTTTTCTGGTCGTTTCTGTCGGGTCTGGCCGAACCGCTCGGCGCCCTTGCGGCCTGGCTGTTGCTGGCGCCGTTTCTGTCGGTTGCCCTGATGACGCTGACCTTTGCGGCGGTGGCCGGAATCATGGTGTTCATTTCCTTTGACGAGCTGCTGCCCCTGGCCGAGGAATTCGGCGAACACCACCTTGCCATCTACGGCTTGATCGCCGGCATGCTGGTCATGGCTCTTTCCCTGGCGATGTGAAGGAAGAAAACCGGCAGCCGGCGGCTGGCGGTTCCGTTCCGGAAACCGCCGGGAACGCCGACCGGCAGAATGCAATGAACCGCTCCGCAAAACGCAGATTGTCATTGGCCAGATAGATGAAATTCATTTTGCGGCGCAGCCGGCCCTCGGTGAACCAGGAGGCCCGCAGCACTCCCGACTTCAATTCGTCCCGCACCGCCAGCTCCGAAATCACGGTTATGCCCAAACCGCCGCGCACCAGCTGCTTGACCGCATCAAAACTGTTGACCACATAGGCTTCGTCCTCGCCCAGCGGGGTCTGACCGGTCCGGCTCAGAAAGCGTTCAAAGTGATAACGGGTCCCGGAGCCCGGCTCCCGCATTATCAGCACTCCGCCGTTTGCGCGGTACTCCGCCAGCGAAAAACGCTCCGGCAGCCGGCCGGGCGCCGCCACCGCAATCAACTCGTCCTCGACAAACGGCTCCGACCAGAAGAAGTCGCGGTCAAACGGGCCTTCCACCAGGGCCACATCCAGCGCCCGCGCCTTGAGCAGCGCCGCGATCTCGGCCGTATTGTGAATGTGAATGCTCAGACGGTGCCGGGGATTGGTCCGCATGTATTGCGCCGCACAGTCCGGCAGCACGTACCCGCCGGCCGTCATGGTGCCGCCGATGCGGTAATGCCGGATGCTTCCGGCAGCGTTGCGCATCCGCCGTTCAATTTCTGCGGTCTCGGCCGCCAGCGCTCCGCATTCGGCCGCCAGCGCCTCTCCCGCCGGAGTGAGTTCCAGTTTGCGTCCGGTCCGGTCGAACAGCGCCATGCCGATGGCTTGCTCCAGCCGCGCAATCTGCTGGGTGACATTAGGCTGACTCATGCCGAGCGCCGCTGCCGTTTCCGAAAAATTCTTCAGTTCAGCCGCCAGTTGAAAAATCCTCAGCTTGCCATCAAGAATGTCCACGGTATCCCGCCATTATCATAATTTATGGTTATCGATATATAATATATAATAATTTTATTTTTTTACAAACCCGGCTATATTATTGCAATATCAACCCGATAATCAACTCATGGAGAATTTGCCGCCATGCCGAAAATCACCTTGAAAACCTGCATATTCTGGGCCCTGGCCGCTGCTTTCGTCATCGTACCGTGGACTCTGCCCGCCACCCGGGACTACGCCCCCGGCGTCGCCGTGCTGGCCGGAATCGTCTTTGCCGTGGCCTTCGGCAATCCGGCCGGAGCGGTCACGGCCAGAATCACTTCTCCGCTGCTCGGCGCCACCATCGTCGGAATGGGGTTCGGCATGAATCTCATTGATGTGCTGCGGGCCGGAGCCAACGGACTGGTTTACACCGCCATCGGCATCACAGCCGGTATCGGACTGGGTGTGCTGATCGGACGCAAACTCGGCGTCTCCAAAAACGTCATGTACCTGATCGGCGTAGGGACCTCAATCTGCGGCGGCAGCGCCATCGCCGCCGCCGCTCCGGTCCTCAAAGCCAAGGCTCACGACGTCGCCATCGCCTCGGCCACCATTTTCGCTCTCAACGCCGTGGCGCTCTGGATCTTTCCGGCGGTCGGACACTACCTTGATTTTTCGGAACCGCAATTCGGTTACTGGGCGGCACTGGCCATCCATGACACCAGCTCGGTGGTTGGAGCCGGCTTCCAATACGGACCGGATGCGCTGGAAATCGGCACCACGGTCAAACTGGCCCGCGCCCTGTGGATCGTTCCGGTGACGCTTTTCCTCTCCTGCTGCATCGCCGGAGCCGATCCCGCCGACGGCAGGCGCCGGATCAAAGTGCGGATTCCGTGGTTCATCCCCGGCTTCATCGCCGCCGCCGCGCTGGTCACCTTGCTGCCGGTCACCGCTCCGGCCGGCGGAGCCGTCAAGGAACT
The DNA here is from genome assembly GCA_949298075.1 of uncultured Lentisphaeria bacterium. Taxonomy (GTDB): domain Bacteria; phylum Verrucomicrobiota; class Lentisphaeria; order Victivallales; family Victivallaceae; genus UBA1784. Next base: position 62,049 of record CASFVA010000006.1, read on the forward strand.
GTCGAAATATCTGATGATCTGCACCCTGTTTCTGATCGGCTCCAACCTCAGCCGGGAAAAACTGCGCGAACTCGGACTGCGCCCGGTATTGCTCGGCGTAATCCTCTGGGTGATCCTCGCCACCGCCTGGTGCGCGGCCATCCACGCCGGTCTCGTCAACTGCGCAAGGTAAGCCGGATCAGTACGCCGCCATGCTGACGATGCCTTTGAGATAGGACGTCTCCGGCACCGTCAGCAGCACCGGGTGGTCAGCGCTCTGCGTCACCCGGCCGATAATCGCCGCCCCGCAGCCGGCCTCCAGCGCCGCCGCGGCGGTGATCTTCTGAAAGAGATCCGGATCCATCAGACCAGAACACGAAAGATTGATCAGGATTCCGCCCGGAGCCAGCAGACTGAAGCCCAGACGGGCCAGATCCTGATAGGCCCGGCAGCCCCGCGGCAAAGCTCCTTTGGAGTCGATGAGCTTGGGCGGATCCAGCACGATCAGATCAAACCGCCGATTCGCCGCCGCCAGCTGCCGCAACTCGGTGAAGACGTCGCAGCGCCGCAGCTCAGCGCGCCCGTCCGCCAGGCCGTTGAGTTCAAGGTTGCGGAGCGCCTGATCAAGCGCCGGCCGGGAGGAATCCAGATTGAGCACCTGCCCGGCTCCGGCCCGTAGGGCCGCCACCGCAAACGCGCCGGTGTAGCAGAAGGCGTTGAGCATCCTCCGGCCGGCGGCGTAACGGGCCACCACTTTCCGCGCCTCGCGCAAATCAAAATAGAAACCGGTTTTCTGACCGTGGCGAAGGTCCACCGCATACCGGGCGCCGTCCTCCTCAATCACCACCGTCTCCGGAGGTTCAGCCCCCCGCAGCCGGCCCTGACGCGGCGCCAGTCCCTCCTTGCTCCGGACTGCAACGTCGGAACGCTCGTACACGCCTCGGAAACCGAATTCCGCCTCCAGGGCATCGCAGATCTCCCCGCGGTGGAGCTCGGCCCCGGCGCTCAGCAGCTGGAGCACCGCGAATTCGCCATAACGGTCAACTATGACTCCGGGCAATCCGTCGGACTCTGAATAGATCAGCCGGCATCCGCCGGCGGGATCAGCCAAACCCAGTGCCGTCCGGCGTGCTCCGGCGGCGGCGACCCGGCGGCGGAAAAACGCGGCGTCAATCCGCTCGTTTTCATCAAAACTCCACACCCGGGCGGTCAGCTGCGACTGTTCCGACCAGGCCGCCCAGGCTAAAAAACGCCCTCTGCTGTCGGTCACCCGCACCGTGGCTCCGGACGTCGGAGGGCCGCCCTCGACCGCCGCCACCGCTCCGGAAAACACCCAGACATGCCGCCGCAACAGCGAACGCTCCCGGCCTTCGGCCAGCCGTACGACCGGAAAAGTTCCGTCCGTCATTTCTTCAAACCCTTGATCTCATGAATAAAATCTTTGACCGCCTGGAACTTACGGTACACCGAAGCAAAACGGACATAGGCCACCTGGTCGGCATCGCGCAACGCCGCCATGACCCGTTCGCCGATTTCAGCGCTGTCCACCTCTCGGTCGAAGTCGCGCAGCAGCGACCGGGTGATGTCATCGACCATCGCGTCAATATCCTCCGACGCGATACTGCGTTTATAACAGGCGTTGGCAATGCCGCGCCGCAGCTTGTCGCGGTCGTAATCCTCGCGTTCGCCGCTGCGCTTAATCACCTTGAGCTCCTCCGGGATGATGCTCTCAATGGTGGTGAAACGATTGCCGCATTCCAGACACTCCCGGCGGCGGCGCACCCCGGAGTCGTCTTTGACGCACCGGGAATCAATCACTTTGTCGTTATTGGCTCCGCACTTGGGACAACGCATAACCGCCACCTCTTTAAAAACGTGTTTTCCCCGCCGTCACCGGCCGCGGTTCAGCTCCGTTCCGCGCCGCCGGCCGGCTTGGTCAATCCAATTCCAGACGCATGAATTCCACCGCTGCCAGCGGTCCGACCACCACTCCCTGAAAGGCCGGACGGTCCGACTGCCGGCCGATCAGGTATTGCAGCGACCGCAACAGATCGTTCCAGTCGCGCCGGCGCAGAGCCCCGGACGCCACCGATGTGTGGTCGGCCAGGTTGATTCCGATCAGCACCCGGTCGTCCCGCCGCACCGCCTCCAGCTCGTCAGCCACCACCCGGCTGAGTTCGGAGGGCTTGTTCCCGCCCGAACACACTATGACATCGCGCCCGGACGTTGAAAGCTCCACAAAATCACTGATCCGGCCGACGGAGAGTTCACCCGCCGCCGCTTTTTCGTGATAAAAGTCCGGCACGGCGACCGTCAGCGGCAGGCCGCCGAGCCGCTCCGGCAGCTCTTTGAGCGCGGCCACCACCGCCTTGAGCATGAGGTCATTGTCCAAACCGGGACCGTAAGTCGAATCGCTCCAGCAATAGAGCATCCCCAGCGGCAGCACCGCCCTGGTGTCGTTGAAAACATGCGGCTCGGCTACCGCCACCACACCGGAAAACCGCGATCCGGGCGGCAGTCCGGCGTTGAATTCCGCGATCTTTGCCGCCATTTCGCGCAGCGTGAAATAACGCGGTCGCAGTCGGCGGATCACACCGTTGCCCCGGTGACGGGAATAAAAGTCCTGTACCGAAATCACAGCTGACACCGGCAGCCCCCGCTCTCCAGCTCCGGCCAGAAACGACGCCAGCTGTTCGTTGAGTTCGCTCTCGCTGGAGAGATGCAGATACACCCGGTTGAAGCCCAGATTTTCAATGCGATTGAAAAGTTCCGGCCATTCCACCCGTCCGGCATACGACGCCGGAAACAGCGCCACCCCGCGCACCGCCAGCGGCGCGGTAAGTCTGCGGAACTCCGCCGCCCGCTGCGCCTGCACCGCCGCCGGAGCCTGCCGCAGCGGATCCACTGCCGGCACCGTATCGCGGGCGGGCGTCGTCACCCCGCAGCCGCCGGCCGCCGCCAGCACCGCCGCCGGCAGCAACAATGTCAAAACCGCTTTACTGAGCATGAGCTTCCTCCCGGGTCAGCACTTCGCTCCACGGCTTCCGGAACGACGATTCCGTGCCGGTGAAACAATTGAAGCGGACGATGTGCATCAACGCCGCCACGCCGTCGCGCCAGCCGATTTTCTTGCCTTCGTCGTAACGGCGCGGCAGATAGGAGATCGGCACCTCCCAGATGCTCAGCTCACGCCCTTTGGCCAGCTTGGCGGTGATTTCAACCTCTATGCCGAAGCGCTGGGAGCCGAGCTTCAGATTCTGAATGACCTCGCGCCGGAAAGCCTTGTAGCAGGTCTCCATGTCCGAAAGGTGAATGTCGGAGAAAAAGTTGGAGAGAAACGTCAGCAGCTTGTTCCCCATTTCGTGACGGAAATACCGCACCCGCCCCGGCGTGCCCATGAACCGGGAACCATACACCACGTCGGCCCGGCCCGTCACCAGCGGCTCCAGCAGCACCGGATAGTCGCAGGGGGAATACTCGAAATCGGCATCCTGAACCACCACAAACGGCCGGGTCGCCGCGGCAAAGCCCCGGATGATCGCCGCGCCTTTGCCGCGGTTGACATCCTGGTCGAACAGCCGGACCCGGGGATCGCCGGCAAAAACCTGCAGCCGCTCCCAGCTGCGGTCGCAGGAGGCGTCGTTGATCACCAGCAGTTCGCCGACTTCGGGGCGCTCGAGCACCCGCCGGACAATGGTTTCTATGGTATTTTCCTCGTTGTACACCGGCATGACCACGCTGAGCACGCCATCCGGAATAACCCTGGAGTCGTTCATCGTCATCCTCTCACGCCTTACCCAGTTCCCGCGACCGCGCCGCCGCCGCCCGGACCGCCTTGAACACGGCGCCGGACAGTCCCCGGTCGGCCAGCACTTCCAGCGCCCGGCTGGTGGTTCCGGCCGGACTGGTGACCTGATCCTTGAGCACCGCCGGATGCTCGCCGGTGTCAAGCACCATTTTCGCTGCGCCCAGCACCGTCTGCGCCGCCAGGGTCACGGCGACCTCCCGGGGCAGTCCCTCGGCCACACCGCCGTCGGCCAGCGCCTGGATGAATTCAAACACATAAGCCGGACCGCTGCCGGACAGCGCGGTCACCGCATCAAGTTTATCCTCGCCGATCGGAAACGCGACGCCGACCGCCGAAAAAATCTGCTCCGCCAGCGCCAGATCCTCCGGCCGCGCACCGGGAGACGCCGCGAAACCGGCGGCGCCGCACCCGACCAGTGCCGGAGTGTTGGGCATAACCCGGATGATCCGATCCGAACCGGTGAGTTCAGCCAGCCGCACCAGCGTAACTCCGGCCACGATGGAAATCACCGGCTTGCCCGAAAGTTCGCCGCGCAGCGGCGCCAACGCCGCCTCCAGCGTCTGCGGCTTCACCGCCAGCAGCACCGCTTCCGTCCGCCGCACCTTTGCCGCCGGATCAGCTCCGTCGGCCTGGACTCCGGTCGCCCGGGTGAACCTGGCCGCGGCCTCTGCCGCAATGTCGTAAGCCTCAAGATCAGCTGCGGCAAAGCCGCCGCGCCGGACCAGTCCGCCGGCAATGGCGCCGGCCATTTTTCCGGCTCCGAGGAAGAATAATTTGCTCACTTTGCCACCCTCATCATCCCAGTTTAACTTTGAGCTGCCAGATCAGCACCGCCACTCCGAGCGCGAACAAATACCAGGCGAAGCGATCCAGACGGCCGCGCCGGACCAGCCGGACCAGCACCGACAGGGCCGCGAAACTCACCACTGCCGACAGCGCCACCGCAACGGAGAGCTGCGGCATCGAGAACTGCATCCCGGAACCACCGGAATTGACCAGTTCGGCCATTTCAATCAGCGTGGCGCCGGCAATGGCCGGCAACGCCAGCAGAAAGGAAAAAGTCGCAGCGCTTTCGCGCTCGATGCCGCTGAGTATGCCTGCGGTAATGGTGGATCCGGAACGCGACAATCCGGGCACGATCGCCAGCATCTGAGCCAGCCCGACCAGAATGCTCTGGCGCAGGGTGATGGTCTTCAGTTCGGACGGATGACCGCCGTCTCTGATCAGCGCCGGCTTGTTCGACAGCCGCAGCAGCGCACCGGTCACCATGAACGCCAGCGCAATCACAATCGGATCACCGAACAGCCGCTCATCCCAGCCGCTCAGCTTCAGCCCGACCCCGGCCACCCCGGCCGGAATCGACCCCGCGATCACCATGCCCAGCAGCGACAGCTGGTCGCGCCGGAAAAAACCCCAGAGCGTCTTGAAGTAAAATGCCGCGATCGCCAGCAACGATCCGGCATGCAGCATGATGCCGAGCGACAGGCTGGACTCGGGATTGACCCCGAACCAGAGACCGAGAATGGCAAGATGTCCCGATGAACTCACCGGCAGAAATTCGGTCAATCCCTGTACCACGGCCAGAACAATCACAAACAACCACGACGACATGACCAACGCTCCTGCAAAATTTTATTGACTGACCGGAATCACCACCGGCTCCGGCACCGGCACATTGACCGGGACTGCCGGTGCAGAGGAATTTTTGACCTCTTCGACCAGCTCATCCCCGCCGGATTTGAATTGAGTCCACGCTGATTCGACCCGGGTGATGCTGCTCCGGCGCGCCTCGGGATTGAACCAGCAGTAAATTCCGAAGCCGGCCGCCGCGCAAATCAGCAGCACCGCGACAAATCCGCACACAAAACCGCAACAGCAGCCGGTGTTGGAACACCCGAGACCCATAACCGCTCCCCTCAGATGCCGGACCACCCCGGCCTACCGGTTCCGGAACCACTTCCGGAACCACCACATTATAATACATAATATATGCCGCCAACCCGACGATTGCAAGCTGAAAACCGGCACACGGCGCCGCGGAACCTCCGGAAAGCACCGGAAGCCCCGCCGCGCTCCCGCCGCTTGCAAATCCCGGCCGGGACGGTATATTATACAAGATGTACTTTCACAACACACCATCGCTGCCGCTCTGCGCGGCAAAACAGAAACGGAAACGTCATGTTCAAACAACCAGTAACTTTTGCTTTTGATTCCGTCCAGCAATGCACTGCCCAGATCCGGCGCCACATGCTCAACGAAATGGCTGCCAACGGCATCAGGAACGTGGTGCTGGGTTCAAAAATGATCTCCGCCATTTTGAGCAATCCCGGGTTTGAGTCTGAACTGGCCGGTGAAGTCGAGGCGGTCGGTATGAAATTCGTCGACTCCCACTCCCCTTTCGGCTACGAACTCAATCTCAACGTTCCCGATCCCGGACTCCGCCGCCGCATGGTTTACACTCACTGCCTGGCGATGGAGATTGCCGCGTCACTGGGCGTGGACACCATAGCTGTACACATCGGCAGCAACCATGAACCGCCGCTGTCCGACTTTCCGATCAAAGTCCATTTCGACCGCATCCGGGACGCGCTCGATCAGCTGCTGCCGGTGGCGGAACGGCTCGGCATCACGATCTGCATTGAAAACATCTGGTTCCCTATCAACACCGCAGACCGGCTGCTGGAAATCAAGGCCGCGTTCGATACTCCGGCTCTGGGCTTCTGTTATGACTCCGGCCACGCCAATATCCTGGCCCAGGCGCCAGCCCATGTCCCGGGCTCCGAAGTCTGGCAGCAGTGGCAGAACTCCGGCTGCGGCGAGCCGCCGCTGGAAACCCGGACGCTTGAAAAAATGCTTCCCCATGTCGTCAACTGCCATCTGCACGACAACGACGGCTCCCACGATCAACATCTGATTCCGGGCCGCGGCAACATCGACTGGACGCACATCATCGCGCTGCTCAAGCAGGCGCCGCGCCTCAAATGCATCCAGAGCGAAGTGCTGCCGATCTATACGGGTGAACCCATCCGCCCGACGGTCGAAGCCTTCACCCGGCTCGCCGAACTTTAAGGCCGGCGCCGACATGACCCGCCTCTGCCGCGACTGCCCCAGGAATTGCGGTGTGCCGCGTCCGGATTCCCTCGCTGCCGGGAAACCGGCCGGATTCTGCTCCATGCCGCTGGCGCCCGTCGTCGCCCGCGCCGGACTTCACCGCTGGGAGGAGCCGGTCATCAGCGGCGACCGGGGATCCGGCACGGTGTTCTTTTCCGGATGCAACCTGCACTGCGTGTTCTGCCAGAACCATGAAATCAGCACCTTGAACCGGGGACGCGAAATCACCGTGGAACGGCTGCGCGCCATCTACCGGGAACTCGCGGAACAGGGTGCCCACAACCTGAACCTGGTCACGCCGTCGCACTTTGTCCGGGCCGTCGCCGCCAGCCTTGAACCGGCGCCGCCGCTGCCGGTGGTCTACAACACCAACGGCTACGACACCGTGGCCAGCCTGCGCCGGCTCGAAGGAAAAGTCCAAATCTATCTGCCTGATCTCAAGTACGCCGATCCGGAAACCGCCCGGCGTTACAGCTCGGCGCCGGATTACTTCGACGTCGCCACCCGGGCCATTCTGGAAATGTACCGCCAGACCGGACCCTTTCAGCTTGATGCCGACGGACTGCTGAGCCGGGGGGTGCTGATCCGGCACCTGGTGCTGCCGGGGCGGGCGGAGGAGTCCAAACGGGTCATCGCCTGGGTGGCGGAACATTTCCGCTCCGGAGAAGTGATGTTCAGTCTGATGCGCCAGTATCTGCCCTGCGGCCGGGCGGCGGAGGGGGATTGCCCCGAACTCAACCGCCGGGTTTCCGGACAGGAGTATCAGGAGGTGGAACAGGCGCTTTTCGATTCGGGACTCGAAGACGGTTTTGTTCAGGAGGAGGAGTCCGCCGTCGCCGACTACATTCCGTCTTTCGACGGTTCGGGAGTGTGAACTTCCGGACGGCAGATCATTATTTTCAACGCATTTTCATTCAAGGAACCCATGAAAAAAACACTGAAATCCCTGGCCGCAGCGGTAGTCGCCCTGCTCTCTCTGCCGATACTGACCGTAGCGGTCGGCGGCTTCATCGTCGGACTCTTCAACCTGTTCAAAGGGGCGGCGATCGGGCCGGAAACCCCTGATCTTGATCTCAGGGCGGCGCTCGGTTTCGCGGCGGCGGCGGCGGCCACGGCGGTGCTGGCTCTGCTCTGGCGCCTGGGGGGACTGGCGGTCGAATTCTTTTCAGCCCGCCGGGCAGTGCTGCTCTGCGGTATTTTCGACTGGGTGCTGCTGGCTTTTTGGACGGCGATGTGGTGCTACATCTGGCCGCGTCATCCCAACAAATGGCTGCTGACCGGCTACCTGCTGATGGCACTGCTGGTGCTGGTGGCGGGCTTCATCGCCATGGTGCGGGCGCGGAGCGTCCGCGGCTTTCAAAATGAGTAAAAAAGGAAATCCGACAACAGAATCATGTTGACTTCACTGATCATCAAAATCTTCGTCCGCAACAGCGACCATCCCGAACGACCCGAGGTCCGGCTCGCCTACGGCTCGCTCACCGGAATTGTCGGCATCGCCGTCAATCTGCTGCTGGTCGCAGTCAAACTCACCATCGGCGTCATAACCGGATCCGTCGCGGTAGCGGCCGACGCCGTCAACAACCTTTCGGACGCCGGGTCGGCCATCATCACCATCATCGGGTTCAAGCTCTCCGCCCGTCCACCCGATAACGAACACCCTTTCGGACACGGCCGGATCGAATACGTTGCCGGAGTAATCCTCGCAGTCATCATTCTGGCCGTGGGGTTCAACTTCCTCAAGGAGTCGGTCATGCGGATTCTGAAGCCCGAACCGCTGCGCATCGCTCCGCTGCTCATGGCGATCTTCGCCGGAACCATGCTCTTCAAGTTCTGGCTCTTTCTCTTTTACCGCAACATTGCCATCCGGATTGATTCCAAAGTGATCCGGGCCGCCGCGTTCGACAGCCTGAGCGACCTGTTCTCCTCGGCGGTGGTGCTCGCCGCGATCGCCTGCGCCCGCTTCACCGACTTTCCGGTCGACGGCTGCGCCGGCATCGCGGTGGCGGTGCTGGTGCTGATCGGCGGCGGCGGCATTCTCAAAGAGGCGATCAGCCCGCTGCTGGGCGAGAGCGCCGACCGCGAATTTGCCGAACAACTCCGGACCCGGCTGCTCCAATGCCACGGCATAAGGGGAGTCCATGACATCATCATTCACAACTACGGCCCCGGCATGTACTTCGCCACCGCGCACGCCGAGGTGGACTGCAATGGCGACCTGGTAACCATGCACGACGTACTCGAAGCCGCCGAAGTTGAAATCGGCCGTACCATGCCGGTACGGCTGCTGCTGCACTGCGATCCCTTTGACACCAGCGATCCCAAAGTCAAGGTCTGGAGAGCGCGGTGCGAAAACGCGGTGTCGGAATTTGATCCCGGATTCAAACTTTATGATTTCCGGCTCGATGATTCCGGGAAGCCGCCGATTTTGTCATTCCACCTGCTGATTCCCCGGAACTACGGATTGAGCGGGGATGAAATTACCGCCGAACTCACGAACAAACTTGCCGTTTTCGCCCCGGGAGTGCGACTGCATATCGTGTTCATTCACGCCTACACGGCCCAGTAGAAACCAAAGAGAACACTTTTTTGCGACAAAAACGCGGAGCGGGCTTGCTTCACTGTGCCGTTCCGTCTATATTCCCGGTGTCTGCAGGAAATCAATGCGGGGGGCAATCCGGACAGTTTCGGGCGGAACCGCCTTGGGAGAAGGCATTTCCGGCCTCCGGGAACCATCCGGTCGCGCTCACCGCATCCAGAACGTTTAAACTTGGAGAATCAAGGCTATGAGAGGGTTCCGTTTTTTTCTGACTGTGCTGCTGAACACCCTGATCCTGACGGCAACCGCGGCGACTCCGGGGGCTGACCGCCCTGCTCTGCGCCGGGTCGACGACGGGTTGAAGCCGGGACTGGCCCTGATGTACTACTACCGCCATCCGCAGCAGGTGCTGGAGGGGAACTCGGTGATCCGCTGGCAGCGGCGCGACCGCAACGGCCAATGGCAGAATATTCCCGGTTCAGACCGCCGCATGGTTTTTGAGCCGACGACCGCTCCGGTGGAATACCGGGCCGCCGTCACGCCGGTTTCCCGGAAAAACGAAACCGGAGCCGAAGCGGTTTCCGAGCCGCTGACGGTGGAACCGGATCCGCTGCTGGCGCCGTTTCAGAAGGCGGTGATCACCTGCGAAGGCAGTCCGTGGATCCTCGACTGCGGGCTCCGGAAAATGGGACCGGCCCGGATTCCGGCCGGCGTCGCCCCGGTGCGTTCCGGTCGTCTCACTGTTTTCAGCTCGGCGCCCGTCAGCATTACGCCGGCAGCCCGTCAGGAATTGGAAAGCCGACTGCGCTATGACCGCCCCTATTCCGAAGTCCGGGGCATCGCCGGCGAATTTCTGGGCCGGCTGAAAAACTACCGCTCCTCCGGCGACCTCATCGCCGATCTGGAAGCAGCCAAAGTCCGGATGATCGACCGCATGGCTGAATTATCCGGACGCAGCGGATTCAAGCACAAATATCCCCGCAAAACCGACGAAGTCAACGGCATGCGCAGCGGAAACTTTCTGCTGGTCGACTTTGAAAGTCAGAAGTCCGGCGTGTTCAGCATGGGCAGGCCGGGGTGGATTCTCTGGTTTCCGGTCAATGACATCAACCGGCGCTTCGTCACCAACATGTGCCTGACATTTTACCTCAATCCGCTGGTGACGGAATTCATTGAAACCAGGGATCCGGAACTGATCTCCCTCTGGGGCGCCCTGCTCGCCGACCAGTACGCCAACAGCCCGGAACAGTGGGAGTATGTCACCAGCGTGCCGGAATCATCCATCGCTTTCAACGGCGCGAAAATTTACTGGAAGAACAATTTCTCCTCGGCGCTGCGCATTCAGGAACTCGCCGCCGGACTGGCCTGTTTCGCCGCCGCCGACCGCAACGCGCTCGCCAATTACCTCTCGGCGGCCGACCTCGCGGTCATCGTCACCGCGGCCATGGACCGCTGCTTCCCCTACATCACCCCCCGGGCCGGCGTGATCAATCAGGAAGGCTGCAACATCAAGGCGCTGCTGACCGCCGCGCTGATGTTCCGGGACTTCAAAGCCGCCGACGAATGCGAAGCCCAGGCGCGGCGGAAACTCAAGGAATATTTCTGGGAAATCCAGATGCCGGATGGTTCCGACACCGAGCAGGTCATCTCTTACTGGACTTACGGGCCGGTCGGCACCCTGATCGAATGCGGACGCCTCTTCGACGGCGACCGCTTTGACTGGATTGAGTCGACCGTGGGCGGCAAAGCCGCCGAGCGCTCCCTGGCGCTGCTGGGCCAGGTCAAACCCAATTGTCAGTATCCGAATCTGCAATCGACCGGAGAGGGCGATTACTGGCGTTCCGTGGTACTGCTGCTGCGCTATTTCCCGAACGCCACGGCCCAGAGCATTTACGACGCGCTCTACAAGCATAAAAAAGTCAAGACGCCGAATTTCACTTCAGTCTATCTGCCTTACGGCGGCTTCTTCACCGGCCGGACCGGCTGGACGCCCGATGCGCTCTGGTTCGCGCTGAAAACCAGCCGCTACGGCAAAGGGCATTACGACGAAAGCTACAATCATTTCAGTCTCAACATTTTTGGTCAAAATGTCTTCGATTCCGCCGGCGGGGTGGCCTATTTCGACCATCCTTCCAACATCCTGTTTCACGGCAGCGCCGGCAAAAACACCGTGACTGTTGACGGCTTTTCCCAGCTGATCTCGAAGGGCAAGAAAATTCACCCCGCCTTTTACACCGATACCGCGCCGGGACGGGTGTTGATTCATCCGGACCTCGACGTCATTGAAGGAGTCTACGACGGCTGGTACGGGATAACCCGGGGCGAAGGCAAGCCAGTACAGCCGAAATTCAATGGTGTCCGCCATCACCGCCGGGTGCTTTTCCTGAAACCGGCCGGAGTGTGGATCGTGGTCGACCGGCTGACTTCCGACCGGGATCACACTTTCCAGCAGAACTGGAACATGCACAGCGACTACGCCGATCAGATCAGGTATAAGGACGGAGTGCTCGTCACCGCCGCGCCGAAACTGCCCAATGTCGCCATGCGCAGCGTCGGCACCGGCAAGCTGGATTTCCATCACGCCTACGGCCAGCACAAACCCGAATTTCTGGGCTGGTACAAAGCCAAAGCCCGGCGGATTGCCATCGAAAAAGCCATGGTCAAGGCCTCACACCTGCGCTTCTCGCTGAAAGGACGCGACGAAACAATCGTCACGGTCATCAAGGCATTCAAGCCGGGTGCGACCCCGGAACTGCCGCTTGAAACCGTCTCGGACGACGACTCGATCCGGCTCAGAGGCGCCGATTTCACCCTCGAAGCGCGGGGAGACACGCTAAAGGTGACCTCGCCGGCCGGGGAATTCATCGATGACGGCCGCCGCTCCGGCCTCTACCGGAACGACCGTCTGCTGATGCCATTCAGCCGTCCGACCGGATTCAAGTGGGAAAAAACCGGAGACCAGCTGAGTCCGCGGCTCATTTTCCCGACCGCAAACTGATGCCGGCGCACCGTAATCACCGCCGGGGGCCATGGCTCCCCGGCACCGGGCTTCCGGAGGACCGGCTGCCCTCGCATCCCCGGCAGCGGCGCCGAGCGCCGCTCCGGACGCCGCTATGGCCGGAAAATGAAATAGACCGCGCCGACCATACAGAGTCCGGCCCAGAGAAAGTTGAGCCGCAGCGGCTCATGCATGTATAAAACGCTGAAAGGGACAAATACCGACAGCGTGATCACTTCCTGCATGATCTTCAGCTGGGCCAGCGACAGGTTGCCGGCATGCCCGATCCGGTTGGCCGGCACCTGCACCAGATATTCGAAAAAAGCGATCCCCCAACTCGCCAGCACCGCGATGATCAGCGGCCTGCTGCCCAGCGTCTTGAGATGCCCGTACCAGGCGTAGGTCATAAAACAGTTGGAAACAATCAGCAGACCGACCGTCGGCAGAATGGCGGGATTGAAATTGAAACTCATAACATCTTAACTCCGATTTCAGCTCTGATTTCCGCCGCCCGGCTCCGGTCGAAACTGCCCGGCAGCTCGGTGAGGGCGTTGGCGCTGGCCGCAGCCAGCGCGGCTGCGAAGGCCTGGAATTTCTCCGTTCCGGCAACCAGTTCGCTCAGCAGCACGGCGCTGGCCGTGTCGCCGCAGCCGATGGGATTGACCACCCGGCCGATGTCGGGCAGCGTATAGACCGCCAGCCGGCGGCCGTCCCCGGCAAAGGCGCGGTCCGGACCGTCGGTGACGGCGGCAAACGCGATCCGGTAACGCCGGAAAAGCACCCGGAAAGCCGCTTCCACGGTGTTTTCCCCGGTGAGATGCAGCATTTCCTGACGGTTGATTTTCAAAATCTTGAGGCCGTCTCCCGCCAGCACATCGCCAATGTCCTTCCAGACATCCAGCAACAGCGGCACCCCGCTTTTCAGCACCAGTCCGGCGGCGCGCCGGTAAAGTTCCGGCGTCGTGCCGTCCGGCAGCGTTCCGCAGAAAGCAGCGCCGGCCGCCTCCGTCAGTTCGGCTTCCAGCAACCGGATCAATTCATCCACTTCGTCGGCGCCGGCAGCGCCGGAAGGTTCAATCACCTCGGTCATCACCGCTTCGGCCGCATCCAGACAGGTGGTGCAGCACCGGGTGGCGGCCGCGGTCCGCACGGAACGGAACTCCAGCCCCTCCGCCGTCAAAGCGTTTTCAATGAAGCGACCGTTGTCGCCGCCCGCAAACTGAACCGTCACCGCTCCGGCCACTCCGTGACTCCGGGCGGCCCGACAGAAATTGATGCCTTTGCCGGAAGGAAATTCCATCATCCGGCGGGCCCGGTTGACTTCACCGCGCAGAAAGCGGTCGAAGAACAACGTTTTCTGACGGGCCGGATTGGCCCCGAGAGCAACCAGACGGATTTTTTTCATAGCAGCTTCTCCAGCAGCGCGGTCAGATCGTGATCGGTCAGCTCAACCGGATTGCACTTCATGCTTCCGGAGCGGCAATTGACCAGAATGAACGCAACATCATCGGATGTCAATCCACCGCGGAAATTTCCGGGCAGCCCGAGTGACTGGCGCAGCCGTTCCACCTCCGCGATGAAAGCGGCGGAATCCGGACGGCCGGTCAGCGTCAGCGCCAATTCGTCCAAAGTCGAATGGCCCCGGTTCACCTGCAACACTTCCGGCAGCAGGATGGCGCAGACCACGCCGTGCGGCAGGTGGCTCCGGCTGCCGCACGGATGCGCCAGCCCATGCACCGCCCCGAGGCCGGCCCGGGAAAACCCCATGCCGCCCAGCAGGCTGCCGCGGGCCAGTCCGTCAAAAACTTCCGCCGTCCGCTCACCGGCCGCCAGCCGCTGCAGCGCCTGCCAGCCAGAAACCGCCCCGGCCCGGGAGAGTTCACGGGTCAAACCGTCAGCGCGGCGGGAAATAAAACTCTCCACCGCCTGCGTCAGTGCGTCAAATCCGGCGGATGCCAGCACCGGCAGCGGCGCCTCCTCCACCAGCTCCGGGTCAATGAACGCGGCATCCGCAGTCATTCCGGGCGTCCGGATCGACTGTTTGATTCCGGTTGCGGCGTCAATAAACACCGCATTGGCCGTGAGTTCAGCCCCGGTGCCGGCTGTGGTCGGCACTCCGGCAAAAAAGCACCGCCGGGGTTCCGCCGCCGCCCGGCCGTAAAAATACTCGGACGCCGGTTCCGGTGCATGCAGCAGCGCAGCGGCCCCCTTGGCCACATCAATGGCGCTGCCGCCGCCCCAGCCCACCAAAGCCGCAGCCCCGATGGAGCGACCGGCGCGTCGCACCCTCTCCAATTCATCCAGAGTCGGTTCGGGTGCAATATCGTCAATGACTTCAACCACCCGGCCGGACAGCGCCGGAATCAGTTCACCCGCAATCCGCGCCCGGGCATGGCGGCCGCAGACCACCACCACCGGACCGGGCGGCAGCAATGCCGGCAGCTCCCGCCGGATGCCGCGGCCGAACCGGATGATTTCCGGCAATTCAATTTGAAACTGCATGGCTGTTCACTCCCCGGTGAGATAACGGACCAGCCGCTCCGCCGCCATGCTTTCGGCCGCTTTCCGGCTGGAACCGTGCCCCACCGCAGTATATTTTTTCAACCTGGCTTCGATTTCATAAAAGGGGCGGTGCCGCGGACCGGAAATCCGGAGCATTTTGTATTCCGGTGTCACTCCCCAGCGCCGCTGGGAAAATTCCTGCAGCTTGCCCTTGGGATTGGCGTCGGCCAGGCGTCGGGCCGGATCGATGTTGTCCGCCTCCAGCAGTTCGAGTACAAACTGCCGGGCCGCCGCCATGCCGCAATCAAGATAAAGCGCCCCCAGAATCGCTTCAAACAGATCCGCCAGAGTCGATTCCCGCTCGGCTCCGCCGCTGTCACGCTCGCCCCGGCCGATGCGCAGATAACTGCCCAGACCGAGCCGCCTCGCCCAGGCTCCCAGCGACGCTTCACAGGCCAGCGCCGCCCGCATTTTGGTGAGATCCCCCTCCGGAGCTTCGGGATAAAGCCGGAAGAGATATTCCGTCTGAATGATCTCCAGCACCGCATCGCCCAAAAATTCCAGCCGCTGATTGTCGTAATTCAATGCATGCTCCACCGCGTAGGTACGGTGGGTCAGCGCTTCAAGCAGATGACTGCCGGACGCCTCCGGAAATCCCAGACGGCGGGCCAGTGCGGCGGGATCGCAGACAGTTTGACTCATGATCGGCTTGGACTCCAGCTCCGGCAAAAACAAACGCCGCCATTATTTGCGGCGCTTGCGTGAAATCAGATAGGACACCCGTTTATTCATGGCGTCGCCGGCCAGATCGATACCGCAGCACTCCCGGTAACAGAGGCAGAACTCGCCAACCAGATCACTCGCCTTGAGCCGAAACTCCGGACGACGCGACCGCAGACACTTGATGATCGAACTCACAAAGCGCGCTCCTTCACGCCGCCGCCGGGCGGTGGGCAGCGCTCCTTCGCAGATCCGGCAGCCGTCCAGATCAATCACGCCCATTTCCACAAATTCGCCGTTGGCTCCCGGCCAGACGTAAATGTTGCGCAGATTGAGGTCGCCATGTTCAAAACCGCCGGCATGCATCCTGGCAAGCAGAGCGGCGCCTTGTTTGATCAGCCGACTGACGATGCCGGCGGACATGGCTCCAACCACCAGCTCGTCGGCAAAGATCCGGCCCTCGCCAAGCGCTTCGGTAACCAGTACATCCCGGAACGGCAGCAGCCCCAGCCGACGACGTCGCACCGCCAGAGCCACCAGCGGAGTGGGAACGCCGAGTTCCGCCAGGCGCAATGCCCCGGCCAAAGCCACCAGCGGACGCGGCGGCCGGAATGTATGCCGGAACGACCGCCACACTCCCCGGTGCAGAATGATTTTGCAGAACCACCTGCCGCTGATGAACACCCGGGTTTTGGGCCGGTCCTTGAGCAGAACTCCGCCGGGCGGCGGCGCCAGCGCCAGCAAAGACGCCGGATCAACACCGCGTCGGACGCAGCCGGAACTGCCGCCGGAGCGCCAGCGCCGGTAGGGCCCGTTTTCACCGCAGGCCCGCTCCAGCAGCGTTTCGTAAGCCGGTTCCATGGACTGCCCCGTTGCCGGTCAGGCGAGCGTTTCGACCACGAGATCGCCGACCTCGGCAGTCGAATACCCCATCTTGCCCGCCGCCATTGATTTAAGGCGGGTTCCGGTCACCTGCGCAATGCCGGATTCGATCGCGGCGGCGGCCGCCTTCTCACCCAGGAAATCCAGCATCATCGCCCCGGCTCCGATCGCCGCCAGCGGATTGATCACGCCCTTGCCGGTATACTTCGGAGCCGAACCGCCAATGGGCTCAAACATGCTGACCCCGTTGGGGTTGAGGTTGCCTCCGGCGGAAACCCCCATGCCGCCGGCGGTCATGGCCGCCAGGTCGGTGATGATGTCACCCATCAGGTTCTCGGTGACAATCACATCGAACCATTCGGGATTCTTGACCATCCACATGGTAGTCGCGTCAACGTGGCAGTAGGCGGTTTTCACCGTGGGATAGTTTTTGGCCATCGCATTGAACGCCCGTTCCCAGAGTCCGCAGACATAGGTCAGCACGTTGGTCTTACCCACCAGCGTCAGCTGCGAAGTGTAACCGGCCGCCCGGTCCTCGGCCGACAGTCCGCGCCACGGCTCCTGCGCCGAATGCCGCCTGGCGGCCAGTTCAAAGGCGAATTTCAGGCAGCGGTCAACCTGGCGCCGGGTGTACACCCAGTTCTGGCAGGCCACTTCGTCCGGAGTATCGATCTGCACATTGCCGCCCATGCCGGTATAAACTCCGCCGGAGTTTTCGCGCACCACCACATAATCAATGTCGGAGGGCGTTTTGCCGGCCAGCGGCGTCTCCACTCCGGGATAGAGCCGGACCGGCCGCAGGTTGATGTACTGATCAAGATCAAAACGCAGCTTGAGCAGAATGCCCTTTTCCAGAATGCCGGGCTTGACTCCGGGATGGCCGATGGCGCCAAGCAGCACCGCGTCGAATTTCTCCAACCGGGCCTTGGCATCGGCGGGCAGCAGCTCGCCGGTGGCCAGATAATGCTCGCCGCCCCAATCGATGGTGGTCAGATCCAGCGTGAAACCGTATTTGCGACCGGCGGCCTGCAGCACCTTGACCGCCTCGGCCACCACTTCCGGCCCGGTGCCGTCACCGGGAATCACTGCTATTTTATAATTTTTGGACATCGAAAAATTTCCTTGCAATCCAATGTTGACAGCGCTCAGTACCGCTTCTGACGGCTGCGGGCGAGAACGCGGAGCCGGAGCGCATTGAGCTTGATGAATCCGGCGGCGTCCTTGTGGTCGTAAGCATCCAACCCCTCGAAGCTGGCCACCGCATCGTCATAGAGGCTGTATTCGGAACGGCGTCCGGTGACATGACAGGCGCCCTTGAAAAGTTTAACCCGGACTTCACCGGTTACGAATTTCTGGCTCTCGGTGATCATGACCTGCAGCATTTCGCGTTCCGGAGCGTACCAGAAACCGTTGTAGATCATGTCGGCATAGCGCGGAATCAGGCTGTCGCGCAGATGCATGACCTCGCGGTCCAGGGTGATTTCCTCCAGTCCGCGGTGGGCGGCGGCCAGAATCGTGCCGCCGGGAGTTTCATAAACGCCGCGCGACTTCATGCCGACATAGCGGTTTTCGACAATATCAATCCGGCCGACGGCGTGCTCCTTGCCGATGGCGTTGAGTTTGCGCATGAGGTTGGCGGGCGACAGCTTCTCGCCGTTGACCGCGACCGGAATGCCTTTCTCGAAAGCGATTATCACATTCTCTGGTTCGGGAGCGGCCTGTGACAGCGGTTTGGTCATCACGGCGATGTCCTCGGGGAACTCCGCCCAGGGATCCTCCAGAATGCCGCCCTCAAAACTGATATGCAGCAGATTGCGGTCCATGCTGTACGGCTTCCTGGCCGAAACCGAAACCGGAATGTTGTGCTTTTTCGCGTACTCGATCATGTCCAGGCGGCCGGTGAAACACCATTTCGGATCCCGCCACGCCGCGATCACCCGGATCGACGGCTCGAGCGCGTTGGCCGAAAGCTCAAACCGCACCTGATCGTTGCCCTTGCCGGTGGCGCCGTGGCAGATGGCATCGGCGCCTTCCGCCTTGGCCACCTCAACCAGGCGCTTGGCAATCAGCGGCCGGGCAATGGAGGTGCCGAGCAGGTAGTTGTTTTCATAAATGGCCTCGCCCTGCAGCATCGGGAAGATGAAGTCGCGGGCGAATTCCTCGTTGAGATCGTCGATGATGCACTTGGAGGCGCCGGTGGCGATTGCCTTGGCCTCCAATCCGTTGAGTTCCTCCTCCTGGCCGACGTCGGCGCAGTAGCAGATAACTTCGGCGTTGTAGGTTTCCCTGACCCATTTGACGATGACCGAGGTGTCGAGTCCGCCGGAATAGGCGACGATGACTTTCATGATGAGACTCCCGATTTTTAATAGGATTTCCGGGTTCCGGCGTTGACTCCGGAACCAAAACATTATATATTATTATAATATAACCCGTCCGCCCGGTTTTCGCAACCACCGGAACCGCGGCGGAGGTCCTGAATTGCGGAAATTCCGTAGGAGCCGTCCGCCGGACGGTCCCGACAGGGGGCATCCCCGAGGAACCCGCGCCCCGGACAGCGGGACAATGCCGGAAGCCCTCCCTGCCGCGGCAGCGGAAACGGCACCGGAGGAACACTCACTCCGAACAACGGGAGCAATATACCGGATGGCGGATATTCTGGAACAGATTGCGGCGGCGGCCCGCCGCCAGCCCTACGCCACAGCGGGCCTGGATGAAACGGTTCTGACAGCACTGGATCCTGTCGCTCCGGAGGCGCAGCCCCGGAGGCGTGGCCCCGGCAGCTCGGCATCTGAAAGCGGCGCAGCCTCCGCGCCGGCGCCGGTCTCCGCAGAACGTGCCCCGGTGCGCAATCCGGAGCCGGCAGCGGCTCCGGCGCCTCCGGAGCCCATCGACGGCGCGACGCTGGAGGAACTGGGCGCCGCAGTGCAGAACTGCCATCGCTGCCCGCTGGCCCGCACCCGGACCAATGTGGTCTATGGCGAGGGCAATCCCCGGGCGCGCCTGATGTTTGTCGGAGAAGGACCGGGCGGTGACGAGGATCTGCAGGGACGCCCCTTTGTCGGACGAGCCGGCCAGCTGCTCGACAAAATGATCGCCGCCATGCAGTTCAGCCGCGCCGAAGTTTACATCGCCAACATTGTCAAGTGCCGGCCGCCCGGCAACCGTGCTCCGACTCCGGAAGAGGCGGAGCAGTGCATCGGCTACCTGCGCCGTCAGATCGGATTCATCCGCCCCGAAGTGATCGTGGTGCTGGGGGCGACCGCCGCCAAGTTTCTGCTGAACCGGCAGGAGGGGATCACCCGGCTCCGGGGACGCTGGTTTGAATACGACGGGATTCCGGTTATGGCGACCTTTCACCCCGCCTATCTGCTGCGCCAGGAATCCGCCAAGCGCGAAGCCTGGGCCGACCTCCAGCAGGTCATGGCCCGCTTCGGCAAGACGCCCCCCCGGCGCCGCCGCTGAAACCGGCGAAAAACCGGAGCGCAGCCAAGGTCGTCCCGGTCCGGGTTCCCCAAACCGGACGTTCCGCCGCTCTCTCCAGTCTGGCCGCGCCGCCGGAACCGACTGCTCACGCCACCGGGCATCCCGCAACCGCATTCAGCGCCAAGCGTTCTGCCCGGAGCGGGTTTCCCGTTGCGCCGGGGCCATCCATGCCGCCCGGCCTCATAAAACCGCGGCCGGCGGCTCAGTTGCCGGCGCCCGCCGTCCCGCCCGCCGTGTAAGGCTGGAAAGTCCCCGCATTGGCGATCTTGAACCAGTTGGCACCCTGCACCGTGGGATCGTTGCCACTCACCACCGTCATCTGCAGCGCCCATACATCTCCGGTGGTGGTGTCAAGTTTGAACAGAACATTCTGAACATTGTCACCGGCGCCGGGATTCAGCATCCCGACATTGATGTCACCCTGAATCAGGGCGTACCGGGCCGAAGTAAAGGTCTGGGTATCAGCGGACGCCCGCACCGGCCAGCTCAAAAACGCGGCCGTCACGGCCACCGCGGCAACCACGGCCGCAACCAGAATACTGCGCATGAAAACCTCCTCAATTGTTCCGGCGGCCACCTCCGGCGCCACTGCACCCAATCCGCCGCCGCCATTTATTATAAACGCTTCCCGGGAAAAATCAAGAGTTATGCAAGCAGATGATAAAGGAATTGATTTTTTATATTCTCTGATGTATATTATAAGATTGGTGTATTAAAAAACAAGTTGCAACCAAGGCAGTGCAGATGACAACGCAGGCTCAGGTGGAAGAAGCCGTGGTGATTCGCCACGAACAGGGATTGCACGCACGTCCGGCAGCTCAGCTGGCCCGGATCGCATCCCGGTATCAGGCGAATACCACCCTGATCAAAGACAGCGACGGCAGCGAAGCCGACTGCCGCAGTGTGTTGTCACTGCTGGTGCTGGCCGCCGGCAACGGCTCCCATCTGACCGTGCGCGGCGACGGACCGGATGCCGCTGAAGCGGTCCGGGCTGTCGTGGAGTTTTTCGCCTCCGGGTTCGACCAATGGCAGTAACTTCCCACAGCTATCAGGCCATCGGGGTCTCGCCCGGCATCGCCATCGGGCGGGTGATCCATATCCATACCCACGGCCGGGGGAACGGTCCGGTTATGCGCCGGATTACCGCCGATCAGGTACCCGCTGAACTGGCCAAACTCGCGGCCGCCCAGGATGCCACCCGCCGGCAGCTCGCGGTACTAAAATCCGAAGTCGGCAAAAAACTGCAGTCCGGCGACTCTGAAATCTTCGACGCCCATTTGCTGCTGGTGGACGACCGCGCCCTGATCGGCGACATCGAAAAACGCATCCGCGAGGAACTGATCGGAGCCGAATGCGCCATCCATGAATCCACCGAACACTTCATCGGCGTCTTTTCCGGCATGCAGGATGAATATCTCAAGGAACGGGCCGTCGACCTGCGCGACGTCGCCGCCCGGATCATGACCAACCTGTCGGATACGGCGGAGGATGCGCCCGACCTCGATGACCGCCGGATCATTGTCGCCACCACCCTGACTCCCTCGGAAACCGTCCGCTTCACCCGGGACCGGATACTGGGATTTGCCACGGCCACCGGCAGCGCCACCAGCCATGCCGCGATACTGGCGCGTTCCATGCAGGTTCCGGCCGTGGTCGGGGTGCCTCAGGAGGCCATTGACCGGCTCGACACCGGCGCCCGGGTGATCATCGACGGCTTCTCGGGGCGCTTTATCGTCAATCCCGACAGCCGCACCGAGGAGGCCTACCGGGTCAAACAGCGGAGCACCGGAGAACTGCTGGACCGGCTGGCCGGCGAAAGCCGGCTGCGGTCGGAAACCCCGGACGGTTTTCTGGTTGAACTCGCGGCCAACATCGACGATGCCGGCCGCTACGAGGAGGCCCGGGCGGCGGGCGCCAACGGAGTCGGACTCTTCCGCACCGAATTTCTGTTCATGGACGAAAACCACCTGCCGGGTGAAAATGAACAGTTTGAAATTTATCGCCGGCTGCTGATTGCGGCGGGGGATGCTCCGGTGACCATACGGACCATGGATGTCGGCGGCGACAAGTTCAGCAGCGCGGTTTTCCGGGCTGCCGAAGCCAATCCGTTTCTCGGGCTGCGCGGCATCCGGCTCTGCCTGGAAGAGCGGCGCGATCTCTTTGAAATCCAGCTCCGCGCCCTGCTCCGGGCCGGAGTTTCCGGCAATCTCAGGGTCATGCTCCCGATGGTCAGCAGTTCCCGGGAGATCCTGGAAACCCGGAAGATCATCGCCGAACAGCAGCGGACCCTGAAGGCCGCCGGCATCGACTGCGTCGATCACCTCTCGCTCGGCGCGATGATCGAAACCCCGGCCGCGGCCCTGACCGCCGACACCCTGGCCGGTCTGGTCGATTTCTTCAGCATCGGCACCAATGACCTGGTTCAATACACCATGGCGATTGACCGGGGCAACGAACGGGTGGCTCATCTGTACCAGCCGTCGCATCCGGCAATAATCAAATTGATCCGGAATTGCGTTGAAGCAGCGCGGTCACGAAATATTTTCGTAAGCGTCTGCGGTCAGATGGCCGGTGATCCGGTGTTCACGCCGCTGCTGATCGGCCTGGGAGTTCACGAACTGAGCATGAGCGCCGATGCGCTGGCCGTAGTGCGCCGGGTCATCCGCAGCATGCCGCTCTATGAAGCCGAGGCGGCCGTCGAGGCGGCTGCCGAATGCGCCGACGCCGCTGAATCGCTGACCGTATTAAGGGAGCTGCTGCGCCGCCGGGCTCCGGAAATCGCCGAAATCCAATAACGCGGCAACCCGAGGAAAAAGGCAACATGGCTAAAAAATGCATTTACTTGTCCGGCCCCATCATGGACGCCTCCGAAGGGGCGGCGCGGGAGTGGCGCGAAGCGGCCAAGGCCCGGCTGGGCGCAAAGTTCCGGCTGCTGGATCCGATGCGGCGCAAATTCGTCGACCGGCAGGTCGACAGCGCCAATGAAATTGTCGAATTCGATCTTCAGGACGTCCGGGACGCCGATCTGCTGCTGGTCAACTACAGCAAACCGAGCATCGGCACCAGCATGGAGGTCTTTTACGCCGCCCATGACCTGGGCAAATTCGTGGTGGCATATTCCCAGCTGGAATATCGCGACTGCAGCCCCTGGATGGCGCGGTACTGCACAAAAATTCTCGGCAGCCTTTCTGAAGCCGTCGACTACATCGAAACCCATTTCGCGGAGTGAGCTATGCTGAGGTTCATTTACAATCTGCTGTTGCCGCTGGGATTTCTCTTCTTTCTGCCCGGACTGCTCTACAAACTGCGCAACCGCGGCGGCTGGAAAAGCACATTCATGGAGCGGTTCGGCCGTTTCTCGCCGGAGCGCCGGTCGGAACTGGCGGCGTTTCACGGCGCAATCTGGATCCATGCCGTGAGTGTCGGGGAAACCGTGGTGGCGCTGAGCATGATCCGGCGCTACCTCGAACGCTTTCCGGAACGCAAATTCATTCTTTCCACCACCACTACCACCGGGCAGGAACTGGCCCGCGAGCGCTGCCCGGCGAATACGGCGGTGATATTCTGTCCGATCGACTTTCCCGGCATGGTGCGCCGCACCTTCGACGTGATCCGGCCGGCGATGATGGTGATTTTTGAGACGGAAATCTGGCCGAACATGCTGTCGGAATGCCGTGCGCGCGGCATTCCGGCGGTGCTGGTCAACGGCCGCATGAGCGATCATTCGGCGGCAGGATACCGGCGCGCCCGGATCTTTTTCGATCCGCTGCTGCGCAAGTTCAACCGCATCATGGTTCAGACCGACGCCGACTTCAAGCGTTACAAGTCGGTCTCGCCGGAAGCTGACGTCGTGGTCTGCGGCAATATGAAATTTGACCAGAATCCCCCCGAGCAGCTGGAAGATCCCGGACTGGAAAATTATTTCGGTCCCGGCGACCATCTGATTCTGCTGGCGGCCAGCACTCATCCCGGTGAGGAGGAGTTCGTCACCCGCAAATACATTGAACTGAAAAAGGTCTTTCCCCGGCTCCGTCTGGTGCTGATACCGCGCCATGCCGAACGCGGAGGCGAAATCGCGGCCATGCTTGAGCGCTCGGGACTGACATTCTGCCGCCGCAGTCAATCCCGGGAGGCCCCGGCGGTTCCGGTGGACGTGCTGCTGGCCGACACCACCGGGGAAATGCTCAAATTCATGTCCCGGGCCGATCTGGTCATCATGGGCAAGAGCCTGGCCGGACATGATGAAGGGCACAATCTGATTGAACCGGCCATGCTCGGCAAACCGATCGTCACCGGCCACGTGCTGCGCAACTTCCGGTTCATTCTGAATGCGCTGCTGGAAAACGACGCCGTCGCCACCGTGACCTCCGACGCCGAACTCTATCCCCAGCTGGAAAAACTGCTGAAGGATCCGGAGCTGCGCCGGGAACTCGGAAAACGGGCCGCGGCGGTGATTGCCCGGCACCGGGGAGCCTCCGATCGAACCATTGACGAATTGGAGAAAATTCTGTCGCCCCCGCCGGCCTCCTGAGGAGTTTGCATTATCCGGAGCCAGGGGTTATATTAGTGAGTTTCAAGCGCTTTAACACCGCCGGCCCGACCGGTCCGGTCGGGAGCGCGCCTGAACCAGTTTAACCGGAATCATGCGGAGAGTCGCTAATGTCTAAAAAAATGCTTTCAGGAACCCTGCTGGCCGGCTGGCTGCTGCTGTTGCTGGCTTCCGGCTGCAGCGCTGCCAACAACTATCTGCGGCCGGAGGATTTCGCTTCATACCTGGAGCGCGACGGCGTCAAAGTCGACCATGTGCGCCAGCTTTCGCCGGCACCGTTTCTGGCGACTTCAGGAGCCGGTCTGCTGATCTCCGGCTCGGAGATCGGGGTGTACAAATACGATCAGACCTCGGAAATCCAGGCCGAACGCATCGCTCATCTGGCGGAAACCGGACGGGCCTATGTCAACGGAATTGTATATCCGGTTGAAGTTTACGGATCATTCATGTTTTTCGGACTCGACAAGAACCCGAAGAAGCGTGAAATTCTCCGGACGATCCACCGGTTCAAATAGTGGTTTCAGCGGGTGGTGCGACACCCGTTTTTTTGTGATGCGGCGCCGCGGCAAACAGATGACGGCGCCGGCGGACAATTTCAGACGCGAAACAGAAAAGCGCCGCCGGATCTTCCGGCGACTGAAAACGGCGACTTTGCCTCGGCGAGCGTCCGGAGTTGTTCCGCAAGGAGAGAAAAACAGAAGGAAAGCGACAAGGACAACATCATGACTGACAAGAAGTACGTTTACAGCTTCGGCGGCAATCTGACCGAAGGCGACGGTTCCATGAAGAATCTGCTCGGCGGCAAGGGCGCCAATCTGGCCGAGATGGCCAAACTCGGTCTGCCGGTTCCGCCCGGTTTCACGGTCACCACCGAATGCTGCGTTGATTATTTTGCCAACGGCAACCGGCTTCCCGCTGGCGTTGAGGCCCAGGTGGCGGCGGCGCTGAAGCTGGTGGAAGAGGCCATGGGCCAGCAGTTCGGCAGCGCCACCAATCCGCTGCTGGTATCCTGCCGTTCCGGCGCTCGGTCGTCGATGCCCGGAATGATGGAAACGGTGCTCAACGTCGGCCTGTCGAGCGCCACCATTCCCGGTCTGATCGCCAAAACCGGCAACGAGCGTTTTGTCTACGACGCCTACCGGCGGCTGATCATGATGTACAGCGATGTGGTGATGGAAAAGGCCGAGGGCATTGAACCCGCCGAGGGCAAGGCCATCCGCCGCCAGCTTGACGGCATCATGGAAGAGCTCAAGGAACGCAAGGGCTACAGCGCCGACACCGACCTGACGGTGGATGACCTCAAAGCCCTGTGCGCTGAATTCAAGGTCCGGATCAGGGAGACCCTGGGCCGGGAGTTCCCCGACGACGCCATGGCCCAGCTCTGGGGCGGCATCGGCGCCGTGCTCAAAAGCTGGAACGGCAAGAAAGCGGTCTCCTACCGCCGGATCGAAGGAATTCCGGATGACTGGGGCACCGCGGTCAACGTGCAGAGCATGGTGTTCGGCAACATGGGCGACACCTCGGCGACCGGCGTGGCCTTCACCCGCGACCCCGCCACCGGCGACAACAAATTCTACGGCGAATGGCTGATCAACGCCCAGGGCGAGGATGTGGTGGCCGGCACCCGGACGCCGAACCCGCTCAACAAGGCCACCTGCAACGAGCAGAACAAGCACCTGCCGTCGATGGAGGAGCTTTACCCGGATCTTTACGCGCAGCTCTTTGACATCCGCAACAAGCTCGAAGCCCACTACCATGACATGCTGGACATTGAATTCACCATTCAGGAGCGCAAACTTTTCATGCTGCAGTGCCGGGTCGGCAAGCGCACCGGCACCGCCGCGCTCAACATGGCCATGGACATGCTGGCCGAAGGTTTGATCGACGAAAAGACCGCAGTCATGCGGGTGGCGCCCGGACAGCTGGACGAACTGCTGCACCCGATTCTGGACCCCAAAGCGGAAAAACAGGCGGTTCTGATCGCCAAGGGACTGCCCGCCGGCCCCGGCGGCGCGGTCGGTCGGATTGTATTCAACAGCGCCGCTGCTGTTGAGGCGGCCCGGCGCGGCGAAAACGTGATCATGGCCCGCGAGGAGACCAACCCTGAGGACGTCGAAGGCATGCGCGCCGCGACCGGTATTCTGACTGCGCGCGGCGGTATGACCAGCCACGCGGCGCTGGTGTGCCGCGGCTGGGGCAAATGCTGCATTGTCGGCGCCGGCTCGCTGGAAATCGATGAAACGGCGGGTACGCTCAAGGTCGGCGGCCGCTGTTACACCGATCAGGACGTGCTGAGCCTCAACGGATTCCGCGGCTACGTCTACGAGGGGGCGGTGCAGACGATGGATTCGAGTGAAAATCCGCGGCTGCAGGCCTTCATGGCGCTGGTCGATAAATTCCGCCGGCTCGGTGTGCGGGCCAACGCCGACACTCCCGAAGATGCCGGAGTGGCACGTTCATTCGGAGCTGAAGGTCTCGGACTCTTCCGTACCGAACACATGTTCTACGGCAAAAACAGCGAAAAGCCGCTTTTCTACCTGCGCAAAATGATTCTCTCCCGGAGCACCCAGGAGCGGATCGCCGCGCTCAAACAGCTTGAGCCTTTTGTGAAAAAGGATGTCAAAAACACCCTGACCGCGATGAACGGTCTGCCGGTGACGTTCCGGCTGCTCGACCCGCCCCTGCACGAGTTCGTGCCGAGCGAGGAGAGCAAGCGCCGCGAGCTGGCCGCCGAACTGGGCATTGACATTGCCGAAATCGCCCGCCGGGCCGAGGCGCTGCATGAAACCAATCCGATGATGGGACACCGCGGAGTGCGGCTGGGCATCACCTATCCGGAAGTCTCCGAAATGCAGATGCGCGCCATTCTGGAAGCCGCGGCCGAGCTCATCACGTCCGGCACGCCCTGCAAACCGGAAATCATGATTCCGGTCACCTGCGACGCCCGGGAAATCAAGTTCCAGAAGACCATCCTGGCCCGGGTGGCCGCCGAGGTGGCGGCGGCGTTCAAACTGCCGGCCATTGAGTACAAGGTCGGCACCATGATCGAAATTCCGAGGGCGGCGCTGCTGGCCGGTGAACTGGCCGCCGAAGCCGAGTTTTTCAGCTTCGGAACCAACGATCTCACCCAGATGACGTTCGGATTCAGCCGCGACGACATCGGCGGCTTCCTTCCGGACTATCTGGAGCGCAAAATCATCGACGCCGATCCGTTCCAGACCATCGACGTGAACGGAGTCGGCAAACTCATTGAGTTCGCCGTCGAAAACGGCCGGGCGGTGCGTCCCGGACTCAAAATCGGCATCTGCGGCGAACAGGGCGGCGAAGCCAGATCCGTCGCATTCTGCCACCGCTGCGGACTGGATTACGTCTCCTGCAGTCCCTTCCGGGTTCCGATCGCCCGGCTGGCGGCGGCCCAGGCCGCAATCGCGGCGGAAAAATAACTCCGCTCAACGCCCCCTGCCTGAGCGGCAGTGAAACGCATCCGGCGCGGCCGGAACCGGATTTACCGGTTCCGGCCGCGTTTTTCCGGACCGCAACTCCGCGGTTGCCCGTTCCATGAGGGTGATCCGCCGCTTTTTTTTCACGGAAAACGTCGGTTTAAGTTGCATAGCCACTGCCGCGGAGTTATGTTATAAGGGTTTCATAATTTCGCATCGCTGTAATTTGCGGAGAACGTTCATGAGTCAGGAAAAATTCTATATCACCACTCCGATCTACTATGTCAATGACCGGCCCCATATCGGTCACGCCTACACCACAATTCTGGCCGATGTGCTGGCCCGCTGCCACCGTTCGACCGGCTGCGACACCTTCTTTCTCACCGGCACCGACGAACACGGCCAGAAAGTTGAAAAAGCCGCCGCCAAACGCGGCATGACGCCGCTGGAACACTGCGATGAAACCGTGGTACGGTTTCAGGAGCTGTGGAAAAAGCTCGGCATCACCAATGATCGCTTCATCCGGACCACGCAGGAGTTTCACGTCCGGGTGGTGCAGGAGATTTTACAGGAGCTGTACGACCGCGGCGAAATCTACCGCGCGGAATACACCGGCTGGTACTGTGTCGGCGACGAACGCTTTTTTACGGAAAAAGATCTGGTTGACGGCAAATGCCCGGAATGCGGGCGCGAAGTCACGGCCATCCAGGAGTCCAATTACTTCTTCCGCATGGGCAAATACCGCGACTGGCTGGTCGATTACATCCAGACGCATCCGGATTTCATTCAGCCGGCCTTCCGGGCCAACGAAACGCTGGGCTTCCTCCGCCAGGAGCTGGGCGATCTGTGCATCAGCCGGCCGAAGTCGCGGCTGGCCTGGGGCATCGAACTGCCGTTCGACACTGACTATGTCTGTTATGTCTGGTTCGACGCCCTGATCAATTACATTTCCGGCGTCGGATACAAAACCGACGATGCCGCGTTCCGGCGCTGGTGGCCGGCCAGCTGCCACCTCATCGGCAAGGATATCCTGACCACCCACACCGTTTACTGGCCGACCATGCTCAAGGCCATCGGTCTGCCGATGCCCAAAACCATCTTCGCCCACGGCTGGTGGCTGACCGGCAACACCAAGATGAGCAAGTCCCTGGGCAATGTGGTCAATCCGATGGACATGATTGAACGCGCCGGCGTCGACGCCTTCCGCTATTTTCTGCTGGCGGAAATGTCTCCCGGAAACGACGCCAACTTCAGCGAAGCGGCGTTTCTGGCCCGCTATAACACCGATCTGGCCAACGACCTGGGCAATCTGCTTTCACGGGTGTCCAAGCTGACGGTGCGGGCCACCGGCGGCCGGATTCCGGCGCCGGGAGCCCCGACCGAAGCCGAGGCGGAACTGAACGCCGAAGTGGATTCCGCCGTCGCGGCGATGAAGCGGGGCATCGCGGATATGAAACTCGATCAAGGCATTGGAGCGGTGCTGAACGCGGTGCGGGCCGGCAACCGGTATCTGGAAAAGTGCGCCCCCTGGACCCTCGCCAAACAGGGCAATACCGAACGCCTGCACACCGTGCTTTTCACCGCCGCGGAAGCGCTGCGCCGCATTGCGGTGCTGCTGGCTCCGGTAATGCCGGAAAAAATGGCCCGGCTCGGAGAAGTGCTGGGTTATGCCTGCGGCACGCTCGGCAGCATCGGCGATCTGGACCGGCCGGGCGACCTGGCCGGACGCACCATGAGCGAAACCGAACCGCTGTTTCCCCGCATTCTGGTGGAGTCCGCACCGGACCAGCCGGCCAGGCCGGTCAAACCGGCCAAAGCGGCGCAAACGGTTCAGGTTTCCAACCGGCCGGAACCGGCGGAATTGATCACGATCAGCGACTTCAGCCGGGTGCAGCTCCGGACCGCCAGGGTGCTGGAGGCCATGCCGGTGCCGGATTCCGCCAAGCTGCTGCGGCTGCGGATCGACGCCGGCGGAGAAGAACGGCAGCTGGTGGCCGGAGTGGCCAGGCACTACACGCCGCAGGCCATCACGGGCAAAACCATAATAATTGTCGCCAATCTGAAGCCGGCGCGCATCTGCGGAGTGGAATCCCAGGGCATGCTGCTGGCGGCCAGGGTCGGAGATGAGCTGCGTCTGCTGACAATCGACGGCGACCTGCCGCCGGGGGCAGTTGTGGGCTGATCCGGGATTTCCATCCGACGCAAGCAACTCAATTCTGAAGGTACGCCATGCAAATAAATGCGACTTACGGTGAACTCGGGATCACTGTCTGGAAAAAATTCAAGGCTCTGCACCAGCTCGATTCCTACTCGGGAATTCTCTCCATGTACGCCGCCGCCCGCCTTGCTAAAATTATTCTGCAGAGCGGCGAGAATCAGCCGGCGCTGAACCTCTCAGGCGAAGTGGAGGCGCTGCTGCGGCCCTACTGGCAGGGGCAGAAGCAGTTCACCAGCGGCATGTTCGGCCGGCACATCTACAGCGTCGGCGGCCAGGCGGCCGCCTGGCAGTTCTGCCGCGGCCTGGAGCCGGAATCCGGTCCGGCCCTGGTGACGGCGGCAGAACGGCTGCTGGCACTGCAATCGCGTTCACCGGAAGGAATATTTGACAACCCGGACTATCCGGAACATGGCTACATCACCTGCGACACCCTGTCGGCAGTCTGTCCGTTTCTGGTCTGGATCGGGCACGGTGCCGGCCGCCGGGATTTTCTTGACGAGGCGGCCGCTCAGTTTCTGGCTCATTACGACCGCCTGTTCGACCGCCGGAGCGGTCTGTTTCGGCAGGCCTGCATTCCCGGGGAGACGCCGCCGCCCGGCAACAACCGGCATGAAGAAAATCAGCTTGGTGCCCTCTGCCGTCCGGCAAGGCCCGACCTGATTGATACCATGTGGAGCCGCGGCAACGGTTACGTCGCGTTCGCGCTGGCGGAACTGATTTACGACCTGCCCAAGGACCATCCCGACTACCAGCGAATTCTGGAGATCTGGCGGAATCTGCTGGAAGCCTTCATCAATTATCAGGACCGGGACGGCATGTGGCATCAGGTCATGGATGATTTCGGATCCTATCCGGAAAGCTCCGGTTCAGCGCTGATTCTGTACGCAATGGGGCGCGGCATAAAGAACAAAAGCATCGACCGCGACCGCTTTGTCAAACCCTATCGGCGCGGACTGGCGGCGATGATGCGGTTTGTCAGCCGCGACGGCTCAATTTACCACTGCTGCCGGGAGAGCTTCTGCCCCGGCGGCCGCGGCACCCGGGCGGATTACGCGTTGTGGCCGTGGCGGCGCAATGATCCGCGCGGTTTTGCGCCGGTAATGCTGATGCTGGGCCAGGCCAATCAGGTTGAACAGCGCACCGGCCTGATTCCGCCGCTGCACGAACTCTGAAGCCAAGCAAAAGGGTAACTCCGATGAACATCAAATATTTTGACGTCGCCGGCAGCGTCTGGGAGCGCTACCGCAAGGAATGCGAGCTTTACTGCTACACCGGAATTCTGACCATGTACGCCGCGCTGCGCCTGGCCGATACCATCGAATCCAAATCCATCCGGGACGAGGCGCTGGACATGCTCCGGCCCTTCTGGAACGGCAAAGTGGCGGCGGTCAACGGCGCCTATGGCGAATACGTCTACCGTTTCGGCGGCAACGCCACCGCCTACGCGGTGCATTCCGGCGCGATCAGCAAGGCAAAAAAGGCCATGGTCAACGCGGCGGAACTGCTGATCACCCGGCAGATGCGGGACGCCGACGGCGCCTTCTGCCGCTGCAACCGGCAGGACGGCACGCCGGGACTGATCTGGATCGACACGGTATTCGGAGTCTGCCCGTTTCTGCTCTGGACCGGACTGGACAACCAGCGCAGTGATTTCATTGACGAAGCAGTCCGGCAGATGAAACTGCACCACGAGCGGCTGTTCAACCGGGAAAAGCGGCTCTACCATCAGGCCTACCATGCCAATATCCCGAATACGCTGACCCCGGGATTCTGGAGCCGCGGCATGGGCTGGGGAATGCATGCGCTGGTCGACCTTGCCGCGGAACTGCCGTCGGATCATCCTGGGTACGGCTGGGTGCGGGAGGTTTACAACACCGCAGTCGCCGGCTGCCTGGACGCGCAGGGTTCCGACGGGATGTGGCACCAGTGCCTGGATGACCAGGGAACCTATCCGGAGTCATCCGGCACCGCCCTGATTCTCTATGCCATCGGCAAAGGACTTACGGCGGGAGTGCTCGACGCCAAGGATGCGGCGCTGGCCGGTTTCCGGGCCGGCATTGCCGCGCTCAACACCTATATCAGCGTGGATGGCTCGGTGTTCAACTCCTGCCGTGGCTGCATGGCGCCGGGCTACAACGGCACGACCGGAGACTACGCGGTGCACGCCTGGCTGCTCAACGACCCCCACGGCTTCGGACCGGCAGTTCTCGCATTCACCGAAGCGGAAAATCTGTATCGGCAGGGCCAACTGCCGGCGCTTTCAGAATTGAGGTCCGAGGCATGAAACAGACAATCATGGCCGAAATCCGGGTGTTCCTTGCGGCAGTTGCGCTGATCGCCACACTGGCAACGGCGGCGGCGGAACCGGTAACGCCACCCGCCCGGGAAAAATTTTATCTGGTGCTGCTGATCGGTCAATCCAACATGGCCGGACGCGGCTTTGTGACTACGGAAAACGACCGGCTCGATCCCCGCATTCTGATGCTTGACCGTTCCGGCAACTGGGTGGTTGCCTCGGACCCGGTTCACTTTGACAAGCCCAGCGCCGGAGTCGGACCGGCCCGCAGTTTTGCCGCCGCAATGGCGGCGGCTGATCCGGAAATCACGGTCGGCCTGATTCCGGCGGCCTGCGGCGGTTCCGGGCTTGACGTGTGGGAACCGGGCCGTTACTTCAAAGGCACGAAAAGCCATCCCTACGACGATGCACTGACCCGGGCCCGCCTGGCGATGAAGTCCGGCACACTCAAAGCCATTCTCTTTCATCAGGGCGAATCGGACTGTCGTCGCGACCGCTCCGCCGTTTATTACGACCGCCTGACGGCTTTAGTCAAACGGCTGCGCGCTGATCTCGGAGCGGAACAGGTGCCGTTCATCATCGGTCAGCTGAGCCAGTGGAAAAAATGGAGTCCGCCACGACTCGAAGTGGATGCCGCCCACCGCCGGGTTGCGGCGGAACAGGCTCCGGCCGCATTCGTGACGTCCGAGGGATTGACTCCCAATCCGGACAACATCCACTTCGACGCCGGAAGTGCCAAAATTCTGGGCAGGCGCTATTTTGAAGCCTACCGAAAACTGATTGAGCCGACAATCCCGGCTCCCCAGCCGTAAACCTCTTCCTGAGCATAAGTTGCTTCAGTCAAGGCAGAATCCCTCATGGACCACCGAAAGCCGACCGCCGCTGATTACGGCGAAGAGTATTATATGCACCAGTGCGGTGTGAACGACTATGTTCACAATCCATTGTTCATTAAAATGTTCAATGATATCGCCCGCATACTTGCCAACCAGCTTCATCCCCGGCTGGTGCTGGACGCCGGCTGCGCCTGCGGCCATATGGTGTCGGCTTTCCGGAATCTCGGCGTCGGGGCTTACGGAATCGATCTGTCGGAATACGCCATATCCCAAGTGCGGGCGGAACACCGCCAATTCTGCGCCGTGCAGTCGCTGACTGCCGAGCTGCCCCGGGAATTTCCCCGACGCTATGATCTGGTGCTGTGCATTGAAGTGATGGAACACCTGACTCAGGAGGATGGCGAACTGGCGATTGCCAGACTGTGTTCTTACAGCGACCTGATTTTATTTTCGTCATCCCCATCGGATACCAGCGAGCCTACGCACGTCAACGTACGTCCGCTCTCCCACTGGCTGCGGCTCTTTCACCGACAGGGTTTTCATGCCGATTTTCTGAGCGCCGGACGGGTTTTCAATCCCCAATGCCTGCTGCTCTCGCGCCGTTTGAATCCGGAACTGGAAATCTACCGGGCCGCCGACCGCTACTGGGAGGCCGCCGCCAGAACTGAACAGCTCAGCGCGGAAATCGCACAGCTTCGCGCCCGGCTGAAGTCCTAGGCCGGCGCCCTGACTCCGTCCCC
The DNA here is from genome assembly GCA_949298075.1 of uncultured Lentisphaeria bacterium. Classification (GTDB taxonomy): domain Bacteria; phylum Verrucomicrobiota; class Lentisphaeria; order Victivallales; family Victivallaceae; genus UBA1784. Next base: position 96,153 of record CASFVA010000006.1, read on the forward strand.
CGGCCGGAACAAGTTTCAGGCGCTTCAAGCCGCCGCCATTCCGGAATTGCGCTGTCAGCTGAACCCGACAGCAGGAAACTCTCCACGCCTCCCGTCCCCGGGATCGCCGGCCTCGCGCACGCCGGGCCGGGAAACGTCGAAACCGACCGATGCCGCTTCTTGAAAGCACGCCGCGCTCTTTCCCTCACCCGCCCCTGCGCTCCTAAATGGAAAACGGCCCGGCTGGATTCAGCCGGGCCGGAAAATTACAGACGGGCCGTTAATTTCAGGCCAGAGTCGACGCGAATTTGAGCGTCTTGTCCGCTTCGTCGAAGTAGAGGCTGTAACCGTCAAACACCGAACCGACGACTGTGCCGCCGAGCTGGAAATCAGCCGCGTACAGATTACCGTCCAGGTAGAGGTCAAAGGTCGTCTCGCCGAACGCCGCGGCATCATCGACCGCGGCCAGGTTCCAGGAGAGACCGTAATCGCCGCTGCACAACTCCACGGCCACGGTGTCGCCGGCAAAGGTATCGCTCACGCTTTCCCAGGTGGTAATCACACCGGTGGTCGCCGCACCCGACAACACATAGCTCCAGCTGCTGATCGAGCTTTCGACCCGGGCCGCGCCGCCCGCGAAAGTCATCGCCGTGGAGCCAGAGAAAGTCACCTTGTCGAAGCCGGTGATCGTACCGCCGAAGCTCTGCGCATAATCGGCGAAAACCAGAGTGGAAATTCCAGCCACCGTTTCGGCGTCCTGGTAACCGTTGCCACTCAGGTAGTCAACCTGAGCGGTGCCGGAAACCGTCACCGTGGCGTTACCCTGCACCACATCGTTGATGACCTGACCGCCGGCGAAAATTTTCTCCACCGTGCCGCCGGACACCGTAATGTTGACGTTGCCGCTCACTGAGGTCAGCGCGGTCTGGTGCTCCTTGGCATGTGCGCCGCCGCCGTAAATATTGGCAATGCTGCCGCCCTCAACCGTGATGTTCACGTCGCCGACGACATTCGAGACGCCGCCGTTCTGCGCCCAGCCGCCACCGAAGATGTTGCCGACAATTCCGGACGCAACGTCAATGGTTACACCGTAAACGTTGGCAATCGCATTGTCAGCGGCAAACGCGCCGCCGAAGATGCCACGTCCAGCTGTTGCACCGGCAATTTCACCGCCGTTCCAGTTGATGGCGACACCGGATCTGGCCTCGATATCGGATTCGGCAATACCGTGACCGACGGCAAATCCGCCGCCATAGACCGAATTGTCACCCAGGAAGTCTCCGCCGGAGACATTGACAGTGATCAGGCCGTCAATGATCTGAGTGCCGGTACCGCCGGCACTGCTGCCGTTCACCCGGCCGCCGCCGACAATATCATCAGAGAAATTTCCTTCAATAATGTTGAGCGTGACATCGCCGCTGATCGTTACATCGTCCGTATGCGAAGTCAGCAGCACCGAACCACCGTAAACCCCGCCGATCGTCCCCGACGTCGAAGCGATATTGATCGTCACATCGCCATTGACATCGCCGCGGCCGCCGCCGTAAACCAGACTCACCGAAGCCGACGCACCGAGGTTGAGATTGACGCCGTTGAC
>CASFVA010000007.1 GCA_949298075.1 uncultured Lentisphaeria bacterium
CGGCATCGCCAATCCGCTGATGGAACCGCGCAGTTCACGCATGAGTTCCAGCCCGGCGACGATCGGGGTGCGGAAGTGACTGATGCCGTAGACCAGATCGCACTGCAGCAGATAATAAGGACGCACCCGGGCGGCCAGCAACCGGCGGAACAGTTCGCGCAGCACTTCCGCCGAGTCGTTGATTCCCCGGAGCAGCACAGTCTGGCTGCCGAGCGGAATTCCGGCGTCGGCCAGCCGGCCGATGGCCCGGAGCGCGGCCGGATCCAGTTCGGCGGGATGGTTGACGTGGATATTGATGTAAAGCGGGTGGTGACGCCGGAACATCGCCGTGAGCCGGGAGGTGATGCGTTCCGGAAGCATGACCGGGGTCCGGGTGCCGATCCGGATGATGTCCAGATGGCCGACGTCGCGCAGAGGACCGAGGATTCCGGCGAGCCGGTCGTCCGTCAGCAGCAGGGGGTCGCCTCCGGAAACCAGCACGTCGCGGATGGCCTGAGTCCGGCGGATGTAGTCGATGCCGGCGGCGATTCGTTCCGGACTGACATCCGGCGGGGTCCGGAATTTGCGTTTTCGGGTGCAGAAGCGGCAGTAGGTGGCGCATTGAGCGGAAACCAGCAGCAGACAATGCGAGGGGTAGCGGTGAACCACATTGGGGGCGGGGGAGTCGCGTTCTTCGCCGAGGGGATCCTCCAGCAGCCCGGAGTTGTTCTCCAGTTCGCGCTGATCCGGAATGCACTGGCGGTAAATCGGATCATCCTTGGCGCGGATGAGTTTTAGACAATGGGATGAAATCCGGCACCGGAATTCGCCGGTCACCCGCCGGATGAGCTCCGGCGGCAGATCAAAACGCCGGGCCAGCTCCTCCGGATTCTCCAGCCCCCGGAGCAGTTCACGCTGCCATTTTTCCATCATTCAGAGTTCCCGCCGGCCGGGTGAAATGCATGAGGTCCCGGCCGGGGCCGGTTTGCGCGGCGGAACATCCTGATATAATAGCACGCCGGGGCGGTTTAGTCAACCTGTCCGGAAATGGAAATCCGGTGGCATCGGCAAAAAAGCAAAAAAAATACCGGTCGCCTGACCGGTACTTTTCAAACGAGGTGCTGCTGACTCAAGCCATGGGAGCCGGGGCATCGGGAGCCGGAGCCTTCGGAGCCGGGGCCTTCGGAGGCCGGGCTTTAGCTCCGGGGACCGGCGGCTGCGGGCGGCCAATTTCAGTTTGGCGGACGCCGCGCCGTTTCAGGTGAGCCCGGTCGGGATGATGACGGCGGACGAAATCGGGAGTGTCGCCACGGAATCCGGGACGGCCGTTCCGTTCACCGCGGAAATCGCACCGGCTGTCTTCGCGGAAATCGCACCGGTAGCCGTCGCGGAAATCGCACCGGTAGCCGTCGCGGCGGTGGAGATAATTACAGCCGCGGGGCCGGCGGTGATGGCGGAAATTTTCCACCGGCACCATCACATATCGGCTGCTGACCGCCGGTTTCCCGCTGGAAACGCTGCCGCAGCCGAAGAAATCGACCAGGCCGCAGCCGACATGATAGAGCGCCAGAACGATGATCATTGTAAGCAGTGCGATCACGAACACCCGGAGATCTCCGGTACATTTCTTTTCGTTGGAACCCATATTGCTTCCTTTCCTGTTGGGCCGCCGGATTACCTGAAGGCGGCGTATTCTTGTCCGATTAACGCGGCATGACGGCCGAATATTTTACCGGTTCCGGAAATTTACCCGTCTCCGGTTTGCGGACCGGGCAGAAAAAACCTCTGGAAAAATGGCCGTTCATGATAGGCCACACCGTTTCCGGCCAGAGTCCTGCGGAGAACTCCGCCAGCAGCCGGACAATGCGTTCCCGGGAGTGATGGCGCAGTACGGTACCGTCCGGAAGCGCAAAAACACCGTAAGTACCGGATCCTGGTTCGAAACGGCGTCAGTGCTCCCGGTTGCGTTATGTATCGTCCAGCCGAAAATCATTGCAGCAGAGCAGGCCGCCCGGTTTGAGCACCTGCCGGATTTCATCGGTCAGCCGGCGCTGGTCCGAAGTGGCGGCAATGCAGGTCAAGCACCGCGCAGAGCAGCATCGCGTCAAAAGAGGCGTCAGGAAAGTCAAGCCGCTCAGGACGCCGCGGCAGCTCCAGGCGCAGCCAAGGATGAATCCGGCGGCCGCGCCTCAGCAGACGCTCCGCGATGTCCTCCCCGGTCAGGTTCCGGTGGCCGGCCGCCTTGAGTCCAGCCGGCACCCGTCCGTAACCGCAGCCGGCATCCGGAATGGCGGCGCCGCGACCCGCCGCCGCAAAGCAATTCAACTGGAAGCGCGTGATGAACTCGCGGCCGCCGGTCTCAGCAGTCCGCCGGAGCGGTTGAAACCGGGGCTGCCGGATCAGAATTTGTCGTCCTCGGATTCTTCCTCGTCCTTGAACTCGTCGTCGTCAAATTCGTCCTCATCGAATTCGGCACCGAGGTCGTCGTCGTCAAAGATGTCGTCGTCAAATTCGTCGCGCTCGAATTCGTCGTCGTCGAAGTCCTCGTCGAACACGTCGTTTTCGCCTTCGTATTCGCCGTAGTCGTCGTCGTTTTCCTCTTCACCGAAGAAAGAGCTGGTGGCGCTGATTACCGAGCCGCACTCAGGACAACACCCGTCCTCGGCCTCAATCGAACTTTCACTGACTTCAATGTTGCAGTATGGACAAACCGTCGCCATTATTCAATTCCTCCACTTTATGCCGGACGCCGCACAGCCTCCGGACTTTGTCCCGGTTCGGGCCATGCGTACTATATTGACTCTTTCGGAATTGTCAAATCTTTTTTCAAAAAAAAACGGTTTTTTCTTGTTGAGTGTGCGGAGAGGCGGTATATTAAGCCGGAAACATCATTAATAAATATTGCTTGTACCAGGAAAGTTATGAAAAACCTCGATTTACGGCGGCAGGCTTTGGACTCCGCCCGCCAGGTGATCGTCAAGGCCGGCACCCGGCTGCTCATCGACCGCGGGTCAATCGCGGCGCTGGTGGATGGCATCGCAGCGCTGCGTCAGTCCGGCCGCCGGGTGCTGCTGGTGACCTCCGGCGCGGTGGGCATGGGCATGGAAACGCTGGGACTGTCGGAACGTCCCCGCGAACTGGCCCGGGTTCAGGCGCTGGCCGCCATCGGGCAGTCCCGGCTCATGCGGATTTATTCCGAGGAGTGCGCCCGGCACGGTTTCGGAGTGGCGCAGCTGCTGCTCACCGCGGTCGACCTGCGCAACCGCGGCCGCTACCTCAACGTCATGAACTGCGTCAACGCCCTGTGGGAGTCCGGAGTGCTGCCGGTGGTCAATGAAAACGACTCGGTGTCGGTGGACGAACTCAAATTCGGCGACAACGACACTTTGGCCGGCCTGCTGGGTTCGCTCACCGGTTCCGGGCTGACTCTGCTGCTGACCACAGTAAATGGATTGCGCGCCCGGGACGAGGCCGGCCGGCTGGCCGACCGCATTTCGGTGGTGGAGCGGCTTGACGATGGTATCCGGGCGCTGGCCGGCGGCACGGACGATTCGCGGTTCTCAATTGGCGGCATGGCTTCGAAACTGCGGGCGGCCGAGATTGTGACCCGTGCCGGGGAATACCTCTGGATTGCCGACGGGCGCGACCGCCGGATCATGGAGCGGATCATGGCCGGCGAGGATGTCGGCACCCTGTTCACGCCGTCGGGATTGCGTCTGAGAGGACACAAGCGCTGGCTGAGCTTTTTCAGCCGGTCGGCCGGCCGGCTGCTGGTTGATGCCGGCGCGGCGCGGGCGGTGCTGGAACAGGGGCGCAGCCTGCTGCCTTCGGGCGTTCGCGGAGTTGAGGGCGAGTTCAAGCGGGGCGACGCCGTGGATGTTGTCGGGCCCGACGGCCGGATTCTGGCCCGCGGACTGGTCAACTTCTCTTCCGCCGACGCCCGGCGGATTATGGGCTGCAAATCGGCTGAAATGAGGAACATTCTCGGTTCCGACGGGGATGACGAGATCATCCACCGTGATCACCTGTCGCTGCTGTGAACCGGAGCTCCGCCATGAGGGTTTTCATCAAAACTTACGGCTGCCAGATGAACGAGCGCGACTCCGAGGCTCTGGCCGCCCAGCTGACCGCCGCCGGATACCGGATGGTGGAGAGCGAGGATCAGGCCGATGTGCTGCTCTTCAACACCTGCAGTGTCCGGGAGGCCGCCGAACGCAAGGCCAAAGGGAAAATCGGCTACCTCAAAAAACTGAAATCCCGCAATCCGGCGCTGATTATCGGTGCGCTCGGCTGCATGGCCCAGCGGCTGGGCCATGAATTGCTTGAAGAACTGCCCCATCTGGACTTTGTTCTGGGGACCGGTCAGCTGCACATGCTGGTTCCGACTCTGACGGAGCTGGCGGCCGCCCGCCGCCGCCTGGCCCTGACCGAGCCCTCGGCCGAAGTGCTTGACGCGATGGGTGCACACCTGCCGGCGGCGTGGAGCGCCCAGATCGCGATCACCCGCGGATGCAACCGGTTCTGCAGCTACTGCATTGTACCCTACGTCCGGGGACGCGAGATCAGTCGCGATCCGGCCGACATCGTCGCCGAGGCGCGCCGTCTGGTCGCCGGCGGCGTCCGGGAACTGCTGCTGCTGGGGCAGAACGTCGCGGCCTACGGACTGGGCGGGAACAACAATCCGCCGCCGCCGGACTGCTCGCCCTTTGCGGATCTGCTGGAGGAGCTGGACCGGATTCCGGAACTGCTGCGGGTGCGCTTCACTTCACCTTATGTAAGCTATTTCAACGACCGGCTCATTGCCGCGATTGCCGGTTCCCGGACCGTCTGTCACAATATTCATCTGCCGCTGCAGTCAGGGTCCGATGCGGTGCTGCGGGCCATGAACCGCCAGTATACCCGGGCCGGCTATCTGGAAAAGGTGGCGGCGATCCGGGCGGCACTGCCGGATGTCACGTTTTCCACTGACGTGATTGTCGGTTTCCCGGGCGAGAGCGAAGCGGATTTCCAGCTCACGCGCGACACCATGAATGAGGTTGGTTTTGAACAGGCCTACATTTTCAAATATTCGCCGCGTCCCGGCACCCGGGCGGCCGCGCTGACCGACACCGTGCCGGAGGAAGTCAAGGAGGAACGCAACCGCATTCTGCTTGACGATCTCGGCGCGCGGGTGGCCGCCGGGCTGCGTTCATACGTCGGATGCGAGGTTGAGGTCCTGACCGAGGGCGTGAGCGCCCGCAATCCCGGACGCTGGACCGGTCGGACCGGCACCAACATTGTGGTGCATTTCGAGCCCCGCCCGGGACTGGAAGCCGGCACGCTGCGCCGGGTGCGGGTCACCCGGTCCGGCGGCGTCACGCTGTTTGGCGAACTGGTGGAGTGAATGCGGGCGCTTCCGGTCCGGATGCCGTCCCGTTTCGGTTTTAGTGCTGAACATCAACTCAGGGGGATTTTATGAAAAAGTTCGCTCCGGTTATTCGCGGATACGACCATTTTCTGCATGGCGGGGACTACAATCCGGATCAGTGGCTCGGCCACCCTGAAATCATTGACGCCGACTTCGAGCGCATGCGCGAGGCCGGCTGCAACACTTTTTCGGTCGGAATTTTTGCCTGGACCTCATACGAAAAACGCGAGGGCGAATTCGACTTTGCGTGGCTCGACCGGATTATGGACCGCATGGCCGCCGAGGATCACCGGGTGTTTCTGGCTACTCCGAGCGGGGCGCGTCCGGCCTGGATGGCCCGGAAATACCCGGAAGTGCTCAGAGTTGATGCCCGGGGCATCCGCGACCGCTACCGGCTGCGTCACAACCACTGCTGGAGCTCGCCGGTCTACCGGGACAAGGTGGCGGACATCAACCGCCGGCTGGCCGAACGTTACGCCGGGCACCCGGCATTGGGCGGCTGGCATGTTTCCAACGAGTACAACGGCTCCTGCTACTGCGATCTCTGCAAAGCGCGGTTCCGGGAGTTTCTCCGGGAGCGCTACGGCTCGCTCGATGCTCTCAACGCCGCCTGGTGGAGTTCCTTCTGGAGCCACACCTACACCGATTGGGACCAAATCGAACCGGATGACTTCTGCGTGGACGCCCTCGCCGTGGACTGGTACCGCTTCAACACCTGGCAGATTGTCGATTTCATGCACCATGAAGTGGCGGCCGTGCGGGAATTCTCCGACGCCCCGGTTACGACCAATATGATGGGGTTCCGGCCGGACATCGATTACTGGCAGGTGGCCGGAGTCTGCGACTTCATTGCCGACGATCGCTATCCGGGCTGGCTGGAAGTCCGGGACTTTGCCGGCACTGCGGCGGCGGCGGCGATGTGCCATGACTTTCACCGCTCGATGAAACGCCGCCCCTGGGTGCTTATGGAGTCCTCTCCGAGCAATCTCAACTGGCAGCCTTACTACCGGCTCAAGCGGCCCGGACTGCACCGGGCCGAGGCCCTGCTGGCCGTCGGCCACGGCGCTGATGCGGTGATGTATTTCCAGTTCCGCAAGGGGCGCGGCGGCTCCGAAAAGTTCCACGGCGCGGTGGTGGATCATGAGGGCAGTTCGCGGACCCGGGTGTTTCGTGATGTGGCCGAAGTCGGCGACATTCTGCGCCGGATCGCACCGGTGCGCGGCACGATGACCGAGCCGGAAGTCGCTGTAGTGTTCGACACCGATGCCTGGGCGGCGCTGATGGCCTCCGGCGGTCCCTCCCAGGGGGAAAAGAAGTATGCTGAAACTCTCAATCTTCACTACCGGGCGCTCTGGGAGCTCAACCTGCCGTGCGACGTCATCGACAGCACCGCCGATTTTTCGCGCTACCGGGTGATTGTGGCGCCGATGCTTTTCATGCTCAAGCCCGGCGTGGCGGAGGCGATCCGCAAATTTATCGCCGACGGCGGCGTCTGGGTGGGGAGCTACCTGTCGTTCTACGTCGGCGACAGCAATCTTTATTTCACCGGCGGACTGCCCGGCGGCGGACTCCGCGACGTGTTCGGCTTCTGGAACGAGGAACTCGACGGACTAACTCCGGAGGACCGCCAGAGCCTGATTCCAGCCGCGGACAACACCCTGGGGCTCTCCGGTGATTTCCCGCTCGAAGCCTACGCCGAACTGCTGCACCTGGAGGGCGCCCGGATGGAGGCCGGCTACGGGAGCGATTTCTACGCCGGAACTCCGGCGCTGACATCGCACATTTACGGCTCCGGCACCGCCTACTATCAGTCCGCCCGCTGCGGACTGGAGTTTCTGCGGGCATTTTACCGCGCACTGGTGGCCCGGCACGGACTGGAGACGGCGGCTCCGGCGGCTCCCGGTTTCCACGCGACTGTGCGCGAGGGCGACGGCGAGCGTTATCTCTTTGTCTACAACTTCAATCCGGAAGCCGGAACTTTTGATCTGGGCGGACGCTCCGGCACGAGCCTCATCGACGGCGGACGCCGGGCCGGAGAGATCACTCTGTCCGGCTTCGGCTCCGACGTGCTGCGTCTCGACTGAGTCCGGAGCGGCGGCCGGCGTCAGGTCAGCGGCGTCAGCGAAGCGGCATAGATGGCGCGCACCGCTTCCCGGTCGGCCCGGTCTGGAGCCTGATCCAGCATGGAGCGCAGCGACGGCGTGGCAAGCGCCAGATCGGTGAGGTGGTCGACGTCGGCGGCGGCAAATCCGGCATCGGTCAGTTTGCCGGGTGCGCCGTTCCGGGCCAGCCAGAGTTCGACCGCCCGGGCGGCGCAGCGGGCTTCGCCGGCCTCTCCCCTGAATCCGGGAGCGATCGGCGCCAGCAGCGCGGCCAGCACCGGCCCGGATACCGGCCAGATGTGTTCGATCACCGCCGGCAGCAGCATGGCCAGTCCGAGGCCATGGGCCAGATCCGGCTTGACGGCGCTCAGCGGATGCTCCAGCGCATGGGTGTAATGCAGCAGGCTGTCATCGAATGCCTGACCGGCGATCAGTGCGGCGTAGGCGAGAAAATACCGGGCGGCGGGGTCGGTCGGAGTCCGGAGCGCCCGGGGCAGATACTCCGATACCAGCCGGCAGGTCTCGCACCCGAGCATGATGGCATGGGGATTGGCCGACCGGGTGGTGGCGGCTTCGACGACATGATTGACGGCGTCGATGCTGACGTAGGCGGTCTGGTGCGGCGACAGTCCGGTCATCAGGCCGGGATCGTCCACCGCCCAGCGCGGATAGAGAAAATCGCAGGCCAGCGCCGGCTTGAACTCCTTTTCCGGAATACTGACCACCGCGAACCGGTTGGCTTCCGAGCCGGTGCCGTGCGTCAGGTTGACGGCGATGACCGGCAGTGCCGCTTCCGGTTGAAATTCCCCGCTGAAAATCGCGGCGGCCCCCACTCCGGGATAGCGCATGGCGATGGCCGCGCCCTTGCCGGCGTCGATGGCGCTGCCGCCGCCGATGGCGAGCACGGCACCGGCTCCGGAGGCGGCGCCCAGTGCGGCGGCGGCATCCACCTGATCCGCAGTCGGATTTGGGGTGACCCCGTCGTAGATGGCGGCGGAAATGCCGTGCCGGCGCAGTGAGGATTCAATGGCGTCCCAGGCTCCGGTTGAGCGGTAGGCGCGGCGGCCGGTCACGGCGAGTACGGCGCTGATGCCGGATTGTCTGAGATCGGCGGCGACAAGGTCGAATGAGTTGACGGCTCCGACGCCGAAGAGCACTTTGGTTTTGAGGTGAATGATTCTGACGTCATGGATGTTTACAGCCTGATCCCACATGATCGTGTCCTCCTCCCGGTGAATTTAGTGCCGACTTCAGTTCCGTTCTGATTCAACATAACCGGGTCGCCGGAGTTTTCAAGAGGAAAAACCGGTTTTCGGCTGATTTTTTTCGCCGCCGCGCCGCGGTTTCCGTTCGCGGGACCGGGCTCACTCCGCGGACCGTTCCCCGGACTCCAGCGCGGATTCCGCCGCGGCGAGCAGAGCGGAGACCACCGGCGAGGGGGCGACCGCAGCGGCCAGCCGGCGGAAACAGCCATCCCGCCGGAACGCCTCTCGGGTGAAGCTGAAGTTCAGTTCTCCCGCCCACAGCAGCCGGGAAGCGAAAAAATCCGCCGTGGTCCGAAGTTCGGAATACGCCGGCGCTTCACCGCGGCGGAGCCGTTCTTCAATCTCCGGTGACAGGCGGCGGTCCGGAATCAGTTCCAGGGTCACGGTCGGATTGTCCGGCGCGGCGGCGCAGCCGGCCAGGATCCGGATGATGTCGAATTTGTCGGCGTCCCGGACGATGGCCAGCAGACGACCGGCGGCCGGCGAGGGCGGCGGCGGCGGGGTCAGCGCGTTATGAAATTCAACCGCGAACGCCACCGCGGTGCGCTCTTCCGGCGCCAGCACATCGAGCCGGTGCTGGGATTCGATCAGTTCGCGGGAACGGCGGCCGTGATTGAAGCTCGCGGCGTCATTGAAGGTGTTGAACTGCCGCAGTTGCTCGAAGCGGCTCCAGTCGTGGCAGAGCGCGGCGGCAGCGGCCTGCCGGGCCAGTGCCGCATCGCCGGCGAAATGCCGGCGGCAGAGCGCGGCGGTGAAATCCGCCACCCTCAGCGTGTGGTCAAGTTTGAGCTGTATGTTGCGGTCAAAATCCGGTCGGCCGGTTAGAAAGGTCCGGGCGTATTCGCTGAAAGTTTTCCGCAGATGCTGCATGGCTGCCTCCCCGAAGCGTTCGCATGGTTTTCCGCATAATATACCGCCGCCGGATTTCCGGTGCAAGCGCGCTCCGCTCGCCGGCCGGACGGTTTACCGACCGCCCCGGTCTGACTCCGGCGGACTCCGGAATGCAAAAAAGCGCGTTTTTATCCACTGAAAGGCTTGTGTGATGGCAATTTAAGGGTTATCTTATATAATGGCTTTTTACGCGTGAGGGACCATGCATTCATTTAAATTCAAAGCCGAGGAACTCGAACAGTATTTCCTCGAAGTCATGTCGGGGCGACGGCGCAGGTGGCACGACCTGCTGCTGGTGAATCTGCTCTTTGTGGCTTCGCGTTTTTACCGCATGGCGATCCAGTTCCGCAACTGGCTGTACGCCAAGCGGATCATCCGGAATCACGCGCTCGGCTGCCTGGTGGTCAGCATCGGCAATCTCAGCTGCGGCGGCACCGGCAAGACTCCGGTGGTGGAGATTTTCGCCCGCACGCTCAGTGCCAAGGGCCGGCGTGTCGCGGTGCTCAGCCGGGGCTACCGGAGCCGGAAACTGCCATTGAGCCGCCGGATCGCCCATTTCTTCACCCAGCAGAAAATCGAGATGCCTCCCAAGGTGGTTTCCGACAGTCGGGACCTGCTGCTCAATTCGGAGTACGCCGGCGACGAACCCTATATGCTCGCTTCCAATCTGCGCGATGTCGCGGTCATCGTCGACAAGGACCGGGTCAAATCGGGAATTTACGCAATTGAGCATTTTCAGAGCGACGTCATCATACTCGACGATGGTTTTCAGTATCTCATGCTCAAGCCGCATATCAACATCGTGCTGGTGGATTCCACTGATCCTTTCGGCAACGGTCATGTGCTGCCGCGGGGCACGCTGCGCGAGCCGATCAAGAACATCCGGCGGGCCGACTATGTGTTTCTGACCAAGTCCGACGGCAGTCACCGGATCAGCCATCTCAAGAACTTCATCCGCCGGCACACCCGGCGCGCCGAGATCATCGAGTGCTGCCACAAGCCGCAGTATCTGGTCAAGCTCTTTTCCGGGGAACGGGAAGGACTGGAACTGCTTAAAGGGAGGCGGGCGGCGGCGCTGTCGGCGATTGCGTGTCCGGAGAGCTTCGAAAGTTTTCTGCGTCAGCTCGGGGCTGAACTGGTGCTCTGCGACCATTACGCCGATCACCATCGCTACACCCAGCAGGAGGTGATTGACTTCATCAACCAGGCCAAGGCGGCGGGTGCGGAAATGATTATCACGACTGAAAAGGATGCTGTGCGGATTCCGCGGCTGGACCGCTGCGATGTTCCGCTTTATTATTTGCGCATTCAGATTGATATTCTGAGCGGACGCGAGAATTTTGACCAGTGCATTTCGCGGATCTGCTTCATGTGAGCGGATCCCGGCCCGGGTCATGAAGGTGCTTCGTCCCCGGAGCTGCAGATGAGTGGTATTCTGGGGGCGTGAAATTGTCTCGGGTCCGGGACGGAAAAGACGCGGGGCCCGGGCAGAAAAACGGACCGTGGTTTTTACGAACAGTGCAGAACAGGATTTTAATAACAGGAGCAAGAGCAAATGATGAATGATCTGATTGACAAATTCACCCGCCATTTCGGCGGGACTCCGACTGCGGCGGCTCAGGCGCCGGGGCGGTTGGAAATTCTCGGCAATCACACCGACTACAACGAAGGCTTCGTGCTGTCCTGCGCGGTCGGTCAGAACACCCGCGTGGCGCTGCGGCCGATTCCCGGAACGGTCTGCCGGGTCAAGGATTTCCGGGACGGCGCGGAGATGCAGTTTGATCTCGCTTCGCCGGGAGCGCCACCACCGCGGGACGGCAGCCGTTACGTCAAAGGCATGGCGCTGGAATTGGCCAAACGCGGCCACGAAGTTGGCGCATTTGAATGCGGACTGGAGAGTTCAATTCCGCTGTCGGCCGGCATGTCAAGCTCGGCAGCCCTGGAAATCGCCGCCGGGCTGGCCATGGGGGTGGCGTTCGGCATTGAACTGGATCCGGTGGAGTGGGCGCGGGCCGGGCAGGGTGTCGAAAATGACTATCTCGGACTCAAAAGCGGATTGCTCGATCAGTTCAGTTCACTGTTCGGACGTGAAAATTCCATGATCCTCAGCGACTTCCGTTCGGTTGAGGTTCTGCGCACCGTGGCGTTGCCGCCCGGTTACGCCATCGTGGTCATCAATTCGATGAAAAAGCACAATCTGGTGGATTCCGAATACAACACCCGGCGTGCCGACTGCGAGGCGGCGGCCCGGATTCTCAGTCAGCTCTTCCCCGAAGTCCGGACTCTGCGCGACGTTTCGCTTGACGAGTTGGCTGCCGCCCGCGCCAATCTGGACTGGCGCGAATACCGGCGCGCCCAGCATGTGGTCGGCGAAGACACCAGGGTGCTGGCCGGGGTGCGGCTGCTGGAGGAGGGCGATGTGTTCAGTTTCGGAAGGCAGCTGTTTGCCTCGCATGAATCCAGCCGCATGAATTTCGAGAACAGCACACCCGAGCTGGACTACCTGGTCGAACTGGCCAAATCCACTCCCGGCTGCCTCGGGGCGCGGCTGTCGGGCGGCGGTTTCGGCGGCATCACCATCCACCTGGTGGAGCAGGACGGCGCCGAGGAATATGCCGAACGGGTCTGCGCCGGCTATCGGAAACGCACCGGAATCACGGCCCGGAGCCTGGTCTGCAAGATCGGCGACGGCGCCTGCGCCTATACTCTGGAATAATCTTTAAACAGCTTTACAGCGGGAAAGCGTCAAATTCGGAAATGAGAATCCTGACTGGAATCCAGCCCTCGGGGACTCCCCATCTGGGCAATTACTTCGGCGCGATGCGGCAGGTCTGCGAACTTCAGGAGAAGGGAGAGAGCTTTCTGTTCATCGCCGACTACCACGCCCTCACCACCAATCCGGAACCCCGGCTGCTGCGCGAACGGGTGTTCAACCTGGCGCTGGACTTCATTGCCTGCGGCATCGATCTGGACCGGACGGTGTTCTTCCGGCAGTCAGCGGTGCCGGAGGTCTGTGAACTGGCCTGGATCCTTGACACGGTGACTCCGGTGGGGCTCCTGGAGCGCGCTCACAGTTACAAGGACAAGATCGCCAAGGGATTTTCTCCCAACAACGGCCTGTTCTCCTATCCGGTGCTGATGGCGGCGGATATTCTGCTTTACGGCTCCGACCTGGTGCCGGTGGGCAAGGATCAGAAGCAGCATTTGGAAATCACCCGGGATCTGGCGATCAAATTCAACAACCAGTACGGCGGAATTTTCCGGATTCCGGAGGGCTATATTCCTGAAGCGGTGGCGATTGTGCCGGGCACTGACGGTCAGAAGATGTCCAAGAGCTACGGCAACACGATTCCGCTCTTCGGCACCGAGAAGGAGACGCGGAAAGCGATCATGAACATCGTGACCGACTGCCGGGGGCTTGACGATCCCAAGGATCCTGACTCCTGCAATGTGGTGGCGCTGTTCAAGCTCTTCGCCTCGCCGGAGGAACTCGCGGAAATGTGCGAACGTTACCGGGCCGGGGGGTACGGCTACGGCCACGCCAAACAGGCGCTGTTCGAGAAGATGTGGAACTACTTTGAGCCGATGCGGCGACGCCGGGCTGAACTGGCCGCCGATCCCGGTTATGTGGAAGAGGTGCTCCGCCGCAACGGCGAACGGGCGCGCTCCGAGGCGGAAAAAACCTTGAAGCGGGTGCGTCGGGCGGTCGGATTGCGCTGATCCGGCCGGCGCGGCGGACTGCCGTGACCGGTAAACCGGTGCTGACCATAATAATTGTCGAACATTTTTAACACAGGATCTGAAATGGGCAAGATTTTTGAAGAATCCGCTGAACGGTACAAAAACTATGTGGTGCCGACCTATGCTCCCGGCCGGATGTTTGTGCGGGGCGCCGGAACGCGGCTCTGGGATGACGACGGACAGGAATATCTGGACTTTGCGGCCGGCATTTCGGTCTGCAACCTCGGTCATTGCCACCCCCGGGTGACGGCGGCGATCCGGGAACAGGCCGGCAAACTGGTGCATGTTTCCAACCTCTATATGAATGAGCTGATGCCGAAACTCGCGGAAAAGCTGATCCGCGAGTCATTCGACGGCAAAGTGTTTTTTGCCAATTCCGGAGCCGAGGCCAACGAGGGCATGATCAAGCTGGCCCGGAAATACGGCAATGCCCGCGGCGGGCGCAATACCATTATTTCGATGGACAACTCTTTCCACGGGCGGACCCTGGCCACGCTCGCCGCGACCGGCCGGGCCAAATACCGCAGGGGATTTGAACCGGATGTGCCCGGTTTCCGGCAGGTTCCCTTCAACGACTTTGAAGCTCTGAAGGCGGCGGTTACGCCGGATGTCTGCGCGATCATGCTGGAAATGGTGCAGGGCGAGGGCGGCATTCTGCCGGCGGATCCGGATTACCTGCGGCAGGTCCGGGCTCTGTGCGACGAGCGCGACATTCTGATGCTGTGTGACGAGGTGCAGTGCGGCATGGGCCGGCTCGGCACCCGGTTTGCCTATCAGAGTTTCGGCGTGGTGCCCGATGTGCTGTCAATGGCCAAGGCGATTGCCAACGGATTACCGATGGGGGGATTCATTGTGCGGCGGCCGTTTGCCGACACGCTGGGTCTGGGCATGCACGCCAGCACTTTCGGCGGAACGCCGTTGGCCTGTGCCGCCGCGCTGGCGGTGCAGGAGGCTTTCGACTGCGACGGTGTGCTGGAAAACTGCCGGGAGCAGGGCGAATATCTGAGACAGCGGCTGGCGGAAGCGTCCCGGGGTTATTCCTGGGTCAAGGGGGTCCGGGGGCGTGGACTCATGGTAGGACTGGTGCTCGACCGGCCGGCCGGACCGCTTTCGGGTGCGCTGCTGGAAAAACAGCATCTGGTGACGCTTACCGCCGGTGAAACGGTGCTGCGGCTGCTCCCGCCGCTGATCGTCACTCGGGACGAGGTGGACGACGCGGTGACCCGGATCGCGGCGGAACTGGCTCGACAGCCGCGCTGAAAACCGGTGCGGCTCCGGAGAGGCGGCGAAAAAAATTCGCCGCCGGGAGCCGGCGTTTTGTCTGGATGCCGGCGGGACGGTTGGAAAAAAAACGGTTTTTTCCGGAGAACCACTTGAATTTCAGCCGGAACCGGAGTATGTTAATAGAACGTTGTCAATATCACAGCGTTTGACGGCGGGTTGATAGCTCAGTCGGTAGAGCATCGCCCTTTTAAGGCGGTGGTCCCGGGTTCGAGTCCCGGTCAACCCACCATTTTTATGGACATCACGGAGCGCTCGCGGTACGGATATCATTTCCGGCGCTTCCTGTATCAGTGCAGCGGATAAAACTTGAAACAGTGAGGAAAATATGAGCAAGGTCTGCGCAATCTGCGGCAAAGTCAAGGCCAATGGCGGCCACATCACCCGCAAGGGTCTGGCCAAGAAGGCCGGCGGTATCGGTATGCATGTGGTCAAGAACACGAAGCGTACTTTTGAAATCAACCTGCAGCCGGTTCGCATCAATGACAACGGCACAGTCAAGAGTGTCCGGATTTGCACGAGCTGCATTCGTACCGGAAATTTCCAGAAGGCGTAATTCGTCGGGTTTTTTCTGAAGTTGTGCGGACGGGTTACAGAGCCTGGTCCGCTTTTTTTTTAGGTTGAAGCGCCGGGCGCGGCGGCCGATGGGCGGTGCGGAACGTTCGGGAGACGACAATTAAAATGATGCTTGGCTTGGGGGATGCTTCGATTCTGGCGGCGATACTCGGCTGCCTGGGGGTGACTCTGCTGTGTGTGATTTACGGGGTCCTGCACTGGAATTGCGGCGCCGGATCTGACGACGGAAAGGACGGCCGGCCATGACGCCGGAGACCGTTGGCAGCGGCATGAACGCCGTGGTGCTCACCGCGCTGATTGTCATCTACGTGCTGGTGATCGGCTACCTTGGCTGGCGCGGCTGGCGCCGGACCCGGACCGGACAGGATTATCTGCTGGCCGGTCGTTCAGTGCATCCGTTTGTAATGGCCATGAGTTACGGTGCGGCATTCATCAGCACTTCGGCACTGGTCGGCTTCGGCGGCATTGCCGGGCAGTTCGGTATGGGGCTGATGTGGCTGGTGTTCATGAACATTGCGTTCGGGATTTTCGTCGCGTTCATCTGGTTCGGCCGCCGGACCCGGGCGATCGGGCAGGCCCTCAATGCGAAAACCTTTCCGGAATTGATCGGCAAGCGTTTCAAATCCAATGGCTTGAAAATATTTGTGGCGCTGATTATTTTCGTGTTCATTCCGCTCTATTCCAGCGTGGTTCTGATCAGCGGAGCGCGTTTCCTCCAGGAAGTGATGATGATCAAATACGCCTGGGCGCTGGTGATTTTTGTGACGGTGGTGGCGGTTTACGTGATCTTCGGAGGACTCAAGGGCGTCATGTATGTCGACGCCATGATGGGCAGTGTGATGATCGGCGGCATGCTGCTGCTGCTGGTGCTCTGCTATGTCAGGCTCGGCGGCGTGGTTGACGCTCACCAGGCACTTACCGACCTCGCCGTGCTGGTTCCGGAACGGCTGCCGGCGGAGTACGCGCTCGGACACCGGGGCTGGACGGTGATGCCTGAATTTAATTCGGTCTGGTGGTGGACTCTGGTTTCCAGTCTCATGCTCGGCGTCGGCATCGGCGCGCTGGCTCAGCCGCAGCTGGCAGTGCGTTTCATGACGGTTCGTAGCACCCGCGAGCTCAACCGGGCGATTCTGATCGGTTCGGTATTTATTTTGGGCACGGCCGGCAGCGCCTACATGGTCGGCGCTCTTTCCAACGTTTTCTTTTACCATACTGACAAGGGGATCGCCTCCGGCATTCGGCAGCTGGCCATTGAGGCGGCCGGCGGAAATCCCGACCTCATAATTCCGATGTTCATCCGCGAAGCGCTGCCGGAACTGGTGCTCTATGTCTTTTCGCTGACCATGCTTTCGGCGGCGATTTCCACCATGAGTTCACTGTTTCACGTCACCGGTTCCTCGATCGGCCATGATCTCTGCCGCGGTATCAGCGGTATGCGGCGCGACAGCACCCTGGCCACCCGGCTGGGGGTGTTTTTCGGAATCCTGGTCAGCGTGATTTTTGCGATGATGCTGCCGCCGGGCATGGTGGCCCGGGGGACTGCGATCTTTTTCGGAGTGGCGGCGGCGGCGTTTCTGCCGGCTTATGTGGCGGCGCTCTACTGGAAGCGGGCCACCCGGGCCGGCGTGTGGGCCAGCGTCGGGGTTGGCGTCGGAGTCAGTCTGTTCGGACTGATTTTTCTGCACCGCAAGGAGTCGGCCGGTTTGGGCATCTGTCAGGCTCTCTTCGACCGGACCGAGCTGATTGCCGCGCATCCGTGGCCCTATGTGGATCCTTTTGTCTATTCCCTGCCGCTGTCGATTCTGGCGCTGGTGACGGTGAGCCTTCTGACCGCTCCGCCGCCGGAGCGGCATCTGAAGCGGTGTTTCGGACGGCACGGCCGGGAGTGAACGCGGGACGTGCCGCCGGGGGATGGAGCGCGGGCGGTTTGATTTGAAGAGATTAATGGTTCAGGTTGATATAAACTGCAATAATTCTGCGGAGTGATTGACATGGCGTTTCCCAATGTTTCCAATCAGGTGGATTTCCCGAAGCTGGAAGAAGAGGTGCTGGCATTCTGGAAGTCGGAAAAAATTTTTGAGGCCTCGTTAGAACAGACCCGG
Source organism: uncultured Lentisphaeria bacterium (assembly GCA_949298075.1). GTDB lineage: Bacteria > Verrucomicrobiota > Lentisphaeria > Victivallales > Victivallaceae > UBA1784. The sequence continues at coordinate 17,345 of CASFVA010000007.1, forward strand.
GGCGGCCGGGAATTTGTTTTTTATGACGGTCCGCCGTTTGCCACCGGACTTCCTCACTACGGACACCTGCTTGCCGGCACCGTTAAAGACGTGGTGCCGCGTTACCATACCATGCTGGGCGAGTATGTCGAGCGCCGGTTCGGCTGGGACTGCCATGGCCTGCCGGTGGAAAACGAGATGGAAAAACAGCTCAATCTGAGCAGCAAGCGGGACATCGAAGCCTACGGCATCGACAAATTCAACGAGGCCTGCCGGTCGATTGTGCTGCGTTACACTTCGGAGTGGGAGCAGGTGGTCAACCGGATGGGGCGCTGGGTGGATTTCCGCAACGGCTACCGTACCATGGACCGCGATTTCATGGAGTCGATCTGGTGGGTGTTCAAACAGCTGTGGGACAAGGGACTGGTTTACGAGGGCTACAAAATTCTGCCCTACTGCCCGCGCTGTGCGACGCCGCTGTCCAACTTTGAAGCCAACCAGGGGTACCGCGACGTGACCGATCCGGCCATTACGATCCGGTTCAAGGCGCTCGATGCCGACCGGACCTGGTTTCTGGCCTGGACCACCACTCCGTGGACGCTGCCGAGCAATTTGGCGCTCGCAGTCGGTCCGGATATTGATTACGTGGAGGTCCGGGATGGCGATGACAACTTCATTCTGGCTGAAAGCCGTCTCGGAGCCTATTATGGCAGCAGCCTGCCCGAGGTGGTCTGGCGGGGCAAGGGCCGGGAGCTGGCCGGACGCCGTTATGAACCGCTGTTCGATTACTTTGCCGGACTGGCGGAAAAAGGCGCGTTCCGGGTGATTACGGCCGATTACGTCAGCACCGGGGACGGCACCGGAATTGTGCATACCGCGCCGGGGTTCGGCGAGGACGACGCCGCCGCCTGCAAAGCGGCCGGCATTCCGGAGGTTTGTCCGATTGACGAGGAGTGCCGGTTCACCGCCGAAATCCCCGACTACTGCGGGCGCGCCGTCAAAAGCGTGGATGGCGACATCATCGCCCGGCTCAAGACCGAGGGCAAGCTGGTTCATCGCGGCCAGATCAAGCACAGTTATCCGCATTGCTGGCGCGATGACGGTCCGCTGATCTACCGGGCGGTGTCGACCTGGTTTGTCCGGGTGGAGGCGATCAAGGACAGAATGATTGCCAACAACCGCAAAATCGCCTGGGTTCCGGCACATCTCCGCGAGGGTCGGTTCGGCAAATGGCTGGAGAACGCCCGCGACTGGGCGGTCAGCCGCAACCGGTACTGGGGCACGCCGCTGCCGGTCTGGCGCAACGCCGAGGGGGAAACCATCTGCATCGGCAGCGTGGCGGAGCTGGAGCGGCTCTGCGGGCAGAAGGTCACTGATCTGCACAAGCATTTCATGGATAAGATTGAGATTCCGTCGCCGACCGGCAAGTCGCCGCTGCGGCGGATCACCGAGGTGTTCGACTGCTGGTTCGAGTCGGGATCGATGCCTTATGCGCAGATGCATTATCCTTTTGAAAACAAGGAGCGGTTCGAGGCAAATTTTCCGGCTGATTTCATTGCCGAAGGTCTGGATCAGACCCGGGGATGGTTTTACACGCTGGTGGTGCTGGCCAGTGCGCTTTTCGATCAGCCGCCGTTCCGCAACGTGGTGGTAAACGGACTGGTGCTGGCCGAGAATGGGCAGAAAATGTCCAAGCGTCTGCGCAACTATCCGGATCCGATGCAGGTCATCAACAGCTGCGGCGCCGATGCGCTGCGGCTCTTCATGCTGGGCAGCCAGGTGGTGCGGGCCGAGGATCTCAAATTTTCCGAAGCCGGGGTCCGGGAGGTGTTGCGCGGCGTGATGATCCCGATGTGGAATGCGCTGAGCTTTTTCGTGACCTACGCCAATGTCGACGGTTATGAGCCGGCTGCCGGCGAGGTCCGTCCGCCGGAGTCGCCGGCCAACGTGCTGGACCGCTGGATTCTGAGTTCGGCCGCGCAGATGGTTGAAGAGGTGCGCAGTGAGCTGGATGCCTACAATCTGCAGAAGGCCGCCAACCGGTTCAGCCGGTTCATTGACGACCTCACCAACTGGTATATCCGGCGGAGCCGGCGGCGGTTCTGGAAGAGTTCCAGCGATGCCGACAAGCTGCAGGCCTACGCCACGCTCCATTATGTGCTGCTGGTATTTGCCCGCACCGCGGCTCCGTTCATTCCATTCACCACCGAGGCGATCTACCGTACGCTGCGCACGTCCGGGATGCCGTTGTCGGTTCACCTGGCGCCGTTCCCGACGCCGGATGACTGCCGCGATGAATATCTGGAGCGCCAGATGGAATTGACCATGACGGCGGTTTCACTCGGTCGCTTCCTGCGTACTTCCAACAATCTCAAGGTGCGTCAGCCGCTCTCCCGGGCGGTGATCGCGGTGCCCGGGGCCGAGGCCCGGCGCCAGCTGGAGGAGACCGCCGGCATTATCGCCGACGAGCTCAACGTCAAAGCGGTGGAGTTCTGTGCCGACGAGTCCGAGTTGGTGAGCCGTTCCTGCAAGGCCAACTTCAAGGCGCTGGGGGCGCGCCTGGGCAAGGACATGAAGGCGGCGGCGGCGCGGATTGCGGAGTTCACCGGTGCCCAGATCAGCGCGGTTCTCAACGGGGAGCCCTGCCGTATTGATCTGCCCGGCGGGGGCACGGCGGAAATCACCGCTGACGACCTGGTGATCCGGCGCGAGGAAAAACCGGGACTGGCGGCCGCCAGCGAGGGCGGCGTCACGGTTGCGCTGGCTACGGAGCTGACTCCGGAGCTGATCGAGGAGGGTTTTGCCCGCGAGCTGGTCAGCCGGATCCAGAACCTGCGCAAAGATGAGCATTTTGAAGTCACCGACCGGATTGTGCTCACCTGCGGAGTGCCCGAACATCTGGCGCCGGTGCTGGAAAAGTTCCGCGACTACATTGCCGGAGAGGTGCTTGCCGCCGACATTGTCGCCGGGCCGGGACACACCGAACTGGACATCAACGGCGAACCGGTGACGGTTACCGTTGTCCGGGCCTGAACCGGAGTCGGGGCGGCGCATGATGATGAGAACCGGCATCGGGTTGGCGCTGGCTGCCTTTGCCGCAGTGACGGCGGTGGCTCTGACTTTCAGCTTCCGGCGCGCCGAAGCACTGCGGATAGACTTCCTGACCATGGGAACGCGGGCGGCGTTCATATTTTACGCGACGCCGGAGCTGGCGGAGAGAGCCGGGCGGGCCGGGATCGACGATTTCGAGCGGATTACTGAAGCCTGCAATCTGCATGATCCGGACAGCGAGCTGTCGCGGTTGAATGCCGCGGCTTTTGAGCAGCCGTTCCGGTGTTCGGATTTGCTGTGGTCGATCCTGAGTGAGGCGCGCCAGGCTTATGCATTCAGCGGAGGAGCGTTTGACGTCAGCGTCAAGCCTCTTATGGACCTTTGGGGATTCTACCGCAGACGCGGCGCGGAGCCGCCGTCGGAAACCGAGGTGGCTGCGGCCCGGGAGCTGGTCGGACTTGACAAGGTAATATTCGATGATCGCGCCCGCACGGTCAGATTCACCCGCAGGGGAATGGCGCTCGACCTCGGCGGGGTGGCCAAAGGCTGCGCGGTGGATCGGGCGGCCGCGGCGGCGGTCGCCGCCGGGATCCGGGCGGGGGTGATCGACCTGGGCGGCAATCTGCGGCTGCTGCCGGAACCGCCGCCCGGGCGCGGATCCTACCGGATCGGCGTGACCGATCCCGGGGCGCCGGACCGGGTGCGGGAGCGGGTGCTGGAACTGCCCGGCGACACGTCGCTTTCGACTTCGGGTGATTACGAGCGTTTTGTAATTTTGGCCGGCCGCCGCTACGGGCATATCATCGATCCGGCCACCGGTGTGCCGCCGGCGCCCGGCCGGGCGGTGACAGTCATGGCGCCGTCAGCGTTTCTGGCCGACTGGCTTTCGACCGCGGTTTATCTGCGGGGAGGCGAACTGGCCCGGCTGGCCGAGGCGCATTTTCCGGGAGTCAGAATCATGATTTACCATCAGGATGACGACGATGAAGCCCGGCGCTGACGCCGGTCTGGAGCAGCGGATCATCCGTACCGCGGTGGACTGGAGCGCGGCGGGACGTCGGCTGGACTATCAGCTGGCGGCGCGGTTCACCTACCGGAGTCTGGAGGAGTGGCGCGAGCGGATTGTTTCAGGTGAAATCACGCTCAACGGCGCCGTGGTGGAACCGGAGCGGATTCTGGCGCTGCACGACATCATTGAATATCGTCCCGGCGACCTGCCTGAGCCGGAGGCCGATCTGAATTACCGGGTGCTTTATGAGGATGACGCTCTGCTGGTGGTGGAAAAACCCGGCAACCTCTGCATGCACCCCTCAGGGCCGTTTTTCCGCCACACGCTCTGGCATCTGCTGAGCAGCCGCTACGGCAAAGTGCATTTCATCAACCGGCTTGACCGTGAGACCTCCGGTTTGCTGACCGCCGCACGCACTCCGGAAGCCGCTGCCAGACTGTTCAGGACCGAGCGCACGGCGGTCAAGCGTTATCTGGCCATAGTTCACGGCCGTTTCAGCGAGTTGGTGCGGGCCGAAGGATTTCTGATTGCCGATTCCGGGTCGGCGGTGCGCAAAAAACGCCGGTTTGTCGCCGGCGGACGTCCCCCGGCGGGTGCGGCGGCGGTGGAGTCGGCCGTGACGTTGCTGGAGCCGGTGAAGTGCGGCGGCGGATTCTCGCTGGTGGCGGCGACGCTCGGCACCGGCCGGATGCACCAGATCCGGGCGACGCTGTATTCACTCGGGTTTCCGGTGGTTGGTGACAAGCTCTATGGCGTGGATGAGACTTTTTTTCTGAAGATCCGCTCCAACGCGCTGACTGAAGCCGACCGCGCCCGGCTGATTCTGCCGCGTCAGGCTCTGCATGCCGATGAGCTGGAGTTTACTCATCCCGAATCGGGGGAACGGTTGAGCTTCAGGGCTGAACTGCCGTCGGACCTGGCCGCCTTTGCGGAGTTGATCCGATGATCCGGCTGGAGTTCGACCGCGGCACACTGGAGCTTTCCGGCCTGACGGCGGCGGAGCTGCCGTCGGCGGCCGCACCCTGGTTCCGGCCCGATCCGCGGACCGGGACGCTGCGGGCCCGGGGCTGCGATTATGCCGCGGCGGTGGCCGGTCTGCAGCTGGGCCGGGTGGAGTTCGAGGATGCCGTCCGGGCGTTTGCTCCGTTGCCGGAACTCCGGCTGCGGACTCCGGTTGAACCGCGTCCGCACCAGCAGACCGCGCTGACCGCCTGGAAAGCCGCCGGCTGCCGCGGGGTGGCGGCGCTGCCCACCGGCGCCGGCAAGACCATTCTCGCGATACTGGCGATCGCGTATCTGCAGCGGCCGGCGCTGATACTGGTTCCGACCATCGATCTGCTGACCCAATGGTGTTCGGTGCTGGAAAAGTATTTCGGAGTCCGGATCGGTATGCTGGGCGGCGGCAGCCGTGAAGTGACCGGACTGACGGTCAGCACCTACGATTCGGCCCGACTCAATCTGGAGTTCATCGGCAACCGGTTCGGACTGCTGATCGCTGATGAATGCCACCATCTGCCCGGTCCCGAGAACCGGACCGCCGCCGCGATGTGCATCGCCCCCTGGCGACTGGGATTGTCGGCCACTCCGGAACTGCCGCCCGACCGGGCGGAAGTGCTGGCCGACCTGATCGGGGACACGGTTTGCGACATTCCGATTGACGAACTTGAGGGGAAGGTGCTGTCCCCCTACATCACCCGCCGGATCTACGTGCGGCTGGATCCGGAAGAAGCGGCGGAATATGCCCGGCACCGGACAATATACACCGGGTTTCTGCGCCGTCACGGCATCACGTTCCGTTCTGCGGCGGACTGGGGACGCTTTGTGGGACTGACGGCGCGTCAGCCCGGCGGACACGAAGTGTTTCAGTCGTTCCTGGCCCAGCGGCGGATTGCCCGCGGCGGCGAGGCCAAATTCCGGAAGCTGTGGGAACTGATCACCGCCCACCGCGACGACCGGATCATTGTCTTTACTGCCGACAACGCCACGGCCTATGCCATCGGCCGGCGGTTCGGACTGCCGGTGCTGACCCATCTTACCCGGGTCGCCGAACGCAAGGCGTTTCTGGATCGCTTCCGCGAAGGGATCTACCGGATTCTGGTGACCGGGCAGGTGCTCAACGAAGGTGTGGATGTGCCGGCGGCGGCGGTGGGAATTGTGCTTTCAGGCAGCGGCAGTGTCCGGGAACACGTTCAGCGGCTCGGCCGGATTCTGCGGCCGGCGGGAGGGAAGACGTGCGCTCTGCTGTATGAGATTGTCAGCGCCGGCACCGGCGAGCAGGGGGTGAGCGACCGCCGCCGCGATCACCGGGCCTATCGGCGCCATCCTGGGGGAGGGAGCCGATGCTGAATTTTGATCTGATCAGCTGGCACCGCGCAGGAGTCCGGGTGGTGCCGGACTTTGTCGAACCCGGATCGTCCCGCCATCTGGAGTGCGCGGCCGCGCTGCTTGCGGTTTACCGGAGCGCACTTGACAGCGGTTCCTCCCGGAGTGCGCTTGATGAATTGACCCTCCCCCTGATCAGAGGGGCGTTTGATCCCAGGTTTGCGGCAGCGCTGAACAGGCTGCTGGCCGGCCGGGCGAAGTTTCAGGCGGCGGAACCGGGAGTGGACTACGCCGCGGTCCGTGACGAAATCTTCCGGCGCTCCTTCGCGTCGCTGGCGGGAGGCGAGACAGATTGCAGCCGGCACCGCGCCCGGGTGTTCGCTGCGGCGGGCGGCCGTGACCTCTACGGCGATCTGCCTGAGAGCGAGCGGCTGACCGGAATTGCGGAATTTTCGGCGGCCGAACTGCTCAACCGTTACAATCTGGCGTTGGTGCAGGGGCTGCTCCTGCGCAGTCAGACGCTGAAAGTTACGGTTCCGGAGTCCGAACCGGCGGAGCTGCGTCGTCTGTTCAAATATCTCAAGTTCTTCCGTCTGCTGGCCGAGCCGCGGCGGTGCCGCGACGGCGGAGTCGAACTGGAAATCAGCGGCCCCCTGGCGCTTTTCGGGCCGACTTCGAAATATGCGCTGTCACTGGCGGCGTTTTTTCCGGCGGTGGTGCGGATGAAGCGCTGGCGTCTGGAAGCCTTGGTCAGACTCAGGCGCGGACAGGCCCGGCTCAAACTGGATGAATCGTCGCGTCTGGTCTCCCATTACCGCAGTTTTTCCGGATATGTGCCGGAAGAGATCCGGATGTTTCACCGCCATTTCGCCGCGACGGTGACGGCCTGGCGGATTGTCGGCGACACGCCGTTCATTGACAGCGGCGGCGCGGAGTTGATTTTCCCGGATCTGTCTTTCGCTTCGACCGCTTCCGGAGTTCTCCGCCACCTCGAATTGTTTCACCGCTGGCACCGCGTTCAGCTTGAACGCCGGATGGAACTGCTGAATCGCCGTCCCGGACTTAATCTTCTGCTCGGGATCGACCGCTCGCTGGCGGACGATGCCGGATGGCAAGAGCTGCTCCGCCGCTTTCCCGGAGCGGCGGAACACTGTTTCCGGTTCCGGGATTTTCCCGGCGTGACCACCACACTGCGCCTGCTGGAACGTTCACTTGATTTTGTCGCGGACCCGCCGGCCGGAAAGTAAAATCGCCGCGGCGGCGGTTCAGAAGTTCCGGCCGGCGTCCTGTGCTCCGGGCTCAGTGACGGCCGCCGCAGGAATGTCCTTCGCCGTGTCCGTGTCCGCCGCAGGAATGTCCTTCGCCGTGGTCATGATGATGGCAGCTGAAATCCGGATTGGCCGCCAGTGTGCCGTTCAGGTAGGCGGTGACCGCCGCAGTGACATCGCCGGAGACACCTCCCACCAGCCGGATTCCGGCCTCGGCCAGCGCCATCTGAGCGCCGCCGCCGATGCCGCCGCAGATCAGCAGATTGACCCCGAGATCGGCGAGGAAACCGGCCAGTGCACCGTGTCCGGCGCCGTTGACCGGGGCGAACTGCGTGTTGACGATCCGGCCGTTTTCAACGTCGAACACGGCAAATTCCGGAGTGTGTCCGAAATGCTGAAATACTTGACGGTCGGCATCGCAGGTTACAGCGATTTTCATGATGATATCTCCTTTCAAGTTGTGTAATATCCCCATCCTGTCCGGACAGAACCGGCAGATCCCGGCTGCGCCTCCGCACCCGGGGGCCGACGCTGCTTCCGGGACCGGACCCGTCAGCGCCAGCGGACTGCCGCTGAGCAGTGCGAACACGGTTTTGCGCCGAGCGGCGTACAGCAGGCGCTGCAGCGTTCCTCTTGATATGCCCATCAGACGGGCGGCCTGACTCTGCTCGAGTTTCTCCAGGTCGACCAGGCGCAGCGCCTCCACCTCGTCGGCGGCCAGCTCAACCGGCGGCGCGCCGGTGCCGGGATCAAAAAACCGGCCGGTCATTCGGCGGCAAATCCGGCGGACTTTTAACGGACGCGACATGATGGAACTTCCGACATTGTTTTTCCGTCTCCACCGCCGCCCCCGCTGTCGCCGGGAAAGGGGGTGGTTCCGGACATTGTTTTGTGCGTATGCACATAATATAGCGCGCCAATATCGTCTGTCAACTCCGGATCGAAAAAAAAGCAATTTTGACCGGATTGCGGATGCAAATTCAGTGAAAGAAGGTTATATTGCTATGGAGCCGGCCGCCATCCGCCCGTCCGGAACCAACCTTTTTCAGTCCGGCGGACGAGGGGAGACCACATATTGAAAATCATGAAATTTATTACGGCGTTTGCATTCTGCGGCACCTGTCTGGCCGGTGCCGAAGCCGCGGAACCGGCCGGGACCGCGATCACAGGGCTGGCTCCGGGGGCGGAACCTGCGGTCAACCGGGCGGCATTGCAGCAGGCGGCGGATCGCGGCGGAATGATCCGGATCTCGGTGCCCGGAGTTTATGATATTGACGGCACCATCCGGCTGCGGGGCGGCACCACGCTGGAATTCGGTCCGGGAGTTATTCTGCGCAAGGTTGCTCCGAAATCCGGCGTTTTTCACCAGGTGTTCATCAACAGTGGAGCCTATACCGGCGTACCGGACCGCGACATCACCATTTCCGGACTGCATTTGCAGTGCAACGGCGTGGACTCCTGGTTCCGCGATGTGGTCGGACTGCGGGGGCAACTGGGCTTTTTTCATGTTGAAAATCTTGTCATCCGCGATTTCAAATGCCTCGATCTGCCCAAGGGGGGTTACTGCATTCAGGTCGCTGACTTCGATGGACTGCTGGTGGAAAATCTGCATATCGAGGGTCTCAAGGACGGCGTTCACCTCAGCGGCGGCCGCAATTTCGTCATCCGCAACGGACGCTTCCGCACTTATGACGACCCCATCGCGCTCAATGCCCATGATTATCCAACCGGGTCGCCCAATTTCGCCTGGATCGAAAACGGCCTGATCGAAAACTGCGTCGACCTTGACGACCGGACCACCACCGGTTATTTCTGCCGGCTGCTGGCCGGCTGCTGGGGACCGTGGCAGAGCGGCATGACCGTGCGCAACGGTGATGCCGTGGTTCACAACGGACGGCTCTACAACGCCATGCTGGCCAATGACGGCCGGACTGCGGTTTCCAAGACGCCGCCGACCCATGAACGCGGCGTGGTCAAACTTGACGGCATCCGCTGGAACATGCAGAAGCCGTGCGATACTTTTGACGCGGGCTGCCGCAACATCACCTTCCGCAACATCGTGCTGGAAAAGAAACGTCCCACGGCATTTTCCCTGCATTTCGACGCTGACCGCTTCAGCCAGAGCGTCCGGCCGGGCTGTCCGCTGCCGGTACAGGAAAACATCGTGCTGGAAAACATTGAAATCCGCGGTGACGTCAAACGGCTGATCGGCGTCAGCACACCGGTGCGCGGCCTGCGGATCAGCGGGTCCCGACTGGGGAAGGGCGCCATGTGGTTTGCGCCGCGCAACTCTGAAATCGGGGGCTTTGCCGCCGACCTGACGCTGGACGGCAATCAATTTGCGGCCGGTCCGGGCAACCGGATCACCTGCCGGGAAGGGGTGAGGCTGGACTTGACCATCACCAACAGCCGCCGGAGCGGAGATTATCCCGGACTGCTCCTCGATGGCGACATTGAAGTGCTTAAGTCCGACCTGCCGCTCCGTCGGGACTGAGCTGAGCGGTTGCGCAGACTGATTGAAAAACGCCGCCCGGGAAATCCCGGACGGCGTTTCGGTTTTGCATGATCCGCGAGGTCAGCGGTAAAGCGGTCCGAAGTTGGCGCAGGCGCGGTAATCGGCGCCTTCCTTGTCCATGCCGAACGCATTCCACACCGCCGGACGGAAAATCCGGTCTTCGGAAACGTTGTGCATCGAGACCGGGATCCGGAGCATCGACGCCAGCGTGATCAGCTCGGCTCCGATGTGACCGTAGCAGAACGCTCCGTGATTGGCGCTCCAGTTGGCCATGACGCTGTAGACGTCCTTGAACGCGCCGGTACCGGTCAGATTGGGCACGAACCAGGTGGTCGGCCAGGTGGGATCGGTGCGCTCGTCGAGTTTCCGGTGTACTTCATCCGGCAGTTCGAAAGTGTATCCCTCGGCAATCTGAATGATCGGCCCGAGACCCTTGACCCGGCTCATCCGGCTCATGGTCACGGGCATGCCGCCGCGGGTCTTGAAGCAGCTGGAGAAGCCGCCGCCCCGGAAATAGCCGTGGCTGGCCGCGCACCAGCGGGTGGCGTCAAGACATTTACGGGACTCGGCGTCGGAGATTTCCCAGAAGGGTTTCATGACCGGCTTGCCGTCGGCGTCGCACTGTTCGCCGGTGGCGTCGAGCGTGGTGGCTCCGGAGTTGATCAGGTGAATCAGACCCGGCACCGGCAGATCGTAGCCGGTGACGCGCTTGACGGCGGCCGGACTCCAGTAGGTGCGCACGTCTGAAAACGCCTGAGCCGAATTGGTGAGCAGATGGCCGAACATCATCATGACGCCGTTGAGAGAATCGTTTTCAGTGGCGACCACCATGGGTTCGCGGATGCCGTTCCAGTCAAAGGAGCTGCACAGTATCGACTCCATGAAGTCGCCGTTGGGGAAGTGGTCGGTCCACTGGCGCTGGCCCTGGAAGCCGCCGGCGATGGCGTTGTGTCCCTCGGCTTCTTCCCGGAATCCGAGTTCGGCCAGCCGGGGATTGCCGCGCATGAGGTCGCGGCCGATCATGGTCATTTTGACCACGAACTCCCAGATGCCGTCCTTCTGGGCGGCGGTGCGCTGCACTTCGGCGGGATTGCGGTCGGCGCCCTCCTGGCAGTTGCTCCGGACCCACTGGATCGCCCGTTCGTATTCCTCCTTGTCGTAGATGCCCTCATCCATGCGGCGGAGAAACTCCGAACAGTCGATCGATTCGCAGCGCATGTTGAAGTAGTCCTCGAACAGTTCCGGATCGACGATCGAACCGGCGATGCCCATGGCGACGCTGCCCATCGACAGATAGGATTTGCCGCGCATCCAGCCGGCGGCGACCGCAGCGCGGGCGAACGCGAGAATCTTGGTGCGGACGTCATCGGGCACGGAGGTGTCGTCGGCGTCCTGGACGTCATGTCCGTAAATTCCGAACGCCGGCAGTCCTTTCTGGGCGTGGGCGGCCAGGACGGCAGCGAGATAGACCGCTCCGGGACGCTCCGTGCCGTTGAATCCCCAGACCGCCTTCTGGGTCAGGGGATCCATGTCCATGGTTTCGGAACCGTAGCACCAGCAGGGGGTGACGGTCAGAGTGGCGGTGACGCCGGCCTTTTCAAATTTGGCCTGACAGGCGGCGGCCTCGTTGACGCCGCCGATGGTGGTGTCGGCGATGACGCATTCGACCGGACGACCGTCGGGATAGCGCAGGGTGCTGCTGATAAGCTCGGCGGCGGACTTGGCCATGTTCATGGTTTGCGTTTCCAGGGATTCCCGGACGCCGCGGCGGCGGCCGTCGATGGCCGGACGAATGCCGATTTTTGGAGTAGTTACGATCATATTCCACCTCTCTGGTTGGTTGAAGGTTTCTTGTAGTCGGCAAGTATGAATATAGACAGTTATTCCCTTATATCAACCTGTTAGGATATGAATAAAAGATATTTTTTTATGAATATTACATGTCGGACTCCGGGGATTTTACCTGGCCGTGCGGCAGCCGGCTCCGGTAGCGGCCGGGGGAAATTCCGTAAATCCTCCGGAAGGCCCGCGACAGCGCGAATCCGCTGCCGAACCCGGTGAGTTCCGCAATCAGTTCAAGTTTGTAACCGGTCGACCGCAGCATGCCGGCGGCGGCGGTCAGGCGCGCTTCGGTCAGGATGGTTCCCGGGGATTTGCCGTAAACCTTTCTTACGGCAGCGAAAAAATAAGACCCCGAAACTCCGGCGGCGGCGGCAAGTTCGGCAATGTTCCAGGGATGGCTGAGCCGGCGGAACGCCAAATCGAACGACTTTCCCAGCCGGCGGCGCAAATCCGCTCCGGCGGCGTCGCGGCTCAGCTCCCGGACCAGCAGCCGCTGCACCAGCTGGCAGGCCAGCTTGAGCAGCACCGGATCTCCGCTCAGCGGCGATCCTTCTCGGTGAATGGTTCCGGCCAGGGCCGGCAGCGCCTCCAGCGGTCGGGACCGGAAGATCCGGGGCGAATCGCAACTGATCGCCCGCCATTCGGCGGCCTCCGGGCGGAGATGAAACCAGACCATGCTGAACGGCTGGTCCGAAAAGTAACGCTGGGGGCGGCCGGCGGGCAGGAACACCGTGGTTCCGCCGTCGGCGGTTCCGCCGCCGTCCGGAGTTTCAACCTGAAGCGTTCCGGAGGTCAGATGCAGCAGCAGATGAAAGGATGGGGACGTCCGGTTCACCCGATACCCTCCCGCCAGGTCGCTGATGCCAGACAGCGTCACGCTGTGGTCGGGCCACTCCCGCGAGCCGCCGGCGTCGAACACCGCGAATTCCTCATGCGAACCGGAGGGGATTATAATAGTCTGAGTTATGTTTTTCATAATTCCTGTGTTTGCATGCGCCATCCTGCAATACTATAATATATCAGAGGCCGGATTTATATCAAGTCGCACGGCCGGGAGTTGACCAATTTCATCGGGAGTCGAACATGAGTACTGTGCCCAGACCGGAGTATCCGAGAATGCAGTTCCGCCGCGAGGCGGCATGGATGAACCTCAACGGCGAATGGGATTTTCTGGCTGATCCGGGCCAATCCGGACGGGAACGCCGGGTGTTTGAGCACCCCGAGGCGTTCAACGAGAAGATCATGGTGCCGTTTGTGCTTGAGAGCCGGCTTTCCGGACTCGGCCGGACCGATTTCATAGAATCAGTCTTTTACCAGCGGGAGATCACCGTGCCGGAAACCTGGCGCGGCCGGCGGATTTTTCTCAACTTCGGAGCGGTTGATTACCGGGCCACGGTGTGGCTGGACGGCGTCGAAGCCGGCTGCCATGTCGGCGGCTCCTCCAGCTTTTCCGTGGAACTGACCGGAATGGTCAAGTGGGGGGAAGCCCAGCGTCTGGTGGTCCAGGCCATGGATGAGCTCCGCTCCGGAACCCAGGGCGGAGGCAAGCAGTCGTCGAAATACGGTTCTTACGGCTGCTATTACACCCGAACCACCGGCATCTGGCAGACCGTGTGGCTGGAGGCGGTGGCCGACGGCGGACTGCGTTCCTGCCGGATTTCCGCCAATCCCGGCTCCAGTCAGGTGGTGTTCTCTCCCTGCTATTTCAACGCGCATCCGGGCGACGCGCTCCGGATCACGGTTCGCGCGGCCGGCCGGGTGACGGGGCAGGGTGAATTCGGCACCGCCGACGGCATTCCCTGCGCTCTGACCCTGTCGGAGGTGCGGCTCTGGAACACCACCGATCCTTTTCTGTACGACGTTGAGCTGGAGGTCTGCCGCGACGGCCGGGTCATCGATGCGGTCGCCAGTTATTTCGGTATGCGCACTGTGACGGTTTCCGGCGGACGCATTCTGCTCAACGGCCGCCCGGTGTTCCAGCGTCTGGTGCTGGATCAGGGGTTTTACCCCGATGGCTTGTGGACCGCTCCGAGCGATGCCGAACTGCGGGCCGATATTGAACGCAGCATGGCGGCGGGGTTCAATGGCGCCCGGCTGCATCAGAAAGTGTTTGAGGAGCGTTTTCACTACTGGGCCGACCGGCTCGGATATCTGACCTGGGCGGAGTATCCGAGCTGGGGGATCGACCTGTACAGTTTTGAGGCCAAGCAGAATTTTCTGCGGGAGTGGCAGCAGGTGGTGGAGCGGGATGTCAGCCATCCCTCAATCATCGCCTGGACCCCGTTGAACGAAACCGCCAAGAGCAGGGAAATCCGTCTGGGATTTGTCTGCGATGAGGACAGCCTGCCGCTCTACCGGGAATTTATCGAGCAGGTTTATGACCTGACCAAGGCGTTGGATCCCTCCCGACCGGTCAACGACTGCAGCGGATATTTCCACATCAAAACCGATTTGTGGACTATTCATCCCTATGTGAGTACCGGCGAAGAACTGAAGCAGAAGCTGCATCCGGAAGGCGAACCGGTGTTCCGGCAGGGAGGGGAACTGGAAACCGGCTACCGCGGTCAGCCCTATCTTGTGGACGAGTGGGGCGGATTCAAATACATTCCGCCGGCGAACCGGACCGGGACGGAAAACGGCTGGGGTTACCACGGACTCAATTTCCGGACTCCGGAGGAGCTGCTGGCCCGGATTGACGAACAGATCGAGGTCATGATTGCCGATCCCGCCGTTGCCGGCGCCTGCTACACCCAGCTTACCGACGTGGAACAGGAGCAGAACGGGCTTTATCTCTACAATCGCACTCCGAAACTGGCGCCGGAACGGTTCCGGGCGGTCTTCGGCAAAAAACCGGCGTGGTCGGAGGAATAGCAGCATCGGAGCGCTTGAAAATTCCCCGGGGCCGGCTATTGTATTTTGCAACATGCCGGCCGGGAGGACGGAAGTGCGGACCTGAGCCGCAATTCCCTCCTTGAAAATTGGGGAGGCGCCGGCGGAACAGGAGGAAAACAGAATGAACCGGTGGCGGAAAGCAACGGGCCGGCTGGGACTGGCGGTCTGGTTTACGTTTGCGGCGGGGGTTTGGCCGGCTGTCGTGTCCGGAGGGACGGTCACGCCGTTTCAAAACGGCGAAAAGGTGACGGCGCTGGGTGACAGCATCACCCACGGCGGTTTTTATGAATATTACCTGCAATTGTTCTTTGCCTTGCGTTCTCCGGATCCCCCATCGTCGAAAACGCCGGAGTGAGCGGCGACCGGGCCGCCGGGGCCTTGAAAAGGCTCAAGCGCGACGTGCTTGACCGCCGTCCGGACCGGGTGCTGGTGATGTTCGGCATGAACGACGTCGGCCGCCGGTTGTATGCCAAAGATGGCGATCCGGATCCCGGCATGGCGGAACGGCGGGAGGCGGCGCTGAGCTCCTACCGCAAAAACCTCACCGAATTGGTGCGGCGCCTCAAGGCCGCGGGCTGCCGGGTGGTGCTGCTGACGCCGACTCCTTATGACCAGTACGGCGAACTCAAGATACCTAACTTGAAACTCTGTAATTCGGAAGGGCTGAGCCGGTGCGCGGAAATTGTCCGCAACCTGGCGGCGGCCGAGAGTGTCGGTCTGGTGGAGCTGCACCGGCCGTTAACGGAACTGCTCGAACAGCATCCCGGAGCACACCTCTGCGGACCGGACCGGGTGCACCCCGGGCGTCCCGGCCACCTGATTGTGGCGGCGCTGATTTTGCAGGCTGCCGGCGCCCCGCCGATAGTGGGCGATGTGGTGATTGACGCCGGGGAGGGACGGGCTTCGTTTGAAAATGTGAAACTGGACAATCTGAAATTCAACCGGGAGGGTGCGAGTTTCCGTTATGTGCCCCAGAGGCTGCCGTTTCCGGTCACGGCCGATTACGAGGCCGCGGAACGGGTGTTTCCTCTGAGTGCGGCATTGAACCGGGAAGTGCTTAAGCTGACCGGTTTGAATCCCGGTCAATATCGGGTGACTGCCGGGGGCCGGGAACTGGGCCGGTTTTCCGCTGAACAGCTGGCCGCCGGACTTGATCTGACCCGGCTGCCGACACCGTCCGCTGAAATTTCCGCCCGGTGTCTGGCCCTGCTTGAACAGCTGGCTGCGGTCGAGCGGCGGTTGCGGATGTTGGTGCTGGTCGAAGAGACCATGCGCAACCGGCAGGTCGATCCCGGCGATGCGGCGGCGGTGCGGGAGTTCATTGCCGCTGAGCAGGCAGCAAAGAAAGGCATGCCCGCATATTTGCGGCGTTACCGGCAGTATGAGGCGGATCTGCCCCGGCGGGAGGAGCTGACGACGACGGCAGAGAAGCTCCGCGCCGAACTGCTTGAAACGGCCCGTCCGCGTCCGTTTGACGTGGAGGTGGCGCCGGTCCGCTGACGCCATTGGTCCGACTCCGGATAAATTTTCCGGAAAACCGCTTGTTTTTTGCAAAAAGCGGGTTATATTATAAAACCGCGCAGTCCTGTGGTGTAACGGTAGCACAAGTGATTCTGGTTCACTTTGTTGAGGTTCGAATCCTTACAGGACTGCCATTTTTTTTGCCGCGATTTTCTTCCGGAGTCATGTCCGCCGCTTTCCGCCGCCGTACGGCAAACGCCAAAATTATTAAAAATGAACAAATCTTGATAGATAATACTCGAATAATGAATTTTTTGTATTATATTAGTTCGGGACAGGTCGCTTAAGTATGGTTTCATTCAGTTTTTTAATGTAAAGAATAACTTTCATATTATTTTCTGTTCAGTTAAAACTTGACCGGCAGTCTAAATCACGATGATCGGATGCGGCAGTGAAATTACCTAATCGCCTTTCCTGTGAACTCGGCGCCGCCATCAAAGCGGCGTTAAAATCGGGGCGACGTCGACAGAAAGCCCTGGCCGGACATTTGGGGATCACCGCTTCGGCAGTGTCTCAGATGTTGCACGGCCGGTTGTTGCCGGACCGGGAGAAGATGGAGGCGATTCTGGAGTTCCTCATGGCCGACGCCCGGCTGTCCGGACTGTTGATGGAACTGTGGCGGCGCAGCCGGCTGGGGGATTTCCCGGAACGGTCGGATTTCAACCGGCGGTTTGTGGAATTGTGCCGCGGCCGGGGATTGTCGATTCCGCAACTGGCAGTGCGTTCCGGACTGACGACGGCGCGGCTTCGGGAACTGAGTGATGATCCCGGAGCCCGGCCGGACAGTGAGGAGCGACGGATTTTATCCGGAATTTTCGGCAGTGCTCCGGAGGACTGGCTGTCGGATGGGGACAAACATCCCTACGGGGATTTTCCGACTCCGGTGCTGGAAGCCGGTGACCGGAATGGCGGCGAGGTGCTGACGCCCGAGTGCTTCCCCGGCGGCGGCCGGATTGAAGAGCTGCCGCTGCTGTCGTTGGCCGAACTGGCCGCCTTTTCTCCGCAAACGGATTCGCTGGCCGGATTCGCTGAGAGCAATTCCCGACGCAGCCTGCCGCATCTGCCGGTTGAAGCCGTCGGCGTAGTGGCGGTCAGCGCCGACAGTGCTGACCTTGGATTGGTCTTGCCGGGCGAGGTGCGGCTGCTGCTGGCCGAACACCGCCCGCCCGGCTTTCACAAGCTGGATCTGGCCGCTGACCGGAATGGAGGTTTCAGGCTGTGCATGCAGGATCGGGACGCCGGAAAAATCCGCAATCTGATGCACGGCCGCCGTCGCGGGCGGTTCCGTGAGCGCTGGAGACTGCCGGTGCTGGAACTAACCCTGGTTCCACGGGCGGGAGCGGAGCCGGCGGACGCCCGGGAATTCTGATTTACCGGTTTCCGCGGGCGGCGGCGCCGCTCCGCGGCAAATGCGGGGAGAGGCCGGATCCCGTTTATTTGTCTTACGCCCGGCGGGATCACCGTTGAAGCGCCGGAAACCGGGATCGCCGGTCCGGTCCAGACCAAATTGAACCCGCAGAGCGCAGAGATGCTCCGCTGCCCGGAGTTGAATTTTCCAACGGGTTATTCCGCTCCGGACCTCAGACTGTCAGTCCCGACTCTCCGCTTGCGGGAACAGCTCTGCCGCCTCCGGGGCCGGTGCGCAATGGAAGTATTTGACCTTTACGTCGTTTGAACCGGGAGTGACCGGTTCAAATCGCACATACTCCACATCAGTGCAGCCCGCCGGCAGGGGATAGCGGCACCGGTACCACATAACGCCGTCGGAATCGCGTTCAGGAAGGCATTCACCTGAAATTTCCGGATACCGTCCGTCCAGTTCGTAGGCATCCTGAATGGAATCGGGAATGTCCTGCCGGGCCGGGTTGACGGACGAATCCGAGATGTTGGTTCCGAAAACCACCGGAAACCGCAGTATTCTGCCGCTTGCCTTGTCCCGGAACAGGTGGTGTCCGAGCAGATAGGCGTTTTCATCGAGCAGGAAGCCGTCGAAAAAATAGCGGAATGCAATACCCGCCCGCACCGTGTGGCAGACCGTCAGTTCCGCCGTGTCCGGCGCGGGGAAGGTGCGAAAACGGTACAGGCGCTCAAAGACGATCCGGTTCAGATCAGGATAGTCCTCGGAACCGAATTCGGGTTCCCACATCAGCAGCGAAGTGTAGACCAGATTGTAGAGAATTCCGTTACGCTGGAGAGTCCGCAGGTCGGTCTGACCCCAGTTGGAAATGCAGACGCCGAATGCGTTGGAGGCACTGATCCGGCTTTGCCAATTTTTGAAGAGCGGCGCGTTTAAATTGGCAAAACAGTATTTCAGTCCGTGCTCGGCATAGTTTTTTTCCAGCTCCCGGTCCACGTTCCAGTACCAGTGGAAAACGGTCAGCGGCCCGATCTTTTCAATGGCCGGCCAGGTGGCCGGAAGCGCCTCCAGTGCAGTGCTCGCCGGGCAGGCTGCGCCTCCGATTGGCTCGCCGTTCCGCCAGTGGGAGTTCAGCAGCTTTTCCCCCCAGATGATCGGTTCGATTTGCCGGGCGCGCAGAAAGCCGGCGATGGTGTTGATGTCCTGCGCATAAAGGTCGGCGATGTTTTTTCCCCGGCAGCGCGGACAGAGTCCGGCCGTGTAATATTCGTCGTGTCCGATGTGGATCCGACGCGGATGCAGCAGCCGGATAACTTCATCAAGCAGGTCAAAATAAAGCCGATGATAGCCCGGATTCCGCGGGCAGCAGGTGTCGGGCAGAGGATCCTCCCGGCGTTCAGCGAGTTCCGGATGGCGGGTCAGCAGATAATCCGAGTGCGAGAGCGACGGCATTTCCGGAATGACTTCAAGACAGCGGTCGCGGCAGTATTCGACCAGTTCCATGAACTGCGCCTGGGTCAGGACCCTGCCGCCGCCGTTTTCCGAATGGATCGAATTTCTGCGCCACGGAAACCGGGTCTGAAGGTCCAGGGTTTTGCCGGGATACTCCCGCATGAATGCCGTGTATTCGATCCAGCCGGCGTTGATTTCCGGGTGGCTTTTGTATTCCAAGGCGCCGCCCAGTTCGAGCATGACGAAATTGAATTTGCATTGCGCCGCCAGGTCGATTATCCGTTTGAAGTCCCGGAAACCGGCTTCGGAGGGATCCGGCAGATAAATTTTCAGGCCGCGGTCACCCAGCGGAGACTGGTAAAGCGTGAATGCCCGCTGACCGGTTTCCTCAAGTTTCTGCAGAAAGGTCTGCACTCCGTAATAGTGTCCCGCTTGGCAGGCGTAACTGATGTGGACGCCGGTTTCAGTAAAATTGACCAGGAAAGCCTCTTCCCGGGTTTGCAGCCGGACGCCGAAAATTTCTTCGGCCAGCCGGTTCAGTTCCCCGACCGATACTTCGGTCTGCCGGAAGGGAACAGCCAGTTTCAGCTTTTCCAGCAGACGTATGGATTTGGGCGGCATCTCCGGGGATATTACGGGACTGCCCTGGGGAAAATTCAGCGGTTCGCCGTCGATGCAGTGGTGATAAGGTGATTTCATTGAAGTATACCTGTTCTTTGGCTTTGGTTTTACTGAAAATCCCGCACTTGATTTTTTAGTGTATTCCGTTGAAATCCGTGCGGCAGGACCGCAATTGGAAGAGCGGTCCGGAGGGACCGGCCGCAATCAGCCCGAATCGCGCACGATGAGTTCGGAGTTGAACATCCGGCGCCGAATCGCCGGGGGCTCTCCTCTCAGGCACTCCTGCAGCATTTCAAAGGCGGCGGCGCACATGGCGTTGAGCGGCTGGCGCATGGTGGTCAGCGCCGGACTGGCATAGGCTCCGAAACGCAGATCGTCATGGCCGCCGGTAAAAAAATCCTTTCCCGGAGTCAGACCGTATTTCCGGACTGCCGCCATCGCGCCGAGGGCGGTGGTGTCGGTCACACAGAAGAGGCCGCCGCAGCTGTTTCCGGAACTGAAAAAGGCGGAAACGTTTTCGAAAGCGAAATGTTCGTTGTCCTGACGAATTGTGCTCCGGACCGGCAGATAACGCGGCTCAAGACCATGGCGGCGCATTTCGTCGGTGTAGCCGGCGCGGCGTTCGACCGCGGTGGGATTGCCGTTGCCGTAAAAGCTGTCCAAATACCAGATGTCCGGAGTGTGTTTGAGCAGCCGGGCAGTCATGGCGGCGCCGGAAGCGCGGTTGTCGTTCAACACGCAGAAGCAGTCGTCCGAGAGCGGCCGGTCGAGGTAAATCACCGGCAGATTACGGGCGGCGAGTTCATGGGTTTTCAGGTCAGCTCCGGGCGTGGCCGGAACCGCCAGCAGAGCGCAGACCTTGAGCGCCAGAAAACTGCGGATGATGGCGCGTTCGACTGCGGCGTCATTATAACTGGATTTGTAAATGAGCATGAAGCCGGCGGCGGCGGCCAGCTGTTCAAGTTCTTCGATCATCGCACTGTAGAATTGATCGGTGACATAGGGTACGACCAGCGCGACCAGGTTGGTGGCGCCGCGCCGCAGTCCCCGCGCGTTGTGATCGGGAATGTAGCCGAGCTCATCGCAGATCCGCAGCACCCGGTCCCGGGTTGCCTGACGTACTCCGGCGGCGCCGTTGAGCACCTTCGATACCGTATAACGCGACAAGCCGGCCTGTTTGGCGATGTCTTCAGCCGTTATCATTATTATTCTTCAAAGTTCGTTAAAAATGTTGCTTTATTTGCGGTGCCATCTCTGTTCAGACGGCATGCCGCAATTTTCATCCGGGATGGTTCATTATACCGAATAAAAATATATCATTCTGGGGCCTTAGTCAAGCCTTGCCACTATGTTTTTAAGGATTGAATATGAAAAATTGTCATTGCAGTCTTCCGGTTGGATCGGGGCAATAAGACGCCTTTATTGAGAATTTCATCAGCAGAGTTTTGTTCGCCCCGGTGTGTATAGTTACTTAAATTAAAATCGGAAAAACACTTGACACGTGTCAATTTGTGTGCTATAGTTGACACGTGCCAAAAAAGGAGGCAGGCCATATGCGGAACAAATTCAAGCTGGGATTTCTCCCAACCAGGCGGGTTTTTTTCTCGCAGGAGGAGTCAAGACTGGAAAGAGACAAAATTATAAAACGGATGCGGGAACTTGCTCCGGAGGTCGAACTTATTGACTTGCATGGGACCTGTTCCGATGGCTTGCTGGTCACCGAAAACGAGGCTGTCGCCGTCGCCGAGAAATTCCGGGCGGCGGGAGTTGACGCGGTGTTTGCGCCTCATTGTAATTTCGGATGTGAAGGGGCAGTGGCCCTTGCCGCCAGATCCATCAGTCGTCCACTGCTGCTGTGGGGGCCGCGGGATAATTCTCCTGAACCTGATGGCACTCGGCTTCGCGACACTCAGTGCGGGCTCTTTGCAACCGGAAAAGTGCTTCAGAGATTCGGGGTCCCGTTCACCTACATTGTCAACTCACGTCTGGACGAACCGGTTTTTGGACAGGGCTTTGTCAATTTTCTCCGGGCTGCCAATGTGGTTAAACACTTTAAAAACGCCCGAATTGGTCAGATCGGCACCAGACCGCGGGATTTTTATTCGGTGATTATAAATGAAGGCGAGCTTCTGGAACGGTTTGGAATCCAGGTCATCCCCTGGGAACTGTCGGCCCTGGTGCGGCAGGCGAAACGCCGGCTTGCTGCCCGTGGTTCTGAATTGATAGAAGAAGCTGAGTCTTTTGGTCATGTGGCTGATTTTTCGGCTTGCCCATCCGATACCGCACTCAAGCTGGCGGCCATCAAACTGGCAATTGATGAATGGAGATCGCATGAGGGACTCGATGCCGCCGCAATTCAGTGCTGGGATTCCCTGCAGGATGAGTTTGGCGTCACCCCCTGCTTTGTCAATGCGGTGTTGACCGGAAAAGGGTTTCCGGTGGCGTGTGAAACGGACATTCACGGTGCGATAAGTTCGCTGATGCTGCAAAGTGCGGATCTGGCAACGCAGCCAACCTTTTTTGCGGATCTGACGATTCGTCATCCCGGGGATGACAATGCAGAACTTCTGTGGCACTGCGGTCCGTTTCCGCCGGAACTGGCCGCTGGATCGTGCAGCGTTGGCCGGCACTTTGTACTGCCCAGCCACGCGCCGGGGACTTGTTCCTGGCGGCTCCGGGACGGTGATGTCAGTTTGGTTCGCTTTGACGGAATCGGCGGCCGGTATTCTTTGTTCTGCGGTGAGGGCAGGATTGTTGAAGGGCCCTTCAATCAGGGAACTTACGGATACGTCAAAGTCGAGAACTGGCCATTGTGGGAGGAAAAGCTGGTCCGGGGGCCGTACATTCATCACATCTCGGGAGCGTTCGGAAAATTTACGCCAGTGTTCAGGGAAGCGGTCAGATATCTGGATGTAAATCTTGATCTGCCTCTCAGTTTCGGAGGTGAAGCATGCCGCTGATTGTCGAAAAACGCGCCGCCAGACGGGAGATGGACTTGGTGTCGGCCTGCGGAGCGGCCATGCCAATATTCTGCACTGCAAGCCATTGGAATACGGAGGCGATTCTGCTGGCTGCCCTGAAATTCTGCGAAAAATACCAATTGGAGACGATCCCGTTATCGGTGGCAATGACTTTCAACTACCCATACATGTCGCAGGCTCGGCGCGTAACTCGTTCCGGGGAGGCGAAGCTGGGATTCATTGCCATAATGCGGCATCTGGATTTGTTGTGCAACGGCACCGGCTCGCCTTATCAAAGGATCAAGGTGCTGCCGCATCTTGATCACGCCGACCCGAACCGGGATCACTGGGCATTGACGGAGGGCGCCAAATACCTGGCTTCGGTCATGTTTGATGCCCAGGCCTATCCAAAAGCTGACAATGTGAGGATGACGGGGGATTATGTCCGACGGTACGGCAGCGATGTTCTGGTCGAGGGAATTATGGAAGAGCTTGCTGTTTCGGCACGGCACGAAGGTGCGCATTCGGTGGCGAATGACAATTATTTTCAGGCGGCAGAGGAATATGTCCGCCGGACCGGAATTGATTTTTTAGTTGCCGACCTTGGCACCGAGCAGCAGTCGGTTTCAAGCGGGCAGGTTAATTATCAGAAAGATAGGGCGAGGAGGCTTACCAAGGCGCTTGGCCGTCCTATGCTGGTTCTGCACGGCACGTCATCGTTGACTGATTGCCAGATGCAGGGGCTGGCCGGTGACGGGGTGGTCAGAGTTAATATGTGGACCAGGATCGCCAGGGAAGCGGGAAAATTTGCCGCATTTCAACTGTTCCGGGACATTGAACAAATTTGTGCCGGCAATTTCGAAGCCATAGAGTCCAGACAGTACATTTACAATTCCATTGACAAGGCTTCCGAGCTGATGCTGGAAGTGCTGGAAACCCTTAACTATGCTAATTTTGCCAAGAGATAACCATGAGTTTGATGGGCATTGACATTGGTACCAGCGGCTGCAAAGCGGTGGTTTTTCGAAGGGACGGAAAAATGATCAGCCGGGCCTATCGGAGTTACGGGCTGCGTTATTGCGACTCGGGCTGCGTCGTTCTGCCCAGTTTGGAAGTCTGGCGGAAAGTCAGGGAAGTAATTGCCGAGGCTGCTGGAATGAGCGGCAATGATCCGGTTTGTGCTTTGGCGGCGACATCAATGGGTGAAGCTGTGGTGCCGTTTGATGCCGGCGGTGTCATGCTTGATGATTGCATAACCGGACTTGACCGCCGCGGCAGTGACTTGTCGCATCAGCTTCAGACTGCAATTTCCGCCGAGGAATTATATCGCATTACCGGACTTTGGCCGATACCGGGTTTGACTCTGAACAATTTGATGTGGATCCACCGGTACCGCCGCAAGTTGTGGAATAACACCGCTTGTTTTCTACCATGGGCCGATGTTGTGGCGTATCGTCTCTGCGGCCGGGCGGTGTTCAACCACTCACTCGCCGGCCGGACACTGTTGTTCGATCTTGGCGCCGGGAGCTGGAGCGGGAACATTGCCGAGGCCTCTGGAGTTGATTTAGGCAAAATGCCGCCTCTGACCGGTTCGGGGATCCCGCTGGGTAGAATTCGTTCCGATGTTGCCGGTGAGTTGAATCTGTCTCCGGAAACCTTGATTGTCAGCGGCACTCATGACCAGTGCGCCGCCTCCATGGGAGTCGGTGCATGTCGACAAAACGGAGTAATGCTCGGACTGGGAACTTTCGCCTGTCTGGTAATAACCCACCGGGAGGGCGGGGATTTCTCTCCGTTCAGATCACTAAAGTTGAATGTTGAACTGGGGGCGATTGACGGGCTGTTCGCCAGTTTTGCTTATCATGCGTCCGGTGGAGCGCTTATCAACTGGATGCGTCGTGAATTTTATCGTGATCTAAGTGAAGATGACGCGTACCGGTTTATGTATGCTGAGATTAATGATGAAGCCGAGACTCCTTGCGTTCTGCCCTATTTTGCCGGGACCGGATTTCCCCACGAGGCCGGCGGCGGCTGTGGAGCATTCTGCGACCTTGGTTTCAACCAGTCGCGGGCTGCTCTGCTCAAGGGAGCGATGGAGGGGGTTGTCCTCTTTTTCCGGGAGGTGTTGGAAAAACTGCGATCGTTTGGTGTCTGTCCGGATGAAATCAGCATCACCGGCGGCGGCAGTGAGTCAGAAATCTGGCTGCGCCTGGTCGCTGATCTGCTGGAAACTCCGGTGCGCCAAGCCGAAATCCCGGATTGCGGCGCGCTGGGCGCGGCAATTCTGGCAGGGATAGGGGCCGGTGTATTTTCCGGTTCGGCCGAAGCGGTGGCTCAAATGGTCCGGCCCGGCCGGTTGATTCTGCCTGATCCTCGGGCAGCCCGGCGCAGTGCCGGATTGTTCCGCCGTTATCTGGATCGCAGAAAACGCCTGTTTGAATGCGGCGGCGGAGCCGGATGGCGGTGACGGCGCCGGAATTTTTCCTGGATTGTTTTGCAATGAATCGACAGCGGAGTTATAATAACAATGGAATAATCTTAACGACGGAGGCAGGCAGTGTATTTGAATTACAAACGGTTTTCCCTGGTGTTTGATCCGGAGCATTTCAGCTTTTCCGTGCTGTACAGCCCGGAGGCGGACGGGGGCGAACAGACGGTGGTTGATCAGGCTTTCATCACCATGACCACTATCGACGGCCGGCCGCTGACAACGGCCGATTTTGCAGCACCACGGATTGATTCCGGCATGGAAACCGACCGGGTATGGTGGCGGATCACCTGTCCCGGGGGACCGGCTTCCACGCCGGAGGTTGCCGTGCTGCTCAGTCTGGACTCCCGGGGCGCACGCTGCCGATTCAACGGCCGGGCGGTATTTTCGGTGCGCGGTGGTTTGATCTGGGGCGCTGATCCCGGGAAAGCCACCTTTGCGGTCCGCGAGGAAAAGTCGGAGAATCCGGTGCTGCGGGCGTCCTCCGGGCCGGCGGCGCCGGCGGGGGCGAACGCGCTTTTCGACCGGCTGACGGACCGGATTTTCCGGATTTTCTGCGAGGGGACGCTGCGTCTGCGCTTCAACTGGGCGGAGCAGCGGTACGAACTGGGTTACCGCTCCGGGTTGGACTACGGCCGTGAACTGGTATTCTCGGTCCGGGAAAACCTGATGCGCGACCGCTTCAATCTGCCCTATGCTCCGATTCGCAAGGCGCACGGATTTGCCGTGCCGCCGGTCGGCTGGATGACCTGGTATGCAGTCCGGTTCGGCGCTTCGGCCGAAGTGGTGCTTGCCAACGCTTCGGAGTTGCTCCGCCGGTTCGGCGCCTACTGCGGGCGTCTGGTGGTCTGGGTTGACTGGGAGTGGTGCCACCGCGACTGGGAAGGTCACGGCGAGCCCGGCGCGGACATTTTTCATCCCCGTCGCGACCCGTATCCGGAGGGCCTGGCGCCGGTGGCAGCGGCACTGACAAAGATGGGACTGATTCCGGCGCTCTGGATCGGGGCGACCAACGAAGGCCGGCAGAATGCCGAACTTGAGGCTCATCCCGAGTGGGTGTTGGGACGGCATGCGATGTGGTGCGGCCAGTGGTGGGTGGATCCGAGTCATCCCGGAGTGGTCTCAGAGTATATCCCGAAAATCTTCCGGCAGGTGCTGGACTGGGGCTACCGGATGATCAAGTGGGACTGTCTGCCGGCCACACTCGAGAACGCCTGCCGTTTTCATGACCGCTTCGCCGATCCCGCGCTGTCGCCGGCAGCGGCGCTGCGACAGGTGGTGCAGGCGGCGCGGCGGACGGTCGGCGATGAGACTTATATGCTTTCGTGCGCCGGAGACAGCGAGCGCGACATCTGCTGCGCGATGGACAGCTTCGACGCCGCCCGGATCGGCGGTGACATTTTCGGCTGGGAAGAGTTCATCGACCAGGCCGTCGGCCGGGTGCTGCACTGCTACGCCTGGCACAACACGGCCATCTATTGCGATGCCGACAACCTGGTGCTGCGTGATGAATTCAACAACCTGGAGCAGGCGCGGAGCCGGGTTTCATTCTACGGGCTGACCGGACTGCCGGTCACTGTCGGCGATGCGTTTGCCGAATTGGACGACCGCCGTACCGATCTGTTGCGCCGGATAATTCCGCCGGTGGAAGCGCATCCGGCGGAACTGGTGCGCAAGCGGCGTGGCGGGCGCTGGCAGCTGGTTCAGCTCAATGTCGCACGGCCTTTCGGCGAATGGGTGGCGGCGGCGGCGATGAATCTGGGCGGCGACGAGGCGGAGCTGGTGATTGATCTGGCCGCCGATCTGGATCTGGAGTGCGGAAACGGTCGCCGATATGCGGTGTTTGATTTCTGGAACCGGAAGTTTCTCGGCGAATTCTCAACCAGACTGGTGGTGCGCGCTGCCGCCTTTGATACTGTGGTGCTGCGGATAACTCCGCTGGAAGCCGGAGTGCCGGCGGTGATCGGTTCATCGCGTCACATCACTCAGGGTGGCGTTGAGCTGCTGGATTTCCACTGGGATCCGGCGGCGGCGGTGGTGTCGGGGACGGTGCTCTGTGCCGAGGGTGAAGTCGAAGAACTCGTTCTGCTGCTGCCGGATTCCTTCCGGATCCGGGAAGCCTCCACCCCATGCCGGAGTTCCGGACGGCTGGCGGTGCTGGAGCTGACCGGCTCCATCGCCGCACCTTCCGGCTGGCGGCTGGAGCTGGAAGCGGGGGACGCCGCACCGGATGCCTGAATCCGGCCGTCGGATTAGAGCTTTTCCACGGCGTCGTTCAGTACCCGGCGGACCAGCCGGACAATCGGAAAATCCGGCAGCCCGGCGAGGCGTTCCGCACCGGCCCGGAGCCGGGATGCGTCCGCGCCGGGGATGAAGTGGTCGTTGAGAATGGCCGCGATTTCCGCATAGACGGTATCCGGAACCGTCAGCAGCGGCGGCGGTTCCGGCGGATCCGGTTCCGGGGCCGCCGCCGCATAGTCGGCCGCGCTCCGGCCGGCGATCCGGCCGAACACCAGCACTTCCAGTCCGGCGTTGCCGCCGATCCGGTCGCGACCATGCACCCCGCCGGCGGCCTCACCGGCGGCGAACAGCCCGGGAACGGAGGTCGCTCCGCCGGCGTCAATGCGAATTCCCCCTAACGTGGTATGGGCTCCGGGACGGACTTCGAACTTCAGCTCCCGAAACGACGGTGTCAGTTTCCGGAACCGGCGGTAATACCCCGGATACCGTTCCGCGAAAACGGATTCGTCCAGCTGTGACAGATCGTAGCAGATGCCGCCGTGCGGCAGGGCCCGTCCGGCATTGATGGCGTGCTGAATCAGTTCCGCCAGCCGCCGCTTGGGCGGCACCGGTTCCCCGGGATCGAGCAGGGAAACGCCGTGGCGGTCGAGCAGGCGCGCCCCTTCATGCAGCAGGGTCGTGATGACGGGGAAACCGGACAGCGACTCCGGATGGACAGTGACGGTCGGTTCAAACTGTACCAGTCCGGGATCGCGCAGCTCGGCCCCGGCTCCGATCGCCAGCAGCAGGGCGTCTCCGCGCAGTTGCTTGCTCCACGAGCTGAATTTCCAAAGTCCGGCGAAGCCACCGCCGGCGAGAATGACCGCCCGGGTCCGGAGAGTTGAACCATCCGCGAATTGCGCTCCGGCGATCCGTCCCCCTGAGGTCAGCAGCCGCACTACCCGGCGCGGTTCGACCGGAGCGGCCAGACACCGCATGGCCTGAAGTCCGGTGGAGGTGCCGGAGTGCACCACTCTCGGAAAACTGGAGCCGACCGCGTGCCGTGTGTCGTAGCTGCCGTCGGCCTTCCGGTCGAATGCCACGCCGAGGGTTTCGAGGCGGCGCAGTTCCGGCCGGGCGTGAATCGCGAGCGCGTGGACCAGTTCCGGATCGGCGGCGCCGCCGCCGGAGCGCAGCGTGTCGCGCTCCAGCGCTTCGGGCGAATCGCCGGGAGCGACCGGGACCGAGAAACCCATGATCTCCGGACTGGCCGCGCCGCCGGCATCGACAATCCGCACCCGCAGGTCCGGAGCACATTCCCGCAGTTCGGCCGCGGCACTCAGCCCGGTCAGCCCGGCGCCGACGATCAGCACGTCGGTGGACATGGCCGCCTACTCCCAGATCGCGCCGTTGGCCAGCGAGCCGACGTTGCGGCAGAAAATCCGCAGAAACGGCGGAATTCCCTCCGGATTAAACTTCCACTGCCAGTTTTTGCGCCGCTCGGCCAATTCCTGCTCCGGCACCGCCAGATCGAGGCGCCGGGCATCGAGGTCGATATCAATGCGGTCGCCGTCGCGCACCAGGGCCAGGGGACCGCCCAGCGCTGCCTCCGGCGACAGATAGCCGATGGCCAGTCCGCTGGAGCCGCCGGAAAAGCGTCCGTCAGTCACAATGGCCACATCGTGCGCCAGGTTGCGTCCCTTGAGTTCCTTCTGGAAAACGTAGGCGGTCGTGCCGAACGCCCCCTTGGGGCCGAGGTAACGCAGCACCGCGACGTCTCCGGCGACGATCCGTCCGGCGTTCAGGGCGTCGAGAGCGGCTTCAAGCGAATCGAAACACTTCGCCTTTCCGGAAAAACGCCGCATGGTTTCATCGCACGCCCCGGATTTGATGATCGCGCCGTCCGGCGCGAGCGAGCCGTAAAGTACGCTGAGCGCTCCTTCGACAGTCACCGGGCGGTCGAGCGTGCGGATGATTTCGGTGTCGTAGATTTCGGCATCACGGCAGTTTTCCTCCAGGGTGCGGCCGGTGACGGTCAGCGCGCCGCCATGCAGTTTCGGCATGAGGTTTTTCAGCACCGCCCGCGAACCGCCCGCCCGGTCGATGTCCTGCAGATGCCACGGACCGCTCGGGGAGGCGGCCACAATCTGCGGAACCTCCCGTGACGCCCGGTCGAAGACCGCCCACCATTTGCCGTGCAGTCCGGCTTCATTGGCGATGGCGGGCAGATGCATGAAAAGATTAGTCGAACCGGCCATGGCCATGGTCATGGCGATGGCGTTTTCCACGCTGTCGCGGGTGATGATCCGGCGGGCGGTGATGCCGCGACGCAGCAACTCCATGACCTGGAGTCCGGCCCGGTACGCGCACTGCAGCAGTTCCGGACTCATTGCGGACATGCCGCCGTTGCCCGGCAGCGTCATGCCCAGCGCCTCGGCCGCAAGGCACATGCTGTTGGCGGTGGTCATCACGCCGCAGGCTCCGCAGCTGGCGTACATGCAGGAGACTTCCCGTTCCGCCTGTCTGCGGTCGTATTCGCCGCTCATGACACGTCCGACGTGATCGGTCAGTTCGATGTAGTTCGCGCTGCGGCCGTCAACAAAAGTCATCGGCATGTAGCCGCCGGTCACCATGACGGTCGGAATGTCAAGCCGGGCCGCGGCCATGAGGTGTCCCGGCACGATGGAGTCGCAGGTTGAGAGCAGCACCATGGCGTCAAACATGTTGCCTTCGACGATGAGTTCGACCTCGTCGGCGATGAGGTTGCGGCTGGGCAGCTCGATGTAGCGCGGATTCTTGAGCACCATGCCGTCGCAGATGCCGCTGGTCATGACTTCGAACGGCAGACCGCCGGCTTCCCGGACGCCCTGTTTGACCCGCTCGGCGAGCGCCCGCAGATGGACGTGCCCGGGGTTGTATTCGTTCCAGGAGTTGACCACCGCCACGATCGGCCGCCGGAACTCCTCCTCGGTATAGCCCATGCCGCGAACCAGTCCCCGGCGGCATTCGCGCGCCACCCCGTATTCACTGTCACTGCGCTCATTGATTTTCATGCTGGTATCCTCCTTGGCCTGGTTGCAGTTTTAAACCCGGATGAACGACAATCCGCCAATCCGGTGCCCGTCACATTCGACCTGGTCGGCGTTGAAGTTGAAAATGAGTACCGATCCGTCGGCGTAGACCACTTTGAAGACGCCGGGAGCGGCTTCTTCGAAATCATCCATGAATTCAAATTGCAGATCGCTGATGGTCCGGAACCGCTCGTAGTCGGCCTTGATGCGGCCGACATCCGCCGCAAGCTGTTCCGGCGTCGTGAATCCGAGATCTTCTTCGCCCATCCAGTTGGTGCCCGAGGAAAGAAACTTGGCGTAAAAGTAAGACAGCGGCCGGCCGCCCCACGCCAGATTCAGCAGGGCCAGGCGTCGGTCGGATTTGATTGCAGCGTTCACCGAGTCGCAGCAGACGTTGTAGTGGACAATCCCGTGATAGACCAGGTGCCAGAACGGAATGTGCCGGTCGATCAGCGGCCGCGGCCGTTCGCCCTGAAGATGGAAGATCGTGTACAGCACATAGTCCAGGTCGCCGATGCAGAAGTCCAGTGAACCCTCCGAACCGCTGGCTCCGACGGTTTCGCGGGCGAGTGCGAGGGTCCGGCCGCGCCAGTAAGCCGACTCCCGGCGGCTCAGCGGATGGCGCGGATCATAGCACTTTTCCGGTTCCAGAATGCTCATGACGTCAAGGTAGTGAGTTCCGTAAAATCCGAGCCGGCGCATGGCCGCCATGTCCTCGGCGGCGTATTGCCTGTGCGCCATTTCAGGACACAGGAAACGGGACTTCCCGCCGCCCCAGTCGCCGCCCAGCATGATGGAGCCGTCCCGCTGGCGCAGACAGTTGTCGGCGTTCCAACGTTTGGCGATCGTGTAGGAGTCGAGCAGATTGGTGTGGGCGCAGATCAGATAGCCGTAGTTCCGGGCCTTGCGGATGACTTTTTCAAGCGCGGCTTCGCCGCCGAGCAGCGGTTCGACCGGGAAGAGGTCCGGGAAACGGCCGTCGTGCCCGGACTTGTTCCAGCCGACCAGGCAGAATTCCGCATGCTCAATTCCCTGCCGGTGAAACTCATCGATGATTGCCTCACACTGCCGGAAGGTGATTGCAACGTGAATCGGCGGTTCAGTTGCCTCCGTCTGGTCCGGAACCGGTGATGGCACCGGCTTCCAGGCCAGGCGGATCCGGACCTCGGGACCGAGTGCCGCTTCGCCTGCCGCCGGAAACGTGCGGCGGCGGTCACGCAGCGGCGAGCAGGCGCCGCGATCGAGCTGATACTGCCGGTAGCGCCGGGCCGCTCCCTGCCAGCAGGCGTCCCGTCCGGAGAGTTCAAAGAATTTCACTTCGATATCCTCGTCGGCGGCATCGCCGTCCAGAATGAAGCGGGGATAAAGGTAATAGATGCCGTCGCGGACTCCGGCGATCAGGACGTAGTCCAGCGGCATGCCGGTGACGACGGCGAGGGTGGCGCGGTCGCCGTATTGCCGGAAATAAAGCGGCATATCGCTGCATTCAAATTCGCACTCCTGATTTTCCCGCCGGAAAAAGCGGATTTCGCCGGCGTGGCCGTTGCGTTCGACGCTCGGTACGACAAAGCATCCCGGAGTGCCGGCGGCGGTATTGAAGAAATCCGGCAGAAAATCGATGAAATTGACGGCCTCCGGCAGGTCGCGTTTCGCCAGCAGCGCTGAATTGCCGGTCATGGTTACCGGCAGGTTGCGCACCGTGCCGTCACAGAGGGTGAGCCGGGCAGTGTACATGGTGGAGGATTCCTTTGTTTTGATTAAATCATGGCATCAATGGCACCATCAATGGACTGGCCGCCGTCAATTACGAAAGTTTGTCCGGTGATGAAGGCGGATTTCTCATCGTCGGCGAGGAACAGCATCATCGGGGTGATGTCCGCGACTTCCCCGAGCCGGCCGAGCGGAATTTTCCGCTTGAAGGCGGCCAGCTCCGCCGCGGTGTAGCGGGCGGAAATTTTGGTCATGACAAAGCCGGGCGCGATGGCATTGACGTTGATGCCGTACCTGGCCACCTCAACCGCAAGCGCCCGGGTGAACATGTTGAGTCCGGCCTTGCCCGGCGAGTAGGGCAGCATTTTGCGCCGCACCCAGGTGACCAGCGAATGGATGGAGCTCACGTTGATGATTTTGCCCCGGACGCCGTGCTCAATCATGTGCCGCACCGCAATGCGCGAGGTGTAGGCGGCGGCATTCAGGTTGAGATCGATCTGGCGGTTCCAGTAGTCCACCGGCATGTCGATGAAACCGCCCTCCGGAATTTTCAACGCTCCGCCGGCGTTGTTGACGAGCACGTCAATGCCGCCGAATTCCGCAATGAAGTTCCGGACCAGCTCCTCGCTCTGGTCCGGATCACTGACGTCGGCCTGATAGACCGCCGTCCGTTGGCCGAGGCGGCGGATTCCGGCTGCGACGGCCTCGGCTCCTTCCGGGTTTTTGCAGAAGTTGATGCCGACCTCGCAGCCTTCGGCCGCGAACGCCAGCGCCGTGGCCGCGCCGATGCCATGGGATGAACCGGTTATCAGCACCCGTTTGCCTGTTACTGCCATTTGACTGTGTCCTTTGGTGATTTAATTATATCAACGATGATATAAATATACGGCATAAAAAACGATAGTCAACCGTTTTTTCGGAAAAATCAGAAAAATTTCTCAAATGCGAGCCGGGCCGCTCCGATGGCGGATTGAAATTCACCGAGAGCGGTGATGTCGATGAAACATTTGCACCGCTCCGGCGGCAGGATGTCACCGAGTTTGCTGAGCGTGGCGTTGAACAGAGCGCCGCCGGTCCGGCTCTGGCCGCCGGAAAAAATCAGCGCTTCGGGGGAATAAAGCTGAATCATCATGGCGGCGCCGGCCGCGTTGTATTCGGCGGCCCGGTTGATGATCGCCAGCGCATCGGGATCGCCCTGAGCTGCGGCCCGGTCGAGTTCGGGAGCGCCGTGCAGTTCCGGGCGGTCGGGAAGGGACTCCATGGCCACCTGCCGGAGATTGCGGGCACCGCTGTAAGCCTCGAGGCAGCCGCGGAATCCGCAGGTGCATCGCCTGAGGTTGCCCGGGATCAGCGTGTGACCAATGTAGCCGACCGGTCGCCGTGGATGGCTGATCAGAAGCAGGTGATTGGCAATGACCCCCGAGCCGATGCCGACACCCAGGCCGATGGTGACCAGGTTGCCGCAGCCGGCGCGGCGGCCGAAGTGGTATTCGGCGCAGACGGCTGCCACCTGGGTGGTGACGGCGTAGGCGGGGGTGCCGAGCCGTCTGACGAGTTCCGCCACCGGCAGGTGGGCTCCCTGTTTCAGCCCCCAGTTGCCGCCGGAAACGATGATGTTTGCTTCGGAATCCACGATTCCGGAGACGGCGATTCCGGTTCCGAGCAGCCGGTCCGGCGGCAGTCCTGATTCCGCCAGCGCGGTCTGGAAAAGTCCGGTCACCCAGTTGAAGAAACGCTCTTCGGAAGTGAAAGGCTCCGTCGGCCGGATGAAACGGCTGCGGATTTTGAAATTGAGATCGCAGAATATGATCCTGGTACTCTCCGCCCCGATGTCCATTCCAGCCCAGAACCCGGCGTCGGCATTGACCGTCAGCGGTACGCTGGGGCGGCCCGGGGTGGTGGTTCTGCCCTGGCGGGCCAGCAGCAGTCGGCGGTCCACCAGATCATTGACCACTTTGCACATCGTTCCCCAGGCGAGGCCGGTGGCGGCGGCGATGGTTTTTTTCGAGGCCTCGCCGTTGCCGCGGCGCACCGCGTCAAGAACTTTTACCGCGTTGGACGGCATGAAGTTTTCCCTTTGATTGTCCGGCTGCCGGCTGGGACAGTTCCGGTGTTTTTTCCCAGTAATATATCATGATTGCCGATTTCTTCAAGGCGGAATGCCGGGCAGAGGGGAGGAAAACAATCCCGGGATCAGACCGGCAGGCCGAGCCGGCCGAGATTCTGCCGCAGACGAAGCAGCGCGTCGGCATATTCCGTCCGGATCACGCCGGTCCGGTCCGGCGGCACGTTCAGCAGCAGATTGGCTCCCCTGGACCGCGTCACCAGATACATGCCGAGCAGTTCAGCGTCGCTGCGCGGGGGATCGTTTTCCGTGAAAAACCATTCCATTCCGATGGTGTCGCTGACTTCAGCCGGCAGATAATAACGGCGGTTTTCGATATCCCGCCACTTGATCTGACCGGCGCTGCGGGGCAGCCCCCGTTCGACCGCCATGATGTCGGCGGGAAAGGCCAGCTCATAGGGGTAGTGTTCGCCGTCCCCGAAACTGTTGTTCATCATGACCACCGCCTCCGGAGCCAGCCGTCCGGCCAGGTCGTAGAGCCGGTGCCGGAAATGCCGGGGCAGAATGGATGGGATGTCGATCCAGATTTCCCCCCAGCCGGAGTAATCGGTCAGCAGCTCCGCGACCTGACGGTATTCGAAATCCAGATATTCTCCTGTCAGGTAGGCTTTCCGGTGGGGGTGTTCCACCGGTACGGCGTCGCTCGGGGTGACGGAACCGAACCGGTGATGGTTGTCCCATGAACAGTAATAAAAACCGGGCATCAGACCGAGACGGCCGCATTCATTGAGAAAAATCTCCACCACGTCGGCCGGACAGCCGCTGTTGCCGACGTGGTAGTCCGTATACCGGCTGGGCCACAGGCAGAATCCCGAAACGTGCTTGGCGGTCAGCACTGCGTATTTCATGCCGGCGCGGGAGGCGGTTTCCAGCCATTGCCGAACGGACAGCCGATCCGGAGCATACAGCGTCGGCGGCGCCTGGCCGTCGGAGAGTTCCGCTCCGTCGAAGGTGCTCATGCCGAAGTGGATGAACATGCCGTAGCCAAGTTTTTCCCAGGCCTGAAGTTTCTCCAGACTCAGGCGCTGGTCTCCCTGGTGGTTCATATGTCAGTTTAAACTCCTGAAGTTTTAAAGTTCAATTTTACCGGCGGGGGCCGCGGTGGAACCGGGAGCCGCTTCCGGTTCAGGCCGGCTCGTGGAACACGGTCAGATTTTCCAGCGGCGTATCCGGCGTGATTTCGCAGCCGCCGGAAAGGATCAGACGGCCGGGGGCCTGGGCCAGAACCGTGCGGACGGCGGCGGCGATGTCGGTGCGGCTGCCGTTCTGCAGCACAGTGACCGGGTCGAGGTTGCCGCAGAAGAACTGGTGCGGCGCCAGCAGACGGACAAATGGCGACATGTCGCGCACTCCGTGATCAATGTCGATGATGTCGGCTCCAGTTGCGATCATGAGCGGAATAATGGCTGTGGTGTTGCCGCAGATGTGCAGCTTGGCCAGCGCTCCGCGGGCGTGAATGCGGTCGACCAGCCGCTTTTCCCCGGGCCAGGCGAAGTCCCGGTAAAGCTCAGCGCCGATTTGGGAACAGGCCGCGTCCCCGATGCCGATGCAGTCGGCGCCGGCGTCAAGCTGGGCGTCGATGAAACGTTCGGCCGTTGCGGTGATGTTTTCCAGCGCAGCGTGCATCCGGTCGGGAAAATCGTAGAAATCCAGGAAGGCGTTGCCGATGCCGCGCAGGTCGCAGTATTCGGCGACAGGACCCTCCACCCAGCCGGTGATCAGATATTCTCCGGCACAGGTGCGGCGGTATTCCCGGATTTGTTCAAGCCGGCCGGCGGTACGGCGGTTATCCGGCAGCCGCGGTTCGGGGAGGCGCTCCAGATCCCCGATTTCCGGGCAGAGGATCACTTCATTGAGCGGCAGATCGTTTTCGACGTACTCAATCTCGGCTCCGTAGGCGTCCAGTTCGCAGTAGGGGTCGCTCATGGTGTTGACCCAGCAGGAACCTACCCGTCCGGCCAGGGCGGTATTCGCCGCGCAGTGGGCCCGGGGGTCCAGCACGAAGTCGCGGTACCGGAGCCCTGCGAAGCCGGCGCAGTAGCGCATGAAAATCGGCATGAAGGGAACCCGGTCGCTTTCGCGGTTCATGAAGGCGAGGAGCTGCTGTTTCAAAGTCATGGTGTCATGATGCTTTCAGTCGCGTTTTCCAGCCGTCCCGTTCTGATCCGGGGCGGTAATGTGCACGGTTCCGTACCGTCACTGTCCGTCCGGTCCGATGGCGGACTTTTTCAGTTCGTCAAGCACAAACTGCACCGCCGAAGGTTTTCCGGCTGGCGGAACCGGCAGGCGGCTGATTTTTTCGATCGCGTCAAAGAGTCGGAAACAGCTTTCCCGATAGTCCAGACCGCCGATTTCGGAAATCAGACGGATACCGCGATCCATAAGTTTTTTGTTGGTGACGTCGACCCAGCTCATCCAGTTGCCGGTGACGCGGCCGAGCACCACCATGATTCCGGTCGAGGCGGTGTTCAACACCAGCTTGACCGCCAGATGGTGCATGATCAGCAGCGGAGTTTCAGCTCCGGAATACTCCACCTTGAAATCGGCGGCGGCGGCGCCTCCGACCGCCAGACGGCGGACGAAGCGGAAGCCGGTGGCCGATTTCTCGAAGGCCCGCTCCAGTTCCGGAGCGCCGTCGGCTCCGACCGTCACCAGCACTGCGGCGTCGCGTCCGGTGGCGCAACGTTCTTCCGGGGATTCCCGGCCGACTTCGAATTTCAGGAGTTCGGCGGCTGAAATCAGCGGCGGATTCGTCTCAATGTTCGGCGGAGCCCCCATTGCCCGGTAATCCTGCGGCGTCCATTCCAGGCAGCGCAACGGGCGGTGCATGCCGTGTTTCCAGACTTCCGGAGTCGACCGCAGCGGATTTTTGACGAACGCCCAGGGGGCCGGTGAAGTGCGGTCGTCGCTTTTGCGGAACGGCGGCAGCATGAAAGTCGGGGAACGTTCGGTAGTGTCGGTGAAAATATCCAGCAGAAAATCGTCTGCGAAATAGGTGACAAGTCCGCCGTCGCGGTAGACTCCGGCTTCAAAATCGATGTAGGCGGCAATGGCCGGCGCTGCCGTTTCCAGCTGGTCGAGCAGCGCTCTGAAGGCCGCGGCGTAGTCGGGAACCGGGACGCCGAGCAGACCGCACATGATGCTCTCCAGCGCGGCTCCGGCCACGAGTTGCTCCGAGGTGGTGGCCTGCATCCGGGTCGAGCCGGACAGAGCCATCGGTCCGCAGTGCAGATCCAGCACCGTGACTGCCGGATTGCAAATGGCCTGCCGGGAACGTTCCAGGTGTTCGGCCAGCAGTTCGGCCGGATTGTTGAACATCAGAAACACTCTGGCTTTGCGGCGCAAAGCTTCGTCAACCGTGCCGAGCACTGAGGAGGTTTCGCCGCCTTCGGTGATGGCGACCAGCATGTCATCCGCCGTCAGGTTGAGTTCGCGCACCTGCTGCCGGCCGAATTCCTGATAATCTTCGAAAAATTCCACAGACCGCACGAGCGCATAATCGCCGCCGGTCATGATGCTGGCAACCTGGTCCGCGTAAGGGGAGGCGGCGGCGTTTTTGCTGCAGCAGTCGCGCCACATGCACTCGAGCAGAATGCTGAGGCGTCCGGTGGCGCCGCAGCCGGAGAAGACGATCCGGCCTCCGGCGGCAACGGTCCGGCGTCCGGCTTCGACCAGGCGGTGGAATCCGGCGCTCCGGAATATGCGTTCCGCCATATCCAGCACATTGCGGTCGACCCGCTGAAGGCAGCGGACGCCTTGTTCGCTGCCCGCCGCGAATTCACGATCAAGGTTCCGGGTCAGCGGATTGGATTGTTCCGTCGGCAGAAATCCGAGATGAAACTGTTTTTCATTTTCAATGAAACTCGATGCCAGAAGATTGGATTGACTGCTCATTACCACACCTAATTCAGACTTGACTGCGGTCGACCGGTTCGACGTTGATGGCATGCCGCAGCGGCATTGCATCGCGGGATGCCGAATATTACATTAACGTAACATACAATTTGTGCAAGTCAAATCGCGGTCATGAGGATTTTGCGGTTTTCTGCGCCGGCGCCGGCCGGGACGGCGGTTCCCGGTCACCTTGACACACTGTAGGCTGAGACAAAAGTCCGGGACTCCCCCGCATTGAGAGCGGCAAAACCGCTGACCGCCGGCGGCAATTGCAGATTCGGCGCATTGGTCATCCAGCTCATGGGTTCGATGCAGAAGAATTCCCGCCCGCCGCCGCCGTTCCAGCAGGCGAGATGGCGGTATTGGAGATCAAAGCGGTAACTGATGCGCCAGCCTCGCCGGAGAACCACCGCCGCATGACCGGTGCCAAGCGGAAAATGGCAGGCGATCGCCCGGGAATGCGCGGGAATACGGCCGTCCAGCAGGTCCAGCTCGTCCGGAGCCCACGGCCGCCGGCCGCCGGTGGGAAGGCGGCGGACCGGATGCACCTCCCAGCAGCTGTCCTGATGAGGCACCTGCACGGTGGCGGATTCCTCCGGCGGCAGCAAAAAGGTGGTGTGAAAGCCGACCCCCAGCGGCATGGCTCCGGAACCGCGGTTTTCCACTGTAAGGGTGTGTTCCAGCGTCTCCGGGGCCAGCCGGTAGCGCATTTCCAGATGGAATTCGTACGGCCAGCCGGCGAATTCAGGTTCGCCGCGGGTGAAATCGCAAGCAAGGGTGACCGTGTCGCCGCTCATGGCGTCCAGCCGCCAGGGGCGCCCCAGCATCAGGCCGTGCAGGTGGGAGCCGGTCGCCGGTTCGTTGACCGGCAGCCGGCAGAGCCGCCCGTTGAAGCGGAAGCAGCCGTCGGCAATCCGATTGGGGGGCAGCAGCAGCGGTGTGCCGTGGCACTGCGGATTCGTCCGGAGTTCTGCGGAGTTCCGGGGCGGACGCAGTATTTCCAGGCCGCTCGGGCGGTGGAGCAGCCCGATCAGATTGCCGCCCGAGGCGGGAGCCAGAGTGGCGCGCCAGCAGTCCGAGGTCAGCTCCAGCAGTTCCAGGTCGTCGAGTTGGCGCCGCCGTTCCTGCATCAGCCGAGCGCCCGTTCGAAACACGCCGGCGGAGTTCTGGCCCAGCCCACGCCGATCTGTCCGCCGGTCGTCCGGGAGAGAATGCCGCCGTGCATTTTCGGAGTGGTCCGGTGCGCCACGGCCAGTTCAGCTGAAATACCCGCCGGCGCTCCCCCCTCGGGCAGCTGCGGAATAACGAATCGGGGATTGCGTCCCAGGCAGATGGTCGCCATCTCGGCGCACTGCCGGATTCCGTCATCCGGAGTTTCGCCGCGTTCGCGCAGCAGAGCCGGACTGGCCGCCGCGGCCAGTCCGCCGAGTCCCCAGGCTTCGACATTGCTGCTGTCGCCGAGCCAGGGCGCCGCGTCCGTCAGCGAGTCCGTCGGCGAGAAGCAGCGGCCGCTGAAGGTCGGGGCCGGAGCGGTGAACCACTCTTCGCCGCGTCCGCTGATCTTGATGCCAAATTCGCATCCGTTGCCGCACATCGCCGTCACCAGTGTGGAACCGGTTATTCCGGACGCGGATTTCAGCGCCGCGACTGCCGAGGCACATCCGACATGATGCACGAAGCGGCGGCAGGAGTTGAGCCAGCTCAGCAGCGCCAGCCGGTCGGCATCGCTCAAATCCGCCGCCAGCGCCGGTTCGATCAGTTTGGAAATGAAAAGCTTGTCGGTGGCGGTCTGCCGGGTGTGTTCCTCATCGCCCATCAGCAGTCCGGCGGCGAAAAGTTCAGCCACGTCGATGCCGCCGGCCTGTTTCAGCACGAGGTCGAGCCGGGGGGCGATGAAGTCGGCGATGAATTTGAGATTGGTCAGTACCGCCGGAGTGCAGACTCCCCAGCCGCCGAGTCCGCCGCCCTGTTCTCCCTCGATCGGCGCGGCGAAACCCGGCGTTCCGGAATTTTCCTCGCGCACCGCCAGCACCGTCATGGAATAAGAGGTGATGCCCGCGCCGGGACCGCCGGAATGGAAATCGTTGGCGCAGCCGAGTTCGATTTCGCCGGACTCAATTTTGGCCGCGGTTTCGGCGTCGTCGCGGGCGAGGCCTTCGAACCGGGCCGCTCCGGCAATTCCCATGCGGTGGGGGCCGCGCATATCCCGGTATGCCACCGGCGGGCCGGAGTGCAGGATCAGGTTTTTTCTGAATCCCGGAATCAGTTTCCCGGCAGGGCCGCAGCCGATGAGTCGGGGCCGCGCTTCGATCAGGCGTTGCAGGGCGGTTTGGTCGGCGGAAATCATGGGTTGCTCCTGAATTAATTATATCAAATCTGATATAATATAGCGCTCTGATTGGGGAAATCAAGTTCCCCAAGTGAAAAAAACGGATCTCCGCTCCGGCCTCCGGGAATGACGAGGCCCGCGTCATTCCGATGCCTGCCGCGGATCAGAGAGTGAGCACCACTTCGTCGGGAGAGAAAGGCAGCGGCGCCGCCTCGTCCAGCAGCTCGTCGATTGCGGTCCGGTAGGCCTTGATTTCGGCCCCGGAACGGGTGAAGTCCATCTGGTTGCGGACCACTTTCTCCGGAATCTGCAGCACCGCCCCGGCGCGGCGCGCGAAATCCGGCGGCCACGCCTCAGGGCGTTTTTCCGCTTCTCCGGCCGCCCGCTCCAGCAGCCGGTAGGCGGCCAGATCTTCAAAGCCGTCGCGCATGTTTTCCAGCGGAAAGGAGGCCAGCGGCCTGGCGCCCGGACCGGCATAGACAAGGCAGCCGTCGCCGTTCAGGCTGGCAAAGCTGTTGGGATTCCACTTCAGAAAGGGGTCGGGGTCAGTCAGCGGCTCATTGTCTCCCCACAGGTTGACGGCGTAGTACAAATAGCCGTCCGGACGGAGCTTGGCGGCCATGAAGCCGTGCATGATCCGCTGATCGATTGCGTCGGACTCCACCCAGACGTTCGGATAGGGCCGGCTTGCCGACGGACTCAGGTACCACCAGACTTTGCGCCCCTGCCGCCGCGCTTTCGCGGCCTGTCCGGCATCGTAGAAATTGATGACCGGACACCAGATGTCAACATTTCTGAACAGTTCGCGCAGTCCGTAGGCCGGGTCGTGGGTGGTGGTCATGACTTTCAGCCCGGGAAATTCCCGATGAATGGCGTCGGCGCAGCGTCCCAGCGCCGACCACTTTTCCCGGGGAGATTCATCGAAACCGTAGACATAAGCGGTGTCGAGCAGGCCGAGCTCCCTGGCGCGGAGGTAATGCGGTCGGATTCGATCCACCGCTTCCCGGACGTAACCGTCAATGGTCTTGGACTTCATCATCTGCTCGAAGGAGCAAAGATTGAAAGCCGCGTGTCTGCCCTGTGCCTTGAGGTGCTGCATCATCTCGAAATCCGGTCCCGAGGGTCGGTAAATGCCGTCCGGTTCCACCCCGAAATCCGCCATGAAATCGGCATACTCCAGCCGCAGGCGTTTCCAGTTGACGCCCAGCCGTCCGGCCATCTGCCGCATGTCGTCGCCGTTGGAAGTCGCTGTCGGCATGATTGGCCGGATCGGCAGCTCGTAACGGCGGACCCGCAGCCGCAGAGCGAGGCTGCCGATGACGTTGCCGGCGGAAAGAATTTCAATCCGCCCGCGGTAGAGACCGGGCTCCTGACTGCGCGGCGCCCGGAAGCGCAGATAGAAGGCCTGCAGCACATGGGGATTGACGTCCAGGGTATCGAAAAAATCCAGAAAAACATGGGGATAATAACCGACATACGGCACCGGATAAGACGGCCGGATCGTGGTTTTCAGTGAGCCGACCACCAGGGTTTGCACCGATTCGGCGGGGAACTCCGTTCCCTGATCGTTTTTCAACGGGCCGATCCGCACGGTGACCTGACTGAGCTTGCGGTCGCCGGCCAGTACGAAAATCTGTACGCCCTCTTTTTCCCCGCGGGCCAGGCTGAGTCCGGTTTCTCCGGTGACGTTCAACTTGAACGGCACCTCCACCGGCGGCAGTTTGACCATGGCCGAATCCGCGCCGAAAGCGAAGGAACCGTCGGTAAGTTTCCGGCGTTCAGCTTCGGCCCGGGCGGTCAGTTCGGCGTTGACCCGGCGGATGCGGTGAGGCAGGTGGTCGCAGATTTTCCGGAGTTCCAGGAATTTTTCGAGCGTCAGCTGCCGGTCGTTCAGTGCCGCAGTCAATGTTTCCAGTTCCCGTTCCAGCTCCGCCAGTCGGGTGCGCGATTCCCGGCCCCAGGCGGTGTCGGCGGCGAATTTCAGTTTCTCATCGGAAATCAGCTTGCGCATTTCCCGGTCGGAAAAACCGCTGTGCCGCTGGTTGAGCCGCAGAATTTCCTGCTCAAGTTCGGGCGGAACCGGCCGGGAAACGCCGCTGGGTTTGAGCAGATGAAAGTTGTCGAAGTACAGTTCGCAGTCAATCTGCTGCGGCTTGTAAACGATGAAGTGGAGCATGCGGATGTCGGACAGATCGATTTTTTCCGCCGCCCGCGAGAGCGGAATGACCACCCGCTGGAGGGAATAGGCCTTGAAATTGAAGCCATCGCTCCGATAGCCGGAACGGAACGGGGTTTTGCCATCGGTGAGGAAGAATCGGATGTGGTGCCGTTTTCCGGTCGGATTGACCACGTCGAAGACCAGCCAGTCGTAACCGGTCCAGTTTTTCCGCTCGAATGAGGGGAACATGCGCAGTGCCCGCCACTCATTGGCGCCGTCAACGTGCACCGGACTGCGATAATGCAGCGCGTATTCTCCGTCGGTGGCGTAACGTTTTTCCCGGCTGAACTCCCCCGGTCTGATCAGCTGAAAATCCCGGAGTTCATCCGGTGTTTCGAAGCTGTAGAGTTCCGCCCGGCTCTGAGGCGGACGCATTCCTTCGCGATAAGTGCCACCGGGGAGCTTATTCAGCAGTTCCGGGTTGACCTCCGGCAGCGTTTCCCCCCGCCCGGTCAGCCGGAAGTTGTCAAATGCCAGATCCGCGCCGCGCCCGGCTTCGGGCAGGCAGAGGGAGATGCTGTTCACCCGGGACAAATCGATCTTCCGCCCGGCTTCGGCCAGATCAACGCAAACCGTGGTATGAGTGCCGGGCTGCAGGTAGATCACCCGGTGGGTGTAACCCCGGTTGAAGGCCTGGCCCTCCGACGCCAGAAACAGCAGAACCTGCTGTTCATTCTCAGTCGGATTTACCGCGTCGAAGACCAGATATTCTGCATTTTTCCAGTTGCCAAGCCCGGGCGGCACCGTAATTCCGAGGCCGGGCCAGTTCTGTTTCGACTGGGGCATGACCCGCATCCGGGCGTGAAACCGGCCTTCGGAAGGAAAGCTCCCGCCGACCAGTCCGGGTTCGACCGGTCCCCGGCTCGACACCATGTCCTGTTCTGCCCGGGACTCGAAAGTGTTGATGCTCGTCGTCCCCATGGCCGCAAGCGGCAGGGCGAGGGCACCGATGAAGAGACTTGCTGCTTTCATCATCTTCTCCTGTTTGGTGGATTTCAGCCTGCCGGCCGCGGCACATCAGGCAGAATGAGGCGCCGCAACCGGAACAGCAGGCCGGATATACGATTTACGGCGCGGGAATGGATTCCCGCTCGATCCAGGCCGGCGCGATTTCCCGGGCCGGAAGCGGAGTGTCGGAGTTGCGGATCAGGGTCCGCAGCATCTCGCATGCACAGCGGGCGATGGCATCACGGGGGATGTAGGTGCCGGAAAGTCTGGGGCGCAGCACCGTATTGCTCTCCAGCCCGTCGATACCGACGACCGCGATGTCGCGTCCGACCCGCAGGCCGCGCTCTTCGCATACGCCGTACAAATCGGCGGCGAAAGCGTCGCCCGCGATCAGGGCGCTGATTTTTTCGCCGCTGTCAAACATTTCGCGCAGCGCTTCGCAGCTGCTCTGGGCGGTGAAGCCGGCA
Source organism: uncultured Lentisphaeria bacterium (assembly GCA_949298075.1). Classification (GTDB taxonomy): domain Bacteria; phylum Verrucomicrobiota; class Lentisphaeria; order Victivallales; family Victivallaceae; genus UBA1784. The sequence goes on from CASFVA010000007.1 coordinate 61,604, forward strand.
AACCGCACCAGTCCGGCGTGCTGCGGCAGGCGGCGTTTCATGCATTCCTCATAAAAGTATTTTTCGCGTTCGTACAAATCCCGGGAGAAATGTTCGACATCCGCGTGATGCAGGAAGGCGATGTCCCGGCAGCCGGCAGCGGTCAGCCGGTCAAAAATCAGGCGGATGATGGTGCGGTTGTCGATGTAGATGCTGTTGGGCAGTTTCCGCATGATGTCGGGAGAAACCGCCACGTGGGCAATGCCGTTGCGCCTGAAGTAGTGGTAGAACTCGGGATTGTCCATGAAGACGCTCAGCACCGCCTGTCGTCGGAGTTTTCTCAGCGTTTCCTCGGCGTCGTGCAGTGAACCGCCGCAGGGGAAGATCGACACGGTAGCGCCCACTCCCTCTTCTCCCAGTTCCAGCGAGAGGTAATGGATCAGGTCGCGGACATAACCGGAGGCGTTAAGGCTTCTTTCCGTACCGAAGTAAAGGATGTCCACCACCGGGGGCAGCGAGGCGGTGGCCGCCGCTTTTTCAGTGGTATAGATGCCGCTGCCGTGAATGATGCGGACCTTTTCCGCTTTTTCCAGTTCCGCGAATACGCGGTTGAGGGTGGTCAGGCTCACTTCGAGTTCAGTTTTCAGCGTCCGCAGCGGCGGGAGCTTTGCTCCCGGGGGCAGTTCGGCAATCATGGTATTGAGTTTCTGGAGGGTCTGTTCACTCTTTTTCATCGTTCTCCACGCCGGCTGAAATTAAAATAGAATAACAATTGATGATGTGTTCTCTTTTTATCATACCCGAAGAGTGTCGATTTGTCAAGAGCATTTTTCAGAAAATTGTTTTTTTTCTTACAATTCCGCTTGAAATAAAATAATATCACTTTGAGAACGCTCCTGGAAAATTTTGTTTTTTTTTCAAAATCTCCATTGACAATCCAATTTCCAGCAGTATAATATGAATAAAGTTCCAAAATTGAATCCAGTGATTTGTAATTGTTATTAAAATAATGAAAAAGTGATAACAATTTTGCGGTGCAACCTTTTTCCCCGGTCATTCTCAACTTAGGAGACATCACGAAGGATGAAAAAGACGAGATTCACTCTGATCGAATTGCTGGTGGTTATCGCGATCATCGCCATACTGGCTTCAATTTTGTTGCCGGTGCTGAGTAAAGCCCGTGAAAAAGCCAATCTGAGCACCTGCAAATCCAATCTTAAGCAGATCGGAACCGGTTTTCAGCTTTATGCCAATGACAACAACAGTTTTTTCCCTTATCAGGAGAATGATAAACGGTTTATTTCCACGGAGCTGATTACCGGGGCCAACTGGGCCAACGGAGCTTACATCAAGATGAACAATCGTGAGGTTTTTGCTTGTCCCAACGCACAGCAGGCGACGGGTGCCGGAGCTTATGTGAAAGGTGAAAGCACATCGTATCACGGCAATGGCCGGGTGTTTCTGGAAAATCCCAAGGTCACCAGGATCCGGAAACTCTCGCTGGTTATTCTGCTGCATGAGAGCGCCTGGCTCAATCGCGACATTTATCTGCGGCCCGGTCCGGCCGACTGGAGCAATTGGAGTTGGAACGGTAATACCAAGTTGCACATGTTTGACGCTAAAACCAAAGGCAGCGGCAATCTGTTGTATGGCGACGGCCATATTGAGCAGAAATTTAATTACGAACTTCGGGATTACATGTTTAAAGTCGATCCCTGAAAATCAACTTTGTGCGGACTGTCACGCGCCGGCGGTGCGGCAGACACCGGCGGTCAGGGGTGGCAGTCCGGTTTTTCAATCGTAAGGAGAAGATATGCTGCAGCCAGATCCAATCAGAATCGCAATTATCGGCCTGGGCTCCCGGGGCCGTTTTCTCGGAGAGGCCATTCAGGGCGACTCCCGTTACCGGCTGACCGCCCTGATCGATACCGATCCGGATAATCTCCGCGGCGGGCGGGACTATCTGCACAGCTCCGCCGCTCTTTACACTTCGCTGCCGCAGGCGTTGCGGGAGGGGGATTTCGAAGCGGTTGCCGTCGCCACTCCGGATTTCACCCATGAAGCCGTAGCGGTGGCCTGTTTTGACGCCGGTCGGCACGTGCTGTGCGAGAAGCCTCTGGAAATCACCGCTAAAGGCTGTGAAAACATTCTCGCCGCCTGGCGGGCCAGCGGCAGAATTCTGCTGATCGGTTTTGTGCTGCGCTATGTCCGCAAGCTGCGCAAAATGCATGATTTGATCGCTTCCGGCGAGATCGGGCGCCCGGTCATGGCCTACGCCAATCACGAGGTTCCCGAGGGCAGCCGCTGGTATTTTCACGACTGGCACGCCCTGCGTCGATGCTCCACCGGACTTCTGCTGCAGAAGGGCAGTCATGACATCGACATTCTCAACTGGTTCATGAATGCGACTCCGGTACGGGTTGCTGCCTCGGGCGGATTGAATGTCATGGGCGGTTCGGAGAGCGACAATCTCACCTGCGGGCGCTGCGCCCGGTCCGGGAACTGTCCGGACTGCACCACTCACATTGACCATTTTCCGGATTTGAGCAAACCGATCGCCTGTGTGCATCGCCGTTCGGTCGATGTCGAGGACAACCATCTGGTTATCATTGAGTACGACAACGGCACCCGGGCCAGTTACAGCGAGTGCCATTTTTCCTCCTATCCGCGGCGGAGCTTCTGTGTGATCGGCGATCAGGGCCGGATCGAAACTGCCGACGACAATAAAATCCATTTGACCCGGCGGTTTCCGGCTGACCGCGCCGTTTACGATTGTCTGCCGGCGGAGGGCGGGCACGACGGCGGCGACCGGCTGATGCTGGATGATTTTTTCCGGGCGGTTACGGAAAATGCTCCGACGCTGGCCGACGGTTCTGCGGGCAGGATCAGCGTGCTGACTGCTATCGCAGCCCATCGCTCCATGCGGGAGCATCGGATGGTTGAAATTGAGGAAATTGAAGCAGAGATTGAACATGTTGACAACTTACAATCAGCGGCGGTTTGAGGAAATTTGCGCACCGGTGGTTCTGGGGCCATGCCTCAACATGGCGGGGCGCGATCTGGCGGTGCTGCCCGGCGGCGTGGTCCGGGTCTGCGGCTGCCGGCGGACGCCGGGTGGGGGATTTGAGAACTTCTACCGCGAGAGTCCCGACCTTGGGTTTTCCTGGCGCGAGGAGTTGCTGCCGGACGACCACCCCGGAGCGCTGACGGTCAGTCCCTATTCCGGAGATTATCTGACCCTGCTGGCCTGGAGCGGCCGGATTACTTTTGACAGTTATCAGGTCTGTCTGCGCCGCTTTGACCGCAGTGGCATTTACCTGTTCCGGTCTGTTAGCGGCCCGGACGGTCCGTTTGAAACCGCGCTGGCCGTTGCCGGAAACTTCTTGTCCTGGCGCCAGCCGCTGGCCATGGTTTCGCGGAAACGCTGGATTTTTCCCTGCGTCTGCAGCGACGGTGACGGCGAACCGTATTCGCTGGTGCTGTTTTCGGATGACGACGGCCGCCACTGGGAGCGCGGCGGCCGGGTCGGCAATGCGCCGCCCCACCGGGCGGTTTGGCCGCACCGGGGAGTGCGCTGGCAGAATGGCGGCGTGGAGCCGGCAGTGGTCGAGCTGCCCGATGGTACGCTCTACATGCTGCTGCGCACCTCGCAGGATTGTCACTACCAGTGTTATTCCACCGACGGCGGCGAAAGCTGGGGCGATGTGGAGCCGTCGCCGTTTTTCGGTACGCTGACGATGCCGGGGCTGCTCCGGCTGGAGTCGGGGCGGTTGCTGGCAATCTGGAACAACACCGCTCCGCTGCCGGAGCTTGACCATGATTTGCAGCCGGAATTGAATTATTCCGAGCGGAACGGAAACAGCGAGGATGTCTTCACCAACCGTGATGCCCTGCATGCGGCGCTGAGTTCCGACGGCGGCCGGACCTGGATCGGATGGCGCGAAATCGCGCTCAACGAGCTGCGGAATGCCGGTGATTTCCGGAAGACCGGCAGCCGGACGGGCTGCCGCGACAAGAGCGTTCATCAGAGTCAGGCGGTGGAAGTCGCCCCCGGAAAGATATTGGTGGCCTACGGTCAGAACGAGGCCTGTGCCCGGGTGATGATGTTTGACGTGGCGTTTTTGGAGGAAACCTCCCGCGACGATGATTTCATGGATGGCCTGTCCGGCTGGTCATGCCACCAGTTTCTCCGCAGTCCCTCCGGCAATGACCGCGGACTGGGCGGCCATTGCGCCTGGAATCGCCGGCAGGGTGCGACGCTGGTGCCGGATCCGGAGAATCCGTTCCGGGAAGTTCTTCAGGTTGCCCGCCATCCGGATCCCCGGCTGGTGCTGGAGCCGGAGGGAGCGGTCTGGAACTTTCCCGGGGGCCGGCGCGGCGTGTTCGAGGCCGAGCTCTATGTGCACAGCAGCGGTTCCGGAATTCAGTTGTGCCTGACCGACCGGTTTTTCAATCCGGTGGATCCGGTGGTCGGCGATTTTGCCCGGTTCCGGTTCGACCTCGTTCCCGGTCAGCCTGGGCTCCCCTGCGACTGCTGGTGCAATTGCCGGATTGAATACGGCGGAGGCATTGCCCGGCTGCTGATCGACCGGGTGGAGATCGCCGGCTGCAGCGAGGCCAACCTGGCGGCCGCGCCCGTGAGTTATGTTCATTTCCAGAGCCGGGCGGAGAAAGCGGATTTCGCCGGAGTGCTGATCCGCCGGGTGGCTGCGTTTAAACTGGAATGAAACCGGTTCGGGTGAGGATCAAGTCGAATATTTCCAGTTGAGTTCATGGAAAGACGATAATTTCCGGCTGTTGCTCTTGACAGCCGGGTTTTGTTGGAATATAGTAGATATAACGTTATATCAAATGGGCTGCCGGGGGTGCTTCCCGGCCGGCGCGGATCGGAACACCCGGCCTGGCCGCCGGCGCCGGAAGGGCGCAGCCAATTCAGTCAACTCGGAGCAGAGAACAGCCATGACTTCAGACAGAGGCGCCCGCCCGCCTCAACGCTTGTATACCGCCGGCACGCTCAAATACACTGCCGGAGCGCTCTTCATGCTGTTTTTCTGGATGCTGGTCGGGTCGTTTTTCTTCAACCTGATGGAGCGGCTGATTCCGGTGCTGATGCCGCTTTCACTCAAGTCCTTCGGCTGTTCCAACCAGACGATCGGACTGGTGGTGGGCAGTATTCCGTCGCTGCTCAACGTCATGGTCAATCCGGTGGTGAGCTTCCGCAGCGACCGCACCCGGTCGCGCTGGGGGCGACGGATTCCCTATCTGGCCGCCGCCACCCCGTTTGTAACTTTTTTCCTGATCCTGGTCGGCTGGGCTCCCCGGCTGGGGGAGTCGCTGGCCGGAATGTGCGGCGGCGTGTTGTCGCCGGCAGCGGCCGGAGTGACGCTGCTGGTGGCGTTCTCGATTCTCTTCCAGTTCTTCAATTTGTTCGTCGCCTCGGTGTTTTATTATCTTTTCGCCGATGTCATGCCGGAACAGTTCATGGGGCGGTTTGTCGCCTGCTTCTCCCTGGTCGGCTTCGGCTCCAATTTCGTGTTTCAGACCTTCCTGCTGCAGTTTGCCCGGGATTACATGGAGTGGATATATACCGGCATCGCGGTTCTGTACGGCGTGTCGTTTCTGATCATGTGCGCCCTGGTTCGCGAGGGTGAGTACCCGCCGCCGGATGACACGACGTCCGCTCCGGGACTGGCCGCCAGCATCCGGCTTTATTGCCGGGAATGTTTTTCGATACCGTTCTACCTCTGGTTTTTTCTCGGAACTGCGCTCAACACGACGTCCACCGTCTGCCGCGGATTGTTCGGGGTGTTCTTTGCCGAGCACAACATCGGGCTGAGCCTCGATGACTTCGGCAGAATCAACGGCCTCGTCGCTTTTTTCATCATGGTGCTGAGCTATCCTCTCGGCTGGCTGGCCGACAGGCTGCATCCGCTGCGCTGCTACATTTTCGCGGTCATACTGGTGATCGTGACCAACGTGTTCAGCTATTTTTTCACCGTTGACCGGCTGAGCTACATCGTCACCACCGTGCTGCTGTCGGTGGTTTACGCCATTCAGGGTGCGAGTACGCTGCCGATGTTCGCCCGGCTGCTGCCCCGGGAGCGCTATGGACAGTTCTGTTCGGCGCAGGCGGTGTTCAACGCGCTTCTGCTGGTGCTGGCCAACTGGGGCGGCGGACTCTTCATCGATCTCACCGGCGATTACCGCAATTTGTATCTGTGGGATATTATTTTCACTGTGTTTGCCCTGGTTGCCATGGTCAAGGTGTACTGCGGCTGGCAGCGGCAGGGCGGCTTGCTGAACTACGTTGCGCCGTGAAGAGCGGCCGGAGAGGAGAAGATCGCATCATGAAAAGCATTCGGCTCATTACCCATGAATTGATTCCGGAGGCGTCGGAGACGCTGCTGCGCTTCGACCGGCTTGAACCCGGAGAGTGGAACATCCGGCGGGGGAGTGGACGCTGGGAATTTGACGGCCCGATTCTGCGGGGGTTTTACGAACCATGCCCGGGCGGACCGCTGCACGGTCAGGTGTTTTACCACCGTCCGATTGCCGGAGACGTCGCCCTGGAATTTGAGGCGCGGCTGCCGGAGGGAAGTGCGCATGATCTGATCTGGTTTTTCCGGACCGCGCTGGACCGGAAACCCTGGGGGGCCGGCTGGCTGGGTTGTCTCGGCGGCTGGTATGGCGACTTCGCCGGATTGGAGCGGGTGCCGGATTTTAAGCCGTCAGTGGTGTTCGCCTGGAAAAAGATCGAGACGGGACGAGTTTATCACATCATTTCAGGAGCGGTCGGCAACCGGGTGTTCATTGCGGTGGATGGCGAAATGATTCTGCACTGCACCGATCCGGAACCGATTGCTCCGGATCAGTACGGACACATCGGATTCGGTTTGTACCAGTCCGGCGTGGAGTACCGGAATGTCCGGGTATTCCGTCCGGAATTGCGGCCGGTTTCCTTCGGTTACGGCTCCTGAGCCTGCGGCGGCGGTTCGCAAGAAAAAAACAAAAAATTTTTGCCGGACTGTTGACAGCGGCCCCTTTGAGACGTATAATATGGCGTGAGATGATTTAACGATATATCAGGGGGGTGAAATGCGACAGTCCAAACTGTCAGATGTGGCGAAACTGGCGAAAGTTTCTTTGTCGGCGGCGGGAAAAGTGCTCAACGGCGGCAGCGACGGCATCCGGGTGGGCGCTGAAACCCGCAAACGGATTGTCGAGGCGGCGGCGCAGCTCGGATACCAGCGCAATGTGGCCGCTTCGGTATTGCGCGGCGGTGACTCCAAATTACTGGGCGTCATCGCCGACACCTATGCTCATTACCGTACGGCGGCGGTTTTTCAGGCCGTCGAACGGGCGGCGGAGGCGCGCGGCATGCGGCTGATGACCTGTTCCGCGCATGACAATGTGAGGAATCTGGTGGAAAGTTATCATGATTTCCGCCGCCATTTTTCGGCCCGGGTGCTGATGCTGGCCCATGATTACCCCGGCGCTGAACCGGAAGTCACTGCGGCGTTCCGCGGCGAATCCGGTGTGGTTTTTCTTGATCCGCCCTGTTTTGACGGTGCGCAATGGGTTGAAATGCGTAATTTTACGGCGCTGAAGTGTCTGGTGCGCCGGCGGCTGGAAGCCGGTCGCCGGCGGTTCGGCATTTTGCATGGATCCCTCAGGTATGGCTACAACCGCCGGCTGGTTGAGGATTTTGATGCTGCGCTGCGGGCGGCCGGACTGGACCCATCCGGTCACTGGCATGGTGAAATCACCCGTGAACTGCCCGTGAGCGAGACCTGCCGCCGGGTAGCTGCGCAGTTTGAACTCCCCGGCGCACCGCAGGTGCTTTTTGCCGACAAGACCGAACACGCCGTGGCGTTGCAGGGGCGTCTGCAGGCGTGCGGATGGCGGATTCCGGAGGATCTGGAAATTGTCAGCGGCGACCACGATCCGCTGCACAGTCTGGTGTTTCCGGAAATTCCCACCCTGGATCCCGGTTATGACGCCATTGCCGCAGCCATGCTTGATGCCCTGCTGGCTCCCGGCGATGCTTTGGTCAATCAGATCGTCGAGGCGGGATTTGACGCTTAACGGATTTTGACAAACAGGAAAGGAATCAAAAATGGCGAAAAAGTCGGTGCGTTCAGCACAGCTTCCGATCCACAGGGGGTGGGACGCTCCATTAGCCGGAGAGGTGCTTTGGTCGGAGACGGCGGAACGGCGTCCGTTCAGGGCTGGCTTCACTCTGATTGAGCTGCTGGTGGTGATTGCCATAATAGCGATTCTTGCTTCCATCCTGCTGCCGGCGCTGAACCGGGCGCGGGAGCGGGGAGTCGCCGCCAACTGCGTGAACAATCTCAAGCAGTGTGGACTGGCGTTTTCCATGTATGGCGGCGATTACAGCGGAATGTATCAGATTCACGGCAACTACGACACTCAGCAGAGCGCCAACTGGATTCAGACTCTGCTCGGCACCAACGAGGTCAACGAAGGTGCGTCAAAAACGCCTTCCAAAACGTATCTGCGCGACATCAAGTCGGCGCGCTGCCCCAAGTTGCCGGAGCGTTCTACTGAAACTCATTCCTACAACGGATTCGGTGCTTTCGGAATCAATAAGGTGCCGACCTCGCTGGAAATTTACAAAAACTCCCTGGTCGGCGACACTTCGTCCCAGACCATCATTGCCACCGTGAAGGTGAAAAAGCCCACCTTGTATCTGCTGCTGACCGATTGCTACCGGAAGGATCTCAACGTTCAGTACTACTGGCTGGATCCGGCCTGCAACGGCAACAACAAGTCAGGTGTGCATTTCCGGCACGGCGACCAGGCCAACACACTGTTCGTCGATGGACACGTTGCGGTGCTGGCGCCGCCGGAATTCAAGAGCAGGCACGGTTTCAGCCGGGGGTTCAACAGCAGTGATGAGCAGTATTCATTGTAATTTCGGCGTGAAAACCGCGGCAGCGGCTCTGGTTCTCGGGGGCGCGGTTGCCGTTGCCGCGGAGCAGCCCTGGCCGCGGATTCCGGCGGCGATGCGCGAAACGCCCTATCAGCCTGAGTCTTCCGGATCGCTGGAGCCGACGCCGGCGGAAAAACGATCCGGGGCAGTGATCTTCACCCGACATCTGACCGAACCGGTCTGGCCTCTGACCCGGCCCGAAAGTTTTGAGCGAGCCGGCGTGCTGCGCGGATTTGCCGCCCGGGGGCAGAAACTGACGTTCAATTTCGCCATCCTGCCGCTGGCTGAACTGCGCGACATCCGCGTGACGGTGTCGCCCGCCCGGGGGCCGGCGGGGGCGGTGATTGCTCCGGACCGGTTTGACGTCCGGCTGGTAGCTTACTGGCCGGTGAAATACCCTCTGTATCTGTCGCGCACCAACTACCGGGTGATGCCGGAGTACCTGGATGGTTTCAAATCATTCGGAACCCGGATCGGCATGCCGCGGCGGATTTTTCTGACGCTTGATCCGCCGCCGGAGGCCGCGCCGGGACGCTACCGCGCCGTTGTCACGGTTACCCACCGGGGCGGACGGCATGAAATACCGCTGGACTTCCGGCTGTACGGTTTCAGTCTGAAGAGCGACCCCGATCTGAGGTACAGTGTTTACCAGCCGTGGTACCGGGAAAATTCGCGGGAGCCGCAGTTCCCGGATCGATCGGCGGAGTGGTATGACCGGGCGGCCGCCAGTGATTTCGCGGCCATGCGCTCGTGCGGACTCAACAACTTTCCGGCCTTTTTCATGAAATGCGTCAGAGGCACCGACGGCCGGCTTGAACTGGTTATTCCCAATCTTGAGGAAAATCTGCCGCTGATGCGGCAGGCCGGCTTCAGCGGGGTGCTTCCGGTGGTTGACTGCGGCTTTGACACTTTGTACCGGGAGTTCACCGGCAAATCCGCCGCCAAGCACATTGTGCTGCCCGAACCGCCGCCGGAAGCCATGTACGGGGAGCTGGACCGCCTGTTGCGGGAGTTCCGGCGGAAAATGTCTGAGCGGGGTTATCCGGAAATGATTTTCTGTCCCCTGGACGAGATTGCTCCGCAGTCATCCGAAACGGGCCGGCGGGTTTATGAGATTTTCCGGAAGAACAATCTCCGCACCTTCGCCACCAAGGATCCTCTGATTGACCCCGCCGCCGCCGTGCTGGCGCCCTGGGTCAACGCCTGGGCGAGTCAGGGGTTTGTTCCGGCCGGCGAGAGGAAGGCCGGGGTGGAATACTGGTCGTATCCCAATCATAACTCCTACGAGATCAAGGATCCCCTGGTGATGTGCCGGGGCGGGCGCATGACGTTCGGATTCGGATTCTGGCGCAGCGGCTGCCGGATGCTGATCCCGTGGGTGTGGCGCAGCGCCAACCGCAACCATCTCGACCCCCGGCGCGATGCCGGCGGCAACCGGCTTGAGGAGGATGGTTCTGTCACGTTGACGCCGTATTGGATCAATTTCCGGGAAGGGGTGATTGATGCGCAGTACATTTACACTCTGCGCTGTGCGCTGCACCGGCGTCGCAATGCGGCCGATCCGGAGCTGAAGCGGGAACTGGCCCGGGGCGAAGCGCTGCTGGAGTCGCTTTGGCGGCGGATTCCGGTGCGGCGGCAGTATCTGGCGGACAACTCCCCGACCGGTTCGGAGCTGGATGCCTGGCGCCTGGAGCTGGCGGAAGCCATTTCCAGGCTCCAGCGGTTTCCGGAAAACGCCGGTGGAGAGCCCGGTCCGGTGGATTTTTCGGCGGACGCCGTTTCGGACGCGACGGTGGAAATTCCGGAACAGGCGCTGGAAAAATTCGATCTGCTCGCCGGTAATCCCTGGAAGAGCGTCACCCGGGAACTGCAGTTGATTCCCGAAGGAGACGGGCTTGACGTCAACATCGGCATCGACTACAGTCTGGATGGTGAAAACAGCCGGGGGAAGTATCTGATCGGCTGGCCGCGCATGCGGCGGACTTTTGCCGGGCCGGGGGCGGATCTCTCCAGGTATGATTTTATGCGATTGCGTTTTACGTTGACTTCCAATCGCGATGACGAGGCCAGACAGCGTACTCCGGCTTATATCCAGCTGGCCGGCGGCAACGGGTTCCGACGCGACTTCTATGTGATCGACACCACGCGCGAGGGCGAGTTGACCGCTTTGCTTTATCCGCTGCAGAAAATTTTCGATGCCGCGCCGGCTGAAGCGGTGAAAGCGGTCCGGGAGCTGCAGTTCGGAGTCAAAGAGCGCGAATTTCGCGACGGCGACCGGCTCCGGTTCCGGATTCACAGTTTTGAATTGATCCGCTACATCACGCCGGCGGTGGAGCATGCTGAAGTTCCGGGTGTGGTTTCCGGGGAGTCCGGAGTGCTGGAGTTTAAAGTCAGAGTGGCCGCGGCGGCCAAAGGCGACGCCGAGTTGCGCTGCGAACTGCGGCGCGCCGGCCGGAAAGTCCGGGAGGAACGGTTTGTTCCGGCCCGCCGGATGAATGTCGGCGCATTCGACCTGTCCGGACTGGAACCGGGGGAATACACCGTGGTGTTCCGGCTGCTGCCGGAGACTTTGCCCCCGGTGGAGCGTCCCGTGAGGCTGCTGCCCGACGTGACGACCGCCGAATAATCCGCCCTCCGGTTCAGTCCGGCAGTCCCGCGTTTTCCGGCGCGGTTTTTTTTATTTGAATTATATCAAATATGATTTATATTAATTGCGGTCCGGTTCGCCGGTCCGGGCGGAAAGGGGGGACAACATGCTGGAATTTCAACCGGTTGCCGCCGGAATTTATCTGCTGGAAACTCCGTTCAACGGGCTGTGGAGCGGGGTTTACCTGGTCAGAAGGGATGGAAATTTTTTAATTGATTCCGGGGCGACGGCTGCCGGCGTCGATGAAGTGATAAGGCCGGCGCTGCGGGCGCTCGGATTCGACCTGTCGGATCTCGATGCGCTGCTCTGCACCCATTCGCATGGCGACCATGTCGGCGGTCACCGGCGGATTAGGGAGCTGGCCGGTGTGCCGTGCGGCGTGCTGGAAGCCGGCGCGGATAAACTGCGCGACCCCCTGAAGTACAGCCGGCTGATCCGGGCGGCGTTCCCCGGGTACAGTCCGGAGGCCCCGGCCGGCCTGGCCGGAGTGGAGCCGGATTTCCTGCTTCGCGATCAGGAGACGATCGGCGGTTTGCAGCTGATCCACACGCCCGGGCATGACACGGACACAGTTTGCTTTTGGGATCGTGAAACCGGTGCGCTGCTGACAGGGGACTCGGTGCAGGGTGCCGGAACTTGCCTGCAGGGCTGTGCACTCTACATGGATCTGCCCGGTTATCGGTATTCTCTGCGCCGGCTGAGCGGACTGGCTCCGGCGCTTCTGGTGGCCGGTCATCCTTACCTGCCGTGGAACCGGGCGGTGATTGCCGGAACCGCGGCGGTCGCCGCCGCCCTGGCCGAGGCCCGGAGCATCACCGAGCGTTATGATGCGGTGCTGGCGGCGGCCCGGCAGGACGGAATTGCTGATCCGGCTCGTCTGGCGGGGGAGCTGATCCGGGCCGGCGGAGGGAGATTTCCGGAATATCTCTTTCTGGCCATGCACACGGTTGCCGCTCATCTCAATGCCTTCAAAACCGGCACCGCGCGGTTCTGAGGCGGCCCGGAGCGGCTTCAAATTGTTTTTTGGCAACGGTTCCGGCCGGTTTCAGGGCAGCCGCACTCCTTCAGCCCGGAGCCGGCGGCGCAGCTCCGCCACATCGACCCCGGGACAGGAGGAACCGCTCTCAAGCGCCAGCGCGGCGGCGTTGCCGGCCACCTGCCCCATGCCGAAACAGGGGGGCATCACCCGGATGGCCGCCAGCGTACGCCGGTCGCAGGAGACATTGCGTCCGGCGGCCAGCAGGTTGTCCACCCCGGCGGCGACCAGCGCCCGGTAGGGGATGGTGTATGCGGCGGTGGCGGGAATATATTCGCCGACCAGTCCATGGTGGGTGTCACGGGAATTGGCGAGCATCAGAATGGCGTCGGGGAATCGCTCCCCCGCCAGCAGAGACTGTTCCCGGAGAATGAAATCGCCCCTGATCCGCCGGGTTTCGCGCACTCCTGGCGCCGCCGCCGTGGCCAGCAGCCGGACCTGTTCGCAGCCTTTCACGTATTTGCGGAGAAAATGCATGGCGGCCTCAATCTGCCGGCGTCCCTCCACCGCAATGCGGGTCAGGTCGGCGGAGCGGGTGCCGTCCACATCCGGAATCCGGGTGATGTTGGCGCGCCAGGTGTCGTCGTCGGCCTTGTAGAGTCCGAGGCGGCGGCGGGGAATCGGATATTCATCGTTGGCGACGGCGGCGGCAATTTCCCGCTCAAAGCGCATCGCCTCCCAGCCGAGGGTTTCCTTGCGCTCCTGAAGTTGGGTCTCGTCAATGCCATCCAGCGAGAAAAAGAGGCCGCCGGCCTGCATCTCACCGGTTTCCGCGTCGCCTTTCTGCATCGGACATCCGGCAAATGCCGCGACATCGCCGTCTCCGGTGCAGTCGATCACCAGCTGCGGATCGACCGCGGCCGGTCCCTCCTTGAGCGCCAGAAGCACCCGGCTGATCCGACGGTTGTCCGGCGAGCGGAAGACGTCGATGACCTGAGCGCCGTAGAGCAGTTCGACGCCGTACTCCAGACACATCTGTTCTGCGACCCGCTTAAGCACTTCCGGGTTGAAGGGGGTGAGATTGTGATGGCCGAACCGGTGCCAGGAGGAGTGGGCGTCGCAATTTTCCAGCTTCATCGGCTCCAGCGCTCCGCCGACGGCGATGAGCCGATCGACCAGTTCCCGGAAGAATCCGCGGATCAGCTGTTCTCGGCCATTCGGGTCCGACGAGGTCATGAATGGTCCGACCAGGCCGCCGGTACCGGCTCCGCCCAGACAGAATTCCCGTTCGACCAGCAGCACCCGGCGGCCGCGGCGGGCGGCACAGCAGGCTGCTGCGATTCCGGCCGGTCCGCCTCCGGCGATCAGTATTTCTGGCTGGCCGAGCAGGGGGACCGGGCGGGAGATGGTGACGTTGACGCGGTTCATTCCGTAATCCTTTCCGCCGGTCCGCCGCCTGTGGCGGTGTACCGGTATGATGTTTTGTCGCACGGGGGGAATATACCGCTGCCAGGTGCGGATTCAAGGCGCCGGCTTCAGCAATTTGTCGATAAAAATCAATAATTCCAGTGGCGGGGTTTGACAAAAACCGGTTTCAGAGTTATTATGTCAGTGATATGAAGAAAGTAAATTCCACCATGGTTGCCCGCCAAGCCGGAGTGGCGCAGAGTACAGTTTCGCTGGTCGTCAACAACCGTCCCGGGGTATCAGAGTACACCCGCCGACGGGTGCTGGAGACGGCGCGGCGGCTCGGGTACATTCTTTCCCCCGGGTCCGGAGCGCTGCTGCTTGGAGTCATCGTCTCGGGTTACCGGGCCATGAACAGCTATATGGCGATGACCATCACTGCGGTCAAAGAGGAGATTCACCGGCGCAACTACCGGCTGGAAATGTTCGACAGCAGCGATGTCGAATTGATCAACGACCGGGTGGTGGCCGGCGCGATCAGCCTTTCAAACGACCCGGAACTTCATTCGCGCTGGAAGGAATTGAGAAACGTCCCGCTGGTGCGCTTTGTTTATAAAAGCTCCCACTCGGACAACATTTACAGCGTTTATTCCGATTACCAGGCCGACCTGCGGCTGGTTTTCCGCTATCTGCACCGGATGGGACACCGGCGGATCGGACTCTATCTCGAACGCACTCCGGCCCAGGAGCAGCTCATGCTGGATCATACCGGCGAAGAGTTCCGGAACCTGCTTGAAGCCGACGGAGTCGCCGGAGCGGCAAAGCTGGTTTCCTACGCCGGAACCGGAACGATGGCGGAACGTCTCCGGGGATTGCTGGCGGCCGGCTCTACCGCGCTGGTGGTGATTCCGGGGGATGCCGCATTGCAGGTGCAGCGGGAGCTGGGACGATTCAACTTGCGGATACCGGAGGATATTTCGCTGATTTCCCGGGAGTACAGCAACGTCTCGGAATACATGTCCCCGCCTACCACCACCCTGCTGCCGGATTATCCGACGATGGCGGGGCATGCGGTCGACATGATTGAAATGCTGTTGCGGAGAGAACGTCCCCCCCGGCGACATTGCCTGTCCCGGCCGATTGCTGATCCGGTCTTCGGTTCGCAACCTGAATCCCGGGGCCGGAAGTTGAGGACTGGTCCGGGCAGATGGCGCACCGCCGGCCGGGGCTGCGGTGGAAGAACAAATTATTCCGGCTGACGCCGGAGCGGAGCTGTTTTGATGGATTGGTTGTGGCTGGCGGTTGCCGGGGTTCTGGAAGTGGTCTGGGCAACCGGAATGAAATATTCTGACGGGTTCACCCGGCTTTATCCGACGCTGTTCACTCTTCTGACCATGCTGGCCGGTTTCGGCTGCCTGGCACTGGCTATGCGCACGTTGCCCCTGGGCACCGCTTACGCGATATGGACCGGAATCGGCACGGTCGGAACCGTGCTGGCCGGCATGGTAATCTGGGGTGAATCAACCTCGTTGCCGCGGATTCTGTGTCTGGTGCTGATCGTATCGGGCATCGTCGGCCTGAAGCTGCTGGGAAAATAGCGGCACCGGCCCGGGACAGTCGCCGGCGCCGCTGAAGCGGATTGAAATGCAATTGCGCCGGAACTGTTCAGTTTTGCCGCCGTTTCCGGTATTGTTCGGGGGTGACATGAAAGAATCTGCGGAATGATGAGCTGAAGTACGTCACTGAGTTGAATCCGCATTTGACGGCGATGACGGCCAGGGAATCATTGTACCTGGCCAGCATCCGGCGGGCGTGCAGCAGCCGCATCCGGTGCCGCCATACGGCCGGAGAAATGCCGCAATCCCGCAGAAAAAGCTGGCGGAACCTGACCTCCTTAAGGGCAACCGCCGCGGCAATGTCGCTGATGGCGAGGTTTGCCGCCGGATTCCGCCGCATGATTTCCAGTGCTGCAGCAATTCTCTGGTCGCCAGTTGCCGCCGGCGACGCCTGGGCGACTCCTGTTTCCGCCAGTTCGATGAACAGGCGCCGGATCAGCTGTTCCGCTCCGGTGAAAGCCAGTTCATCGTTCCGGTTCCGGAGGGCGATGATCCGCAGCAGTTCCTCTCTTGCGGCCTCCCAGTGGCGGAACCGGAAAAAAGGCGACCGCAGAGTCCGGAACGGATTTTCCCGGTCCGGATGTTCGCAGAGCACGTGAATGACAAACGTTTCCGCCGAGCTGACTCCGGTACTGAACCGGTAGGCGTGCGGTACAAACTCCGGAACCATCATGCCGTCTCCGGGGCCGAGTTCAGCCGCGAGGGCACCGCAACTGGCGGCGAATTTTCCCCGGTTCACCACGACGATCAGGTTGTCGGAAATCTTCCGTTCCGGCACTTGCCAGGGGAGGTCCTGACGCCAAAGAGAGAAGTTCAGCACATGAAAGTTCCAGGCGTACGAAAACTGGGTGATCAGTTCAAGCTGTTCCGGAGTGTAATATTTTTCCAGCCGGATCTTATGTTCGTTGCCGTAGAGTGAAGTCGCCATTGTTGTCGGATTTTTAAATTCAACGTCTGTTTTTTTCTATTGTCATGCGATGTAACATACTGTATAATATCATAAAATCAATGGCGGAGGAAAATGATATGCACGGAAAATTAATTTTCAATCCCGGCGACGCCTACCATGTCGAACAGCGGTTGTGGCAGGGATGCCCGACGATTCTGCGCACCGGTCACGGCACCCTGTTTGCCGGCTGGTACTCCGGGGGAACTCGCGAACCCTCGCTCAGAAACTACAATCTGCTGGTCCGGAGCCGGGATGGCGGTTTGACCTGGAGCGAACCGCTGCTGGTCATTGAAAGCCGGCGCGGGGAAAAGCTGCTGGCCATCGATATCCAGCTGTGGCTTGATCCCGCGGGGCGGATGTGGCTGTTCTGGACCCAGCGGCAGCTTGGAATCCCTTTCGCTCAGGCGGAACACCTCGCGCTTTGGGCGATAGTTTGCGACGAGCCCGAGGCCGATGTTCTGCGCTGGAGCGAACCCCGGTTTATCGCACCCGGATTTCTGCGCTGTCAGCCGACCGTTCTTGCCGACGGCAGATGGCTGGCCTGTGCGTATGACTGGACCTGTGACCGTTACTGCTATTCCGAATCCTCTGACCGCGGCCGGACCTGGCTCCGCAGAATCGGAGGCGAAAAGATCCCGACCTGGTTTGATGAGACCATGATTCTGGAACGGAACGACGGTTCGCTTCTGATGCTGGCCCGCTGCCGTGCCGGAGCGCTGGCAGGATCGGTTTCCACCGACGGCGGCGGCACCTGGAGTCCCGGAGAATTGACGCAAATTACGGCACCCGACAGCCGGTTTTTCCTGCGCCGGCTGCGGTCCGGCCGAGTGCTGCTGATCAAAAACGACCACGCCCGGGAGCGCATCAGAATGACCGCTCTGCTGTCCGATGACGACGGAAAAACCTGGAGCCATTCTCTGCTTGTCGACCCCGGGGAAAGTTCTTATCCGGATGCGGCGGAGGGCCCCGGCGGCACCATATACCTGGTTCACGACCGGGGGCGGACCACATTCCGGGAGATCCTCTGTTCGCGATTCACCGAGGCGGACATCATCGCCGGAAAGCTGGTCGACTTCGATTCCTATCTCTGCCAGATCGTCAGCAAGGCTCCGGCCAGACCACGGAATCCCGACGCCGCCCGGCTGCAGGCTGAAGAGGACCGGATCATGTTGCGCACCTATTTTGAATGACGCCCGGACCGGCCGCGCTTCTCGCCGGATCTTCCGGTCGGGACGGCGGCCGGATCAGGTCCGGGAAAGGGTGGCGCTGCTCCGGGCCAGTTTGCGGTGCAGCCCGCCGTCGGCGACAATGGTGTCGCCGCTGATGAATCCTGAGGCTTCCGAGGCCAGAAACACGGCCAGCTGACCGATGTCCCGCGGCCGGCCGACGCGTCCGACCGGGATGTCGGCGGCGACGCCTTTCCGGTTGTAGCCCGGGGAGCCGAGGAGCCGCTCCACCTCGATGAAGCCAGGTGCGATATTGTTCACCCGGATTCCGTATGGTCCCGCCTCCAGAGCGAGTTCGCCGGTGAGCGCGTGAAGGGCGCCTTTGCTCATCGCATAAAGTGTGCGTCCCGGCACGGAGGTCTCCTGCTGGACGGAGCCGATGTTGATGATGCTGCCGCCGGCGGGATTGGATTTCATCAGTTCGATTTCCCGGAGCGCGGCAAAGAGCGGCGCACGGATGTTGACTGCTGCGAGCCGTTCATAGAGTTCCGGTGTGACGGCTTCCAGCGGCACCATTCCCGGATCCCAGCCCGCGTTGTTGACGGCCGCATCCAGCGTTCCCCAGGCGGATGATATGGCGGAAAACAATGCTTCAAGTTCATCAAGGTTGCCGAGGTCGGCCCGGTGAAGATGTACCTGCGCACCGGATTTCCGGAGTTCGGCAGCCAGCTGTTCCGCCGCCTCCGGGTCGGAACGGTAATGCAGAAACAATTCCGCGCCTGCTTCCGCGAAAGCGCGGGCGATGCCGGCGCCGATGCCCTTGGCCGCTCCGGTGATCAGCGCCCGTCTGCCGGTCAGCGGTTTCATAGCAGCTCCGGCCGGATTGCGGAGAACAGTTCCTCAAAAAGCGCATCGCTGACGGCGTCGTTCGCGTATCCGGGCCGGCGGCAGCGGGCGCTTGCAATGAAACCGCGACGCCGGAGGATCTCCTTTTCATAGTGGATGATCATCTCGACGCTCTGGCGGATGTGATTCAGCAGCGCGTTGAGCCTGTCGTGCACGCGCCGGGCTTCCGCGACATCTCCGGCGATCAGGGCATCCCAGATTTTACGGTAGACGTCGGGCATGGACGGCCCCGGCATCACTCCGGCGGCGCCGCGGCGAAAGCCTTCGATCATCTGGAACCCGGCGTTTCCGATGAAAATGCGGGGGTCGGAGGGGAGCAGCGCCGTCAGCCGCGCTATGAAGGCGCCCGGCGGTTTGCATTCGATTTTGAAGTAGCGCAGATTGGCGTGTTTTGCGGCCAGTCCGGCGAGGATTTCCGGGGCGATGGCGACGCCGGTCTGTTCCGGGGCATACTGGAGCATGACGGGAATTTTCACGCTGGCGCAGACGGCGTCAAGATGTTCGTAAAGGGCCGCACCGCCTGGCTTGAGGAAAAACGGCGGCAGCACCATCATGCAGTCGGCTCCGGATGATTCGATGCGCCCGGCCCATTTCAGGGCGGATTCCGTCGAATGACGGGTGTTGGATACTATCGCGGGAACGCCGTTGGCATGGCAAATCCGGATGGTGGCGTCGAGCAGCAGTTCCTCCTCGTCGCGGTCGAGTTTGTAATATTCTCCGGCAATGCCGAACAGCGTCAGTGCCTGAGCCCCGCGGCGGATCAGTTCGGCGCAGCAGCGTTCGTAACCGGCGAGGTCAATGGCTCCGGCGTCGTCGAACACCGCCGGCGCGATCGGACAGATTCCTGTGATTTCCATGGCAACGGTTCTCCTGGAGTCAGGGTTGAATTTTTACAAGTGCGGCTGCATGTAGGCGAAGTCGCATCCCTCGTCCGCCTGCAGCACATGGTCGATGTAATGACGGACAAAGCCCCGCTCAAACGATTCCCGGACCGGAGCGGCCGCCGCCTGCAGCCGGGCGGCAATGACTTCCGGCGTCAGCTCGACCTGCAGGAGCCCCTTATCCACATCCATGGTGATAATGTCGCCGTCCCGGACCGCTCCCAGCGGTCCGCCGGCGGCGGCTTCAGGACAGACGTGCAGCACCACCGTGCCGAAAGCTCCTCCGCTCATCCGGGCGTCGGTAATGCGCAGGTAGTCCTTGACGCCGCGTCTGTACATTTTCGGCGGAATCGGCATGTAGTTGCCGAATTCCGGCATGCCGGGAGCGCCCTTCGGGCCATAATGGCGCAGAATAACCGCTTTGTTTTCGTCCATGTCCGAATCCGGATCCAGCAGATACTGTTCCGCCGCGGCCAGTGAATCGAAGACCCGGGCCTCCCCGCGGAATTTCATGATCGAGGCCGCCGATCTTTTGATGACCGCTCCGCGCGGCGCCAGGTTGCCGCGCAGTACGGCGATGCCGCCTTCCGGTTTCAGGGGGTGGTCGAAGGGGGCGATGACGTCGGGATTGCAGGTGCGCGACACCTGATCCAGATTTTCTTTCATGGTGCGGCCGGTTACGGTCAGTACACCGGTGTGCAGCAGGGGTTCGAGTTCCTTCATGAGCGCCGGAACGCCGCCGGCCTGGTGAAATTCGATGCCGACGGTGCCGCGGCCGGAGGGCTTGACGTCGACCAGCACCCGGGGGCGTTCGCTGATGCGCTGAAAATCCTCCAGCCCGAGTTCGATTCCGGCCCGGCGCGCAATCGCTGTGAGGTGGATGATGAGATTGGTGGATCCGCCTGAACTCATCAGCACGGTAATGCAGTTTTCCAGTGCCTCGCGCGTGACGATGTCCGTGGGTTTGAGGTCCTGCCGGATCAGCTGCATGATGCCGCGTCCGGTTTCCTCGGCTCCGCGCAGTTTTTCGGATGAAACGGCGGGGGCGGTCGCGCTGCCCGGCAGACTCAGTCCGAGGGATTCCGTGGCGCACTGCATGCTGTTGGCGGTTCCCATGATGGGGCAGGCTCCAATGCTGCCGTAGAGACAGCTTTCGGCTTTTTTCAACTCCCCGGCGGAGATTTCCCCGGCCAGGTGTCTGGTCCAGATCCGGAAGCTGTCGGTGCCGCAGGCGAGGGTTTCGCCCTGATAATGGCCGGGCAGCATGGGGCCGCCGGGCAGAAACATCATCGGCTTGTTGGCGGAAACCGCCGCCATCAGCTGGGCCGGCACGTTTTTGTCGCAGGAGCCCAGCAGGATTACTCCGTCAAAGGGGTGGCGGGCGATCAGTTCCTCGGTGGTGATCGCCAGCAGATTGCGGTAGATCAGGCTGGAGAGATCGAAAAACATTTCGCAGATCGACAGGTGTTCACTTCCAGCGGGAAGCCGCCGGCCGCCCACACCCCGCGCTTGACCGCCTCCGCCAGCTGCCGGAAGTGGTAATGGCCGGGATTGGTTTCCGCCCAGGTGTTGATGATGCCGACGATCGGCTTGTCAAGATCGTAATCAGTGTAACCCATGGATTTGACCAGTGCGCGCCGCAGCAGGCATTGCCGCGAACCGGGCTTCAGCCAGGTTTTGGAGTCGGAGTTTTTCATGTGTCTGTCCTGAGTTTTATTGACCTGGAATGGTGGTGACAAGCCTGGAGGCGAGTTTCCGGGTGGAGAATCCGAGGTGCGGATTTTCCACCTGACGGATCAGCATGGCGGCGGCTTCGCGTCCGAGCCGGGCCAGTGGCGGTTCGACTGTCAGTATGGAGCAGGGCAGGAACGCCGTCAGCGGATTGTGGTCAAAGCCGGAAATCCGCAACCCGGGCGGATTGACGCCACGCCGGATCAGATTGCGGATCAGCGTTCCGGCGCAGAAATCATTGAGACAGCATACGGCGTCCGGAGCCTGAGCCGGGTTCCGGAACAATTCGTAAAAGCGTTCCCGGGCCTCGGGCGGGGACTCCGGAAGGCAGAACCATTCCGGGCGGGGCGTCAGCCGGCATTTTCTGAGGCCGGCGAGAAATCCCCGGGTCCGTTCCGCCGCGGCGGAGGGATTGATGTCCGCCGCTCCGAACAGAGCGAAACGGCGGCAGCCCCCGTCGTAAAACCGCTGGACAATGCCGGCGATGCCGTCGGCGTTTTCAAAGGCGAGCAGACTGCCGGCCGCTCCTTCTGGCATCCGGATGAGGTAAAGCAGCGGAATGCCGCTGGCGGCGAGGCGGCGTCCCAAATCGGGATCGCTGCCGAGCGGGTCGGCGTAAACAACCATGCCGGCGGGCCGGCGGGCGGCCGCCGTGGCTGTGATTCGTTCCCGGGCGGTGCGGTCGCCGGTCAGCGGCAGAATGGAGGGCAGATAATTGGCGGCGGCGGCGGCCAGACTGAAACTTTTGAGGCTTTCCGCAAAAAATACAAGGTCGTTGCAGAGGAAGATCAGTTCCCGGGATATCACCCGGGAGCCGGCGGCAACGGAACTGCCGACGCCGTTTTGTTTCCGGATGAGGCCGCGGGCGGCCAGTTCCGCAAGCGCCCGCCGCAGGGTGGGCTTGCTGACCGCGAAAGTCGCGGCAAGTTCCTGCTCGGAGGGCAGGCGGGTTCCCGCCGGCAGCTGGCTGAGCCGGACTTCGAGGTGGCCGATGAGAGTGTGATAAAGACTGCTGCGGGCCATGTTTTGCTTTCCGTTGTCATGATGTCGCCGGGCAGAACGCGGCCGGCGGCGGGGTGATCAGAATTACTCTGCAAATACTATAATATCAGGAAAGCAATTTGCAAATTAATAATGTAAAAATGATAAAATATTTTTAATGCTTCCTCATTTATAGCATAAAATAGTTAATCAAGGTTGAAAATAATTTTGCCGACGGGGTGGGGTTGCCACATGCGGAGGAATTTACCGGCGGGGCGGTCAACCGCTTGAAGTCGGACTTGGGGCGCATTCAAAACGTGCGCCATTGTGAAAAATTTTTCCATACGGACAGCCTGGGGACGCTCCGACCGGGAAGCGTCCGGGCGGGACCGCATGGTTGCCGGTTGACGATTTCACCGGCAGCCAAGCCGCAAAATTCCATATGCCAAGCCCGCCCGCACGGAACATCCCGGAATCTCTGCCGGTATGATCGTGCGGGTCATTTCAAGGGACGCAATCACTTCGGTCGCATTGTTAAGCGCAGTTTAAACGCGGGGCAATCGCCCGTAATTTTTTTCGGCATCCGGGGCGGCTGGATTATTTCAATTCAAAGACGCAAAAATCCGAATAACGCATGACCGAATGGGCCATCTGACGGAAGCCGATGGCGCCGTCACGCCACGGTTCCCCGTAACCGCCGTCATCGGTGCAGTCGATGATTTTCTGGCCGTCGACGGTCATGATGATGCGGTTTTGCTCTTTGAGCAGCTGAATCCGGTGCGGCCGGTTGTCGCCGTAGGGTAGGGGGGCCGGGCCGTTGCTGAGCAGATAAAATCCGGGGTTTTTGCGCAGATTGGTCGTCATGCGGCCCGGATCATCCGGGGTGTTGGCATAATAGGAAATATGGTAGGTGGCGACGTCACTTTGGGTATACTGTGAGAAGACTCCGTGGCGTGGCTTCAGCTCCGGAGCGAGTACCGACCGGTCGCCCACGCCGCGGGCGGCGAAGAAAACGATGGCCAGGCCGTAACGGCTCTCGGGGATCATGGTCCACTCCGCCAGAAAGTCCGACGGAAAGTTTTCCGGACACCAATACACAAAATGGGCATGGGGATCTTTGAGATCCTGCGGCTGCATTCTCAGTTCGCGGTTGCGCAGTTCGACCCGCCCCGGTCCCTCCATCCGCCAGCCGGAACAGGCTTCCGGCGAATCAAAGCCGTTGTGATAAATCAGCCGCCCCCGCCGGTCGGAGAGATCAAGCCGCTCCGGCGGCGGTTCCGGATTTGCAGTCAGCCGACCGGTTCGGAATTTGACTGCCGTGGTAAGCCGTCCAGTCTTGACCGCGGAAACGGGAGGCAGGGGTCCCATGTTCCACGGCGTCACCCGGGTCGTTTCACGCCGGAATCTGACGCCGTCCAGCGTTCCGTTGAAAATTCCCGCCGCCGGATCCAGCGCAAACACCAGGCGGTGGCTTCCGTTTTCCGGAATGGCCGGATAAATCGCCGACAGGTTTCCCGCACCGGCAATTCCGCGGTCCCAGCGCCAGTCGATCCGGATATGCGATGGCAGCCGGCTGAGTGTGATGGCCGCAATGCCGGGCAGTTCGGCCAGCAGCACTTTTTCCGCGACGGCTCCGGGGCCGTTCCGCCATGGTTCGGGCAGGGCGAACTCCAGTTCACAGCGTGTTTCCTCTGCCGGCAGCAATCCCGCCGCCGCAATTGCCCCCGCGACTAAAACCGCCTTTTTCATTGTCTCTCCAAAGAATGTCCGGCGGGCCGGAAGGCGCCGCCGGATGGTATTGATTCGATTGTATTACTTCAGTCAGTTTTCCACCGGGCTGCCGGGTATGACCGCCACGCTGTCGGAACAGCCGGGCAGCGGATTGAAGCTCGGCAGCGCCACTCTCTTCATCAGCCAGTTCCGCCATCTGGAGTTCGGTTTAAGCTGGAAATCACCTTTGTCAGGCGCGATGAAATCCAGCTCGGCGGCGTTGGCGACCGTGATGCCGTCATGTCCGGCCGGCAGTTTTTTCTGGTTCGCGAAAGGCCTGCTCACCAGAGCTACATTGTGGTCAAACTCCATGAGGCTGCCGTCGAAACTCTCTTTGGCAAAGATGTCCACCCAGATCAGGTTGTTCATGAAGCGGAAGTTGGCCAGTTCACACTTTTCCGGTCCGGAGGTCGCGTGCGGCAGCGTCATGAAGTAGCCGTAGGGATAATAGATCGTATTGTTGTAGGCCACGAAGCCTTCGCCGGGGGCGGCGACAAACCGTTTGGAAATGGTGCCGACCATTTCATTTTTCTTCAGACCGCCCATGCGCGGAATGGTCCAGTTGCGGGTGCTGGCGCCGATTTTGAACGCTCCGGGCTTCCACGGCCAGAGGTCTTTGACCGCCGGAGTCTGGACAAAAAGATTGTTGTAGACGAAAACCGGACCCGGCCAGGGGGTGCCGTCGAGCGGCTGCCAGGAGACCGGCTCAAAGACATCGATGAAGCGGTTGTTGCGGATGATCAGGTTCGCGGCGTGGTTTTCCGCTTCAACGGCATTGTCAACGACTTTGTGGAACAGATTGTTTTCCACAATGAGATTGACGCTGTTGGAGTTGCCCCAGGCCGAAAAACCTTCGAACACGTTTTCGAACCGGCAGTTGCGCACGATCCAGTCGCGTCCGATGCCGCCGGCGATGCCGGTTTCGTAGTTTTTCATGACCGCCCGGTCGGCCTGGGTGCCCTTGCGCTGCCACCAGAAGAACTGGTGTTTGGCCGCCGTCGGCGTGTCGCGGTACTGTTTGATGACCTCGACCATGTCGTCGAAGGCCGGGAAATGGTGGTAATAGCAGCCGTCCAGCACGACATTGGCGGGATATTTTTCCGCCCTGGGCCTTGAGACGCCCCAGACTCCGAACCGGCAGCCGTCAAACCGGACGTTCCGCACGGTCAGGCGGTCGCCGCGGGTGATGATTGCCGCGGCGCCCGGAGTTTCGAAGGTCACGTTGGAAATTTCCGTCCAGACAGGCTCCTGGGAGGGGAAGAGGAGATTGGCGTGTTCGAGTTTCCAGATGTGGTGGCCGTTGTACCCTGCCGTATTGGCGGGAGACACCGCCATGACGTGGGCGTTGGGATCGGCGGAACCGTATTTGCCGTCAGCCCGCAGCCGGACGTAGAGCATGCCCTCTGACTCATTGTAGGCAAAACCGTGCGGATTGCCCGGATATTCGTCGAGAAACTGGAATTTTTTCAGGTGTTCCACGCTCGGATAGGGCAGCAGGTCGGTACCGGAATACAGAATCCGGGCCGGCAGATGGGGAAACTTGATCCGGTAAAGCTGCAGTTTGGAGTCAACCAATTCCCATTGCCGCTTGCCTTCGCGCAATTCGCGGTCAGCGGAGGTGATGACCACCGGCTTGTCCGCTTTCGGATGGCCGACGATGCGGATGGGATGCTCCGGCGTGCCGGTGGCTTTGATTTCCGCCGGGCCGAAATATACTCCGGGCGCGATGTGAAGGGTATCGCCGGCCTTGAGCATCGAGACCGCTTTGCTCAGGCTCTGAAACGCGGTGGCGGCGCTGAGTCCGTCAGTCGCATCGCTGCCGGTGGCGGCGTTGAGGTACAGTTCGCGGACGGGGGCCGACGGCGCTTCCGGTGCCGGCTGGGGCGCGGCGGCGAGTTTCACTCCGCAGAGCCGGGAAAGATCATCGTTGCTCAGGGCAAAATCCCACACTTTGACCGCCATGATGGCGCTGCCGGCGGGGAGCGTCGTGGTCATTTCCTTGGAGTTCTTGCGTTCGCCGCCGCAGTAGAGGTAGCGCTCGCCAGCCTTTTCAGCGAGCATTGGAATTTTCGGACAACTGCCGGTTGCGGATGCGATGTGCTGTCCGGTGGTGGAATCAATGATATCCAGCTGGAGCAGTTCTTCGGGTTTGAACCGGACAATCCACTCATAGGCTTTGCCGGGCTGAACTTCCGGGAGTTTACGGTCGAACAGCCAGGTCAGGGTTTTCCGGTCACCGGCCGATGCCAGCAGCGATCCCCGGAAGCCGTCGTAATTGCTTTCCTTGTCGGAGGCCAGTCCGAGGCGCAGCCCGCGCATGCCGTCTTCCGGGCGGTTGCGGCTGAACACCACGCCGCCGGGAGTCGGCGCCATCCGCATTTTCACATAAATGGTCTGCTCGTAGCGCAGACGGCAGGGGAAACGCAAAGCATGCTGACCGTCCAGGACGATTGCCGCTTCTCCGGATATTTTTTCCGGTGCCGGCATGGTTTCGGGCTGATTGTTCATGCCGACATATTCGGTTCTGACGGCTGGTTTGGCCATGCCGGCATTCCAGTCGATGACCTGTTCGGCATTGAGCAGGGCCGGCGCCTGAGCCAGGCACAGT
Source organism: uncultured Lentisphaeria bacterium (assembly GCA_949298075.1). Taxonomy (GTDB): domain Bacteria; phylum Verrucomicrobiota; class Lentisphaeria; order Victivallales; family Victivallaceae; genus UBA1784. Next base: position 88,174 of record CASFVA010000007.1, read on the forward strand.
GCGGCAAGCAGACCGGCTCTCAGATGTTGGTTCATGGTAATGGTCCTTTCAGAATTTTTCGGCGTCATGCCAGGAGTAATTGGCTTTGGAGGCGGCAATGCTGCCTGACTCCTTGACACTGAGTTCGGGCTCCCGGAGGGACTCGACGTGCAGGTCGGCGAACACGACATTGCCGGCTCCGTTGTGCCGGAGGCTGATGGCGTCGCTGCGGGTGAGGTTCAACGGACGGGTGTCGGCCACTCCCACGGACGAAAGCGACTGGCACCACTCCTGACCGGTGCCGTATTCGACGTCGGCGCCCAGAATCTTAAGCGCCGCCTTGTTGGCGTTGGCGAAACGCTGAATCCGCAACAGGTTTTTCAGCTGGGTGGTCGAGCTGGGGCAGAAGTAGTAGCTCAGTGCATACGAGGCGTTCATGTAGCCGCTGTCATTGGCCGGGGCAGTCTCAGTGCCGTCCCGCCGTCCGGCTCCGCAGACCGCGATGGCGCAGACATCGCCTTTGCGGGCTTCGGAGTTGCTGCCGGCGGAAATGCGGTTAAGATACGGCACCAGCGTCTGATTCATGATGTTCTGGGGAGCGGGACCGAACACCAGTTCCCGGGATCCGGAAGTGTTGGCATACACGCCCCAGCCGTCGTTATCCTCACTGTAGTAATTGAACGCCTGTCCAATTTGTTTGAGGTTGGAAATACATTTTGCCTGCTGACCCCGGCTCCGCGCTGAACTGAGTGCGGGCAGCAATATTCCCGCCAGAATGGCGATGATCGCAATAACCACCAGCAACTCGATCAATGTGAACTTCTTGGTCATAATGCTTTTTCTCCTGTACTATTGACTTGGATTCGGCTGAGATCACAATTGGTTAACTTGATTATCCCATGGTTAGTGATGCGAATTGATTGATGTCCTCCGTTGGTTGATTTGCAACTTCAGGAACAGTGGACCAAGCCATGCAGTTCGCGGCCGGCGGAGACGGCTTTTTCCGCCTCGGTCCGGGGCAGGTTGAGCAGACGGATTCCGCGGTCGACAGTGTTGAAGTAAATTTTTTCCATGTCGTTGTATTCCGGCTGGGAGAGCTGGATTCCGGTTATGCCGTCGCAGGCGGTCAGCTGGTCGATGTAGTGATCGCCGCGGCCGCAGAAGTGAACGACTCCGCCGCCGCAGCGCTTCAGAATCCGCTGATCGTAGGGCAGAATGAATTCGCTGTACATGTCCGGTGAGAAATTCATGGCCGAGTCATCCCGGAGACAGATGACCCCCCGGTGCTTCCAGTTCCAGTGGCTGTGCAGCTCGCCAGGTGGAGTGGGAAAGGCTTTTTCCCAGCGTTCCAGTACCAGGCAGTAGGTTTCGGTAATCAGGTCAAGCAGTGCTTTCACCAGATCAGGCTCATCATAAACCGCCATGAAAATTTCGCTGCCGTAAAGCAGTTCGGCGACGTCAGCCGGGCCCTGCAGGTCAGGGTGGTAAATGGCCACATAGCGCTGCAGTAGCGGATAATTCCGCAGCGTTTCCCGGTAGTATTCCGCCGTTTCAAAGACCTGAGGCAGCCAGCCCCGGTTCAGATCCGGCACCCCGGCATCCAGCAGTCGCCGGATGGCCGTCGGGGCGTCTTCGAATGGCCGGGCGCCGGGGAGGGTGTCCTGTTCGTCATCGAGAAAAAAGGTTTCGGTCCCGAACAGTGAAGGCAGGATTCCGGTGCCGTAATTGCTGCGGATGTTCAGGACCTGGCCGTTGCCGTCGGCGATGATTTGTGAGTTTTGCGCCATTTCCCGCAGCAGCATGAGTTCGGGAGATTTAAAGGCATGGTTGATCAGTATCCGCGGCCATTCCACCCGGGGGGGCGCCGTCCGGATCCGGGCAGGATGAAAATATCCGGAAGGCTCCGGATCATCCCAGAATTTCCGCCACAGAGCTTCCAGTTCCTCTTCGACACTTTCGTCAATGCGGCTGTTCAAATCATCTAAAAAACGCTCTACCATCACTGTAAACCTGGCATTTGTTTGGCTTTGGGTATATTATATTAGTGGTTGCTTTGGGTGTCAATTGAATAATTGTGATAAAAAATGGGACTTTAGTGACGGTGAACAGTCGTTCCTGGTATGGTTATTGGCGACATGGCAAGCATCCTTCCGCGCTGATTCCGATCAGCGCCAGATCAGTGGGAGGGGCCTGCTGCCGGCCGGGATGGAAACATCCGATCGGAAATTTGGAATGGTTCAATTTTTACTGGATGATATCCGGGACGATGCGATTGCTGGTTGACGACCAGCTCTTTGAACTCGGCAGCCAGGAGGTGCTGGTGCTGGAACCGGGCCGGATACTGGAAGGGACTCCGGCCATTGCCGACGGCGAATATCGCTGGATGACTCTGGATGGAGAATTGGCCGGGCAGGTTATTGCCAGTTTAGGCCTCACTCCGCGTTTTCGTCTGCGCAGCGGAAAATGTCCGCAGGAGTTGTTTGACCAGCTTGAACTGGCGGTCCAGGAGGTGATGCCGGGGTCGGAATATCGGGCAGGTGTGCTGGCCTACGAGATCCTTGTACTGGCTTCAGCGGGCGTTGCCGGTTGCGGAGAGCGGGGGCGGCAGACGGTGGAACTGGACCAGGCGTTGCGGTATATTGAACAGAATTACACGTCGCCGGCTTTGAGCGTCAAATCAGTGTCGTCCGAGTTCGGAATCAACCGTTCGCGGTTTACCCGGCTGTTTGCGGAGGCGTTCGGAATTTCCCCCTCGTCTTACATTGGAAATCTGCGTTTCCGCCGCGCCTTGCTGATGCTGCGTGAAACGGCGCTTCCGATTGCCGACGTGGCGCGCAGCTGCGGTTTTGACGATCCCGGCTACTTCACACGGATGTTCCGGCGCCGGATGGGTTTTGCTCCGGGCAAATTCCGCAAAATCATGTGAAACGCCGCCGCCGGAATCCAGCAACTCCGGCCCGTACGGCGACGTTGCGACCAGGTAAAATCAGTTTGCCGTTTGCGGCGCCGGTGGAAGCCGGTCGTGCGGATTGCCGCCGCAACGGAGAAATTCAGCGTATTCCACTTCGGCCGGCAGTTTTCCGGTGGTTGCGGCGACGGCGGCGGCGATACCGGCCGCTTCTCCGGTCGGTATTGCATTGCCCAGCACCCGGTAGGAGGCGTGGGCGTAAAAATCTCCGCCGATGCACCGGCCGCCCAGCAGCAGGTTGTCTTTATCTCTGGCCAGGAGTGAACGCAATGGAATGTCATACGGTTTGCTGACGATGCCGCCGTTGCCGTACCCGCCGGGCGCATCACCTTCCGCCCGGTGGATGTCCACCGGGAAGCGGACCGTACACACGGCGTCCGGCTGGGTGCGTCCGGCCTCCAGATCGTCCCGGCTCAGATTGTAAAGGGCCGCAATCCGGCGGCCTTCGCGCAGTCCGAGCGCGGAGGCCGTGATATGGAACAGGCTGTTCATTGCGGGCACGGAAGAGCGCAGCGCCCTGATCTGATTGAAAATTTCCGTCCGGGCGTGAATCAGCGCGGATGAAATCGCGTCGGCATCGTCGGGGCGGAGATTGTATTCGTGATTGGACATCAGCAGATAACCCAGCCGGTTCAGCCGGAACAGCGTCGGCATGCGGTAGCTGGGGGATTGGCCGAGTCGTTCGAGGGTTTCCCGGAGATGCTTTTTGCCGGATTCGCTCTTGTCGCGGCAGTAGTCGGAAATCTGTTCAGCCTCCGCACCGTAGCATAATGCGCACAGGCTGGCGGCCTGGGGTACATGGTCTTCCGGATCGCCGCAGTCGCCGGCGCATCCGGCCAGCGTCGCCAACGTGCCGTTCCCGGTGCAGTCGATGAACATTCTGCCGGTGAAGGCCTCCCGGCCGGCGGGAGATTCCGTCACGGCCGCGGTCAGCCGGCGTCCATCGGCCAGCACTGCGGTCACTGCGGTGTTGAAACGCACCCGGACCCCGGCGTTGATCAGCGCGGTGTCCATAAAGTGTTTGACATATTCCGGATCAAAGGTGTTCCGGTCGCCCTCCGCCCGTTCATGCTCAAGCCAGCCCAGCATTTCCCTCAGGAATCCCCGCTTGCCGGCGGTGTCGATGACATTGGGCATCAGTCCCGAGGTCATGATTCCCC
>CASFVA010000008.1 GCA_949298075.1 uncultured Lentisphaeria bacterium
GAAAAACCGGCTATATTGAGATGGACGGCAAAAATGTTGAGCTTCCGGAAAAATATCAAAACCACACCCTCCTGTCCCGGCCGGCCGAAAAAATCCGGCTGCAGATCGGACCGGCGGCCTACACGATCAGCGGTCAGCTTAAATGCGCACTTCAGGACCTGCGTAAAATGCGCAAATCCGATTCCGGAAAAATCATGAGGCTGGTCATTCAAAGTGACGGAAAACTTAACATCCGGCGGGAAATTCCGTCTGCCCGCCCGGTAGACATCTCCGCCGCCGTCAACACCGGCTTCACCGCTCCCGAAGGCTGGATGAATCAAGGCCCCGGCCGGGATTTGACCGGACTCAAGCCGGGAAAAAACCGGTTTGCCGGAGTTGATTTCACTCTTGTTGATCCGGCCGCCAATTCCGGCAAAGCGGCCCTGGTGATGGCGTGGGAGAACCCGCGCTTTGCCGCAACTGCGCAAATCCCGCTGCCGGAACCCTCTTCGGCCCGCTTTATTCATCTGCTGCATGCGTCGTCCCATGGTCCGCGCCACGGCGGACAGCTGGGATCCCTGCAGATCAACTACACCGACGGCACAGCAGACACCATCGCCATCCGGCGCGGCGTCAATTGCGGCGACACCTGGAATCCGAGTATTGATTATCCCAATGCCAAAATCGGCTACCGGCAGTCCATCGATGGTACCGACTACGGTTTGTTTGTGTCATCGTTCCCACTGGTACCGGGTAAAACCCCGGCGTCGCTCAGCTTCAAGGTCGATAAATCCATGTGGGCAATTGCCGGAGTTTCGCTCGGCGACTGGCCGGTGCCGGTCAACGCGGAGCCGCCCTATGTGGTCCGGGCCGGACGGGAATGGATTCCCATAACCCCGGTCGAAACCATTATTCCGGGGTCTCCGCTGGATTTTTCCGGCAATCTTGACGCTCCGGCCGGCAAATACGGGCGGGTGACCGTCGGTAAAAACGGCCATTTTGAATTTGAACGGCGCCCCGGCCGGCCAGTGCGTTTTCTGGGAACCAATCTGGTTCAGACCGCACTGCGACCGAATCAGGCCGAAGCCGACAAGTTGGTCAGACGCCTGGCAGCCGAAGGCTTCAACGCAGTCCGGCTCCACGCGCATGAAAATCAGTTTCTGGTCAGAGGCGCGGACAATACTCTGGAACTGAACCTGGAGGAACTTGACAAATTTGATTATCTGATCAGCCGGCTGAAAGCCGCCGGATTCTATCTCACCATCGATCTGCTGGGCGGGCGGCCGATCCGTCCGGGCGACCGGATTGCCGAAGCCGAACAGGGGACTGTGGTGTTGCGCAAAGCCATCGGTGCGATCAGCCCCAGCGCACTGGAAAACTGGAAAACCTATGCCCGGAATTTTCTGACCCGGAAAAACCCCTATACCGGCCTGAGCATCGCCGAAGACCCCGCTTTCATCTTTGTCATAACCGACAACGAGGGGACAATTCTGCAGCGCTGGACGGCGGGGCGGCAGCCGGTAATCGAAGCTTATCACCGCTATCTGCGCGAACACCAGCGCTTCACTCCGGAACTGGCCGCCGCCCGAACCGGGGAGTTTTTCCGTTTTCTGGTGCAGAGCCAGCGCCGGGAACAACGGGAAAAAATCCGCTTCCTCAAAGAAGATCTACAGCTGAAATGCCTGGTTTCAAGCATAAACAATCTTTCCGCCGACCTGAGGGCCGCCACTCTGCGGGATGACTTTGATCTGCGGACCTTCAATATGTACATGAATCACCCGGTGTTTCCGATGCAGCGCTTCCGGATGCCCATCATGTGTCCGCAGCTTTCCGGCATCGGAAACGGTTTTCCGCAGCTTGGCCCGGTTGCCGCCTCCCGTCTGCTGGGCAAACCCTGCGTCGGAACCGAAATCAACTGGTGCTCACCCGGACGTTACCGGGCCGAAGGCGGTCCGCTGGTCGGCGGTATCGCCGCACTGCAGGGCTTTGACGGACTTTTCAGCTTTGCCTGGACGCACCACATCGAGGACGTCCGCGGCCCCCGGCCGATGAGTACGCTAAATCTCGCTTACGATCCGCTCAACGCCCTGATGTGGAAGACCATCGGTTTTCTTTTCCGGCGCGGCGACGTCGCAGAGGCGTCGGAAATCCAGTCAGTGACTCTGACTCCGGAGGATGAGCTTCGCAAAGAAAACTTCCCTGCCGATTTCAGAACACTGGCCGGATTCTGCCGGATCGGCATGACCGGCCGGAATTTTCCTCAGTCCGCCCGGGCCGCCGGAGCCGCAGATTTTGTCGCGGCCCTGAAAGCCGGCGGACCGGCGGTCAGCTCCACCCGGGAGCTGACGTTTTACCCGTCCAGAACGGCCATGACGGTCTGCACCGACCGATCGGAATGTATCACGCTGGCTCAGGGCCGGCTTGCCGGCCGTTTCATGAGCGTCGCCGCTCCCAGCACATTCACCACGGTGTCACTGCATGCGCTGGATGGACGGCCGCTCCGGGAAAGTTCCCGGATGCTGCTGTTTCACGCCACTGACGCGGCCAACTCGGGAGTCTCGTTCACCGATTCCTCCATGAAGCTGCAGGTTTCCAATGGCCGCCATCCGACCCTGATCCGGCGCGGCACCGCCCGGATCGTGCTCGCCGCCCCGGGGCTCAAGGCGGAGCGGCTGGCACTGAACGGCGCCAGTCTCGGTCCGGTCAAAGTCGAATCGTCCGGGAACTCCTCCTCTTTTGTCGCCGACATCGGAGTCGATCCTACCGAAGCCACCGTATGCTATCTGATTACCCGTTGAATCAAATTTTTCCGGAGTATGTTCCACATGAAATTAACCTGCACCAGCAAAACCGGCAAAACCAACAGCTATGTGCCACCGGTACTTGGCAACGGCAGCCTCAGCACCCAGATTGACTTCCGCGGCGAGCAGCGCCAGTACACCTACTTCAAAATGGTTCCGGGCCTCTACCGGGCGGGCCGGCGATACGACAACCGGTCCGGCGCACTGTTTCCCCACGGCTGCTTTTTCACCGCCGCCGACCCCGGCCGGCTGCTTTCCTGGAGTGAAACGCTGCACTGCGACGACGCCATGGCAACCACCAGCTGCCGCTATTCCGGAAATCGCGAAATCCATACCGCGGCGTTCATCCACTGGGGCGGCGACCTGCTGGCGGTGCGCAAGGAACTGGTGAACATCGACGACTTCAAACTGGAATACGTTTTCGGCTGGTCACTGCCCGAAGAACTGCATCAGCACGGAGAAGCCCGGCAGTCCCGCAATCGTCGCCTGGTCCCGGTCCCCCCCTGGGGCATGCAATTCAGCGCCGAATCCGCCGGAGGCCGGCTGACCATCAACTACCGGATTGCGGACAAACGGAATTTCCGGGGCCGGATTCTGGTCGTTTCCCCAACCCCAGGTGCGGAGTGGCAGATCGACGGCAACCGGTTTAAACTGGCTCTGCCGCCGCATTCCACCCGGCTTGATCTGCTGATCGTTCCGACCGACATGCTCGACTCTCCCCGGGAGCAGCGGCGGGCGGAAGAGTGGAGCCATTCGACTTTTGACGAGCTGCTGTCCGGACACCGCCGGATTGCCGCAGCCTACTGGCGGAAATCCAGCATCAACATTCCCGACCCGAAGCTCATGAGCACTTACTGCACGTCGCTATATTATCTCAAGTGCTGCTCAACCCGCTGGGGGATTCCGGTCGGAATTTTTCCCTCGCACTGGAACGGCACTTATTTCGGATTCAACAACTTCGTTCAGACGCTGTGCGCCGCCGGCCATTTTCAGGAGGCGCACAAAGTGCCGGAGTTCCGCCGCCGGGTGCTCGACCACGCCATCCGCCGGGTCTCTTCAAAGACGTCCTGGGTGGGCGCCCGTTTTGCCTGGATGTCCGATGAAAACGACAACGAGTGCACCAGTCACGGCCACTGGTGCGACCATATCTTTCATCTCGGCTGCATCGCGGAGGAGGCCTGGCGCTATTACCAGTTCCGCCCGGACACTTCCTATCTGAGGGAAACAGCTTATCCGCTGCTGAAAAACTGCTCGGAGTATTTCCTCAAAATGAAAATTTACGAGCTGAAGGGCGGCCGCACCATCGTCGCCGCCTGCACCGACATGGAACGTCTCGGAGCCGGGCGGCGCAATGCCTTCCTGACCACCTGCCTGGTCATCGGCACCCTGGAGTGGACGGCGAAGGCCGCGGAAATTCTCGCCTGCGACAGCGACACCGCCGCCGTCTGGCGCGACACCGCCAACCGTCTGCGCCGCGCCCTGCCGTCGGATGGGCACAAATACCTGCCGTACCCGGACTGCGACAGCTCCAGCATCGCCATTCTGGGCGGAATTTATCCCTCCGACGTTCTGCCTGAAGATGATCCGCTTCAGCTGGCCGCAGTGGAGGATTTCTGCCGCCGCTGCAATGAAGTCGGCAACATGTACCGGGTCGGCGGAGGACTGTGCACCTGGTATGCGGCGTTTCTGAGCATTGTTCTGCTGCGGCTCGGCGACCGCAGGGCGCCGGAATTCATTCGATTGGCGCAGCAGGTTACCGGATGTTTCGCAGAACCATTCGAAATCAACGAACCGGGGCGACATGTCGGAGTTCCGTGGTGCACCGAACCGGCAACCTGTTATGCCCGGGCAATTCAGGAACTGCTCATGACGGTGCGGGGCCGGGATATTTTCATCGGCCGGTGTCTGCCGCCGGAATGGAAAAGCTGGAGTTTTCAGCTTTTCGCCGATGACGATCTTCACGTTTCAGCTCAGTTCCGCTCCGGGCGGCTGCGGCTCCGGATCCGGGCCGGCCGGCTGCACTCCGGAACTGAACGGGTGCTGCACTCGCCGAATGGAAAATCTCAGAAAATTCAGCTGGCGCCCGGCGATTCCATCACCCTTTGCCCGGGGGAGACGCCCCGGGCGGGCCTGCTCTGCTCCCGAGGCGCAACGGCGGCGGCCGGCCGGCCGGTTCGCAAAACAGCTGCACATTGGAAAGTTCAATCATGAAATTCACCTGCACCGATCAAACCGTCAAAACCAACTGTTACGTTCCACCGGTACTGAGCAACGGCAGCCTGACCACTCAGATCGACTTCCGGGGAGAACAGCGCCAGTACGCCTACTGCCGGATGGTCCCCGGCATTTACCGGGCAGGCCGGCGATACGATACGCTCCGGGGCGAACTCTTTCCGCTGGGCTGCTTTTTCTCTGAACGGGATCCCGGCAAACTGCGCTCCTGGAGCCAGACCCTCGACTGCGAAGAGGCGCTGGTCCGCGCCCAATGCCGTTACTCCGGCCGGAAAACCATCACCACCACGGCATTTGTCCACTGGAAATACAATGTGCTGGCCGTCCGCAAGGAGTTCAGCGGCCTTGATTCCTATGAACTGAAATATGTGCTGGGCTGGTCGATTCCGCCCGATCTGCATGCGCACGGCAAGTCCGCACAGTCGGTACGCGGAATCATGACTCCGGAGCCCCCTTACGGCATGAACTTTTCTGCCGTGTCCGCCGGCGGCGAATTGATCATTGACTACCGCCTGACCGACAGGCGCGGACTGCGGGGGCGCACCCGGCTGATCTCGCCGACGCCGGGGGTCTCCTGGCGTCAGCAGGACAATGAGTTCACGCTGGTCTGCCCGTCCGGATGTTCCGGATGCGACCTCCTGATCGTGACGACGGACGATCTTGATCCGGCCGCCGAAACGGCGGCACTCGACCGCCTGACGGACTTCTCCTTCGACCGGCTGCTGGATTCGCACCGCCGGATCACCCGGAAATTCTGGTCGTGCAGCCGGCTGGAAATCCCGGACAAATCCCTGGAGGGCCTGTATCAGACTTCCATGTACTATCTGCGCTGCTGTTCCACCCGGTGGGGGATCCCGGCCGGAGTTTTCCCGTCGCACTGGAATGGCGTTTATTTCGGATTCAACAATTTTTCCCAGGCGCTGTGCGGCGCCGGACACTTCCACGAGGCGCTGAAAGTAGCCCGGTTCCGCCGGAACACATTGGATATGGCGATTCGCCGCGGCTCCTCCGGATCTCATGCTGCGGCCGGCGCATATTTCGCGCATGAATCCGACGAGGACGGCCGGGAACGCAGTTCTCCGGGCTTCTGGATCGACCACGCCTTTCAGGTGGGATGTGTGGCGGCCGAGGTCTGGAACAATTATCAATACCGGCCGGACCGGCGGTATCTGGACGAAACCGCGTATCCGGTTCTCTTGAATTGTGCGGAGTTCTTCCGCCGCCGCATGGTGGTGGAACTCGGTGACGGCCGGGTCATCATCGGCCGCTGCACTGATCTTGAACGGCTCGGTCCGTTACGGAGCAACGCCTTTCTGACCACCTGCTTTGCCATCGCCTCCCTGGAATACGCTGCGGCGGCCGCCGACGAACTCGGCCGCGATCCCGAATTGCGGGAACTCTGGAGCCAAACCGCCGCCCGTCTCCGGCTTCATCTGCCCGGGGACGGCGAAAAATATCTTCCGGCCCCGGACTGCACGGAACCGAGTTTCGGACTGAACGGTGCGTTTTACCCCTGCGACGTGTTGTCCCCCCGGGACCCCAGACTGCGGGCGGCCATTGACGATCTGTGCCGCCGCAGCCATCAATGCGGTAACATGTACCGGGTTGGCATCGGCATGTGCACCTGGTACGCAGCCTGGCTGGCGCTGTCACTGCGGCGGATGAGAGATGAACGGTCACATGACTTCCTGCGTCTGGCGGCGGCCAACGCCGGGTGCTTTTCAGAGGTCTTTGAAATCAACGAACCGGGACGGCACTCCAGCATTCCGTGGTGTACTGCTCCGGCCGGAACCTATTGCCGGGCAGTGCAGGACATGATGCTGGGGATCGACCGTGAAGAGCTCAGCATCGCACCCGGAGTGCCGGCAGCATGGACAGAGTGGAGCTTCACGCTTTTCGCCCACGACGACCTGCGGATCAGCGCCACCCGCCGCCGGGAACACATCCGGATACAAATCCGTGCGGGAAAACTTCACTCCGGAATCCCCCGGTTGGTAAAAGGCGCCGGCAGCCAGGCCAGGATGGTAAAACTTCACCCCGGAGAAACAGTTCGTTTCACCTTCTCCGCCACTGATTCGGCCGGATTGCCGGGGCAATGAACAGCGCCAGTCCCCGGTCGACCGTCTGCCGGCGGCGCGGCGGTTCGCCGGCACGGGTGCCGTTTTTGACGTTTGCCGCTTCCACGCCGGAGACGGCATCCTGAAGTCAGACAGGATCGCCGGCCAGTCACTTCGATTGGAGTATTTTCTCCTGTCGTCCGATCCATGCGGTATCGCCCGTTCCGCAGTACCGGATGACGGGAGTTTTCTGCTGCGATTTTTGCAGTCATCTGCCGAATGGTCGGTAAATCCGGCCGCAAACTCCGGGGAGGCCTTTCCGGAGCAAGTGCGCCTTTCCGCTGTACCGGTCCAGCTGCGGCAATTGCCGGCACCGCCACTGGAGAGTCCCGGGATGGCGGCCCGAACCGCCAGACCGCCGAAACTCCCGGCGGACGGAACGCGGATTCGACGCAATTGCCCCCCGCCGGTGAAAATTATTCGCAAATACCCCGGTCCTCATGTTGCCGGGAAGCCCGCCGGCCATTATATTATGATATCTGGGGCGGCCCGAACCGTTTCACTCCATGAACAATTTCAATTTTAAACCGACTGCCGCCGGAAAAAATGGGACTCTTCAAACTTCACGCGCCTTATGCCCCGGCCGGAGATCAGCCGGAGGCCATTGCCCGGCTGACGGCCGGCTTCGCCCGGAGGGCTCCCGCTCAGATTCTGCGCGGAGTGACCGGTTCGGGCAAGACATTCACGCTGGCCGGAGCCATAGCCTCACTCGAGCGTCCGGTACTGGTCCTGTCGCACAACAAAACCCTCGCGGCCCAGCTCTACAGCGAATTCAAGAGCTTTTTCCCTGAAAACGCGGTGGAATACTTCATCAGTTACTACGATTACTACCTGCCGGAGTCGTATATTCCGCAGACCGACACCTATATCGCCAAGGACGCCTCCATCAACGAGGAAATCGAGCGGCTCCGGCTCTCGACCACCACCAGTTTGGTGGAGCGGCGCGACGTGATTGTCGTGGCCAGCGTTTCCTGCATCTACAGTCTGGGCGCCCCGGAGGAGTTCACGGAAATGTGTCTGCACCTGAACGTCGGCGACACCATCGGCCGCGATGAACTGCTTCACCGGCTGGTTGACATTCAGTATTCCCGCAACGACATGGCGCCGGAACGGGGTGAATTCCGGGTGCGCGGCGACGTGGTCGACGTATTCGAACCCCAGCGCGATGATTTCGTGCGGGTGAGCTTCTGGGGGGATGAGATCGAATCCCTGGAACGCCGGGACGCCCTGACCGGGAAAGTCAACCTCAAACCCGACCTCGCCACCCTGTTTCCCTGCAAACAATTCGTACTGCCGCAGGACCGGATTGAAAGCGCCGCCGCCGGAATTCTGGCGGAAATGCGCGAACGCATCGCCTGGTTTGAGAAAAACAACCTGCTTGTCGAAGCCCAGCGGCTGCACTCGCGCGTCACCTACGATCTTGAGATGATGCGGGAATTGGGGTACTGCAGCGGCATTGAGAACTATTCCATGCACCTCTCGGCCCGCCGGCCCGGCAGCCGCCCCTACTGTCTCTTCGACTTCTTTCCGGAGGACTTTCTGACCATCATCGACGAATCGCACGCCACCCTGCCCCAGCTGCAGGCCATGTACAAGGCCGACCGCCACCGCAAGGAGGTGCTGATTGAGCATGGTTTCCGGCTGCCGTCGGCCCTGGAGAACCGGCCGCTGCGTTTTGAAGAATTTGCCGCCGTGACGCCGGAGCGGGTGTACGTGTCGGCCACCCCGGGAGATTATGAATTGTCCGGCGGCTGCGAGGTCATCGACCTGGTGGTGCGTCCTACCGGTCTGCCGGATCCGGTGATCGAGGTGCGCCCGCTGGAAAACCAGCTCGACGACATTATCCACGAAATCCGGCTGGCCACCGCCAAAGGCGAACGGACGCTGGTTACCACGCTGACTAAAAAAAGTTCGGAACGACTGGCCCAGTATCTTTCCGACCTCGGAATCCGGGCCAGCTATCTGCACTCCGAACTGGATGCACTCGAACGGGTCCGGGTGCTCAATCAGCTGCGCGACGGCAATTTCGACTGCCTGATCGGCATCAATCTGCTGCGCGAAGGCATTGATTTGCCGGAAGTGGCGCTGGTGGCGATTCTCGACGCCGACAAGGTGGGTTTTCTGCGTTCCGACCGGGCGTTGATCCAGACCGCCGGCCGGGCCGCCCGCAACGTCAACGGCCGGGTGATCCTGTACGGAGACACCGTTACGCCCAGCATGCAGACCCTGCTGGATCTCACCGCCAGCCACCGCGACCGCCAGCTGGCCTACAACCGCCAGCATCATATCACCCCGGTCACGGTCAGCAAGGAACGCAAACCAACCATCAGCGAAGTAATTGCCGCCGGCAAGAAGCGTCAGAGCAAAAAAGCGCCGCCGGATCTGGCGGCGCACTGCCTTGACGCCGAGGGCCCCCTGGATCTGAGTAAACTCAAGCTTTCCGGAACCGAGCTGCAGGGACTGCTGGACGAACTCTCGGGAGAGATGTTCGCCGCCGCCGAAGCACTGGAATTCGAACGCGCCGCCCAGCTCCGGGACCGTATCCGGGAACTGGAAAAATCCCGGCGGAAGTGAACTGCGCCTCCGCCCCGCGCCCGGTGTTCAGTGCGGCCGCATTCCGGAGAAATTTTCCGCCGGACCGCCCCGCCTTCCCCAATCACCACCGCAACCGTTCAACGATCCGGCCGACCGCCTCCCGGGTCCGCTCCCGGTCGCCGAACGCAGTTAGCCGGAAACAGCCCTCGCCGCAATGTCCGAATCCGATTCCGGGGGTTCCAACCACCTGACAGCACTCCAGCAGCCGGTCGAAAAACGGCATTGATTCAACCCCTTCGGGAAGTTTCCACCAGATATAGGGAGCGTGCACCCCGCCGTAAACCGTAAAACCGGCTTCGCTCAGGCCACGGCGGATGATTTCGGCGTTATCCATATAGTAGGAGACCTGAGCGGCAACCGCCCGCCGGCCGGCTTCCGAATACACCGCCCGGGCAGCCCGCTGCACCACATAGGACACACCGTTGAATTTGGTGGTCTGGCGCCGCTGCCACATCCGGTTCAATCCTCCGGGCAGCTCCCTGGGAACCACACACCAGGCGCAGCGCACTCCGGTAAAGCCGGCGGTCTTGGAAAAGGACCGGAATTCAATGGCCACTTCTTTTGCTTCCGGAATCTCGTAGATGCTGTGCGGCAGTTCCGGATCCCGGATGTACGCCTCGTAAGCGGCGTCAAACAAAATCACGCTGCCGTGTTCCCGGGCGTACTCAACCCAGCGCGTCAGCGCCGCCCGCGACAGCACGGTGCCGGTCGGATTGTTGGGCGAACACAGATAAATCAGGTCCGCCGGCTCCTCCGGAGGCTCGGGCGAAAAACCGTTGCCGGCGGTGAACGGCAGATAGCGCAGGAACGCTCCCCGGCCCGCCATGAGGTTGCTGTCCCGATAGACCGGATAAACCGGATCACCGATCAAAACGGTGGAATCAGCGGCAAAAAGTTCCTGAATATTGGCCACATCGCATTTGGAGCCGTCGCTGACAAAGACTTCATCGGGATCCAGCTCCACACCGCGCGCCCGGTAATCGTGTTCGATAATGGCGCTGATCAGAAAACCGTACCCCTGTTCCGGACCGTATCCGCGAAAGGTCTCCGGACGCCCCATTTCATCGGCGGCAGTCCGAAGCGCGGTCACCACCGGCTCCGCCAGCGGCAGCGTGACATCTCCGATTCCCAGCCGGATGAGATCACCGTCGGGATGGCCGGACTTCCAGACGGCCACCCGGCGGGAGATTTCTGAAAAAAGATAACCGCCGCTCAACTCGGCATAATTCGCATTTACTCTGAACATGATCAACACACCTCATAATCACCGGTGAACACCTCGCGGGCATCACCTGACATGTACACGTGCCGGTCGGCCTGGCTCCATTCAATGAACAGCGTGCCGCCATCCAGCCTGACCGCGGCCTTCCGGTCACTGCGGCCGGCCAATACGCCAGCCACCGCGGCAGCACAGCTGCCGGTACCACAGGCCAGCGTGACGCCGCAGCCGCGCTCCCACACCCGCATGCGCAGGGTGTCCCGGTTGAGAGTCTGCACAAACTCGACATTGGTCTTTTGGGGGAAAAACTCATGGACCTCGATTTGCGGCCCCCATTCGGACAGCGGCACCGCGGCCATGTCCTCCACCGGAATGACAAAATGCGGATTGCCCATTGACACCCGGAGACCCTGAAACTTCCGTCCGCAGCACACCACGGTTTCCGGCACCGCCGACCAGACCGGCTCACCCATGTCAACCCGGACCTGGTCGCCGTAAAGTTCCGGACGAATCACACCGGCCCGGGTATCGAGCTCGAAGCGCGTTCCCGCCGCCAGCCCCCTGGAATAAATGTACCTGGCCATGCACCGGGTCGCGTTGCCGCACATCTCAGCCTCACTGCCGTCGCTGTTGATGATCCGCATCTCGAACCGGACGCCGCCGAGTCGGCGCAACGTCACCAAACCATCGGCTCCGATGCCGAAATGCCGGTCGCACACCCGTGAGGCAATGGCGTGAAAATCAATGCCGGTTTCCGCATCGGCATCGACAAAGACAAAATCATTGCCGAGTCCCTGCCACTTGGAAAACTTCATCGTCCGGCCTCCAGCAGAACTTTTTCCACTTCTCCGGCCACCCGGCGCCCGTCGGCAACAGCCCGCACCACCAGCGAGGGTCCCCGGGCCGCATCTCCGGCGTGGAAAATCCGGCCGGACACCGGCTCCGGAACCGGTTCCGGTTTGAGGAATCCAAGTGCAAGAAACACCAGATCACAGGCGATAATCTCTTTTCCGCTTTCGTCCGGTACCGGAATCATCCGGCCGTCGGTACCGCGGCGCCACTCCACCGGGGCGACTTCCGCCCCGGAAAGCCGGCCGTTATCGCCAATGAAGCGCAACGTGGAAAGACTCCAGCGCCGTATGCATCCCTCCTCGTGGCTGGAGCTGGTGCGCATGATCCGGGGCCAGTCCGGCCACGGATTCGACGCCGGACGTGTTTCAGACGGCCGGGGCATGATCTCAATCTGCGTCACCGCCGCGGCCCCCTGCCGATTGCAGGTACCGACGCAATCGCTGCCGGTGTCGCCACCGCCGATCACCAGAACCCGGCGCCCTTTCGCCGAAACCGGCAGTTCGGACAGCTCCCCGGAGTTGAACCGGTTCTGGCCGCTCAGCAACTCCAGAGCCAGATGCACTCCGGACAGCTCCCGCCCCGGCACCCGAAGCTCCCTGGCCGCCGGAGTACCTCCGCACATGATCACCGCATCGAAAGTCCGGGCCAGGTAATCGACGGCAATATCCTCGCCAACCACCGTGTTGCCGATGAAATTTATGCCGGCGCCTTCCATCAGCTCTATCCGGCGGTCGATCAGCGCCTTGGGCAGCTTGAAATCCGGAATACCGTAACGCAGCAATCCGCCCGGCGCCGCGTTCCGGTCATAAACCGTCACCTGAAAGCCCCGCCGGTTCAACCGGGCGGCAGCCGCCAGACCGGCCGGACCGGCACCCACTATCGCGATGGTCCGGCCGTTGCGTGAGGCCGGCGGCGGCATCCGGACATAGCCCCGTTCAAACGCGGTGTCGACAATGGCTTTTTCAATCTGGCGCACCATGACTGCGCCGAAATTTATCGACGCGCTGCAGCTGCCTTCGCACAATGCCGGACAGATCCGACTGGTGAACTCCGGAAAACTGCTGGTGTGTTCCAGAATATCCCAGGCATTTTTCCAGTCTCCCCTGACCACCGCCGCGTTGAAATCCGGAATCGCGTTGCCCAGCGGGCAGCCGCAGCCCTGGCAGAAGGGAATTCCGCAATTCATGCAGCGTACGGCCTGTTCGTGCAGAGCTGCCTGATCCAGCGTCATCTCGACCGCGTTAAAATCACGGCGCCGTTCCTCAACCGGACGGTAGAGGTGGTCAATCCGTTGAATTTCCAGAAACGCCCGATTGGCCATGATTACCTGCCCTCCATGTTGGCGCTGCGCTGCAACGCGGCCTTGTATTCAAAGGGAATTACCTTGACGAAGCTGCTGCGGAAATCTTCCCAGCGCTCCAGTATCTCACGACCGAACGCGCTGCCGGTGCCGGCAACATGTTCGCGGATCAGCTCCAGCAATTCGGCT
Organism: uncultured Lentisphaeria bacterium; assembly: GCA_949298075.1. GTDB lineage: Bacteria > Verrucomicrobiota > Lentisphaeria > Victivallales > Victivallaceae > UBA1784. The sequence continues at coordinate 13,285 of CASFVA010000008.1, forward strand.
TCGTCGGCGCTCCCCGGCTCAACGCTCTCCAGATCGACGGTACCGACGTTGCAGCGCAAATCAAAATCGTTGTACTCATCGTAAACGTAGGCGACACCGCCGGTCATGCCGGCAGCGAAATTGACTCCGGTGGAGCCGAGCACCACCACCCGGCCGCCGGTCATGTATTCGCAGCCGTGATCGCCAATACCCTCCACAACCGCGGAAAATCCGCTGTTGCGGATGGCGAAACGCTCGCCGGCCTGCCCGTTGAGGAAAATCTTTCCGGAAGTGCCGCCGTAACCGATGACGTTGCCGGCAATGCTGTTCCGCCGGGCTTCGCAGTTACTGGAAGCCGGCGGACGGATCACAATCCGGCCTCCGGAAATGCCCTTGCCCACGTAGTCATTGGCTTCGCCTTCAAGCACGAAAGTGATCCCCGGCGCCAGAAATGCGCCGAAACTTTGGCCGGCCGTGCCGGAAAAATGCACCGTCACCGTATCTTCCGGCAGTCCGGTGACGCCAAAGCGCCGCACCACCCGGTTGGAGAGCAACGCGCCGGCGGTCCGATCCGCGCTCCGGATCGCGCACCTGATTTCTGCGGCCCGTCCGGATTCAAGCGTCTCGGTCAATTGCGGCAGCAGTGCCTTTTCGTCAAAGGCCGCCAGCGGCTCCCGCTGACCGTTGTAACGCACTTCGCCGCCCTCAGCCCGCTGGAAAATCCGGCTGAAATCCAGGTTGCGAGTCTTGTAAAACTCAATGGCCCGGTTCATCTGCAGCAGATCGCTGCGGCCGACCGCCTCGTCAAGAGTACGGAAACCGAGCCGGGCCAGATATTCCCGGACCTCGCCGGCCAGCATACGCAGAAAGTTTTCAATGTATTCCGGCCTGCCCCTGAAACACTTGCGCAATTCAGGATCCTGAGTCGCCACGCCGACCGGACAGCAATCCTCATGGCACTTGCGCATCATGATGCAGCCCAGGCAGACCAGCAGCGTCGTGGCAAATCCGAACTCCTCGGCTCCCAGCAGCGCTCCGATAATCACATCGCGTCCGGTCTTGAGCTGGCCGTCAACCTGAAGGCGAACCCGGCCGCGCAGCCTGTTGAGCACCAGCGTCTGCTGGGTTTCAGCCAGACCGAGTTCCCAAGGCAGTCCGGCATGCTTGATGCTCGTCAGCGGCGACGCTCCGGTACCGCCATCGTGACCGCTGATCAGGATTACGTCGCTGTGCGCTTTGGCCACGCCGGCGGCCACCGTGCCGACACCGACCTCGGAAACCAGCTTGACCGAAATCCGGGCTTCCGGATTCGAGCACCGCAGATCGTAAATCAGCTGAGCCAGATCCTCAATCGAATAGATGTCGTGGTGCGGCGGCGGCGAAATCAGCGTGACGTGCGGCATGGCGTGACGCACCCGGGCAATGTCGTCGTTTACCTTGTGACCGGGCAGCTGACCGCCCTCGCCTGGCTTTGCCCCCTGAGCCATTTTGATCTGCAGCTCCCGGGCATGAGCCAGGTAGTCGATGGTGACGCCGAAGCGTCCGCTGGCCACCTGTCGGATCGCGCTGGACCGCACTTCGCCGTTCGGTCCGGGAATTTCACGTTCCGGATCCTCTCCGCCCTCGCCGCAGTTGCTGAGCGCACCAAGCCGGTTCATCGCCACAGCAATGGCCTCGTGGGCTTCGGGACTGAGCGCACCCAGACTCATGGCGCCTGAGACAAAGCGGCGGATGATGCTGTCCACGCTTTCCACCTCGTCAAGCGGAACAGCCTTGGCCGGCACGAATTCGAACAATCCGCGCAGAGTACACAGATTACGTTCCTGCTCGTTGATCAGCCGGGCGTAGGCCCGGTATTTTTCCGGATCGTTGCCCTGCACCGCCTGCCGGAACAGACTCAGGCTTTCCGGAGTCCACAAATGGTGTTCCCCAAACTTGCGGTACCTGTACTGGCCTCCGGACAGCAGCAGCGACCGGTTTTCCACCATTTCCGCCGCCTGGTACCGCTCCCGGGCCTCGCGGGCGATTTCCGGCAGGCCGATGCCGCCGATCCGGGAGGCGACCCCGGTGAAATAGCGGTCCACCACGTCCTGATTGAGTCCGAGCGCCTCGAAAATCTGCGCCGAACGGTAGCTGCGCAGCGTCGAAATCCCCATCTTGGACATCACTTTAAGCAGTCCCTTGTCCACTGCGGTGATGTAGTTTTCAGTCGCCCGGGCCGCGGAAAATCCGATCCGTCCGGACTGCGCCAGCGCCGAAACCGTCTCCAGCGCCAGATAAGGGTGAATCGCCGTCGCACCGAACCCGAGCAGCAGCGCGTAGTGCATGATCTCCCGCACCTCGCCGGACTGTACAATCAGGCCGACCGGCGGCCGCAGATTCGCCCGGATCAGCGCCCGGTTGACCGCGGCGGCGCCAAGCAGCGCCGGCATTGGAATCATGCCTTCGGGCAGATCCCGGTCGCTCAGAATCAGAATATTGTGGCTGCGGCGCACTTCGCTCACCGCGGCGGCGCACAGATCATCCACCGCCTGCCGGAGATCGTCGCGCCAGCCCAGCGGCAGCGTCACCGCCGAGACCCGGGTCTCATGCACCGCGGCCAGCCGCCGGATATCTTCGTCGGTAAGTACCGGCCGCTCCAGCCTGATCAGCCGGGCATGCTCGGGAGTTTCCGCCAGAATGTTGCCCTGGTTGCCGATGTAAGTGGTTAGACTCATGACCAGTTCCTCCCGGATCGGATCGATCGGCGGATTGGTCACCTGCGCAAAAAGCTGCTTGAAATAATTATAGAGCAGCTGCGGTTTTTCTGAAAGCACCGCAAGCGCCGCGTCGTTGCCCATGGAGCCGACCGGTTCATGTCCGGTCTCGGCCATCGGCTGGACAATAAGATCGACATCCTCGCCGGTCCAGCCGAACCGCCGCTGCCGGCAGATCAAATGTTCGTTGACCTCCGACGGATTCACGGAATCAAACAGACCGCTCACCGCGATGCGATTCTCCTCAACCCAGCGCCGGTAAGGCCGGCAGCGGGCAATCCGGTTCTTGATCTCGGCGTCGGTGACCAGGCGGTGGTGCTCAAGGTCACACCAGATGATTTCACCCGGACGCAGCCGGCCGCGCTTCACCACCGTTTCCGCCGGAATGTCCAGCACCCCGGTCTCAGAGGCCAGCACAAACAGGCCGTCGCGGGTCAGCGTATACCGGGCCGGACGCAATCCGTTGCGGTCCAGCATGGCGCCGAGATTGACGCCGTCGCTGAACGCCACCGCCGCCGGACCGTCCCACGGTTCCATCAGAGCCGAATGGTAATTGAAAAACCCCCGGACATCGCGGCCGAGGTGATAATTTTTACCCCAGGCCTGCGGCATCAGCATCAGCATGGCGTGCGGCAGACTGCGACCGGCGGCGACCAGCAGTTCCAGCATGTTGTCCAGCGAGGCGGAGTCGCTCTGCGCACCGTCGATCAGCGGCAGCAGTTTTTGAAGATCGTCGCCGAAGAGCGGCGACTCCAGAAACGCCTCCCGGGCCCGCAGCTGGTTGAGGTTGCCGCGCAACGTGTTGATCTCTCCGTTGTGAGCCAGATAACGGAACGGGTGCGCCAGCTTCCAGGTCGGAAAGGTGTTGGTGCTGTAACGCTGATGCACCAGCACCAGCGGACTGGTCAGGTCGCTTTCGCTCAGATCCGGATAGAACCGGTCGATCTGAGTGGCCAGTAGCAGTCCCTTGTAAACAATGCTGCGACTGGAACAGCTGGCAATGTAGCAGTCGGGACAGGACTTTTCAATCAGCCGCCGGATGACGAAAAGCTTGCGCTCAAGCTCGTCCCGGCCGGCATAGTTTTCGCCGCCGATGAACAACTGGGTGATCCGCGGCATGCTCTCCCTGGCGGTCCGCCCGATGGCTTCCGGACAGCAGGGAACCGCGCGGCAGCAGATCACCCGAGCTCCTTCGGATTTGACAATGCCGGACACCACCGTCAAGTCCCAGTCTCCGAAAATCATCGCCACCGCATAGCGCCCCGCCTCCGGCAGCTCCGTCCCCGCCACCCGCCGGAAAAAAGCGTCCGGAAGCGCAAACAGCAGGCCGGCGCCGTCCCCGGTCTCCGGGTCACCGCCGGCCGCTCCGCGGTGCATGAGGCGCTTCAAAACCGTGATGCCCATCTCAATGATCCGGTGAGACGGACGGTTGTTGAGATCGGCCACCATGCCTACACCGCAGGCGTCATGCTCGTTGGCAAAACTGTACAGGCCGCTCTCCGGCGGCAGTTGGAGTCCGGCCGCGCCGCCGCGCTGTCGAACCGCATCTCCGGATTCACGATGTTCCATTTCGGCATCCTCCTGTCTTATCTGTCCACCAATTCTGATCGATAATAATCTTAACCGGCTCAATTTTGCCGCCGGCGGAGCGTTCGGAACCGGTTTGAGATTCCCTCCCCGCCGGCGACGCCATCGCGTCCCCCCGCTGTAAGCAAAATGCGTGCCAAACCGCTTCCCGCCGGAACCGATGGCGGATTCGAATGAAAAGTTTTACAATTTTGTAAAATTCATTGCCTCAAGTTTGACATTTTTGTAAAACTTTCACTTGTATTAACGCCGTTTCAGGCGTAATTTAAAGTTGGCACAACTTTTGCTAAAACCAAATCGGAGTTCCCCGAACAGCCATCCCGGGGGCAAATATTTGAAAGGAGCAGTAAAGATGAGCAACCTGAACCGGATTCACGCCGTCAATTCTGTGGCGGAACGTACCGTCGCCCCGCCCATGGCGGCGAAGGAGTTCTCCATCGGCTTCTATGGAGAGGACGTATTCAACGCCGAGGTCATCCGCCGTTATCTCCCCAAAAGCGTCGCGGAAAAGCTGCTTTCCACCATTAATGAGGGAGCACCGCTCGATCCGGCCATCGCCGGCGACGTGGCTCATGCCATGAAGGAGTGGGCCCTCTCCCGCGGTGCTTCACATTTCACCCACTGGTTTCAGCCTCTGACCGGCGGTACCGCCGAAAAGCACGACGCCTTTCTGGAATCCACCGGCCAGGCCCAGGCCATCATGTCCTTTTCGGGCAAAAACCTCATCGTCGGCGAACCGGATGCCTCCAGCTTTCCCTCCGGAGGGCTGCGCTGCACGTTTGAAGCCCGCGGTTACACCGCCTGGGATCCAACCAGTCCGGCTTTCATCAAGCGCCATGCCAACGGCGCCACGCTGTGCATTCCCACCGCGTTCTGCTCCTACACCGGCGAAGCGCTCGACAAGAAAACTCCCCTGCTGCGCTCCATCCAGGCGCTGGGCAAGGCGGTCAACCGTTTCATGAAGGCTTTCGGACAGGCGGAAGCCCGTCCGGTGGTGACCCTGGGCGCCGAACAGGAGTACTTTCTGATCGACAAAAACTTCTATCTGCAGCGCCCGGATCTCGTCCAGACCGGACGCACCCTCTTCGGCGCCCCGCCGCCGAAGCATCAGCAGCTGGAAGACCACTACTTCGGCTCGATCAAACCCCGGATTCTCAATTTCATGAACGAGGTTGAAACCGAACTCTGGAAACTCGGCATCCCCGCCAAGACCCGGCACAATGAAGTCGCGCCGGCCCAGTTCGAGCTGGCTCCGATGTTTGAGGAGCTCAACCTCGCAGTCGATCACAACATGCTGATCATGGAAGTGCTCCGGCAGGTCGCCGAGCGCAACGGACTGGTCTGTCTGCTTCATGAAAAACCCTTCGCCGGCGTCAACGGTTCCGGCAAACACAACAACTGGGCGGTGGCCTACGGGACGCACAACCTGCTCGACCCGGGTCATGATCCGCGCCAGAACGCGATCTTTCTGACCATGCTCTGCGCCATCATCCGGGCAATCGATCTGCACAGCGACGTGCTGCGCTCCGCCACCGCCAGCGCCGGCAACGACCACCGGCTCGGCGCCAACGAAGCGCCGCCGGCCATCATTTCGATCTTCCTGGGCGAGCAGCTCGCCGACGTCATCGAACAGATCGAAATCGGCGCGGTCAAGGGCAGCCGGACGCCCGGGAAAATGCAAATCGGCGTCGACACCCTGCCGCCGCTGCCCCGCGACGCAACCGACCGCAACCGGACCAGTCCGTTCGCGTTCACCGGCAACAAGTTTGAATTCAGGGCGCCCGGCTCCAGCCAGTCCTGCGCCGGCGTCAACGTGATTCTCAACACCATCGTCGCCGAATCGCTGGATTACATTTCCTCCAAAATTGAGAAGTTCAAGAAGTCCGATTTCAACTTCGAACTCCAGAACCTGCTCAAATCGGTCATCAACACCCACAAGCGGGTGATCTTCAACGGCGACAATTATTCCGCCGCCTGGGCCGAGGAAGCCAAACGCCGCGGACTGCCCAATCTGCGGACCACCATGGAGGCGCTGCAGCCGCTGCGTACCGCTGAAACCAAGGCGCTGTTTGAGAAGTACGGCGTATTTTCCGGAGCCGAACTGGAGTCGCGCTATGAGGTGTCGCTGGAGGAATACCACCGCAAAATCAAAATTGAGGGCGAGATTTCGCTCGAAATCGCCCGCAGCATGATCATGCCGGTGGTCGCCGACGAATACAGCAAATTCGCTTCGGCCCTCCACACCGCCACGGCCGACCAGCTGAACACCGGAGTCAAAGGACTGCGGGCCGCAGCCGAGAAGCTCGGCGCCGGCCTCGACGAACTGGCCAACCGCTGCGAAATCCTGGAAGCCGCCCTCAAAGGTCAGCACGAGGATATCATCAGCGCGATGACCGAGGTCCGCAAAATCGTCGACTTCCTCGAATATGTCGTGGACGACTCCCGCTGGCCGCTGCCCAAATACCGGGAAATGCTCTTCATTTACTGAGGCCAATGGCGGAAAGCGGTCAATCATGTCGGATGCGCTTCAACATGAATGCGGCGTTTCTCTCCTGCGGCTGCGCCGGAACCTGCGGTATTACGAACGCAAGTACGGCACCGTATACTACGGATACCACAAGCTGGCGCTGCTGCTGGAGAAACAGCACAACCGCGGTCAGGACGGCGCCGGAATCGCCGCCGTCGGACTTGAGGCCCGCCCGGGGCGCCCGTTCTATCAGTTGGAGAAGTCCTGCAGTGAACTCTCGCTGGCCGATCTGCTCGAACGGATCGGTCGGCGGATTCAGGAAACCCAGTCCGGCCGGCAGTCGAATTTTTCCGATTCAGATGTGCTGGCCGAGGCTTATCCGTTCTGCGCCGAAGTCTATCTCGGACACCTGCGCTACGGCACGTTCGGCAACCGGACCCTGGCAGCCTGCCACCCTCTGGTGCGGGACAACTCCTGGCGCAATCACACCCTGCTGCTGGCTGGCAACTTCAACCTCACCAACACCGGTGTGCTCTTCGAACGCCTGGTGAACTCCGGGCACCATCCCCGCAGCCGTCAGGACAGCGAAATCCTGCTGGCCCAATTGACGCATTTCCTGGAAAAAACGCCGTCAAACCAGTCTTTCGGCATGGCCTCCGCCGACATTCTCGGCATCCTGGAGCGGGCGGCCCGGGAATGGGACGGCGGCTTCAACATCTGCGGCATTTTCGGCAATGGCGATGCATTTGCACTGCGCGACGCCGCCGGAATCCGTCCGGCCTACTATTATTTTGACGACGAAATCGCCGTGGTCGCCTCGGAACGCCCGGCCATCCAGACCGCGTTCGACCTCTCCAGCGCCGAAGTGAGCGAACTGCCTCCGGGCCACGCCCTGACTGTCATGCGCAACGGCGATGTCAGTCTCAAACGCTGTCTCGAACCGGCTCCGGTGCGACGGTGCGTTTTTGAGCGCATCTATTTCTCCCGCGGCAACGACGCCGATATCCACCGGGAACGACGGGCGCTCGGACGGGCACTGGCGCCCCGCGTACTCGACGCGGTCGGCCACGATTTCGAAAACACGGTGTTTTCCTACATCCCCAACACCGCCCAGATCGCTTTTCACGGTCTGCTCGATGAACTGTACAATACCGGGCACGGTCAACGGGTCCGCTTCGCCCAGATCGCGGTAAAGGACGCCAAATTCCGGACATTCATCACCGACGTCTCCCAGCGCCGGGAACTGTTTCCCCACGTCTACGACGTCACCTACGGCGTCGTGCGTCCCGGCTCCGACCAGTTGGTGGTGCTTGACGACTCCATTGTCCGCGGCAACACGCTGCGCAATGCCATTCTGCCGATGCTCGATCGCCTCGGCCCCCGGAAAATCGTGGTGGTCTCCAGCGCACCGCCGGTAAAATATCCGGATTGCTACGGCATCGACATGGCCAGCTTCGGCGAACTGGTCGCCTTTGAAGCGGTCATGGCCATTTTGCGGCGCCGGGGTCGGGACGACCTGATCGCTGAATGCGCCCGCAACGCAGAAACCGATCTCGCCGGAACCGATCGGGAGTGTCAGAATCGCGCCCGGCCTCTCTACGATGCCGTCACCGGGGAGGAACTCGCCAGGGAAATCGCCGACCGGCTCAAACCCGCGCAGCTGAGAGCGGACTTTGAAGTGGTGTTTCAAAGCTGCCGGGAACTGCGCTGCTGCTGCCCCAACCACACCGGCGACTGGTATTTCACCGGAAACTATCCGACTCCGGGCGGCAACCGGGTCGTCAACCGGGCTTTGTTGAATTATCTGAATATGATCAATCAGAGGGCTTATTGAAATCATGCAACGCAAACACTTTCTGGCGCTGGCCGATGGAACCGTATTTTACGGCGGTTCCTGCGGCGCCCCCGTCGACGCCGTGGGCGAGGCGGTTTTCAACACCGGAATGACCGGCTATCAGGAGATCGTCAGCGATCCCTCCTACGCCGGGCAGTTCGTCACCCTGAGCGCTCCCGAAATCGGCAACTACGGCTGCAACCGCGAGGATATGGAATCCCGCGGCCTTTTTTTGAATGGACTGATTGTACAGGAAATGAATCCGCCCTCCAATTACCGGTCGGAAGAGCCGCTGACCGACCTTCTCGGGAGGTTCAAGGTTCCGGCTCTGTGCGGAGTGGACACCCGGCGCCTGGTGCTTCATCTGCGTGACCACGGCACCCAGAAAGCCTTCCTGCACGCTTCCGACCGGCCGCTGGACCCTGCCGAAGCCGTGGCCCGCGCCCGCGCCTGGGAGGGGCTGGACAATCAGGATTACGCCGCCCGGGTCAGTGTTTCCGAACCGTTTTTCTGGAGCCGTTCCGGCAAATACCGCGTGGTCGCCTACGATTTCGGCGTCAAATACAACATCCTGCGCAGCCTCGCCGCCGCCGGATGCGCGGTCGAAGTGGTGCCGGCGTGGACAACGGCTGCGGAAGTGCTGTCCCGCCGGCCCGACGGAGTCTTTCTCTCCAACGGTCCCGCTGACCCCGGAGCTGTCAGGGGAGCCATCGAGGCCGCCCGCGAATTGATCGGCAAAGTGCCGCTCATGGGAATCTGCCTCGGACATCAAATCCTCGGGATCGCCTCCGGCGCCGTCTGCGGACGGCTCAAATTCGGACACCACGGCTGCAACCATCCCGTCAAAAACCTGCTGCTCAACACCATCGAAATCACCAGCCAGAACCACAATTTCGCCCTTGACGCCGGGAAACTGCCATCCACGCTGGAGCTGACCCACGTCAACCTCAACGATCACACCGTGGAGGGCGTCCGCCATGTCCGCGAACCCATGTTCAGTGTGCAATACCACCCTGAAGCCGCGCCGGGACCGCACGATGCGGACTATCTGTTCTCTCAGTTCACCCGGCTTATGGAAAGGTAATCCATCATGGCCAAGCACATCTTCATCACCGGCGGCGTCGTTTCCAGTCTCGGCAAAGGCATCACCGCCGCCAGCCTGGCGTTGCTGCTCAAGAGCCGCGGTTACCGGGTCGCCATGCAGAAGCTCGACCCCTATCTCAACGTCGATCCCGGCACCATGTCGCCCTATCAGCACGGAGAGGTTTTCGTCACCGACGACGGCGCGGAAACCGACCTTGACCTCGGACACTATGAACGGTTCGCCGGAGTGACCTGCAGCAAGGCAAGCAACTACACTTCCGGCAAAATCTACAGCAATGTCATCGCCCGCGAACGCGCCGGCGAATACCTCGGCGGCACCGTACAGGTGATTCCGCACATCACGGACGAAATCAAACGCGCCATTCAGTCGGCGGCCGCGCCGGACATTGACATTGTCATGACCGAGATCGGCGGTACCGCCGGCGATATCGAATCCCTGCCGTTTCTGGAGGCCGCCCGCCAGTTCAAACTGGAGTCCGGCGCCGGCAATGCGATATTCATTCACCTCACGCTGCTGCCCTACATCCGGGCGGCAGGCGAACTCAAAACCAAGCCCAGCCAGCAGTCGGTGGCGGTGCTGAGAAACATCGGGATTTTTCCTGACATCCTCGTCTGCCGCACCGAGGTTCCCATGGCCGAAGAACACCGCCGCAAACTGGCGCTCTTCTGCAATGTGCCCCGCGACCTGGTCATTGAGGAGCAGGATGTCAAGCATTCGATTTATGAAGTTCCGGCGGAACTGGCCGCCCAGCAGCTCGACGCCAAGACGCTGGAAAGTCTGAGGCTTCCGGTTCCGCCCCTCCGCCATACCGACTGGGACAAGCTGGTTCCGACCGTGCTCCATCCCGAACGGCGCTGCCGGATCGCGCTGGTCGGCAAGTACGTGAGCTGCCGCGATGCCTACAAGAGCGTTTACGAGGCCCTGGACCACGCCGGACTGGCCGCCTCCGCCAAGGTTGACATCGACATGATCGAGGCCGAGGAACTTGAATCCGGCACCGCCCGGCTGAATTCCGCCGACGGCATTCTGATTCCGGGCGGATTCGGCAACCGCGGGGTGCCCGGCAAACTGGCGGCCATCCGTTACGCCCGGGAGCATGATGTGCCGCTGCTGGGAATCTGTCTGGGCATGCAGTGCATTGTCATTGAATTCGCCCGCGATGTTCTGAACTGGTCCGACGCCGACAGCACCGAGTTCAACTCCGCCACTGCGCATCCGGTGATCGATCTCATGGACGACCAGCGCGGCGTCACCGCCAAGGGCGGCACCATGCGGCTCGGAGCCTATCCGTGCCTGCTGCGGCCGGGCAGTCTGAGCCTGAAACTTTACGGTGGTCCGGAAATCTCAGAACGCCATCGGCACCGTTACGAATTCAACAACCTGTTCCGGGAACAGCTGGAACGGGCCGGACTCCGGGTTGCCGGAACCAGTCCGAACGACAAGCTGGTTGAAATGGTTGAACTGCCCGGACTCCGCTTTTTTGTCGGATGTCAGTTTCACCCCGAATTTAAATCGCGTCCCACCGCCGCTCACCCGTTGTTTTCCGGATTGATCCACGCCGCGCTGGAACGTCAGAACGAGAGAGGATAAGCCGTCATGCCGAAAAGAACCGACATCAGGAAAATCATGTTGATCGGCTCCGGCCCGATTGTGATCGGCCAGGGCTGTGAATTTGACTATTCCGGAGTGCAGGCCTGCAAAGTCCTGAAAAAAGAAGGTTTTGAAGTGGTGCTGGTCAACAGCAATCCCGCCACCATCATGACTGATCCGGAATTCGCCGACCGCACCTACATCGAACCGCTCACCCTGGACAGCCTTCATGAAATCATCCGACGCGAACGCCCGGACGCCCTGCTGCCGACGCTCGGCGGCCAGACTGCGCTCAATCTGGCGATGGAACTGGCCGACGCCAAACTGCTGAAGCGCTATCAGCTCGAGCTGATCGGAGCCAACGCGGAGGCCATCCGCCGCGCGGAAGACCGCCAGCAGTTCAAGGAGGCCATGCAGGAAATCGGACTTGACGTGCCGCGTTCCGGTTCCGCCCATTCCATGGAGGAGGCCAAGGCGGTGGCCCGAACCATCGGCAGCTGGCCGCTGATCATCCGTCCCGGCTTCACGCTCGGCGGCACCGGCGGCGGCATCGCCCGCAACCTCGAGGAGTTCGAAACCATCGTCGCCCGGGGACTGGAAGCCAGCCGCAACAGCGAAGTGCTGATTGAGGAATCTCTGCTGGGCTGGAAGGAATTTGAAATGGAGGTGATCCGCGACCGGAACAACTCCTCGGTCATCGTCTGCTCAATTGAAAACCTCGATCCGATGGGCATTCATACCGGAGACTCCATCACCGTGGCTCCGGCCATGACGCTGACCGACCGGGAGTACCAGGCCATGCGCGACGACAGCTTGCGGGTCATGGAGGCCATCGGCGTCGAAACCGGCGGTTCCAACGTGCAGTGGGCGGTCAATCCCGCGACCGGACGCCGGATCATCATTGAAATGAATCCCCGGGTATCGCGGTCCAGTGCGCTGGCCTCCAAGGCAACCGGCTTTCCCATCGCCAAAATTGCCGCGCTGCTGGCGGTGGGCTACACGCTTGACGAACTGCGCAATGACATTACCCGCTCCACTCCGGCCTGTTTCGAACCGGCGCTGGATTATGTAGTGGTCAAAGTGCCGCGCTTCACGTTCGAAAAATTTCCGGCCGCCGACTCCACGCTTGGCACTCAGATGAAATCAGTCGGCGAGGCCATGGCCATCGGACGCAACTTTCAGCAGGCGTTCCAGAAGGCGCTGCGGTCGCTGGAAACCGGACGGGCGGGATTCGGTTCCGACGGCCGGGATGAACGTTTCGAAGCCATGAGCGACGCCGAACTGGCCGCTGAACTCGCCCGCCCCAACGCCGACCGGATTTTCGAAGTCAGAGCGGCGTTCCGACGGAACTGGAGCGTGGACCAGCTCTACGAACTGACCCGCATCGACCGCTTCTTTTTGCGCAAACTCGCCGAACTGGCCGCGTTTGAGGACCGGATATCACCGGATCCGGCCATCCTGCGCCGGGCCAAGGAACTCGGTTACAGCGACCGCCAGATCGCTTTCCGGCTCGGTACCGATGAAAATTCCGTCCGCCAGCTCCGCAAGCGGCACGGCATTGTACCGGTCTACGGGACGGTTGACACCTGCGCCGGAGAATTCACCGCGCCGACACCGTACTACTATTCGACCTACGCCGAATACGACGAGCCGGTGCGGGATTCGGGGGAACGCCGCCGCGTCATGATTCTCGGGGGCGGCCCCAACCGCATCGGCCAGGGCATTGAATTCGATTACTGCTGCGTCCACGCCGCCTTCGCCCTGCGCGAAGCCGGATTCGAGACCATTATGGTCAACAGTAATCCGGAGACGGTTTCCACCGACTACGACACCAGTGACAAACTTTATTTTGAACCCCTCACGCTGGAGGATGTGCTCAACATCTACGAACGGGAACAATGCTGGGGCGTGATCGTTCAGCTCGGCGGCCAGACCCCGCTCAACCTGGCCCAGGCGCTCCGGGCCAGCGGCGCCAACGTCATCGGCACCTCGCCGGACGACATCGACGCCGCCGAAGACCGGGATTTCTTCAAACAGCTCTGTGAAAAACTCGGCATCATGCAGCCACCCAACGGCATTGCCCGCAACGTCGACGAGGCGGTGGCGGTCACCGAACGGATCGGCTATCCGGTGCTGGTGCGGCCGTCGTTTGTGCTGGGCGGACGGGCGATGGTGATCGTCTACAAGGAAAAATACCTGCGGCAGTTCGTCGAAGCCGCCGAAGCCGTGAGCGAAGGCAAACCGATTCTGATCGACCGGTTTCTGGAGGACGCCGTCGAACTGGATGTCGACTGCATTTCCGACGGCACCACCACGCTGATCGGCGCCATTATGGAACACGTCGAGCTGGCCGGAATCCATTCCGGCGACTCGGCCTGTTCGATTCCAACCCGCAGCCTGTCGCCGGAAATTCTGGATCAGGTCAGAAAACATGCCCTGGCGCTGGCCGAACATCTTCACGTCCGCGGTCTGATGAATATTCAGTTTGCGGTCCAGCACGACCAGGTGTACATCATCGAAGTCAATCCGCGGGCCTCGCGCACAGTTCCCTTTGTCAGCAAATCCATCGGGGTGCCGCTGGCCAAAAAAGCGGCGCTCTGCATGGTCGGTCAGACGCTCGAAGAGGCCGGATTCACCCGCGAGGTGCTGCCGACCTACACCTGCTTCAAGGAGGCGGTGTTCCCCTTCGTCAAGTTTCCGGGCGTGGACATTGTGCTCTCGCCGGAAATGAAATCCACCGGGGAAGTCATGGGCATCGACTTCGGAGTGGGGGCGGCTTACCTCAAGAGCCAGCAGGCCTCCGGCAATGCGATTCCGCTCCGGGGCGGCGTGTTCCTGTCGCTCCGCGATCCGGACAAGGAGCCGGCGCTGCCGCTGATCCGGGAACTGACCGAGCTCGGTTTCGAGATTTACGCCACCCGCGGCACCGCCACCATGCTTTACAATCACGGAATCCGCTGCCACGCCGTCTACCGGATCAGTCTGGGACGGCCCAATCTGCTCGACCTCCTGCAGGAGGGCAAAATCCAGTGGATCGTCAACACTCCGGAACAGGGTGCGGCGTCAATGGTCGATGAAATCCGCATGCGTTCCGGAGCCGTGGCGGCCGGCTGTCCGATCACCACCACGTTGTCGGCGTTCGCAGCGGCCATGGAGGGCCTGGAAACCACCATTGACTCCGGACGCATGACGGTCTGCAGTCTGCAGGAATATCACCGTCATCTGCGGTTCAAGGGTTGAGAAAAAGGCCGCCGGCCATTATATTATGAAGATAGTACCGCTGATTAACAAGGATTTTACATGTCTCAGGAAACCATAGTCGTTTTCGATTTCGGGTCGCAGTACAGCCAGCTTATCGCCCGGCGCATCCGTGAATGCCGGGTGTACAGCAAGGTGGTCCCGTACACCACCACGGCGGAACAGCTGCGGGCCGAGCGCCCCATGGGGATCATTCTTTCCGGCGGCCCGGCCAGTGTCTATGCCGACGGCGCACCCAATGTTGATCCCGAAGTATTCCGGCTCGGCATTCCGGTGCTGGGCATCTGTTACGGCATGCAGCTGATGATGCACACCCTGGGCGGCCGGGTAACCCCGGGCCGGAGCCGGGAATACGGCCGGGCCGAATTGAACGTCTCCGCCCCTGATCCGCTCTTCACCGACCTTCCCGGTCGACTGACTGTCTGGATGAGTCACGGTGACAAAGTGGCGGATCTTCCGGAAGGTTTTGCCTGCACCGCCGCCACGGCCGATACGGAGAATGCAGCAGTGAGCAACACCGCCGGCCGGCTTTACGGCATTCAGTTTCATCCGGAAGTGGTGCACACGGAACACGGTGCTGAAATCATCCGCAACTTCTGTCTGAACATCTGCGGCTGCGCCGGCAACTGGAACATGGCCGACTTCATTGAGGAATCGATCCGGGACATCCGGCGCCGGGTGGGAACGTCCAAAGTCATCCTCGGTCTTTCCGGCGGAGTGGATTCCTCGGTTGCCGCGGCGCTGATCCACAAGGCGATCGGACGGCAGCTCACCTGCATTTTCGTCGACAACGGATTGCTGCGCAAAGACGATGCCGCCAAAGTCAAAAAACTGTTCGGCGACAATTTTCAGATGAAACTCTGCTTTGTCGACGCCTCCAACCGGTTTCTGGACCGGCTCTCCGGAGTGGAAGAGCCGGAACACAAACGCAAAATCATCGGTCGCGAATTTGTGGAGGTATTTTCCGACGCCGCACGGTCCATTGAGGGAGCGGAATTTCTGGCGCAGGGGACGACCTATCCCGATGTGATCGAGAGCATTTCCATCAACGGCAATCCGTCGGCGGTAATCAAGAGCCATCACAACGTGGGCGGCCTGCCCAAGGATCTCAGGTTCAAGCTGCTTGAACCGCTGGCCTGCCTCTTCAAGGACGAAGTTCGCGAGGTCGGCCGGCGGCTGGGACTGCCGGAGTCGGTGGTCATGCGCCAGCCTTTCCCCGGTCCCGGGCTCGGCGTGCGGCATCTCGGCCCCATCAACGCGGTGACGCTCAACATTCTGCGCGAGGCCGACGCCATTATGGTCGATGAAATTAAAAAAGCCGGATTGTACTACAAGATGTGGCAGGCGTTCGCCATTTTCATTCCGCTGCGCACCGTGGGCGTCATGGGAGATTTCCGCACCTACGACTACATCATCGCGCTGCGGGCGGTCGAGAGCATGGACGGCATGACCGCCGACTGGGTAAATCTGCCTCACGATCTGCTGCAGCGGATCTCCAGCCGGATCATCAACGAGGTCCGGGGCGTCAACCGGGTGGTCTACGACGTAACCAGCAAACCCCCGGGCACCATCGAGTGGGAATGAAACTGCAAAAAAAACGCTCCGGAAAGTTGCCCTTTCCGGAGCGTTTTTTTACCCTGGCCCGCTAAAATGGAGTTATTTCAGTTCGACCCCGGCAATCTGCCCGACAATCTTCCGGAAAACTCCGGCGGCGACGGAACCGCCCGCGCTGTTGATGAAGGGTTGCCCTGTGTCACCGCCCCGGCAGACAGCCGGGTCAATCGGAATCCGGCCCAGCAGCGGCACTCCGCAGCGGGCCGCCAGGGCTTCGCCGGCGCCGGAAGCAAAAATCTCCGTCAGTTCTCCGCACTTCGGGCAGACAAATCCGCTCATGTTCTCGATTATGCCGATCACCGGAAAATTGAGCCGCTTGCAGAAGTCCAGCGACTTGATGACGTCGGCGGCCGCCACCTGCTGCGGAGTGGTCACAATCACCGCGCCATCGGCGTCCGGAAGCATCTGACAGATCGACAGCGGTTCGTCGCCGGTGCCGGGCGGACAATCCACGACCAGATAATCCAGGTCTCCCCACTCCACATCAGCCAGCAGCTGCCTGATCACGCCGATCTTCATGGGGCCGCGCCAGATCACCGCAGCATCGGCATCCGGCAGCAGCACTCCGACCGACATGACTTTGAGATCACCGATTTCCACCGGCAGAATCCGCCCATCCTCCGTACCGTACAAATTGCGCTCAAGATGCAGCATGGTCGGCACGCTCGGACCGTGAAGATCGACGTCGAGCAGTCCGACTTTTTTTCCGGCCAGGGTCAGCGCCATGGCCAGATTGACCGCCACGGTGCTTTTCCCGACGCCGCCCTTGCCGGACATGACGACAATTTTATGACTGATCCGCGCCAGTTGCCGCCGCATTTCACACTCTGCGAACTGCTCCTTTTCGCGGGAGCCGCATTCGCCGCAGTTGCCCGAACAGCTGTGATTTTCCGCCATGGTATCTCATCCTTCCTGTTGCCGGAGGTCCGTGACCGCCGGGTAAATTCAAATTCGTTAAATATAACCCGTTTCGTTGAAAATACAACCCGAAAACCCTTGCAGCTCCGCCAGCGTCGGGTTATATTAGCCGGGTCGTCGGCGGCGGCCCCGGAGGACGATCCGGAAAAAAACCATACAGAGGAGAAAGCCGGTTATGAGCAGCAAATCCGAACAGGCCAGGGAACTTTTTTTAACCGGGGCCAACTGCGCCCAGGCGGTAGTCGCCGCTTTTCATCAGGAGTGCGGCCTAACCCCGGAACAGGCGCTGCGGCTGGCTTCCGGTTTCGGCGGCGGCGTGGCACGGCTGCGCGAGGTCTGCGGAACAGTCTCCGGCATGGTGATCGTGGCCAATCTGCTGCGGGGATATTCCGATCCCGGCGACAAGGCGGCCAAAGACCGCCACTATGCTCTGATCCGCAGGCTGGCGGAACGGTTCCGGCAGGAAACCGGCAGCGTCGTCTGCCGGGAGCTGCTCGGGCGGCCGGCGGATTCCGGTCCTGACACCCCGGTCTCCGAAGCCCGGACTCCGGAATACTACCGCAAACGTCCCTGCGCGGAACTGGCGGCGCTGGCCGCCGGAATTCTGGAATCCGAACTCGGCGGCAGCCGCGCAGACTGAGCCGGAACCGAAATCAGACCCGTACGCCGGCCTGTTCCAGCAGCTCCTGAACTTTTTTCACATCCACCGCCCGGGGCTCGATGTGCTCTCTGACCGCGATGGCCGCCGCAGTACCCACGCCCTGCCCCATATTCAGACAGATCGGCATGACCCGGTAGTTGGAATGCGCTTTGTGGGTTCCGGAAATGCTGCGGCCGGCCAGGAGCAGCGAATCAATCTTAACCGGCAGACAGGACCGGTAGGGAATCGTGTAAGCGCCTTTGGCATGGAAATGTTTCTGGGCGCCGTGTTCATCGAGTCCGGGACCCTTGAGGCTGTGGATGTCGAAGTTGAAATGATTCCGGGTGGCGATCCAGTCGTCAAATACGCGCGCCTCGAGAATGTCCTCGGCGGTCATGGTGTAGAGTCCCTTGAAATGCCGGGTCTCACGCACACCGACGTTGGAGGCGCACGCCACCAGATAACAATTTTCATAACCGGGCGCGTATTCCCGCAGGAAGGGTATGATCGCCTCAATCTGCCGCCGGCAGACCTTTTCCGCACTGGTGAGCTGACGGACATCGGTTGCATCGACATTGATGACATTGGTCATATTGACGCATACCTCGCCGGGCAGCCGGGTCCGGTACAGCAGAACG
The DNA here is from genome assembly GCA_949298075.1 of uncultured Lentisphaeria bacterium. GTDB lineage: Bacteria > Verrucomicrobiota > Lentisphaeria > Victivallales > Victivallaceae > UBA1784. The sequence goes on from CASFVA010000008.1 coordinate 31,671, forward strand.
TGACCGGCCGGATGCGGCAGAATCGACTTGCCCAGGGCCTGAATTTCACCTTTCGGCACTTCGATGCAGGTTTCAAAACTGGGAGGAAAAATCGCCCGGGAATAATCCACCCCTCCGATCCGGAACATCAGCGTAACCGGCTGGCAGCGGTGATCCCCCTCGCGTCCCAGTTCATACTCCGCCCCCGCCCGCGCCGCGACATCGCCGTCCCCGGTGCAGTCAATCACCACCCGGCTGAAAATCGCCTCGCGTCCGGATTTGCTCTCGGTAATCACGCCGGCAATGCGGCTGCCTTCCATAATGACGTCGACAATCCGGGTGTAAAGCTGCACCGTTACTCCGGCTTCGTCGAGCAGGTCAAAAAGCGCGTTCTTGAGACTCTCATGGCTGATGGTCCAGCTGAACCCCTCGTTCGGGACCTTGGGCAGAGTTGGACTGGCACAGGCCCGATGCATGATTTCATCCAGCAACGGTGACGTCGTACCGCCGCTCCAGTGGGACATCATACCTCCGGTGGCCATGCCGCCGAGCGCATTGTCCTGCTCCACCAGCATGACCCGCGCTCCGGCTCGGGCGGCGCCAAGCGCGGCCCCGATTCCAGCCGGACCGCCGCCGGCGACCAGCACTTCGGTTTCAGCCGCTACCGGAATAGTTCTGGCTGGTTCCGTATAGGTCTCCATTTTATCCCCCGATGTTCATTAAATCAGACTCCGATCCGCCGCATTCCGGCGGCGGAAGTGCGGAAGCATGGCACGCCGGCCCAAACGGCCCGGCGGCAAGCAAATATCATGGTTTCAGTACTGCCGGAACACTTCCGACACCCGGAATTCCGGAAAACTGCACATATTGTATAATATAGCGGTTTAAAATGATTTTTCCATGCCGGCCCATCGAAATCGGGGAAGAAAAACCGGCGCCGGAACCGCCGCCGGACCGGACACTCCGCCAGCGGTTCCGGTGCCGCCGCTGTCAGAACCGTGATTCCAGTATTTCAAGCTGCTCAACCATGAGTTCCGCCAACGCCGGGTCCGGCAGGACCAGATCGGGCAGACGCGAAAACGGAATCATTTCCACCGTATACGGACCGGTGTAGCCGCTCCGGGTCAACGCCGCAAACAAAGCGGTAAAATCAACTTCGCCCTTCAGCAGATCGTCGCCGAAACCGTGAAGTCCGCCGCCGCAGTCGTCGGCGATGAAATTTTTAAGGTGCACCGCCTTGATCCGGGAACCGAGCAGATCGGCATAATCTTCCGGATTTCCCTGAAGACAGCAGTTGCCGACATCAAAATAGAGTCCGATCCTGGAGTCGTCCAGGCCGTCAAGGTAGTATTTCCACTCCATCGGCGACAGCAGAAAGCGGTTCCAGACGTTTTCCAGGGCGATATTGACCTGCATTTCACGTGCCGCCGGCAGCAGTTCCCGCAGGGATTCCTGAGACCACTCCCAGGCTTCGCGATAGGAAACCGGCGGCCGCGCCGGTTCCCAGGCAACTTTGGTGTAACCGGGAATCACCAGCACGCTTTCCACACCGAGTTCCCGGCCGATCCGCAGGTAATTCCGGGTGAAGTCCAGCGCCCGGCGCCGCTCGCCAGCGTCCGGAGATCCCAGCGAACATCCCCAGTAGAATCCGGTGGCCAGGGTGCGCAGGGAAATTCCGCGTTTTGCGGCATACTCCCGGAGCTGCCGACACTCGGCGTCGGTTATGCTTTCCGGCAGCGCGTCACCGACAGTCAGCTCCACTCCGTCCAATCCGCGCTCAGCGGCAAAATCGATGAACTCCCGCGGGGAGCGCTCACCGGAAAAACCGCCGAACACCCAGTAATTCAATGCTTTATACATATTCAACCTCAACAGTTCTTCCCTGCTCAATGGAGACTGCTTCCGCCAGCAGCAACTCATAGGAGTCAAAAATTGAATCCGGAGTCTGATACCGGTCTGGCACCGTGCCACTCCGGACACAATCCGTAAAATATTTCAGCTCCCGGTGCCAGCCGGTGGGCAGCTCCGGCGGCACGGCGAAAGGCGTTTCCACCGTGCCATCCGTTCGGAAGACATGATATCCGGAGCCATCCAATTTAAGGGTAGCCAGTTCGCAGACCAGCTGGAAACTCATCTCAAACGGCACGTTGCGGGCGGCACACCAGCCCCCCTCGGCGGTAACCAGCGTGTCGTCTCCAAAATCGTACCGGGTGAACACCTGATCCACGCCATGGTCGCTCACCACTCCGCGGACGCCGAAACTGGCAACCGCCCGGGGTCGCCCGAAGAAATGGCGCACCGCGTCGGTGTCGTGCAAATGCAGATCAAGTAGGGCTCCTCCGGAAAGCGCCTCGTTCATATACCAGTTCTGCCAGGAATTTCCGGCCACCGACGGCGACAGGCGCCGGAAATGCGCGGTGCGCAGCCGGCCGACCGCTCCGGACAGCAGGGTCTCCCGGGCATGGACGTATTCCGGCCACGCCCGAATGCACATGCCCACGTTGAAAAACCGGTCAGTCCGTTGCACCAGCGAACGGAGCTCCAACATTTCTTCACGCGACCGGCACAGCGGCTTTTCCGCAAAAACATGCCGTCCCGCCGCCAGCGCCGCCGCGACGTAACGGGCATGATCGGGTGTCGGCACGCAGATGTCCACCATGTCAATGTCGGCCGAGGCAATCATCTCCAGCGCATCAGCGTAAATCTTCACCCCGCTCAGATCAAGCGGGACGGAGTTGTCGCCACCGCCGATGTTGCCGCAGACGGCGTGAATGTCGCCGCGCCGTTTATCCGGGTCGACATCCGCCAGGGCCGTGACTTTCACCTGCGGCAGCTCCTGATAGATCCGGAAATGGGTCGTGCCCATGAATCCGAGTCCGACCAATCCTACGCGTACAGTTTTCATAGCAGCCTCCTGAGTTGTTGCTGCCGCCAATATAGCATGGAGTAACCGGGAAAAAATGGATTTTCCGGCATTGTGTTGAATTTTCCGGCAATTTATGCTATTTTATCACCATCATGAAAAACAATCCGGCTTCTGAATTGATTTTACAGCCCGACGTCCGGCAGTTGCTCGACGCATTTGCCGGCCTGATGGGCCTGCAGGCGGTGTTCTTCGACGCGGAAGGACGGGAGATCGAGCGGGGACGCGACGCCGCCGGCTCCGAATACTGCCGGCTGATGCAGAGCAAGCGGTTCGGACTGGAGGCCTGCCGCCGGACCGACCGGCTGAAACAGCGCGAATGCGCCGGGGACGGTAAAATTCTGCTGTATACCTGCCACGCCGGACTGGGTGAAATCATCGCTCCGGTCAAGGTGTCTGAAATTACGGCCGGCTTCATTATGCTCGGCCAATTCCGGGTGCGGCCCGAACCTCCGGAATTCAAACTGACTCCGGCTGAAAGCCGGGCCTATGCCCGGCTTCCGCTGCTGAATCCGCCGGAACTCGACAATCTGATTCACATGCTCCGCATGCTGATCGAATACATCGTCGCCCACGGACTGGTCGGCTCCAAACCTCATGTCCGACTGCTTCAGTTGGAGCAATATGTAAAACGCAATCTCGCCAATCCCATCACGCTGCGCCGGACCGCCCGTTATCTGGCCTGCAGTGAATCGACGCTGACCCATTTCCTGCGCCGGGAATGCAATACCTCTTTCTGTCGTTTCGTCACCGCCAGGCGCATCGACGCGGCAGAACAGCTGCTGCGCAGCCATCCTGAACTGACCCTTGCGGAAATCGCCGGGCAATGCGGCTTCCGGGACTACCACTACTTTTCCAGAGTATTCAAGGCGCTCCGGGGCTGTCCGCCGGGCAGTCTGCGCCGCTAACGCCATTCCGGCCATTATCGTGTGGACTGCGCCCGCCCGGTTCCGGTCATGACAATGCTGCGGTCGCCACCCCGATGCGCATATCGGCGCAGCCGTAATAAAGAAAGCGCCGGCCTTTGAATTCGACGTATCCCTGGGCGAACACCGTATAAAACGAGATGCCGAAAATTTCATACAGACAGTCCGGGACAAGCACCGGTTCAGCGCTGCGGGCAATCAGCCGGGCCGGATCGCTGCGGTCAAACAGCGCCCATCCGGTCGAATAACAGGTCCACAGAATGTCGTGTACATAACACGGCATGACGCCGCGTGCAAAGCGCCGTGCGGGAAACCGGCCCCGGTCGCCGTTGTAAAACAACAAAATTCCATCATCAGTCAGCAGCGGCGGCGCGGCGCTTTCACACAACAATTCGTCAAAATATCCGCTCCGGGGACGCAATGCCGGTTCCTTCAACAGTTCCCAGGACCGCAGATCCCGGCTCCGGGCCAGAAACACGCTGCTGTTGCCCCAGTATCCGTAATACCAGCCGTCGATCTTTTCGTTGACGATGGCAATGGCCCGTCCCGGCAGCACCTCGCCGCCCCACTCCCAATGCTTGAGATCACGTGAAAAGGCGATCAGTCCGGGCGTCCGGTCGAAATCACGAACTCCGGTGAAAGTCAGGACGTATTCATCCCCCGCTTTCACCAGCCGGGGATCCTCAAATCCCCCCTGATAGGGAGAATCCGGTTCAGGGTCAAACGCCGGAGCGTCGTCCAACACAAAATTGAACCCGTCATCACTCCAGGCCCAAACAAGGGTCGACACGCTCCAATTATCCGGACCGGAGGGCTTCCGGGTGAAATCGATTGCCCGGCAAAGCAGTCCGACGCGACCATTGTGTACGATCGCTGCCGGATTGAAAACCGCATCCGCGGCGGGACCGCCGCGCTGCGGCCGAATTATCGGATTACATCCGGCCTTTTCCAGTTTGCCGACCCAAGCCAGTCCCGACGGAAGCTGAGTTGATAAATTCATAATTTCACTCCTTTTTCAATAGACTGAAACTGACATCAGCCACTGCCGGAGATTCCGCCGGGTCCCCCCGGTTTTCATAAATCCAAACTGTTTCCGCTCGTCCGCGCTTCCGGGCGACTGGCCGCAAATGACAACTCCGGCTAAAGCGACTCCCTGGGCGGCGTCGAACGGCCGGCCGGAAATTCATGGCGGTAACGCAGCGGTGAAATCCGGTATTTCTCCTTGAACAGCCGGGAGAAATAAAAGCCGTTGCCAATGCCGCACTCCTCGGCCACCCGGCCGATCGGATACGGCGATTCCGTCAGCAGCCGGGCCGCCAGCTCCAGTCTGCAGTTGATCAGAAACTGCCGGGGCGGCAGTCCGGAGCTTTGCCGGAACAACCGCCTGAAATGCGGCAGGGTCAGATGACGCCGTTCCGCTTCGGCCGAAAAATCCCATTCCTGTTCCGGATGCCGCCTCACCTGCGACACCAGATGGCGGAAGTAGTTTTCCTGAAACGCCGGAAGCGCCGGCTGCTGCGCGGTCGATTCATGGAACTGCAGCAGCAGATCCTCGTAGAGCAGCACCGCCCGCGGCGGCGTCAGCGGAGAATAATCCCGGAGCAGTTTCATGATCCGCAGCATCGTCCCCAGGAAACGCTCCGGATCAGCGATGCGCCGGACCGAATCCGCGCCGTCCAGCGGAAGCAGACCACCGGCGACATAGGAGGCAATCCGCGGTCCGTGGGAACAGATGAAATTGTGATGCCTGGTCTCACCCGGAAAATTTCCGTATTCGAAAAACGCTCCGGGATGGGTTATGAAGGCGTACGCCCCCTCGTATTCCTGCCGTTCCCCATGATCGACCGCCAGCCAGAACCGTCCGGCGTGATTATACTGCACACCGTAATAAACCGGAACATGGTGCGATTCCCCCCGGTGTTCCGGCTCGGAATGGTAAATACTGAAAGCATGACCGTTGAAAAATTCCATGATTCTTCGTTTTGTATAAAAAACGGTTCATTTTGTTCATGTTCATTCCCTGAAATGCAAGTATAATATAAGCAACGAAAAGTAAAAAACAAGGAGTTTTCATGAAAAAGATGAAGATCGGACTGTTGTCCATATCCAAGGCCAGCTGGTTGACTCCAGCCATCGAAGCTCTGGCCGACAAAACCTGCGCCAGCCTCAAGTCCCTGCCGGAAGAGGTGATCTTTCACGGCATCACCACCACCGAATCCGAAGCAATCAACCGGGCGGAGGCGTTCCGGGCGGCCGGAGTTGACGCGGTCGTACTGCACCTGGCGACGTTTCCGGTCGGGGCAATCATTCCGGCGGTGGCGGCCCGGCTCGACGTACCCTTCCTGCTGGTCGGCAATCCGGAAAAACCCGGCCCCGGCAAAATGTGGGAACAGAACTCGTTCTGCGGATTGAACATGGCCGCCCACGGCATGAACCGCCTGCGCAAAATGTATTCCTACACCATGACCCGGCCGGAAAACACTGCCGAGGCCCTGCAGGTTCCTCTGGCCGCCGTCCGCGCCCGGCTGGAACTCCGCGAGCTGCGGATCGGACTGGCCGGCGGCCGGGTTCCCGGATTCTATACATCCAATTTCGATGAGCTCCAGCTGCGCCGGGAACTCGGTGTGACGGTGGAGGTCTTCGATCTGCTCGAAACCGTCAAAATCGCCGAGGCCCTGAGCGAAGAAGAGCTGACGCCAGGCCGGAAAGTGGTCATGGACAGCGCGGCCACCGTCGATTCCCTTTCCGAAGCCGATCTCGAACGGGCGGCCAGACTCTATACCGCGTTCCGGAAACTGGCCGAAAAATATGACCTCTCAACTTTCGCCGCCCGGTGCTGGCCGGAATTCCCGGACTATTTCGGCATCGCCCCCTGCGCGGTGCTCGGCATGCTCTCCGACACCGGATTGATCACCAGCTGCGAAGGCGATGTCAATGGCGCCGTCACCATGAAACTGCTGGAATTTCTGGCCGGCGGCGGACTGCCGTTCTTTGTCGACCTCATCAGCTGCGACGCCGCCTCCAACACCGGCGTGGTCTGGCACTGCGGTGCCGCTCCGGCCGGACTGTGCCGGAACTTCAGTGAAACCCGTCTGCGGCTCCACATGCGGGTCGACGGCGGCGACAAGAAGGGCATCACCAACGATTTCTCGCTCAAAGCCGGACGCATCACCCTGGCCAAGCTTGATACCGATGTCAACGGCAAGCTGCGCATGCTGATCGCCCCGGGCGAAGCCATCGACACCGACCCCTTCATCCGGGGCAATCCGCTGACCATCCGCTTCGACGGGCAGGTTCCGGAATTGATCGACACGGTCATGCGCCGGGGCTTTGAACACCATTACGCCGTAATCCACGCCGACGTCAAGGCGGCCCTGATTCAGTTCTGTGAATGGCTGGGAATTGAAACGGTGGTGGTGGAATGAGGGTTCCGCCCGAATCGGATCACCTTGAGTAGTTTCCAGTAATTTTGAGTTTGACAGGGAGAGCCATCTGCAATGAATCCGATAAGAGTCACCATCTGGAATGAATTTGTTCACGAACGGGATGTCGGTGCGGTCGGAGATTTCATCCGCTCCATCTACCCGGATGGCATTCACGCCCATCTGGCCGGACGCCTCGACGCCCCCGACCTCGCAATCCGGACCGCCACCCTCGACGAGCCCGCCAACGGCCTGCCCGAAGAGGTGCTCAACACTACCGACGTTCTGCTTTGGTGGGGACATTGCGCCCATGACCGGGTGCCGGACGATCTGGTCACCCGGATTCAGGCCAGGGTGCTTTCCGGCATGGGCCTGATCGTGCTTCACTCCGGTCATTTTTCCAAGGTTTTCCGCCGTTTACTGGGCACCGACTGCCGGCTGCGCTGGCGTGAAATCGGTGAAAAGGAGCGCGTCTGGGTGGTCGCTCCCGGCCATCCGCTCACGGCCGGAGTGCCGGAGACATTCACGCTGCCCCACTCGGAAATGTACGGGGAACCATTCGACATTCCCGATGACGGCAAAGTGATTTTCATGTCATGGTTTGAAGGCGGCAATCCTTTCCGCAGCGGCGTGGCGTTCCAGCGCGGCGCCGGCCGGATCTTCTATTTTTCACCTGGACACGAAACCTATCCCATCTACCACGACCCCAACATTCTGCGGGTGCTGGCCAACGCCATCCGCTGGAGCGCCGGTCCCACGCTGCCGCCCCGGGTGACGCCCCAGCCGGAGCCGCTGGAAAAGGTATCCACCCCGAATCCGCTGGCCGCCATCAACACGGCGGAGCTTCATTCCACCCGATAAACCAAAACCGTCAGGGAAATTCAAACATGGATTCAAAAATCAAAGTCGGCGTTCTCGGACTCGGCCGGGCCGGCATCGGCATGCACCTCAAGGAACTGGCCGAATATCCGGACCGGTTCGAAGTGACCGCGGTGGCCGACCATGATCCGGCGCGACTGGACGGACTGCCGGAAACGCTGAAAAATGTCAAACGTTACCGCAGCTGCGACGAGCTGATCGCCGACCCCGCAGTGGAGCTGGTCTCCATCGCGCTCCGGCATCCCGAACACACGCCGTACGCCATCAAGGCGCTGGAGGCCGGCAAGTATGTGAACATCGACAAACCGATCGCGACCAACTACGAGGAAATCCAGCGTCTCAAAGCGGTGGCCGACCGTTATCCCGGCCGGCTGTTTCCCCGGCAGAACCGCCGGTTTGAAGCCCCGTTCCAGAAAGCGATGCAGCAGATTGCCACCGGGGTCCTCGGACGGATCACCATGGTCAAACTCCACCGGTCCTGCTACTACTGCCGCCGGAACGACTGGATGACCATGACCGAATTCGCCGGCGGCCTGCTGACCAACTGGGGCCCCCACATCATCGATCAGGCGCTGCAATACATCGGCGCTCCCGTCGTGGACATCTGGGCTGATGTGCGTTCAGTCATCAGCATCGGTGACGGGGATGACCAGATCAAGCTGATCCTCAAAGGAGCCAACGGCATCGTCGCGGACATTGAAATTTCCGGCACCAACGCCAAACCGGGACGCGAACTGGAAGTCTGGGGCGAACGCGGCACCATGATCTATGATCCGCAGGTCAACGCGCTGGAAATGCGGTTTGTCGATCCGGCCTGCCAATTCAAACCGCTCAAACCGCATCCGGAAAATCCCCCCATGCAGTATGGCAACTTCGATGAAACGCTGACTTTCATCGAACAGAAAGTGGAAATTCCGGCCATACCGATGTCGGAAATCTGGAAGCATATCCACGCCGCGATGCGTGAGAACCGGCCGTTCCCCATCCGGCTGGAGGAATCGATGGAAGTGGTCCGGGTCTGTGACGAAGCGTTTCGCCGCAGCAATTTCCGCCCGGCCGCCCGTTTCGTCAGTTTTCCCGACTGAATCAAACTGATTCCGCCGCCGTCCGCCCGGAGTTGTTCGTGTTCTCCGGCCGGGCGGCGTTTTCACGCGCCTCAGAGCACCGCGCCGCCTTTCTGACGCGAGGTGAAGTCGATCACTTCCGGCGTATGCTCGTTGACCCGCATCAGGCAGTTGACTCCCTCGCCATTGTACATCGGCCGGTCGGAATCCAGATTGCCGCTGAACTCCACCGTAATATCCCGTTCCGCCAGGCGCCAGGTGAGCTTCGCCGTACCCCGGCAGTCGCCGGTGTATGAGAGGTCAATCTCGGGCTTCTGCGCCAGCGCGGCCCGGTAATCCTCCCGCGACACCGTCTTGCTGTTGTGATACAGCACCAGCAGAGCCCGATAAACCAGGTCGTCAATCTGATCCCTGCTCAGCGCCCGGTAGCGGACGCCATCCACTTCCACCCAGTCGTAATAACATCCGGCCGCCGGCAGCACCACCGCCGCCGGCGCCGCTGCGGCCATCACCGCCGCCATCAGTTTGACCAGCCGTTTCATCATACCTCTGCCTCCAGTTAACTGCGTCGCGGTCAACGCCTGAGCTGGTGGTAATCCAGCAGAGAGTTGAGCCACAAATGAAGTCGCCGCCAGTATCCGGCATCGCATCGGGGCAGCTCGGAATTTTCAATTCCGGCAGCCACCAGATTTTCCATGAATTCATTCTGCTGCCCGGTACGTCCCTCAGGCAACAGACCGTTTTCGTACAAATAAACGCTTTTAATCACCACCGCGCACTGCTCCGGAGTCCAGGCGGAGGCCGCCCCGGGCGCCGCCAGGTGCGACAATACTGAACGCAGAGCATCATAGGTGAACGGCTGCGCCAGGTTGACCGCCAGGTTTTTCAGCAGAAACGCGGCGATTTTGCCCGCCAGCCGGAATGAACCGGCATGAGCGGCCAGCGCATCGAAATCCGTCAGCAATTCCAGGCGGTCGGCAGTGAACAGTTCGCTGCCTCCCTCGTCCCGGTACTCCACTTCCAGCTCCCGGAATAAATCCGCCGCCGGCAGGGATTTTTCTGAAACTGCCTGCGCCCGGTGCGCCACCAGCGACAGACTGCCGCAATCCGGACTGATGCCGCGCAGCAGCAGCGCACTCTCACGGTAAGGCCTTTTCTCCAAAACAATTATACTGGTGGAAACTATCACTTGATCTGCGCTGCCCCCTCAGCCGTCAAGCTGTTTTTTCAACTCGGCCACCACCAGCTGAGGATTGGCCCGCCCCCGGCTCAGTTTCATAACCTGACCCACCAGGTACTGCAGAATTTTAGCATTGCCGGCCCGGTACTCGCCGACCTGCCGGGGATTGGCCTCAATCGCCTCACTCACCAGTTGGACGATGGCTCCGGCATCACTGACCTGCGACAGGCCGCGCTCTTCGACAATGCTTTTGGGAGAACGCCCCTCCGCCAGCATGACGGCAAAAACCTCTTTGCCGATTTTGCCGCTGATGGCCCCGGAGGCAATCAGGTCGGTCAGTTCCGCAAGCGCCCCGGGTTTCACCCGGCACTGCTCAAGAGTGGTTTTTTCCGCGGAAAGCGCCGCCAGCAGTTCGGAAATCACCCAGTTGGCCACCAGTTTGGGCTGTTTGGCCTTTTCAGCGGCGCATTCAAACCACTGCGCCAGTTCCCGGTCGGCAGTCAGTACCCCGGCATCGTAGGCGGTCAGACCGAAATCGCGCTCGTAACGCGCCCGCTTGGCTTCCGGCATTTCCGGGAGCTCCCGCCGGAACTCCTCAATGTCGGCATCGGAAAACACCACCGGCATCAGATCCGGATCCGGAAAATAACGGTAGTCGTGGGCCGATTCCTTGGTGCGCATGAGATAGCTTTCACCGCTGTCATCATTCCAGCCGCGGGTTTCCTGCTGCAGAACCACGCCGCGGTCAAGCAGATCCGCCTGACGCCAGATTTCATAGTCAATGGCCCGGTGCACGGCCCGGAAGCTGTTGAGGTTCTTCAGCTCTATTTTAGTACCGAACTCCGTCGCCCCCGCCGGCCGCAGTGAAATGTTCACATCACAGCGCATCTGCCCCTTTTCCATGTCGCAGTCGCCAATTCCGCCATACTGCATGATCTCCTTGAGGCAAGTCAGATAGGCGTATGCCTCGTCGGCGCTGCGCATGTCAGGCTCGCTCACCACTTCCATCAGCGGTACGCCGGCCCGGTTGTAGTCCACTCCGCTGGCTCCGCCGAAATGGGTGAGCTTGGCCACGTCCTCCTCCAGATGAATCCGGGTGATGCCAATCGCCTTCTCCGGCAGCGGAGCCCCGGAAAATCCGGTCCCGGACAGCCGGATTGCTCCCCGCGAGCAGAACGGCAGATCGTACTGCGAAATCTGGTAGTTCTTCGGCATGTCAGGATAAAAATAACTCTTGCGGTCGAACTTGCTGAACCTGGCAATTTCGCACCCGGTCAGCAGTCCCGCCCGAACCGTCGCCCGGATCGCCTCGCGGTTGGGAGACGGCAGAACCCCGGGATACCCCATGCAGACCGGACAGACATTGGTGTTCGGTTCATCACCGAACCGGTTGGCACAGGAACAGAACATTTTGCTGCGGGTCCGCACCTGGATATGCGTTTCCAACCCGATTACCGCTTCATACTTCATGACGTTTTCTATCAATACTTTAACAATGATTAAAAAACCGTGCCCGTGTCACGGCAGCTCCTCAAAGGAAATTTTCACGACGCACTCAACCACTTCTCCCGGCGCCAGAAACCGCAACAGGCCCCGCCGCGCCATGGCCTCCTGCCCCTCAGGAAAAGTGTTGGACGGCTCCAATCCCAGAACGTATTCGCCCTGCCCCATCATTTTCCACTCGATCAGGTACGGCAGGCTCCCGACCGAATACTCCACCCGACAGGCCAGTTTCAGCTTGGAGTTGCGCAGCGTAACGGCAGCCATGCCGTTCTCCGCCGCCGGAATTTCATGGTAAAAAACCTGCTCGACAAAATTACGTTCCGGATCCGTGAGATGATTCCACTCCGGATAATCCGCGGCCGCCACCTCATTCTGGGGCGTAATCCGGTGCTTGACCGCCTCAATCACCGCCCCGGCGTCCACCAGCGGCCAGCCCAGATTGATATGGTAAAGCTGCATTAGCGGCGTCTTGCGGAACCCCTGGTTTTCCACCCGGTCCCGGATGGTTATGGAATTGTCGCCCAGAGCGGTACGGATATTCCGGCGCAGGCTGAGATTCTTGCCGAAAACCCGGCTCACCCTCAATTCACCGCTGACCTCCAGTTCGTAGGAAGCCCCATCTCCGGTCCAGCGCGCCGTCGAATTAATCTCTTCGGCCGGAGTGTGCGACAACCGGCCATGCAGTCCATGCGATTCTCCGCCGGAGCAGTTGGCTCCGCCGACATTCATCAGGCCGCAGCCGGTGAGCAATCCACCGCCCCAGGTGCGCAGCCACCCCAGGGAATCGGCCTCGTAAAACTGTGGAGCCACAGGGCCGTTCGGAGTAATCCAGGCCAGCGGAATCCCCTTGAAACTGGCCTCGCCGATGTCCATGCCGCGATCGGGGTACACTGAAAAGCTCAGCCCGCTGCCGTTGGTGACCTCGAAAACGCGCATTCCGCGACCTTTGCCGTCGTCAATCCGCATCCGCCGGATTGAAGCCAGCTGACGCATGGATCCGAGACGTTCATGCAGATAAGATTTGTCCAAAGCCATCATCAGCCACTCCATGCTGCGACGTACCGGACTTGCGTCACGGCCGGAACATCCGGCCGGACCGGCGCTTGTCAATACCGGTACGGGTTTTAAATATATTGGTAAAATATAGCATCGGCCCTGAACTTTTACAAATGGCAGCAAGG
>CASFVA010000009.1 GCA_949298075.1 uncultured Lentisphaeria bacterium
CATTTCAACTCTATTACAGTACTTCTCGTGGACACCAAACGGAGAGTTTAAAAAGAAAAACGCCCGAACAATCGGGCGTAAAAACTATACGAACCGTTGACGTGCAACAAGTTATAGCAAAAAAATGGTGGCCGGACCCAGAATCGAACTGGGGACACGGGGATTTTCAGTCCCCTGCTCTACCGACTGAGCTATCCTGCCACCTGTCGTGCTCTTAATAGACACCTGCTTCGCTTGTTTGTCAAGCCCATCTCACGCTTTTTTTCCGACTTTTCGTACCAAATGCCGCAAAATCCATTGCATTTCTCCTTCGATTTTCAAACCATTTCCTCTTTTTTTAAGGAAAATATCGTTTTTACTATTGGTCTTAACCGATTTTGGCGCTATGTTATATAATGAGTTAACAATTACAGAAAGTGTTTAAATGGGTGCTAAAAATTGGAAACTGACCGGGAACAATCTGGAATCTGAAATCGAAGCGATCCAACAGCGCTTCGCCTTGCCCCGTCCCATCGCGGTTTACTTCGCCGCACGCGGCATCGGTCCCGAACAGATTACAGATTTTCTGAACCCCCGACTCGCCAACCTCTCTGATCCTTACCGTTTCCCCGGCATCGAAGCCGCCGCCAAACGGCTGTGGGAGGCCATCGCCAGGCGGGAACCTATCTTAATACACGGCGACTACGACACCGACGGCATTACCGCCAGTGCGCTGCTGGCTTTCGTACTCGCCCAGAATGGCGGAACCGTTCATTCGTTCATTCCGCACCGCTTCGACGACGGATACGGCTTCACACCCGAATCCCTCGGCAAGGCCCTCGACCTCTTCGGCCCCTGCGGCGTACTGGTCACCGTCGACTGCGGAATCACCAGCTGCGACGCCGTCAACGACGCCATCAGCCGGGGCATTGACGTCATTGTGACCGACCACCATGAAGCCGGTCAGGAGCTGCCCCGCGCCATCGCCATAATCAATCCCAAGGTCTATCCCGAACTGGCCGACCTGCAGGTGCTTTCCGGCGCCGGGGCCGCATTCAAACTGTCGCATGCGTTTGTCAAGTACGGCCGGGAACACAATCTCGGCGGCTTTCAGACCCGCCTTGAGGAAGTTCTTGACTACGTGGCCCTGGGCACCGTGGCTGACATTGTACCGCTGCTCGGGGAAAACCGGATCATGGTCAAACATGGCATCGACGCGCTGCGGCGCCAGATCCGACCGGGAGTGCGCGCCCTCATTGAGAGCTCCAGGCTGCGCTCGGAATTAACGCCGTCGGACATCACTTTCCGGCTGGCGCCCCGGATCAACGCCGCCGGACGAGTCGGTGATGCCAACGTCGCGCTTCAGCTGCTGGAGTCAGAACACATCGTCGAGGCCTATGACTGCGCCTCCAAACTGGAAAACTTCAACCGGGTCAGACAGGAAAAGGAGCAGGAAATTTATCAGGAGGCCCGTCGCCAGATCGAGGAACATCTCGCCTGGCAGAGCCCCTATTCGCTGCTGGTGGCCGGCAGGGACTGGCATCAGGGAGTGATCGGAATTGTGGCTTCACGGCTGGCCCGGGACTACAACCGGCCGACCATCGTGCTCACGGTTCAGGGGAATGAGGCCTACGGTTCCGGCCGGAGCGTCGCCTGCCTCAATCTGGTTGAGGTGCTGAGCCGAACCTCACATCTGCTTGAGCGTTACGGCGGCCATCCGATGGCGGTCGGCGTCGGCCTCAAGACCGACCGCATCGCCGACTTTTTCGAGGCGATGGACAAGGAGATCCGCAGCCAGATTTCCCCGGCCGATCTGGAGGACTTCATCGCTTACGACGGCGAGGCGGAACTTCAGGACATGACCGCGGATTTTTTTGAATACCTCGCTAAACTCTCCCCCTTCGGGCACAGCAATCCCAAGCCGGTATATCGCTTCAATGACCTCAAGGTCGTGCGCTGCGGAGCCGTGGGCGGCGGCAGCCATACCCGGGGTATTCTGCAGGGTAAATTCGGTTCCATCGATTTCATCGCATTCAACCGGTCGCCGGCGGAGTTCAGCGGCAAACTGCTGGACGTGCTGGCCACGCCTCAACTCAACCGGCATCAGGGCGCCGAGACGCCGCAGCTGAATATCATCGATATCCGCGAAGCCTACTGACCGCGTCCGCAATCAACCGCCGCTTTCCGGAGTTCCGGAGGGCGGCGGTATTTTTTTGCCCGAAGCGCAGTATTTAATCCGGCGTCACGTTCAGGACTCCGCCTTCAGTCCGTTTCCCGCGTCCAGAAAATCCGCCGAGCCGGATGATGCGGGGACTTCGGACGGCATGCTCTTTTCGCTGCGCTGCCGCAACCGGAAAACCACGCCGCCAGTTCCATGGCCGCTATTTCAATATAACCGAACCGTTTCCTGACCGAATCCTAACAATTGCCGGCTACATTTAATTTACAGACAGTTACCGGAACAATCCGCTGAAAATTCAGCACCCGCAATCAGGAGAATACAACTTATGAAATCCGGAAAACAGCAAATTCAGGACGACCTGAAAAAACTGCGTCGCGAGCTGGACGCCCTCGATGAAAAGAAAATCCCGCCCCGAGAGCTGAAACAAAGGTATGCCGAGCTGAACCGCCGGCGTACAGAATTGGAAAATCAACTGCTGGAAACCATCCTCGGCGCCGACTCCGGCGGCCTTCCGGAAGTCTGGCGCGGCCTGCGCCACGGCATGCTGGCCGCCTGCCGCGACATGGAAAAAGTCCTTCGCCGTTCCATAAAAAAAGAGGCCCGTGAAAACCGTACCGAAGCCGGCCGCGCCTCCCGCTGGCTGGAACTGCTCCGGGAAAAACCGGCGGCCGCCTGGCCGGCCGCCATCGTGCTGGTTTATCTGCTCCTGCTGGCCGTAAGCTGTCTGGGCAGCGGTTTCCAGGCGGCTTTCGGCGGCGCGGACGGCGCCGCACGGCTGTTCCAATTTGCCACCAATCCTTTCACCGGACTGCTGGTCGGCATGCTGGCCACCGCGTTAATTCAGTCCAGCTCAACCACCACCAGCATAATCGTGGCGCTCTGCGCGGCCGGCATGCCGGTGACCACCGCCATACCGATGGTCATGGGAGCCAACATCGGAACCTCGGTGACCAACACCCTGGTCAGCCTGGGTGCCATCGGCAGCAAACGGACCTTCAGACGGGCATTCGCGGCGGCAACGGTGCACGATTTCTTCAATCTGCTGGCGGTGGTGATTTTTCTGCCGCTGGAAATTCAGTTTCACCTGCTGGAACGTCTCTCCGGATTGTTCACCGGACTTCTCTACGGCACCGGCGGGCCGGACCTGAGCCGGGCCAATCTGCTGAAACCGCTGATCAACCCGGTGGAATCCGGACTCCACACCCTCTTCCGGCACCTGCCCGGCCCCAGGTTGATCGGCGAAACCTTGTTCATTGTCTTCGGCTTGTTCCTGATCTTCTTCGCCATTCTGGTTCTGGGAAAACTTCTACGCGGACTGCTCACCGGACGGGCGGAAAAAATTTTCAAACACGCCGTCGGCCGTTCGCCGCTTACCGCCATCGGCAGCGGACTGGCCATTACCGTACTTGTGCAGTCGAGTTCCACCACCACCAGTTTGATCGTACCGCTGGCCGGAGCCGGCGTAATGACCCTGGGACAGGTTTACCCCTTCACGCTGGGAGCCAACATCGGCACCTGCGTCACCGCACTGATCGCGGCACTGGCCATCACCGGAACCGGAGCGGCGGCCGCCCTGCAGATCGCGCTTATCCATTTGCTCTTCAACACGCTGGGGGTGACGGTGATTTTCGGGGTGAAGTTCCTGCGGGGAATCCCGCCCCGGTGTGCCCGGCTGCTGGCGGCGGCCGCCGCCCGCCGCCGGATCGTGGCCCTGGCCTATGTGGCCGGAGTTTTCTTCCTGCTGCCGCTGCTCGGGCTGGGCATTTACCGGCTGCTGGGCTGACCGGTCGGAACCGCCGGGACGGACAATCAGGCCGGTCCCAACCGCACGCTTTCACGTTTAATCAGCCGGTAGGGCAGCCGGACGCCGACTTCGGCCCGGCGCCCCTCAATCCGGGCCTCAATGACGTCGGCCACCGCGGCAGCGACCGCGGCGTAGTCCTGAGTGACCGTAGTCTGCGGCGGAGTTGCATACTCCGAAAAAAAAGTCTGCTCAGTCGCAATCAGCGAAATGTCCTCCGGCACCCGGCGGTTGAACAGTGAAAAAGCGTACAGCGAAACGATTCCGGCATTGCCGCCGGGGCAGAACAGTGCGTCAATGCCGCGGCGCAGCAGATTGCCGATCAGATCGACGTAACGTTCGGAACCGGCGCCGGAAAACCGGATCAGGCCGTCGTCGGACGGCAGTCCGAACCGGCGCAGCGCCTTGATGATTCCCCGTTTGCGGATATCGGCATTGCCGGTGCCCGGATCGCCGTGAATGATGCAGCCGATATTCCGGCAGCCGCGTTCCCAAAGATGTTCAATCGCCAGCGCCATGCCCTGCTCCTCGTCGGAATGCACACAGTAAACCTCCGGAGGCAGGGCCGCCGCGTGCCGGTCGACGATGACCAGCGGCGGCGCAAACCGTTCCGGCCAGTTGCGGAAATCGTCCGGCTCCGCGCCGATGGCGACCGCTCCGCAGAATGGAATACCCTCCAGACGTTCCAGGTTGTTCTGGGGCAGAATCTCAATCCGGAACCCCCGGGGCGGCAGTTCCCGGCTCAGCGCCATCAGCAGCATGTCCACGCAGCTGTGCACAGGATAATCGGAGTTGTCCGGAGTGATAATCACCACATTCTTGCGCCTGTCGGAGAACCGCGGCCGGTAACCGTACCGGCGGGCCACCTCAAACACCTGATTGCGGATGTCCTCGCGAATATTCGGATGATGGTTGAACACCCGGGACACCGTCGAAATGGACACACCGGCCAGCGCTGCAATATCGGAGATGGTCACCTTTGACATATTTCCTCCATCTTTGAATTATTTTCAATATACCAGCTTTTTTTTTGAAATCAAGTAGGAATTTCCATATCTATTTCCTGAAAAAAAACGGGGAAAGGATTGTACCGCCCTTCCCGCCCCTTTATATTAACGCTGCGGGAGACTGAGATTCCGCCTCAGAACAAAAGCGGAAATGAGCCGGAAAACCAGTTAATCAAGGCCAAATCCGAGGGGAAACATCGCATGAGAAGACTTTTTCCACTGCACACCAACCGCACTCTGATCACCCATCTTACGGGCATGGAAACGCCGGATCAAATCGTCGCCGAAGTCCGCGGCGCCGAATTCGACGGAGCCGATGCCGTCGCCCTGGAACTGCGCCAGCTTAAACCGGAATTCCGCAGCCGGAAAACCCTGGAAACGATCATCAACTCGGCGGCACTCCCCTTTATGGTGCTGTTTTACCGCAATGATCAATGGAATCCGGACTCGACGGACGAAACGCGCCAGCAACTGCTGTTCGAGGCCCTCGAAGCAGGGGCCGGCATGATTGATGTGATGGGCGACCTCTATGATCCCTCTCCCGATGAACGGACCCGCAACCCGGCCGCCATCGCCCGGCAGATGAAGGACATCGCGGCGATCCACGCCGCCGGCGCCCAGGTGATCATCTCCTCTCATCCCAACCGGGCCATGACTGCGGACGAAGTCGCAGATCAGCTGAAAAGTTTTGAGGACCGCGGCGCTGATGTGGTTAAAATCGTTACAGCCGCCAACACGGAAGAAGAATTTTCCGAAGCCATCCGCACCACTTTGCGGTTGCGGCACGAATTGAAAACACCATTCGTTCACCTCTGCAACGGCACGTTCGGCCGGCTGCAGCGCTTTGTCGGACTTTCGCTCGGCGTGGCCATCACTTTCGGCGTTCACGAATTCCACCCCGGCGGTTATTCCCAGCCGAAAATAACGGCGCTCAAAGCCGTACAGGACAATATTCACTGGCAGATCGACCGCCAGCTGCCGCTGAAATGAGACTGTCATTGCCACCTAAGGAACGATTAAAATGAAAAATTCACCATCAAAGGTTCTGGTTATCGGCGCCACCGGGGCCATGGGACAGCATCTGGTTCCGCAGCTGCTTGAACTCGGATACCGGGTTGACGCGATGGCGGCCGAGCCGGCCACCAGTACCAATCCGGCGCTCAGATACATCTGCGCCGACGCCAAGGACCGCCGGGTAATGCGGCAGATTCTCTCCGAAGGGTACGACGGCATCGTCGATTTCATGATCTACAACTCGGGAGAACTGGTCAAATATCTGCCGCTGCTGCTCAACAGCACCGGACATTACATTTACCTTTCCAGCTACCGGGTCTATGATAATCTGGAGCACCCCATCCGGGAGACCTCCCCGCGGCTGCTTGACGCCGCCGACCGTCCGCTGCTCTGCAACTCCGACGACTACTCGATTTTCAAGGCCCGCGGCGAAAATATCCTCCGGGCGCTGCCGAACCGGAACTGGACCATCATCCGCCCCGCCATCACCTATTCATTGATGCGTTACCAGCTGGTAACGCTGGAAGCTCCCGACACCGTCGGCCGCGCCGCGGCCGGCAAGGCGGTGGTGCTGCCGGAGCAGTCGCGTCAGGTGCAGGCGACGATGAGCTGGGGCGGCGACGTCGCCCGCATGATCGCCGGACTGCTGTTCAATGACCGGGCGGTGGGGGAAGCCTACACGACGGCGACCTCAGAACATCACACCTGGGGGGAAATTGCCGACTACTACCTGGACATCTGCAACCTCAAAGCGGTCTGGGTGGATCAGGAGGACTACCTTGACCTCATTCAGCAGGATCCTGCCGATTTTAACTGCCGCTGGCAGCTGGAACTGGACCGCCGGTTCGACCGGATCATTGACAACTCCAAAGTGCTCGCCGCCACCGGCATCAGACCGGAGAGCCTGATGCCGCTTTACGACGGGCTGAAACGGGAAATTTCCCGCTGCCCGGCCGATCATGTCTGGCCGGTCAACCGCAAAATGGACGATTATCTCGCGGCTGCCGGTTACTGCCCCCACCTGGGAGGCGGCAGCAGCCGCAATTAACAGGAGACCAAATACCATGAAATCCGACATATTCAATTTCACCGGCCGAACCGCCATCATCACCGGAGCTGCCTCCGGCATGGGACGACTGACCGCCGCCGAACTGGCGCAGCGCGGCGCCAAAGTCATGCTTACCGATATCAACGCCGACGAAGCCGCCGCCGCTGCCGCCGAATTGACCGCAGCCGGCCTGACGGCAGAAAGCGCCGGAGTGGATGTCCGCGACTTTGATCAGATTGAAGCGGCGGTGCTGAAGACCGTGAGCTGTTTTGGCAGCGTGGATATTCTGGTCAATGCCGCCGGCGGCGCTTCGACGCGGGTGCTGAAACGCAACTGCGATTTCAAAGTTCAGGACATCGACTGCCTTGAGTGGGGCATTGATGTGAATCTCAAGGGACCGATTCTGTTTTCCCGCGCTGTTATCGGCCGGATGATCAACCAGAAACGCGGTGTCATCGTCAATCTGGGTTCGGTGGTTGGAGTAACCGGGTCAGCCCGCAACATTGATTACAGCGCCGCCAAAAGCGGCATAATCGGCCTGACCAAGGCGCTGGCGCTTTACGGCGCACCGCATGGAGTCCGGGCCGTCTGCGTCTCGCCGGGGCCGGTACTGACGCGGCCAGGCATGGCCGGAATGAAAACGCTGCTGGGCCGGGCGGCCGAACCGATTGAAATTGTCGATCTCATTGTCTATCTCTGTTCGGACCGGGCGGCCTTTGTCACCGGGACAAACTTTTCCATCGACGGAGGGCGCAGCTGCGCCATTGCAGACTGAATCCGGATTAAGACCGGTTCCGGAGCGGCCTCAGGTTTGAAACCTCACTCCGGAACCGCAACAAAGTCAGCGGGCGAAACAACTGAATTGAAGGGAGAAAAATGAAGCAATCCAATGCAACCACCGCAATCAGTCGTCCCCGCCCCGTGATGTCAGACTTCACGCTGATTGAACTTCTGGTCGTAATTGCGATCATCGCGATTCTGGCCGGGATTCTGCTGCCGGCGCTGAGTCAGGCCCGCGCCCGCGCCACTGCAGCCAAATGTACCAGCAACCTGAAACAGATCGGCCTGGCCCTCAGCTCCTACGGCAGCGACTGGCAGAACATTTATCCGGTTCTGTGGTTCAAGGACAGCGGCTCATCACGCGGTACCATGGCTTTTCTGCTGGGAATAAATTCCTCGACGGACTGGACTGCGGCCAAAGTCGGCAAGCCGCCGAGCTATCTGGCCAGCTATCCGGTCATCGCCTGTCCCGGGGAGAACAATCCCTCCTCGACCGCTAAACTGGCCTCGGGCGTTTACTCCCCAACTGCTATGGCAGCCGGTCACTCAGCGCCACCGGAACTTTTTACGGACGGAAATTTTCCGATTGGACGATTACCGGTTATTTCTGCGGAATCAACACAGCCAAAGCCTACCGCCCCGCCGATCTCTGGATGCTCGGCGACAACCTCAGGGAAAGCTCCTCTGGAATCTGGGAACAGCTTTATATTACTTACGGGAAAAAAAGCGCCGGTACCGATCCCCTGCCCTATCTGACTCATTCCAACCGGGCCAATCTCGTTTTTTTGGATGGGCACGTTGAGGGCGTCGCCGCCGGCGACAACCGGTTGGCTCAAACTTCAGTCAAGGAATATTATGACGACGCTCACACGGTGCAGAGCTGGTAAAACAGAAAAGCAGCGGCCGGAGTTCTGGAATTCCGGCTGCCGCTGCTGAAACAAAAACAGGAAGGAACTATGAAACCGCGGATCAAAATTGCCCAGATCGGTGTCACTCACGAACATGCCGTCGGGAAAATCATCGCTTTGAAGCGCCTGAGCGATGTCTTTGAGCTGGTCGGCGTAGTCGACGACCGGGAAACCTCGCTCACCAACCGGTATTTCAACGATGACCTCGCGCAGTACGAGGGAATTCCCAGGTTGACGCCGGAAGAAGTTTTCAACTATCCCGGCCTGCAGGCCGTCACGGTCGAAGTTCCCAACAACGAACTGGTTCCCATGGCGATCCGCTGCATGGAACACGGCCTGGCCATGCACATGGACAAACCGGCCGGTGAGGATCTCGACCTTTACCGGCAGCTTTTGGACGGCTGCCGGAAACAGCACCTGCCGTTTCAGATGGGTTACATGTTCCGCGGCAATCCCGCATTCCAGTTCTGCCTGAAAGCCATCCGGGAAAAGGTGATCGGCGATGTCTTTGAAATTGAAGCCGACATGAATCACAACTATGGCGGCGACGAATATCAGAAATACATCGGCAACTTCAGGGGCGGCATCATGTACAATCTGGGCTGTCACCTGATCGATTTCGTCGTGGCCGCGCTGGGACGGCCGGACCGCGTGGTTCCGTTTCTGAAATCGGCCCCGGATGATCCGGACCGCATCCTCAACAACAGCATGGCGGTGCTGGAATATCCTCATGCCACCGCGGTGGTCAGGTCCTGCAGCCGCAATTCCGGCATCCACAACCGCCGCATGCACATCGCCGGCACCAAGGGAACTATCTGCTTCTCCCCTCTGGAACGTTTTGACGGCCAGCCGGTGGAGCTGACTCTGGATTTGTCGTCCGATTCCAGCAGCTTCCCGGCCGGACGCCATGTGCTGCGCTTTCCGCCGCAGGCCGACCGCTACGAAAACCAGCTGCTCGAACTGGCGGCAATCATCCGCGATGAAATCGCCAGTCCCTACAGTTACGATCACGATTATCTGGTGCACGAGGTCACACTCGCCGCCGCAAACTGCTGTCAATGGAGGTAATATCATAAAATGCACGCAATGATTCTCGACAACATCCGCAACTTCGTCTGGGCGGAGGTTCCGGACCCGGTCCGCAAACCAGGAGAAGTGCTCATCAAAGTCCACGCAGCGGCGGTCAACCGCGCCGATCTGATGCAGAAGGACGGCTGCTACGCCTCTCCGCACGACTGGCCCCAATGGTGCGGACTGGAAGTTGCCGGCGAAGTTGTTGAGGCGCCGGATGACGCCGCAGTCAAACCCGGCGACCGGGTCTGCGCCCTGCTGGGCGGCGGCGGATATTCCGAACTGGTCACGGCGCCGGCTGGCATGGTGATTCCGATTCCGGAAGGACTTTCGATGATTGAGGCGGCCTCGCTGCCCGAAGTCTGGAGCACGGTCTATCTCAATCTCCGGCAGGAGGCCGGCGGCATGAAACCCGGAGACGTGTTTTACATGCAGGCCGGAGCCAGCGGCGTGGGACTGGCGGCAATCCAGTATGCCAAGCTGCTGGGCGCCGAAGTCATCACTACGATCGACTCGCCGGAAAAGGCGCAGTTTGTCCGCCGGCTCGGCGCGGATCATGTGCTCGACTACCGCACCGAGGATGTGCGTCCGGTAATCGCGGCCCACCCGCCCACCGTCGCGCTGGACTGCATCGGCGGAAAACTGATGGGCGAATGTTTCCGCCACATGGTCTTCGGCGGACGCTGGATTATGATCGCCACCATGGCCGGAGCGGAAACCGTCGTTGATCTTGAAACCGTCTGGCGCAAACGCATCCGGCTGATCGGCAGCACCCTGCGCAGCCGCACCCCGGAAGAAAAAAGCGCGATTCTCCAGGCGTTGCGCCGGGAACTCTGGCCGCTGTTTTCCGCCCGGAAACTGATTACCAACATCCACGCGGTTTTTCCCATCAGCGAAGTTGATCAGGCGCACGGCGTACTCCGCCGGGCGGAGAACATCGGCAAAGTGGTGCTGGTGTTCGGCTGATCCGGACTGTCAGCAGAGCGGCCGTCCCGGACGGCCGTTCTTTTTTCAAGCAGAATCGGTACAGCCGTTTGGCACCCGGGTTGCAAAACGGCCATCCCGGTGCTATAATTAAAAAATACCGACGCGGAGAATCCGGAGCGCCTCTGACACCGGGAGCCCCGACGTCCGTCAGCCAATTTTAAGTGGAGTTCTGAGATGAAAATCGCATTGGGATTACTGACGGCATTGGCCGCTGCAGCTGCCGGTGCAGCCGGACTGGACACCTCGAAAATCACGATTTCCGGAGAAACCAACCGTTCCGCGCTCTCCTACCAGCCGGGTGATGAAATGGTCTACACTTTCAAAGCCGATTTGAACGGTCAGCCGGCCGACGGCCTGTTTCTGAGCTGGAAACGGCGCGGCGATGACGGCAAAACGGAATCGGGACGCTCACCGGCCGACCAGCCGCTGGTGGTCAGAACCAGCCTCGACCGGCCGGGATTTGTGAGTGTGGATGCCACACTCACCGACGCCGACGGCAAAGCCATCCGCCACCTGTTCACCAATCAGGCCGGACAAGCCAAAAGCCGTACTATAACTTTCTATGGCGGAACCGGAGTTCAGGCCGAAACCCTGACTGACTGCGGCGAACCGGCAGACTTCGACGCATTCTGGGCAAAACAGAAACAGCGGCTCGCCGCCGTGCCCTTCAAGGACGGCGTCACGCTGAAGAAAGTCAAAACCGTGAATGGAGTGGATATTTACGCGGTCAGCATTCCCTGCGCCGGTCCCCGTCCGGTGACCGGTTATTTGCAGATTCCGGTTGACGCGCAGCCGAAATCCCTGCCCGGACTGGTCACTTTCCGCGGTTACGGAACCGGCATTCAGCAGCCGCCGAAGACTGCCGACCGCCGTTACCTGAAGCTGGACATCAACGCCCACGGTCAGGAACTCGGACGGGAACCGGAATATTACAGGGAGTTCTTCAAAAGCATCCGCTCCGGCAAGTACAACTATGCCTTTGACCCGGAACAGAACGCCGATCCGGAGCGGGCGTTTTTCAACGGCATGGCGCTGCGGGTGCTCCGGGCGCTGGAGTATGTCAAGAGCCGTCCGGAATGGAATGGCCGGGATCTGGTCGCCTCCGGCGGCAGCCAGGGCGGACTTCAAACCATGTGGGCGGCGGCGCTTGACCCCGATGTCACGGTAGCCCGTCCTTCGGTCACCTGGTGCTGCGATCTGGCCGGCACGGCTAAAAAACAGCGGATCAGCGGGCCGTGGCGCCTGGAGTACGTTCCGGCTCTGGACTATTATGACCCGGTGTTCATGGCCAAGCGCATTTCCAAGGCCAGGGTGGACATCACCCGGGCCGGGCTCGGCGACTATACCTGCCCGCCCTCCGGGCTGGCGGTCTGCTACAACAACCTGGCCACACCGCGCAAATCAATCCGCTGGGTGCAGGGCAGTTCACACGGGTTCGTGCCGGAAAAATCGGAAGTGATCCTCTGGAGGACGTCCGGGGACGCCGGCCAATAACCGGCCGAACGAT
Source organism: uncultured Lentisphaeria bacterium (assembly GCA_949298075.1). GTDB lineage: Bacteria > Verrucomicrobiota > Lentisphaeria > Victivallales > Victivallaceae > UBA1784. The sequence goes on from CASFVA010000009.1 coordinate 12,285, forward strand.
GAAGATGAAACCGGAACGCCGCCCAGGCGGCGTTCCGGTCGTTTTTCAAGTGCCGGATTATGCATCAGTACGACTGCCGCAGCAACGCTTCAATCTCCTCCCGCCGGGGAGTGGCCGGCGAAGTTCCTTTGCGGGTCACGGAAATCGCCGCGGCGCAGTTGGCGAAGCGCAGTGCGGCAACGATGTCAAAGCCCTCCCCCAGCGCCACCGCGAACGCACCGTTGAAGGTGTCACCGGCACCGGTGGTGTCGATCGCCCGGACCGGCGGCGTCGGCACCGGATGGACCTCCGACTCCGACACATAAAGCGCTCCGGCCCGCCCCAGGGTGATCACGACGTTTCTGACGCCGAGCTCAAGCAGCCGTCGGGCCGCCGCCACCGCCTCTTCACGGTTGGTAACCGGAAGTCCGGAATAAAAGGCCGCTTCGGTCTCATTGGGAGTGAAAAAATCCACTCCGGTGAAAAATCCCTCCGGAACCGGCTGGGCCGGAGCCGGATTCATCACAGTCCGGACGCCGTGTTTGGCGGCAATGGCCATTGCTTCGGCAACGGCGTCAAGATTGATTTCCAGCTGGACCAGCAGGATGTCGGCGGCGGCAATCGCCGGAGCCGCCCGGCGGATGTCGTCCAAAGTGAGCCTCTCATTGGCTCCCTTGATCATGATAATCCGGTTTTCACCGCGCTCACGATTCACCTCAATGGCGGCGCCGCCGGTGGCGACGCCGGTGGCGGAATACACAAACCGCCGGTCAAGCCCTTCGGTTTCGTAATGCCGACGCAGCACACCGGCCGCCGAATCCTCACCCAGCTTGGTCACCATGACCACTTCACCGCCGGCCCGGGCGGCGGCGGTCGCCTGATTGGAGCCTTTCCCGCCCGGACCGGTCAGAAATTCGTCACCCACCACCGTCTCACCGTCGCCGGGAAACCGGGAAGTGAAGAACGTGTAGTCCACCAAAGCGCTGCCGACGACGACAATTCTGGCCGTTTTCATGATCTCGACTCCCCACCGGAACTGTGCGCCTCTTCCACGATCGCGACTCCGGAGGAGGTTCCCAGCCGGTCGGCCCCGGCCGCAATCAGTTCCATCGCCGCCGTGTATCCGCGGATTCCGGCGGAAGCCTTGACTTTCACCCGTTCCGGCACCGCGGCTTTGAGAATTTTCACATCGGCAGCGGTCGCGACCCCGGCATTGAATCCGGTGCAGGTCTTGACAAAATCCGCTCCCGCTTCCGCCGCCAACCGGGCGGCGCGGGCTTTTTCTTCATCGGAAAGGTAGAAAGTTTCAATGATAACCTTGACCAGCCGGCCGTCGGCGGCGGCCACCACCCCTCTGATGTCGTCGCGCACCAGATCGTCGCCACCGTCTTTCAGAGCCCCGATGTTGATGACCATGTCCACCTCTTCCGCCCCGTCGGCAACCGCCTGCCGGGTCTCAGATGCCTTGACTGCGGCGGTATTGGCTCCGAGCGGGAAGCCGATGACCGTGCAGACCCGCACCCCGCTGCCGGCCAGCCGTTCCGAGGCCTGCCGGACCCGGCACGGCTGGACGCAGACCGAGGCGAATCCCCAGCGCCGCGCCTCGTCGCAGAGTTTGTCAATATCCGCTGCGGTGGCCGCCGGCTTCAGATTGGTGTGATCGATATATTGGTTAAGCGGTTTATCCATGATTATTTCGCCTCAGGATTAGTTCCGGTGGAAATCACAACGCGGACTCCCAAAATTTTTTCCGTGTCCAGACTCGCAAACCGCACACTGCCCAGCCGCGCTCCGAACCGGTTGCCCACCCCCCGGGCGGCAAAGGCCGCCAGCCGGGCGTCAAATTCAGCCTCCGGAACGTGGAACACCACACTGTGCATGCCTTTGACACTGCGCCGGGCATACTCTTCAAAGACCGGCAGGCCGTTCAGCGGCTGAACCACTTCGACGTATTTATCCCCCCAGACCGTGAGCGCCCGGCGGTAGGCAAACGGCGCCGCGGAAAGCCTGTTCTCAATGACCACCTCGCTGAGATCGCGCTCCGTCACTGTCGCCACTTTCCACGGTCCGACATCCAGCAGCTGCTCCCAGTTTTTCAGAGCCCGGTCCAGATCGTCGGTCACAAAGGTGAGTTCCGTAACCAGCCAGCGCCGGGAACCTGCCGCCAGCGCGGCGGTGTCACCCTCCGGCCATTTGCGCTGAAACTCCGGAGGGAAGCTGATCCGCCCGGTGTTACCCAGTTCAAAGTTGGCTCCGACAGCATCGTAGGTGCCGACATTGAGGTAGCGGTCTTCGTCGATTTCACCGTAGGAAACGATGTCCAATCCTTTTTTTTCCAGATATTCCCGGCCGGCGGCCAGCACACGGTCGCCCGGAACGTGCTCCTTGAAGTGATGCCAGGAATCCCCGTTGCGGTCCAGAAACGCCGGCAGCGCCTCATCGCCGTAAAGCGGCTGAATCAGCTCAAGCTGAGCGTTGCCCAGTTCGGTCAGCGCGCAGTAACTGCGAAAATCCGTGCCCGGCGGCAGGGGCTGGTTGTTGACAATCACGTTGGCGATGGTGTCGGGACCGCTGGTCAGCACCAGCCAGGGCCCCACCCCCATGAGATCGCACCAGGCCCGCAGCGTGCGGTCGATGTCCCGGGTGGCGGCGCAAATCTGACTGATACGGCGGCATTTCATGGTTGAGATCAGCTCTGACGGGGTCATTTTTCCTTCTCCGGGGGATAGATGTAGTACATGTCGGGGGTAAGCGACTTGACTTCGACGCAGTTGCCCAGCTCCAGCTGGAACCCCAGCAACGGAATAGTGTCGGGGTAGCGGTGATCATCCTCGAGAAAATGTCCGGCCCGGATCAGCGGCATGCCCCATTCGGCAAACTCGGCGGTAACCTGGTCGATACGGTCGTCCGGAATCATCTCCTTGATGTGATGCAGTCCTTCTCCATGCCGGGCCTGCCACTGCTCGTAGGCGGCGACGCCGAAGTCGTGTTTGATCAATTCAATCTGAATGTCGCCCACCATCGCGGTCGCACAGTAAAACCGGAACGGCGCCGTGGAAGGCCGGCCCTGCTCAATTACCCCTTTGCAGATTTTTTCATTCATTTCGACTACCAGCCACGGTCCAACCCGGAGGAGTTCCACCCATTTTTTCATGGCGCCCTCCAGATCATTGACCAGGAAGGCGATCTGATAAATGCGGCGCTTACGGTTGTGTTCAGTCAATTCGGCGTTGGTCATGACGGCTCCTTTCATTTTTCCCTGGCGGCCAGATCGAGGATCGTGGCGTCTTTGCCGTAGACGGCATCCCAGGCGGTTTTAAATTTATTCATGTAGGTGTGAACTCCAGGGTAGTCAATCTTGTCCGTGAAGAAGTCCGGATCCACCGTCACCGCGGTGGCTCCGGCGTCGATAATGCCGCCCAGATGCTCGGAAGTGCGGCAGCCGGCGGACAGAATCCGGCCTTCGCAGCCGCTGCGTTCGATGAACGCGGCAATCTGCCTGATCACGGCGAAACCGTCGGTGCCGTCCGTGATCATGGGTTCGTAAAAGGTAGCGACGTATTTGGCTCCGGCCAGCAGTGCCAGCACTCCCTGCGCAGTGGAAAACACCACCGTCGAAGTGACTTTAACGCCGCGCGCGCTCAGAATTTTGGTGGCGCGGAGTCCCTCAACCGTAGCCGGCAGTTTGACATAAGTGGGTTCGCCGCCGGCACGCCGGATGAGTTCGGCTTCTTCGATCATCTCACCGCAGTCCGGGGAGACCACCTGAACATTGAGTTTGCGGTCGCCGATAATCCGGCGCAGGTCGCGCAGATACTGGAAATAGTTGACTCCGCCCTCCTGGGCTATCATGTAGGGATTGGTGGTGACGCCGGCGAGGACGTAACGGTCACAGTATTCCTCAATGGTGGCGGGATGTTCGCAGTTGAGAAAGAGTTCCATGTGATTTTCTCCTTTTTAAAACGCTTTTTTAACGGCCGGACGGCCGGATTCAGGGACAATCAGGGCATAAAAGGTCTTTTGATGAAGCGTGGGGCGGTTCCCGAACCGGGTGACGGAGTCCACCGCCGCCGCCGGGACGGACAATCAGAGATGTCCGGTTCCGGAGACGGTCATCAGGTTAAATTAAATCAGTCCCATGACATCAGCTCAAGGGCATCATTGTAGTATCCGGTTATTTTCAGTTCGCTGAACCTTGCGTCGCCTGGACGCACGGCTTCCACGTGGCCGTCGTGAAACACCGCATTGAGAGAGTCGCCGTGCAAGGCGGCCACCAGCGCGGCCGTACTGCCGGTATCCAGGCTGTGATCGACGGAGCGGAACTGGCATTTGTAATCCGCCTTGTAGGAGTCGGCAAGCATAAAAAAGCTGTCCGGACGATACAGTTTGGCGAGATTGACATACTCCTTGTTGCTGGCTCCGTCAACATTGGAAATCATCGATGAAACGTCGCGGTCATAGAATTTTTTGAGATTTTTCAGGTAGCGCAGCTGCCCGTAGGTATGCTCCGAAACCTCGCCCTGCATCATGTTGGCATATTGCTTTTCATCAATTATGGTGGGACAGAACAACGCCCCCGGAGCCGAGACATATTTGGTTGAATTCTGAGCCGCTCCATTCAGAAAGTTATGGCCGGCCAGAATCATGGTGAGCGTACGCCCGGCCCCGGAACCGCTTTCACCGTAATAGGTGTATACCGGAATATAATTGTCGAAATCCTGGGCATAAGCCGATGCTCCGATTCCGCACTGTTTGAGATTGCTCTTGCATTTGGCGTCCGCCGCCCGGGCGCGGGCTTTTTGGAGCGCCGGCAGCAGCATGCTGGCAAGAATGGCAATGATCGCTATAACCACCAGCAGTTCGATCAGCGTGAACCGGGGGCCGGAAAAAGTTCCGGCAACGAAACGTGAGCAGCTCCGGCGCCGGACGGCCGGGCCAGGTGTCAAAAATCTTTCCATACCTACTCCTTTCTCTGATATTTTCAGAACAATCCTGATTCAATTGACCGGAAATCATCTTCCGTCAACCCACAGTGAAAAAACGTTTCCAACGGTCCGCGACGACCGGAAAAGGCCATAGTGTAACAACAGTCAGAAATTTCACAGCGGTCAGCCCCGAGCGGTTCGGAGTGGTACTCCAGCTCTCCGAAGCCGCCATCCCGGCCGTTGTCGCAGAAAATCTGCTGCGGACAGGCCGGTCCCGACCCCGGCGGATATGCCGTGTCATAACAATGCTCCGGCACCGTAAAACTCCGCATGACAAAAAACGGCCGTTCTTCCGAGAAACTGCAGTAGAACATCCGGCCGCGACTTCCCGGTTCCGGCCGGAAACCGACTTTAAACGATTCCCCGACTGCCGGCACCTCCGCCGAGCAGAAGCCCGAGGAGCAACGGGCGGCATTCCGGCCGAAATACGGCACCGGATCCGCACCCGCCAGCATAATGACGCCGCCCGGCGGCACCTGGAGCAGATTCCAGATGGCCGGGTGAATGCCTTCCGGAACCGGATTAAGCGCCTTCAGAGTGCTTTCCAGCCGGTATCCGGCCGCGGAAATCCCTGCCGGCTCCCGGCACTCCAGCAAAGTCACACGCCGGGTAAGCTCAAGTTCAAGCCGGATGCCCGACGCGAAAAATTCGACGGTGAACCGGTTGCGCAGCGTCACGCCGCGCCGGTCCGCTTCAATCACCCGGTAGTCGCCCGGATCGACTCCGCACGGCACCCGGTAGGCTACGGGACCGGAGGATTCCGGCACAAAAAACAACTCCGATTCCGGAGAAATCCAGCCGCGTCCGCCGCCGAAATTCGGCCAGCCGACCGGGGACGGCGCCGGATTGACCCAGAGCACGTTGAGTCCGGGTTCCGGATACAGCCCGATTTCCCGGGCACCGCAGGGTTGAACCGCCACCCGGCCGTCGAGATCAATCAGCGGTTGAAGTCGATGATCCATTTGATCCTTTCCCGATTGCGGAGCTTCATATCCTCCAGCGCCCTGGCCAGCTCGTCAAAACGGTAGCGCCCGGTAATCAACACACCGGGACGCAGCCGGCCCGACTCCAGCAGCGCAAGGCAGGCCGCATGAGTTCCGGACGCCGCAGCCACTCCGCGCAGGGTGATGTTGTTGAAAACCAGCTTGTCGATGGCAAAATCCGGGATGCCCTTGTCATAAAAGGCAATAGTCGCCACCACCCCGCCCGACCGGACCACGTCAAAAGCAGCCGCCAGCAACTCCAGCGATCCGGAAGTCTCGATCACTTTGTCCACTCGCCCTCCGGGAGTGTAACGGGCAATTGTCCCGGGAACCGACTCCCGGGTGGTGTCAATCAGTACGTCGGCAGCCTCGAACTCGGCCGCCTTGCCCAGTTTGAACGCATTGCGTCCGGTCAGAAACACCCGGGCCGCGCCGGCAATCCGGCAAAGGCGGGCGGCAAGCAGTCCGATCGCGCCTGAACCGTTGACCAGCACGCTGTCGCCGGGTGCCACCTCCGCCGCCCGGACTCCGGAAAACGCCACCGTCATCGGTTCAAGCAATGCTCCGCTGTCGAAATCCACGTTGTCGGGCAGACGGAACGTGTGCCGTTCCGGCAGCAGGATGTATTCGGCAAACGCGCCGTCCCAGGCGTGCACCGTGCCGAGCGACCGCACTTCCGGACAGCGGAAAGTTTCACCGTTGAGACAGTGAATGCACCGTCCGCAACCGAATCCATTGTCGCTCACCACCCGGTCGCCGACCTTGAATCCGCGGACATCAGGACCGACGGCGGCCACAGTTCCGGACCACTCGTGGCCCATGGTCATGGGGAATGTGACATCTCCGGTTTTGACGAAGTAGAGTTCTCCGGAATAAATGGCATAATCGGTGCTGCAGACACAGGCGCGTTCCACCTTGGCCAGCAGCTGGCCCGGACCGGGTTCCGGCCGCGGCAGCTCCGTCATTCTCAGATCAAATGGTCCGTACAGCCGGGCGGCTTTCATGGTTGATGACATGGTGCATTTTCCGTTTCAGTTGGCATTTTAAGTTTGCCGGCGGCAATCAGCGCCTCGCGGTTGACGATATTGACAGGGTAACGTCCGTCGCACAGCAGCCCGGCAGTGGCCTCGGCCGCCCGCCGGAGCGTCTCTTCGCGGGACTCAATCGAATTGGCTGACACATGCGGTGTCAACACGGTGTTGGGAGCCTTAAACAGGGGATGCGTTACCGGGAAACCGCCTTCAGCAAAAACGTTGGTTTCCCCGAAAACATCAATGCCGGCGAAACCGATCCGACCGCTTTCCAGCGCCCGGGCCAGCGCAGTTTCATCAACCAGTTCCCCCCTGGCGGTGTTGATGAACACCGCTCCCGGCTTCAGCCGGGCAATACGGCCGGCGTCAAACATCCGGCGGGTGGCGGGCAGCAGCGGACAGAGCAGCACAACGACATCGGACGTTTCCGTCAGCGTATCCAGATCGACAGCCCCGACTCCGTACTCCGCCGCCGCTTCAGCGGTCAGCGCCGGGTCACTGACGATGATCCGCATTCCGAAAGCAGCGGCGCGGCGGGCCGTCAGCCGGCCGATTTTGCCGAAACCGACCATGCCGAGCGTCAGGTCGGCGATACGCCGGATGCCGCCGACGTCCTCCGCCCGCCGTCCGGAACGGGCCAGCCGCTCCATGGCGGGCAGCCGACGCAGTCCGGCCAGCATCAGCGCCATGGTGTGATCGGCCACTTCAGCGGTGAAGGAATCCGGCACGTTGGCCACGATGATTCCGCGGATTGCGGCGGCGGCGAGATCGATTTTATCACAGCCGTTGCCGAGGCGCGAAACGATCCGGCAGGAGGTCAGCCGCTCCAGCTCCGGAGCCTGCAGATAGGATGAAACGATCTGCACCGCCGCAATCCGGCTGAGATCGGCGCATTCCGAAAGCTGTTCAACTTCAATCAGCCGGCCGGCGCCTTCAAGGATCCGCCGTTCGGTCGCCGTCATCGGACAGGTATGGGCATTGAGCCGCACAATCTCAAATGGCTTCATAACGCTTTCTCCGCTCCGCCGCGGCCGCCGTCTCGGAGGCAATGACCCCCCGCCCCGCCGCAATCGTGAATTTTTCCCCCGGCGCCGGAACCAGAGCCTGAACTCCCGCCGGCAGCCGCCCGGCCGCCTCATTCAAAAACGCCCCGGGTACGCCGCCGTGTTCGACGAACATGCCGAAATGAGCCGCAAGCACACTCCGGGGCCGGAGCGCGGCCGCGATTTCCGCCGCGCCCTTCTCCCCCGGATTACCGTAGGCGGGATTGATCGGAACTATCAGCACATCGACTCCGGAGGCCTCCGGTAGGGCGGCGAGCCGTTCCGGGCAGCACGAGGTGTCGCCGGTGTGGTAGATCCGGACCCCTCCGCAATCAATGATCAGGCCGACCGCCTCCGGGGCCAGTTCCCCGTGGTCGGCGTACACGGCCCGGAAATCCACGCCGTCCATCCGGATTTTCTTCCCGCAAGCGAGAATGGAAGTGCGTTCGTCCGGAATATTGCATTTCCGGTAAACCGGGCGACAGTCGGGCGCTCCGACCAGATGCAGTCCGGGCAGCCGCCGGGCCGCGTCCGCGGCCAGTTCGACATCCAGATGGTCGCCGTGGGCATGGGTCGAAGCCAGAATATCGGCGGTGAATTCCGCCACCGTCAGCGGCGTCGGAATCAGCCGCTTGTACGCGCCATCCGCCGACTCCAGCGCGTCGGAAAGGTAAAGATCCAGACCGATCACCACCCCGGACGTTCCCTTGATCATGAAACCGGCCTGTCCAAGATAAAACAATTCCGCCGTACCGGGGTCCGGAACGGATTGCGCAATACGTTCCGCCAGCCTCATTTTTCCAGCTGCTCCTCTTTCAACACCCGGTGCAGATTCTCGGCGACGCTCCGGGCGCCGTTCCAGATCAGTCCGGGATCGTCGCAGACCCAGAAACAGCGCATGCCTTCACGCAGCCAGAACCGCACCCACTCCGGATCGCCGCCGGCAATGCCGGGCGTCACCCCGTATTTCCGGCAGGCGGCAATCATGCGCCGCACCGTTTCCAGATAAAGCGGATTCCGGTACTGCCCCGGAATGCCGAGCCCGACGCTGAGATCGTCATTGCCGATCACCGCCACGTCGAGACCGGGAGTGGAAAGAATGTCATCAAGCTGATCCGCCGCTTCGCGGGTCTCGATCTGGATTCCGACCACGGTGTCGCGGTCCAGGGCGGCAATCATCTCGGCAGAGCCTCCCTGCCAGCCGACATACCGGCCGGCCGGACAGGTGCTGGCGCCGCAGCCGCGCTGCCCCGCCGGCGGATATTTGACGGTCCGCAGGAGCTGTTCGACATCCGCCCGGCTGCGGACCCGGGGCAGAAACACGCCGTCAGGCAGCTGGTCCAGGATCGGACAGATCTCCGAATAGACGTTGTGCGGAACCCGGACCATGCAGGGCAGATCCAGCAGCCGGGCGGTCCGGATCAGTTCAAGTACCGTGGTGCGGTCCAGCGCAGTATGTTCACGGTCGATCATGACCGCGTCCAGGCCGGAATCCCGATAGGCCTCCATGATCATTCCGGTCCGGCAGTCCATGACGCAGCCGAAAAACACCGGATTGCCGCTGTGCAGCAGCCGTTTGAGTTTGCCGATGCTGTAATGCATGATATTATTGCCTTTCACTGACATTAAACCGGCGTTGCCCGCCGGGATCTGACTGGCTATACAGTAACCCCCATCCCGGGGCTCCGCCATAAAAGCAATTACTGATTAAATACACCAAAATACTGGAAAACCCAAGAACTTATCCCGGCACGCGCCATGTTACCATGTCTTTACACGTAACTTGCGAATTTCACCTGCGAAAGTGTCACGTCGGAAAATTCATCAAACATTCCGGTTGAATTTGATTTGACAGCGGCGGATCACCATGATATATTTGAAACCGTCCGGCAGTGATTCCTGAAAAAAAACAGCATAAGCGTTATGCCTGCTAACATGCACAATTCTACTGAAGAGCTTTTTTGCCTGCCCTGTGACACCGACTCCAGGCGCGAAGGTCTGCCGCTTTACTGCATGTTCGACTTCATCGTCGGCAATCTGACCACGGTGCCGCCGAAGCACAGCACCGGATGGCGGACCATGCCGTTTCATCTGATCACCATTCCGCTCCTGGATGGGACCGGGGCGGTCAACCGGACAGAAATCGCGGGCGGAGAGGGATTTGAATCCAACTCGGGCGACATGATTTTCATACCGGCTGGCGTGGCGCACCGCATCAGCGACCTGCGCAACGATCCGCCGCCGCGCAGTCTCTGGATGCACTTCCGGCTCCGGGTGCTGGAAAATTTTGATGTGCTGTCGTTTTACGATCTGCCCTACCGGATTCCGGCCGAATGCAACGGCGTACTGAGGCAGCTGCTCGAAAGACTGATCGCCATGCCGCGGCACCTGGACTTCACCGGGACGCTCGAGCAACAGCTGACCGGGTTGAATTTCTGCGCCGAACTGCTCCGGTTCGGCAGCCGGCGCTCCGGAGGCAGCGGCAAAACCGACTTCAATCTGAGACGGCTGCAGCCGGTTCTGAAACGGCTTTCCGCCTCCGTCACCCTGCCGCCGATCCGGAGCCTGGCCGGAAGCGTCAACCTGTCTCCCTCACGTTTTCTGGCGGTGTTCCGGGAAACCATGGGCATGTCGCCGGGACAGTATTTCGAGACCGGACGCTTCCGCCGGGCCGCACTGCTGCTGATGCGTGAAAATTGTTCCATTGGAGAAATCGCCGACATGCTGGGGTTCTGTTCGCCGTTTCACTTCAGCAACAAATTCCGGCGCATCGCCGGTGTCTCGCCTTCGGAATTCCGGCGCCAGCACGCCGGAAGCGCGGGCAATCCGTCAGCTTGAACACACCCCTCCGCCGGATTCAATCCCCGCCGCCCAAAATTTGCGCCGTTTCAGCGACCGGCCAATTGACACGGCTTGAGACCGAAATTATGTTATATCCAGATCCGGACAATTCCAACCGGATGACTGTGGCAATTGACCAACATCAGGAGTTCCCAAACCATGCAGCTCATCGCATCGGAAAAAATTTTCTTTGAATCTCCGTACCCCAAAGAGGTTTTCTGCTACACTCCCTTTCTTGCCCGCGCCGCCGCCGGCCGGATTGTGGCCAGTTTCGACCTCGGCGGCCCCGGCACCGCGAAACTGGAGGGGCCGCTCTCCGATCACGGCGATTTCGCCTGCAATCAGGTCCACATACTGGTGTCAGACGATCATGGGCACTCCTGGCGGGAAACCGGACGCCTGCCCATGCTGCACTGCCGGGTGTTTCAGGCCGGCGAACGCCTATACGCAATCGGGCAGAGCCATCGCCTGCTGATTTCAGTCAGCCGGGACAACGGCGACAGCTGGAGTCCGGTTTCTGTATTGGAGTCCGAACACCGCTGGGAGCCGGGAGCCGCCATCGACTGCCGCGACGGCGTGGTCCGGCTGGTAATGGAGCAGCGGATCCGCCCGGATGACTGGCCCGGAATGGCGCAGGTCCTGCTGACCGCCCGGACCCGGGACGATCTCACCCGTCCGGAAAGCTGGCGTTTTTCCGCGCCCTGGGTGCTGGAAGATCACGTTGCGCTGCCCCAGCCCTGCGGTGTGCCGTTTTATCCGGCCGGAGATCAGTGTCCCGGTGCGCCGGACCCCCGGTTCTGCGGCCGTCCCGGCGGACTTGAAACCAACGTTATGCGGATCCATGATCCCGATCATCTGCTGTACAATGCCGCACCGGACGCGGTGGTGCTGCTGGCCCGCCTGCATTCCGGCGCCACCAATCTCGCCCTGATGCTCCGGGGCGGAACCGATGCCGACGGTCAGCCCGTGATCGACACGTTCACCACTCCGGGCGGCGCCCCGCTGGTGTTCGTGCCGCTGCCGGGCGGCCACATGCGCTTCCAGATCGTCTGGGATGAGCCGTCGCGCCGCTACTGGATGGTCGGCTCGCAGGCAACCGACAGCCTGACCCGCCCGGACCGGTTGCCGGCCGACCGCTACAACCTGCCGGATAACGAACGCAACCGGATGGTACTCCATTTTTCCCGCAATCTGCGTGACTGGTGTTTCGCGGGGGTCGTCGCCATCGGCACTACACCCCGGGACTCCCGGCATTACGCCTCGCTGCTGGTCGACGGTGAAGATCTGCTGATTCTGAGCCGCTCCGGCGACCGCCGGGCCGCCTCAGCCCACAACGGCAATCTGCTGACGTTACACCGGGTGAGTAAATTCCGCCAGCTGATCTATTGACGCGGCTCCGGTCGACTGAATCTCAGAACGGCGACGGACCGGGGTGGTCCGCCGCCGTGAAAAAACGCGCCGCGTCAAGACACTGAACGCTCCAGCACGGCAAACTCCCGCAAGGCCCGGCGGTAGACCGGAGCCGTTCCGGCACGGGGCGCCACCGTTTCCACCGGGGAACAGAACTTTTCCCACAGCTCTTCAAAAGTCGCGGCCCCGATCGCCGCCGCCGCCCGCAGCGCCGCTCCAAGAGCGGCGGAGTCAGCCACGGCGATGCTTTCGACCGTCGCCTCGAAGACGTCAGCCAGAATCTGCCGGAAACCAACGGATCCTGACGCGCCGCCGGTAATCCGCAGCCGCCGGAAGGTTTCCCCCTGCCATTGCGAATGCAGCCGCATCCGCAGGGCCTGGGATTCCAGCACCGCCCGGATCAATTCCGCCGGAGCCGCCGCCCCGGCGTCGAAATTATACACGGCTCCGGCAGTACCCACCGGAGGAGTGCATTCCGGCACAAAATAGGGGAGCATCAGCCGGCCGCCGTTGCCGGGAGCAGTCAGCTCCAGAGCAGTGCGGTCGAAAAAGTCCCAGTCCGCCCCGCACTGCCGCCGAACGGTATCCCGGGCCAGCGAACCATTGGCAAAGCAGATCAGGCTCATGAAACCGCCGGCCGGATTACCGAATACATGCCCGCAGCCGTCGGGATCAGTGCGGAAATCCGGCATCGCCGCGAAAAAGGTGTCGCTGGTTCCCAGCGAGACGACCGCCACGCCGGGCCGGCCGCCGCCCACTCCGATCAAACTGTTGGGATTGTCTCCGGAAAACACCACCACCGGAGTACCCGTCGGGATGCCGTACCGGGCAAAATAAGGCGCCGAACCGCCGACTATCCGGTCGTCCGGAACCACCTCCGGCAGCCTGCCGGCGAGTCCGGGAGCGCAGAACTCCGCAATCAGGGGATCAAACTTCCGGGTGCTCAGGTCGAGCAGATTCATGCCGGCGCCGTCACCGCAGTCCACCGGCAGAGCGGCGCCGCAGAGCACCGATCCCAGAAAGGAACTCACCAGATGCACCGCAGCAGTCGCATTCCAGTCCTCCGGATCAATCCGGGCAAAGCGGCGGATCTGTGCCGCGGTGAAACGCTCAATGGCCGGACTGCCGGTTTCATTCCGAAGCCGTTCCCCGAAACGCGCGGTCAACTCGGCACACTCCGGTGTGGTCGAGTGATCCATCCATATCGGAGCCAGCCGGCGGCTGAGCGCCGGAGCAAGCTGTCCGGACAGCGGACGCTCCGGATCGAGCGCTCCGATAATCGGAGCAAACCGCCCGTTGAGATAAACCGAACCATGCTGCTGGCCGGAACCGGAAATTCCGGCCACCAGTTGCAGCGGCGCCCCGGCGTTGCTCAGCTTTTCCAGCACCAGATCAAGCGCATCCAGCCACATGAGCGGATCCGCCTGACGCACCGTCGGATCGGAATCCGGCACAAAGCCGTTGGGCGACTGATACTGCGGCAGCTCCCGGCCGAAATTCACCGATGCGGACGCCACGACCTCTCCGGCCGCAGCATTGATCAGCACCGCTTTCAGGCTCTGAGTGCCGGCATCAAGTCCAAGATAGCACTTCACGGCGTCACCGTTTGCCCGCAAGCGGCGGCAGAGCGCACATCTGGCGGATCACCTCAAGGTCAATCCGGCTCTGATTGCCGGCGGCAGCGTCCGGATTGATCCGGGCGGACAACTCCAGCGCAATGTCGAGCGCCGCCGCACAATCAGCTATGAATTGACGCCGGCAGCCAATCTGGTCACCGGTATCCGCCTCGGCCCGCAGCATGTGGCAGTCAAACTCCACCACGCCCCGCCAGCCGATTTGCCGCAGCGCCCAGAACATCTGGGCGGTTTCCTTAAGACCCTCCGCGCCGACCAGCGGCGGAAAATCGTTGTCGAACTGCGCCTTGTTCTGGTTGCCGAAATGCAGGAAATTAAGTTTGTTCATGCTGCACAGGTAGCCGACCGTCATGACTGCGTTCATCAGCGCCATGCTCTCGTGCTGCAGCAGCTCGGGGTTGACCCCCCAGAAATCCGGTTCCCGGAGCATTCCGTTGATGAACCCGGCGGCGTGCCCGGAGGTTGGCAGAAACATCTGTCCCCGCGGTTCATTGGGTTTGGGCTCAATTGATCCTCTGACGTAATTGTCAAAGCCATGTTCACGCATGTAGTCGCGGGCATGATCCAGTTCGTCGGCCAGCTGTCGGTAGATCTGTTTCCAATCCACTGTGACCGGCACCTCGAAACCGTCGCGGGCCACCCAGTAGATGAAGTATCTGGCGCCGAAAAAGTGTCCGATGCGCAGCAGCCGTTCCACCTTGAGCCGGGCAAGGCGCCGGATTTCTGGATCGGAATTGCCGAGTCCTCCGTTGCGGAACTGGGGATAGCCGTGCAGACTGCACACCGCCGAATTGACCTGGATTCCGGCCCGGTCCAGCACCGCCTTGATCGCCCGGAGCTTGATCGAGGTCGCGCTGTCGGGGTCAAGGTCGTCTTCTGGATGCGCCGGATTCCACGGCACCAGATCGTCATCGTGAAAGCCGGTGGCTTCCAGATATCCTTCGGAAGCCCCCCAGGCCAGCAATTCAGCGACTTCGACGGAATCAAGTTTTTCCAGCACGGGTCCGCCGAAAGGATCCGCCAGCGGATTGCCCACGCACCAAAACGGCATCGAACGCAACGTGACGCAATGTTTGTCGTATCTCATCATAATCCACCTCACATTTGTTCTGCCGGCGACCGCCGCCGGCCGGACCGGGACTGCGCCCGCAGTCTGGAACCGCCTCCGGATCCGGCCACGGCTCTCCGCCCGTCCACCGGTTCAATATAAAATTTTTTTACAGAAATTCCTTGACTTTATCACCAAAAAGCTGTACAATATCACCAACTTTCATTTTTTCAGAACAGGTACTGTTCATGGCCAGTCAGGAAATTGTGTTCGCCAGAGGCGAGTTCTACTTTGACGATCCGTTCTGTCCAATTGCAGTCCGCCGGGTGGCGGCCGGCTCCTCGGCCCGTCATCGTTACGATTTCACCGCCACCCCCCACCGTCACGACTTCTCCGAACTGGTCGTCATTGCCTCCGGCGGCGGCCGCCAGATGATCGACGACCGGGATTATCAGGTCGCCGCCGGTGACGTGTTTCTGATTCAGGGCAGTTCGGTGCACTGTTTCCGCGACCGTGACCGGGTGGACATCGTCAACGTGCAGTTCGAACCCGGCCGGCTGCCGCTGCCGCTGGACTGGCTCCGCCGTCTGACCGGATACAACGTCGTCTTTGAAGTGGAACCATCGGTCCGGGGATTGCAGAGCTTCAAACACCGGCTCCGGCTCGACGCCGCCGGACTGGCCACCGTGCTGGAGCTGACCCGACAGCTCGAAAACGACCTGCGTGACACCACCCCGGGAGCCCAGGCAGCGGCGCTGGCCCGACTGCTGGAACTTATGGTGTTCCTGGCCAGGAGTTATGATGCGCCTCCCGGCAGCGGACGGTCGGTGCCGGTGCGGGTGGCCAAAGTAATCAGCATGCTGGAAATTGAATACACCCGCGACTGGACGCTGCCGGAACTGGCCCACCTCGCCTCCTCCTCGGCCAACAGTCTGCTGCGGTATTTCCGGCAGGCCACGGGAACCAGTCCGATCGACTATCTGCTCCAGGTGCGGCTGCGCCGGGCCGCCGAACTGCTGCGCAGCGGCGAATGCAACGTTTCCGAAACCGCCGCTCACTGCGGATTTTCCGACCCCAACTATTTCACCCGTCGTTTCAAAAAGGCGTTCGGAGTGACTCCGGCCCGGTTCCGGCATGACTGCGACTCCTGAGGTTACGGCCCGGTTTACCGGCGGCCGGAGCAGTGTTCCCGAAGCCGCGGCGGGCAGCACAGAAATTTTCACGCCGCAAAGTCCCGGTCCGGTTCGCCGCGGCCGGCACTTTTTTCAGTAGGATCATTCATATTTTCAGTAGACAGCTGTATGGCAAATTACTGCAGTGGAGCTAAGTTATGACCGACTCCGGGAAAAACGCACTGCACCGGAACAAATGACGTTCCGGTCGCCCGGAAACAACCCTGAGGTCATGCATGAAACCAACAATCGCAATTCCGGACCATCTGCCCGAACGGCTCTCCATTGTCTTTCCCATCTGGATGATTGAGGATACCCCGCCGGGCGGAGTCTATCACGATATCGACCGCTGTGTACGGGAAATCGCCGAACGGGGCTTCAACTGCATCCGCTGCGAGGACGGCGCCGGACTTACCCACGATGCCGGCGGACTCCGCCGTCAGCCGGTGCAGATCAATTCACCGTTTCCCGGCTTCAGCCGCCGGATCCGGCAGACCGATCTCACCGGCGACGGCGGCCCATGCAACCTGCTGGAGCGCCTGTTCGCCCTCTTCGATGCGGCGGAGAAGTACAACGTCTACGTAATATTATCCTCCTGGTACTATCTGCACACCTACTGGTACTGCGGCAGTGAAGCGGTCAACGACGAGCTTTTTGCCATTGCTCCTCATGAGCGGTTTCAGGCCTTTGCCCGCTTTCTCGACCGGATCATCGTTGAACTCAAGGCCCGCGGCCGGGCCCACCGCATTGCCTTTGCCGAGGTGCTCAATGAGGCCGACGGACTGCCTTTCGTCGGCGGCTATCGCGACAAGGACGGCGACCCGCTCTCCGAACGCCGGGCGTTCCGGAGCGATCACGAGAAGGCGATCGCCTTTCTGAGGGAACGGCATCCGGACATCCTCTTCGCCTACGACACCTACACGCCTTTCACCGACGCTGAACTCTTTCCGCGCAACGCCCAGGTCTGGAATTACCATAACTATTTTATGTGGGAACTCTACTACCCGCTGGAAAACGGACTGATGGACCGGGCCGATCCGACGGATCCGGCGGCCCTGGCCCCGGCGGCGCCCTATTGGAAAAAACATCCGGCCACAATCCAGGACGTCATCAATTGCCGGGCCGGTAAACGCGACGTCCCGAAAGACTGGCTCCGCCGTATGTGGTTTTATTACAATCTCGACCCGGATAAGCTCCCCGATCTGGAGCCGGTATTCGAACAGCGGCTGGCCGCCGACGCCGACCATTACCGCCAAAGAATTGCCATCAACGTCAATCAGGCGGTCAAATTCGCCGCGGAACATCTTCCGGGAGCACCGCTGGTCATGGGCGAAGGCGGCAGCTTCTGCGCCACGATGGATTTCCTCTGGGAGGAACACTCGGATCTCTACTGGGATATGCTCGCGGAAAACGTCCGGGCGCACCGCGATGCCGGATTCTGGGGAACGGTTATCCGGACCACCCTCGGCCCGGAAGATCCGGCCTGGGACTGCCGGGCCGCCGACATCCGCCGCATCAATGCCATGTTTCAGGACTGAACTGCTGACGGGGGCACCATAATGACCATATCCGAAAAGACTTTCCATTCCATCGCACTGATTCCGTTTAACTTCGTTTACGCCGGACGCCGCTGCGGCAACCTGCCCGACGGCTGGACTTGCGAACAGCAGACCGTTGAATCCGGCGACGTCGCCACCGTCATCCATCACGCCGCCGACCCGGCCACCGGACTGCGCCTGACCGTGGAAGTCAAACGCCACCGCCGCCATCCGGTACTGGAACAGCAGCTCTGGATTGAGAATCCCACCGGCCGGACCACTCCGCTGATTGAAGCGGTTGCGGCCGCCGACGTGACGTTCGAGTTCGACTCCGTCCCCCGGCTCTGGCACGGCATCGGCGAATGGGCGGGAGACCGGAATTATTCGTGGAGCGAGGAAGAACTCGCACCGGGTTGCGCCCGGGAGTTTTCACCGGTCGGCGGACGGGCGTGCGATCAGGCCTTCCCCTATTTCCGGTTGCGCGGTCGGCGGGGCGGTTATGCGCTTGCGGTGGGCTGGCCGGGAGCCTGGCGGGCCGGTTTTGAGGCCGTGTCCGGCGGCGTGCGGATGACCATGGGGCAGAAAAGCCTCGCCACGGTGCTGCGGCCCGGGGAAAAACTGAGGCTGCCCAGTCTGGTCATTCTGCGCTTCGAAGGCGGTGAAACCGAGGCGATCAACCAGTGGCGCCACTGGTTCCGGGAACAGGTGGAACCCCGGCGCGACGACGGTTCCCTGCCCCGACCGCGCTGCTGCGGCTACGGGCGCCGGAGCGATGGCATTGAACACTGTTCGGAAACCACCGAAACTCAAATCCGTTATTTCGATGCCTTCCGGGCCGCCGGTTTTCCCTGCGACTGCTGGTGGGTGGACGCCGGCTGGTACGAGTGCCGGCGTTCACCGGGTCAGCCGCCCTGCCGGATGGACAACGGCGCGGAGATGATCTGGTACTACACCGGCGTCTGGCAGCCGGACGCACAGCGGTTTCCGGAAGGGCTGGCTCCGCTGGCGGACCACCTGGCCCGGCACGGCGCCGAACTGCTGCTCTGGTTCGAGCCGGAGCGGGTCTATCATGCCGATGAATTCCGGGACAAACCGGCGCACTGGCTGCTGGATTATCCCGGCAACACCTCGGGCTGCCGGCTGCTCAATCTGGCTGACGCCGACTGCGCCGCCGATCTCGGCCGGCGGTTCAGCGCCTTCATCGAGCGCAATCATGTCGGAATCTACCGGCAGGATTTCAATATTCCGCCCCTGCCTTTCTGGGAGGCGGAGGATGCCCGCCAGGGGGCCGACCGGATCGGCATCACCGAAAATCTCTACAATCAGCACTATCTGGAGTTTTTCGATTTTCTGCGCTCCCGGCACCACGGCATTCTGATCGACTCGTGCGCTTCCGGCGGCCGCCGCAACGACATCGAGACCATGCGCCGAGCGGTGCCGCTGCATTACAGCGATTACGGCTACACTGATTTTGCGGCCAAGGTGCGCTATCACGACATGCTGGCCCAGTGGCTGATGTATTACAAGGATGGCTCCAACTACACTGCCGCACCCGGAGTGAAATCGGCGGACTGGTTCGCCAAGGTCGCCAGTCTGGCGCCGTTCCAGGTGATTTGCGCCGCGCCGGCTCCCGGCTACGACTACACCGTCGATCTGGAATTTGAACGGGCGGCCCGCCCGGCGCGTCAGCTTATGCTCGACGGAGACTACTACCGGCTGAGCGAAATTGCCGGACACCCCCGGGAAGTGACAATCCGCCAGTTCCACTCGCCGGAAAACGGCTCCGGAGTCCTGATCGTGATTTCCGGGGCTGAAAGCGAGACAAACAGCGTGATTCTCCGCCCGGCGGCGCTGCCGCCGGACCGCACGGTGGAATTCACCGACCTGCGCACCGGAGTCCGCCTCGGTGCCGCGCCGGCTTCCGCCGGGCTTGAACTGGCGGTGACTCCGCGCTCGGCGTTTCTGATTGAATACCGGGTGGTCAAATAACTTTGCGCAGAATGCCGGAGCCCCGCAAAGCCCGACCTGCCCGCAGCGGCGCATCAGGGTGAAACACTGAAACACTTTTATAAATAAAAACAGTTGACAATCATACGTCCGGACAGTATAGTAGGATGATTCATTTACAAAGTCATCCATGATGTAACCAAAGAGGGCGGCATGAGTTTTTTCGACTGGATCATTGTAATAGTGCCGGTGTGTATTGTTCTCGGCATGGGGCTTTACACCCGGCGTTTCATTCGCGACGTGGCTGATTTTCTCACCGCCGGACGCATCTGCGGCCGCTACGTGCTCTGCGTGGCTGACGTCGCCAACGCCCTGAGCATCATCGGGCTGGTCTCCTACGTCGAAATTCACTACAAAACCGGGTTCGCCCTGACTTTCTGGCAGAATCTGATGCTGCCGGTCACCATGTTCCTGGGGCTGACCGGCTTCTGCGTCTACCGGTTCCGGGAAACCAAGGCCATGAGCATCGGGCAGTTTCTCGAAATGCGTTACAGCCGTTCGTTCCGCATTTTCGCCGCCACGCTGAGGTCGCTCTCGGAAATGCTGGCCAACATGATTATGCCGGCCATCGCCGCCCGATTTTTCATCTATTTTCTGGACCTGCCCCACTCCATCAACCTCTTCGGCTTCACGGTCGATACGTTCATGGTGATTGTGCTGCTGGTGCTGATCGTGGCCATCTCGATCATCTGCATGGGAGGCACCCTGGCGCTGGTGGTGACGGATTCGCTGCAGGGACTGTTTCTATATCCGCTGCTGGTGCTGTTTGTGGTGTATATTCTGTGCAAGTTCTCCTGGAGCCACGAAATCGTGCCGACCATGATGAACCGGGTGACCGGAGAAAGCTTTCTCAATCCCTACGACATCGACAACCTGCGCGACTTCAACATCTACTACCTGATCATCATCATCTACTCCGCAGTGGCCCACCGCGCCAGCTGGATCGGCAACGGCAACTCCTCGGCCGCCAAGTCCCCCCATGAACAGAAGATGGCCGGGATCCTCGGCACCTGGCGCGGCGCACTCGGCATTGTATTTTATGTGCTGGTTGCCATCACCATCATCACAGTCATGAACCATCCGGATTTCACGGAAAAAGCCCATGACATCCGGGTCCAGCTGACCAGTGACATCGCCCTGGAGCTGCCGATTTCCGAAAATTCCCGGCGCGAACTGGTCGAGAGCGTCAAGACGCTTCCGGCGGACTCCCCGGCCACCGATCGTCCGCTGAGCGAAAAATCCAATTGCGACACCCCCTATCTGGAAAGCGCCAAACAGGTTCTGGCGGACAATGACGAAGACGCCAGCACTTTCCAGCAGTTCCGCACGCTCTACCACCAGCTCACCATGGCCATGACCATGCGCAATCTGCTGCCGCCGGGCATGATGGGTCTGTTCTGCCTGCTGCTGGTGCTGGCCATGATTTCCACCGACGACAGCCGGATCTTCAGCGCCGCGTTGACCATCTCTCAGGATGTGGTGCTGCCGCTGCGCAAAAAAGCGATCACGCCGCGGGAACATATGTGGATGGTGCGGATAGTCGCCATCGGAGTAGGCGTCTTTTTCCTGATCGGCTCCAGTTTCATGTCCCAGCTCGACTACATCCAGCTTTTCGTCTCGATCATGACCTCGATGTGGCTGGGCGGCTGCGCACCGGTGATGGTGCTCGGACTCTACAGCCGCTTCGGAACCACGGCCGGAGCCTGGACCGCCCTGATTACCGGCATGTCCGCCTCGTGCGGAGTCATTTTCGTCCAGCGCAACTGGGCGGACCTGGTCTATCCGTGGCTGGAGAACATCGGAGCGGTGGAAACCGTCGGCAATATCCTGACGCTCGTTTCCAAGCCTTTCCACCCCTACATTGTCTGGGAAATGAATCCCTTCAAGTGCCCGATCAACTCGTATGAGTTCTACGGCTTGATTTCGCTGACGGCGTGGAGTCTGTACATCATCGTGTCGTTGTGCACCTGCAAAACGCCGTTCAACCTGGACCGCATGCTCCACCGCGGCAAATACAACCTTGACGGCGACAACAAAACCCGTTCGAGCTGGACTCTGCGCACGATATTCACCAAGCTGATCGGCATCACTCCGGATTATTCCACTTCAGACAAGTGCATCGCCTGGGGCGTTTTCTGCTACTCGTTAATCTACAAATTCGGACTGGCATTCATACTGGTGGTGATCTGGAACGGCATCTCCCCGTGGCCGCTGGAATGGTGGGGCCATTATTTCTTCGTGGCGACGCTCTGCATCCCCGCCACGGTGGCGCTCTTCACGACGTTCTGGTTCGGCTTCGGCAGCATCCGCGACCTGCGCCGGATGTTCCGCGACCTGCGGCTGCGGGTGGCCAATCCGCTTGATGACGGCCGGGTGGACGGCCACGTCTCGCTGGCCGACAAGGCGGCGATGGAAAAGCTGGATGCCGGCGGGAGCAAGAACGCGAACCAGTCCTGAGGTTTCCGTTAAATCGCCCGGGAATTCAGCGCCGCGCCGGGCCGCCTTTGCCCGGAACAGCCAAAAACATAAAAAAAATGGATTTTTGTCGGCGAAGCGCTTGATTTTTGGCCAGTTCGATGATTCATTAGGAGTGGGAAAGGCTAAGAAGTGCGCCGAAAGCCGTTTTTGCGGAGAAGGACTCCGGCCGGCGGCGGCGGGAGTGACATTTTTTGAAGGAGTCGTATGAAGTACTATACCGAAGATCATGAATGGGTGGAAATAACCGGCGATGAGGCGACGGTCGGCATTTCTGAATATGCCGCCGAAGAGCTCGGCGACATCACCTACGTCGAACTTCCGGAAGAGGACGACGATTTCATCATCGGCGACCGGCTCGGCCAGGTGGAGTCGGTCAAGGCTTCATCCGATGTCTATTCCCCGATCAGCGGCACGGTCTCGGTAGTCAACGACACTCTGGCTGACGATCCCGGGCTCATCAACGAATCGCCTGAGGAAAAAGGCTGGCTCTGCAAGCTGGTCAATTTTGACAGTTCCGAACTCGATGACATGATGAGCGAAGACGCTTACCTGAAGTATATTGAAAAACTGGCCAGGGAAAGTTGAATTCCCGGGCGGTGCGAACCGCCCGCCGGTTTGATTCGCCGTCCCGTTCCGCCCGCCGGGCGGGAACGGGCTTTTTTTGCGGCAGCCGGAATCGGAAATCCGGGACCGCACATTATTCGCGGGAGGATGAGATGCCTTATATCGCCAATACCGACGCTGACCGCCGCTCCATGCTGGAAGCGGCCGGTTTTGATTCGGTCGATGCTCTGTGGCGGGCGGCGGGAGTGGATCTGCCGCCACCGGAACTGAACAAGCTGCCGGAAGGAAGTTCCGAATTCGAAGTCACACGCCGGCTGCGGCAGCTGGCTGCCAAAAACGCTTCCGGGCTGGTCAGTTACCTCGGGATGGGATATTACGATCATCTGATTCCGGCGGCGGTGGACGCCCTGGCCTCCCAGCCGGGATTTCTCACGGCCTACACGCCGTACCAGGCTGAAGCTTCGCAGGGGACGCTTCAGGCGATCTTCGAATACCAGTCGATGATCTGCCGGCTGACAGACATGGAAGTTGCCAACGCCTCGCTTTACGATGGCGGAACCGCATTGTTTGAGGCGATGATGCTGGCAGTGCGGGCCACCCGGCGACGCAAGGCGGTGATTTCTGAAGCGGTTTCACCGATTTTCCGCCGCATGATCCGCTGTTACAGCACCAATCTCGATGTGGAGCTGGTGGAGGTGCCGGCCGGAATCGACGATTCAGCGCAGGCCGGGCTGCTGAATGCGGTAGACACTGACACCGCGTGCGTATTGATCCAGTATCCCAACGTCTTCGGAGCGGTGGAGGACTGGAGCGCGTTCACCGCAGCGGTGCGGGAACGCGGAGCGCTGAGTGTCGCCTCGACCTATCCGCTGGCGCTGGCGCTGCTCCGGACTCCGGGTGAAATGGGATTCGACGTTGTGACTGGCGAAGGCCAGAGCCTCGGAATTCCGCTCTCATTCGGCGGCCCCTATCTCGGTTTCATGGCGGTCCGGGAAAAACTGATGCGCAAAATGCCCGGCCGGGTGGTCGGACGGGCGAAGGACAAATCCGGACGCGACGGTTTTGTGCTGACTCTTCAGGCCCGTGAACAGCACATCCGACGCGAAGGTGCGACCTCCAACATCTGCTCCAATGAAAACCTCTGTGCGCTCCGGGCGCTGATTTACCTTGCCTGCGTCGGCCGACAGGGATTCGTGGACGTGGCGCGCCTCGCCGCTGTCAACGCGGTGCGGCTGCGGGAGGAGCTGCTGCGGATTCCCGGAATCCATCCGGTCGGAGGAGCCGCATTCTTCAACGAATTTGTCGTTTCGCTGCCGATTGACGCCGCTGAGGCGGTGGGCCGGCTGATCGATCGCGGTTATGCGGCCGGATTTCCGCTCGGCCGCTACTACCCGGGGCGCGAACATGAACTGCTGGTGGCGGTAACGGAAAAACGCACCACGGAGGAAATCAAACAATTCGCCGCGGCGATGGAGGCGGTATTATGAAACTGATTTTTGAGCTTTCCCATCCCGGCCGGCGGGGGTCGTCGCTGCCTCAGGTTCCGGCGGAAGCACCGGACGCGATTCCGGCCCGGATGCGGCGGAGCACTCCGGCCGGACTGCCTGAACTCTCCGAACTGGATGTGGTCCGCCACTTTACCAACCTGGCCGGACTCAACTACAGCGTGGACCGCAATTTTTATCCGCTGGGCTCCTGCACCATGAAATACAATCCGAAATTTCATGAAAACATCGCGGCGCTCGATGGTTTCGCCGGTCTGCATCCGCTGCTTCCCCAGCTGCGGCACGGCGCCACCCTGACCCAGGGGGCGCTCGGAGTGATTTACGAGGCGCAGGCCATCCTGGCGGAACTCACCGGATTCGCCGAATTCACCATGCAGCCGATGGCCGGAGCCCACGGCGAACTCACCGGAGTCATGCTGATCGCCGCCTGGCACCGCTCCCGGGGCGACGCCAAACGCCGGGTCATGCTGATTCCGGACGCCGCCCATGGCACCAATCCGGCGTCAGCAGCCACCGCCGGCTTTGAATGCCGGGTGGTGGCCAGCGACGCCCGGGGCAATGTGTCGATTGAGGACCTCAAAGCCAAGCTGGATGACACGGTGGCCGGTTTTATGCTGACGTGTCCCAACACTCTCGGATTTTTCGATCCCAACGTCAAGGAAATTACCCGGCTGGTCCACGAAGCCGGCGCACTTGCCTATTGCGACGGTGCCAATTTCAACGCAATCATGGGGCGGCTGCGTCCGGGGGACCTCGGCTTTGATGTCATGCACCTCAATCTTCACAAGAGTTTTTCGACGCCGCACGGTGGCGGCGGTCCCGGCTCCGGTCCGGTGGGCGTCACGGCGGAGCTGGCGCCGTTTCTGCCGGTGTCGCGGGTGGCGAAACGCTCCGACGGCACCTACAGCCTTGAATACGATTTCCCGGAAAGCATCGGCTACATTGCACCGTTTTACGGCAATTTCGGTGTCATACTCAAAGCCTACGCCTACATGCTGACTCTCGGGCGCGGCGGCTTCCGCCGGGTGAGCGAAAATGCCCTGATCAACGCCAATTATGTGCTTGCCAGACTCAAGGCGGCCTATCCGCCGCGCTATGACCGTTGCTGCATGCACGAATGTGTGCTGTCGGCTTCCGGCTGGGCCGCCCGGAGCGGCGTACACGCCCTGGACATTGCCAAGGGCCTGATTGATCGCGGCATACACCCACCGACCATGTATTTCCCGCTGATTGTACCTGAGGCGCTGATGGTTGAACCCACCGAAACCGAAAGCCGGGAAACCCTGGATGAGTTCATCCGCGCCATGCTGGAGCTGGCGGCAATCGCCGAGACTGCGCCGGAACAGCTGCACGCGGCTCCGGTCACCACTCCGGTGGGACGGCTGGACGAGACTGCCGCAGCCCGCAAACCGGTACTGAAAGCCTGAACTGCCGGATCCGGCGTTCCACTGGCACGGATGATACGGCCGGCGTAAATTCCGGCGCCGGCTCTCAGGGGCAGCCCCAGACGTCACAGGGCGCGGATGTGTCGTGAGTAAAGTGAATTCCGGCTACAAGCGGCTGCCCCGGACGTCACAGGGCGCGGTTTTCTTCAATAAATCTATTTTGGCTGCCCCGGACGTCACAGGGCGCGGATCTTACCGACCAGCAGTGAAAATTCCAGGGCAAGACTGTCGAAGTTGAAACGTTCCGGATTTACCCCGAAGAAAGTCAGCGCGTACACCCGCCCGCCGGCAGTCACCGGAGCGGTGATGCTCCACCGGCGGCCGACTTCCCGGCGGATCAGCTGCTCCCCGTTCCTGGCCTCATTCAACCGGCGCATGAACAGTTCCTCGCCGCGGCTGTCGCCGGAAGAGCGTTTGCGGAACACCTCCCGCGCCGCCTCATCGCTGTAGCGCCGGGCCAGCAGAACCACCGCCGCATCCGAATTTTCCAAAGCCTCGGCAAAGGGCAGAAATCCTTCAGCACCGCCACCGCTTCGAAACAACACCACCGGGTAATCGTTCCACAGGCAATGCAGCGATCCGCCAATCCCCAGTCCGGAAGTCCGGGCGGAAATCAATTCCGAGGCCTGGCGCAGAAACGGGAAGCGTCTCACCGCCGCCGCGCCGGCGATCACACTGCCCAGCGACGGCACAAAGCTGCGGTATCCCGACTTTTCAATGAAACCGGCCTCAGCCAGGTCGGCCGTGATCCGGCTCAAAGTGCTGATGTTGAGTCCGAGTTTCTCACTCATTGCTTTCAGCGTAATCGGCCCCGGCGACGCCAGAACGGCGTGCAGCGCGGCAAAAGCCTTTTCCAGAACCAGATTTTTCATGACGGTCAGGGCTTGAGCTTGGCGGCGATGGCCGCCGCCACCGGTTCGGGCACATAGGAGCGGTAATCACCGTCGAGCCGGGCGATTTCCTTGATCAGAGTCGAGGAGACGAAGGAATTTTTGAGCGTCGGCATCATGAAAATAGTTTCGCACTGCGGACGCAGATTGCGGTTCATCAACGCCATCTGAAGCTCGTATTCGAAGTCGGAAAAAGCCCGCAGGCCCCTCAGCACCGCGTTGGCCCCGTACAGTACGATCGCCTCGACCAGCAGACCTTCGAACACCACAACTTCGACGTGGCTGAGTCCCCGGCAGCTGGCCTCGATCAGACGGCGACGCTCCTCCAGAGTGAAGAGCGGGCTTTTACCGGAGTTCACCGCCACGGCGACAATCACCCGGTCAAAAAGCTGACCGGCCCGGATTACCAGATCGAGATGCCCGTTGGTAAATGGATCAAACGATCCCGGATAAAGGACGGTTTTCATGAAAATTCCCCGTATTTAAAGCCGCCGAACCCGACCGGCGGTTGACGCGTCGTTCCAAACAGTGTATATTTTTATACGATGTTTTAATATACGACGTTTCGACGTCAATTTCAAAACGGTCCAGCTTTGAATATCATAAATTTCGATACTCCGCCGGGTCCGGGACGGCCCCGGCTCGTGTTCGGACTGGGGGTTTTCGACGGCGTTCACCGGGGACACCGCCGGATAATTTCAGAAGTGGTCCGGCTGGCGGCCGAACGCGGCGCCGTTCCGGCGGCATTGACGTTTGATCCGCATCCGCGGGCGGTGCTGTGCCCGGACGATCCCCCGCAGCTTCTGCTGCCGCTTTGCCGCCGGATAGAGAAACTGCACTGCGCCGGAGCCATTCATGTCGGAGTGATTGAATTTTCACCGGCGTTCGCCGCCCTCGCTCCGGAGGATTTCCTCGACTCGCTGCTGCGCAGTCCGCAGTTTGAACTGGCCGGAGTCTGCGCCGGGCGGTCCTGGCGTTTCGGACGTTTCGGCAGCGGCAACTCGGAAGTGCTGCGGCGTTTTGCCGAGGCCGCCGGCCTCGGTTTTTCAACTCCGGCGGAGCTGGAAATGCCCGATCACACCGTGGTGAGTTCAACCGCCATCCGCCACGCGGCGGCGGCGGGCAAACTTGCCGAGGCGGCTGCGATGCTTGGAGAGGCGCCGCGATTGTTCGGCCGGGTGGTCCGCGGTTACCGGATCGCGGGCCGATGCCTGTCCACTCCGACAGCAAATCTTCAAGTTGCTTTCGGAGTAACTCCGCCGGACGGAGTGTACGCGGCGGCGGCTCCGGTGGGCGGCTGCCTCCGGCCGGCGGTGATCAACATCGGTTTTGCCCCCACTTTCAACTACGATCAGCCGGAACGCCGGGTCGAAGTACATGTGCTCGACTACGATGGCGACCTGTACGGTGCGGAAATCGAAGTCCGTCTGCTCCGGTTTCTGCGTGGCGAAATCTGCTTTCCCTCCGCGGAAATGCTGAAACTTCAAATTATTCAGGATATCGCAGCCGCCCGTCAGGAATTCGGACAGGCCGTCTGTCCGGAGGAGCATGGAGTCTCATGATTATCGGACTGGGCATCGATCTGGCGGAACTGGAGAGAATCAAGGCGGTGCTCGACCGCCGCGGACACCATTTCCGCGAACATGTGTTCACCCTAAAGGAATTGGCTCTGGCCGCCGAACGCAATCACTCCGCCGCGTTTTACGCCGGGCGCTGGGCGGCCAAAGAAGCGGTGGCCAAGGCCCTCGGCTGCGGCATCGGGGCGGAATGCGCTTTCACTGACATTGAAATCGGCAATACCGGCACCGGGGCCCCGGCGGTCAGTTGTTCCGGACATGCTGCCGGGCGCATGAAGAAACTGGGAGGCAAACGCTGGCATCTTTCCATCAGCCATGAAAAAAACCACGCGGTGGCAGTGGCAATTTTGGAAGGTTGACGACGGCGGCGGTTGACTTTTTCAACTGGCGGTGATATATTTCTCAATTCTGACATCGGGTTGAAATCCACAGCAGAGGCAGGCAGCAGAGGATCATGGTTAAATTTTTGCGGATAACACTGGTGGCGGCCATTCTCTGGCTGGCGTTTCCGGCGCCCCGGGCCGAGGCATTCGACCCGGTGACGCTGGCGGTGCTGGCTCCGGTGGCGCTGCAGCTGGCCCAGGCGGCCCGCCCCTACCTGATCCGGGCCGCGGTCAACACCGGACGCGGCATGCTGAAAGTCGGCAAGGACGTCTTTGAAATTCTGTATCTGCCCTACGGCTTGTTTAAAATGTCCTTCGGGGCCCCTTTCGGCGGCTTCCGATCCGGTCTGGTCTACTCAATCAAGGGGCTGATCGCTCCGGGTAAAATGGTATTTCACACGTTGCTGCTGCCGGTGTACATGGTCGGCATCAACGTCAACCTCTGAGCCGCCGCGAGTCCGGCCAGCTGGCCGTTGCAGCGGGCTTTCAAGCGGGAAATCAGTCATGGCGGAAAAACTGTCACCGGAACGCCGCCGCGAACTGAAGCGGCGGCGTCAGCGATTCGGTCTGCTGGAGGACTGGTACGGGACCGAAACAGCCCAAACCGAAATGGCCGCCCACACCTCTTCTCCGCAACCCATCGGCCGATCGGTGGAACGGCTGTTGCGCAACCTCAACAGCAGCGAAATCAACAACTTCATCACCATTGACACCCGGTGGAATGAACTGGTTGGAGCGGCATTTTCCCGCCTGGCCAAACCGGAAAGGCTGACCGGAACCACCCTGGTTCTGGAGGTGCGCCACAGCGCACTGCTGGCGGAGCTGCGGCCTTCGCTGGATCTGATCCGGCAGCGCCTGACGGCTGAACTCGGTCCCGGAATCGTCAACGAGATCAGGCTCACCATTGCCGGCGGCCGCTGAGGGGGTGCGATTTATCGTTTCCCGGCTTTCAGTGCGCGACTCCGCGATCAGGACGGCGGTGCCTCCTCCCAGTCACTGCGGGTCTGCCGCATGGCCTCGTAGAGCACGATGGAAGCGCAGTTGGCCAGGTTCAGACTCCGGCTGAAGCGTCCCGGCATCGGAATCAGACGCAGGCGGTCCCGGTAACGGTCATAAAACTCCGGCGGCAGCCCGGAGGATTCCCGGCCGAACACCAGATAGTCACCCGGCGCATAGGAAGTGTCGTAATAACTCTGCCGGCCCCGGGTGGAAAAAAACCAGAGCCGGGCACCTGGGTTGCGCTCCAGGAACGCGGTCCATCCGGGATAAACCGTCAGGTCGAGGTGCGGCCAGTAATCCATTCCGGCGCGCCGGAGGTGCTTGTCGTCCAAAATGAAGCCGAGCGGCTCAATGAGATGAAGCCGGGCGCCGGCGGCAACCGCCAGCCGTCCGATCGTGCCGGTGTTCTGGGGAATTTCCGGCGCAACCAGCACCAGATTGAACGGAGTCATGCGAAACACCTCAGCCGGGCGACAAACATTGAATCACAATCGCCATCGGCAGCGGAAATCCGCGTCATTCCCGGAACCACGGTGCCGGTCAGCGGATGGGGGAAAGGATCCAGTTTGAATTGTTCACGGCTCCCGAGAAAGCGATGCACCACCGCTTCGTTTTCTGCGGTAAAAATCGAACAGGTCGCGTAAACCAGTACGCCGCCGGGTTTGACCGCCGCGGAAAAATTGGTCAATATTTCCAGCTGACGAGCCGCGAACCCCGGAATTTCCGCCGGACTAAACCGCCACTGGCTGCCCGGATGGCGCCGCCACACGCCGGAACAACTGCATGGCGCATCAACCAGCACCCCGTCAAAAGGCTTGAGACCACGCCAGGGACGACCGTCGTGAACCCGGGTGGAGATGTTGCTGAAACCGGAACGCCGGGAACGGCGGCGCAACTCATCCAGGATGTAGTCCCGAACGTCGCCGGCAACCACTGTGCCGCGGTTTTTCATCAGGGACGCCAGCTGCAGACTTTTGCCTCCGGCTCCGGCACAGGGATCGAACCAGCGTTCTCCGGGTTTCGGAGCAGCCGCCGCACCAATGCATTGACTGGCCAGATCCTGCACTTCAAAGTCGCCGTTACGGTATCCTTCAAGATTGAAGAGGTTGAGCCGGTCGCCACGCACAGCGAGTGACCCCGGCAGCCGACCGGTCTCCAACCGCAATCCGGCGGCGGCGAGTTCGGAGGTCACCCGGTCGGGATCCCGCTGAATCCGCAGCCAGAGCGGAGGACGCCGGGCCAGCATCCGGGTGAACGCGGCATAATCAAAATCCGGGGGAACCGCATCGCGCACCCACTCCGGCGCCAGATCGTCCAGCTCCAACCCGGCTTCAGCCCCGAAAAGCCGGGCCAGTTCAACCGCCCGCCGCAACGGCGAGCCCGGATCACCCCGCAGACCGGGGATTTTCAATTCACACCGCAACGCCTCCGCCGCCTCCGGAGCCAGACCGTCGCAGACCAGTCCGGCATAGAGCAGCGCCCGAAGCTCCAGAGCGGACAGCCGGATTTCACCGCTCTCCAGTTCCGCCCGGCGCTCCCCGGGCAGAAACCGTCGCAGCCACCCCCAATAGCGCAGCAGGGCATAAACCCCCTGCCCGATCAGGGCGCGATCCCGGGAACCGCACTGGCGGTGATCGTGGAAAAAACCGGCTACCGCCCGATCCGCCGGGCGCCCGGAACCGAATACCTCACCCAGCACCTGCCGGGCGGCGTTTTCCAGATAACGAATCCGACCGGGGAACCGGTTGCGATCCGCGTTTTTTGCTTCGTTCGTCACGCCTGATTACCCATATTGTCCGGACCGCCGCCGGACGACCTCACTCACCTCCGCCGGCGGGAGCAGACTGCTGTATTGCCTCCAGCGGATGCGATGAAAATTCAATGTAATCCAGTTCAGCCCGGGTGTTCGCCCGGGTATTCTGGGTGTTGGCTCCGATTCCCACCGCAAAATTGCGGCCCGGCGCATCGTCAAAAGCTTCTTTAAAATCCTGCAGGGCATTGCGCTCCTCGGTCACCCATTCACCCGTAACGGTATCCCGGTTGCGCAGGCAGAAGTGTTTGATGCGGACGGTGCCGGCGCCATAACGGCATCGACCTTCGGATCCGACTTCGGTCCGGGCCTCCCAGCGGTAGGCCAGACTGCGTTTGCTGAAAAAGTTGCCGTCGCCGAGATAAATCACCAGCGCCTGGTCGTCCGGCTCGGCCGCACCCTCGGGAATCGTCAACGGACGGGTCACCCGCCAACGCCAGCGCACCCATGGCGTCTTGCGAAGGTCGATTTCCCGCGGCAGCGTAATCAGAATGCCTGTGGCCCGATTGGCTTCGACCACCAGCACCTGCCCGTTTCCGGAATCGTCCGGCTCCACTCGGAACCGGGTGGCATTGACGCCCGGCAGTTCGCCGTTCACCCGCCAACGCTGGTCAACTTTTTCCTGACTGGAAAAATCAAAACGAACCGTTACCGGCACCGAGGCTGCCGCACCCAAATCCGCCGCGGCAAACACCAGCCAGAAGACAAACAGGCCGGATTGAAAAAGCCTTGCAGTTGATCTAAGGTTTTGATTCATCCAGATATTTCCGATAACGTTTCATGATTTTGTCAACATATTCCCGGGTGCTGGCAATCGTAATGCGATCAATCACCCCGCCGTCCAGCCGCGCCGGCTTCCACTGCTCAGCGCGCGATCCGCCGGCATTGTATTGAGCCAGCGCCAGTTCGTAGCGCTGACTGTAATTGCGCCACTTGGCCACCGCCCGGGCCAGGTACCAGCATCCGATCTCAAGATTGAGCTCGGGATCACAGAGCGCAGCAGCCGAGGGCACCGGATGTTTGTGGATCCGCGACCAATCCGCCACCGCTCCGCGCGGCAGCACCTGCATCAAGCCCACCTCGCCTTTGGAACCCCGGGCCGCCGGATCAAACCGGCTTTCCTGAAACACAACGGCCCGCACCAGAGCCGGCGGCAAACCGTGCCGGGCGGCAGCGGCGGCAATTTCTCCGGAAAACCTGGTATCATCAACCAGCAGATCCCGCAACGCCAGCTGCTCCAGCCCGGTCAGACACAATATCGCCAAAACCAGCAGCGCCGCCAACCGGATGCCAAGACTGCACCAGCGGCCGCATCGTCGCATCACCGCATCGGATTCAGGAACCATGCCTGGCTGCACTTACCTGGTCTGAACCGGAGCTCCGCCCGGAGCCGGAGTTTGAACCGGCACCGGAGTTTGAGCCGGCACCGCCGCTTCAGCAGGATTCAATTCGCTTTTCTGCTTGACATAGTCGGCGAGCTTGGACGCCAACACCTTGGAAATCGTCAGGGAAAAGGTAACAGTGCAATCCGACACAGCGCTCTTGATGCCGTTGCAAAGCTCAGCTCCAAGTTCCGGGGCATCATTGAAAAACAGTCCGGCCAGCATTTGAATCATGCCGGGCACCACCATCGCATTCTGGGAAGCCGCCTCCTTGGTCGGACAGACCAGCGCCACATTGATGATCTGGTCTTCATCGGCCTGACCGATGAAACCGAACGTCGCAACCACCCGCTCAACGCTGATTCCGGAATCCTGCGGAATTTTCAGCAGGACCGCCCACATGGCATGATTTCCGGAGGGCAGCATCGCACTGATCCGGGCGGCGAACCTGGCATCATCCGTTTTCCAGACCGCCTCCAGCCGGGCCGGATCATCACTGAAGAGCACCAGATCCGGAGCAACGACCGCAAACGCCACCTTGTCCTCCTGATAGATCTGCATGCCGTTCTGCCCGGTCGGTTTGAGACCGCTGAAATTGGCTTTGATCAGCGCTTCCAGGCGTTCGGCCGATTTAAATTTCAGAAAAACCGCCGCCTGATTGTCTTCCCTGACCCCGGCCAAAACCCAGGAAATGTCATCCGGAGTGAAATCTTTGACCTCGGACTGCTCGAAAAATGCCTCAATATTACCGCGCTGTGCCGCCAATACCGGACTTGACCACAGTTTGCCCACATCAAGGTAAGCTATTTCCTCAGAACCCGCCAGATGCCTGACCAGATCAGTAGCCGACGACGCCCCGACCACCAGGCTCAGACACGCGACAGCGAAAACCAGAAATCGTTTACTCATGCTTGAATCTCCGGAGTTGAATTTTTATCCGTCTGCTTTTTGGGCAGTTTTACTTCAATGTGCAGCTCACGCAGCTGCTTGAGCGTCACTTCCGCCGGGGCATTCATCATCAGATCCTCGGCCTGCTGGTTGAAGGGGAACGCGATGACTTCACGGATATTCGGCTCGTCAGCCAGCAACATGACCGTGCGGTCCACCCCGGGGGCAATGCCGCCGTGTGGCGGTGCGCCAAGCTTGAACGCCGAAATCATACCGCCGAATTTGGCGTCAACCGTGGCCCGATCGTAACCGGCGATCTCAAACGCCCGATACATGATGTCGGGCCGGTGATTCCGGATGGCGCCGGAGGACAGCTCAATGCCGTTGCAGACAATATCGTACTGCCAGGCGAGAATATCCAGCGGATTCTGTTTCTCAAGCGCCTCCATTCCGCCCTGCGGCATGGAGAAAGGATTGTGAGAGAAAATAATGGCGCCGGTTTCCTCGTCGCGTTCGAACATCGGGAAATCGACAATCCAGCAGAACTTGAATTCATCCGGGTTGATTAACTCCAGCCGCCGCCCCAGTTCCGGAATCACCGCTCCGCCGAGCTTCTCGGCCACCTGAACCTTGTCGGCCAGGAAAAACAGGGCGTCGCCGGTCTCAATTCCGCCGGCCGCCTTGAGCCCATCCACCGCTTCACGCGACAGGA
The DNA here is from genome assembly GCA_949298075.1 of uncultured Lentisphaeria bacterium. Lineage (GTDB taxonomy): Bacteria > Verrucomicrobiota > Lentisphaeria > Victivallales > Victivallaceae > UBA1784. The sequence goes on from CASFVA010000009.1 coordinate 46,589, forward strand.
ATTTCACAATCGGGCTTTTCTCGCCTTCCTCGGTCCAGATGATGTAAGCCATGCCCTTGGCGCCGTTTTCCTGCGCAAAGCGGATCATGTCGTCGAAAAATTTGCGCGGCCGCCCCGCCACCTGCGGAGCCCGGATCGCCTTGACCGCGCCTCCCGCCGCCACCACGCCGGCAAACGCCTTAAATTCGCTGTCGCGGAAAAACTCCGAAACGTCGATCATTTCCAGAGGGTTGCGCAGGTCGGGCTTGTCACTGCCAAACCGGCTCATCGCCTCGCGGTACGGAATGCGCGGAAACGGCGGCAGCGTAAATTTTTTCGTGGAAAACTTCGTGAAAATATCGCTGAAAAGTCCTTCCATCACCTTGAACACATCATCCTGCTCGACGAAACTCATCTCAACGTCAAGCTGATAAAACTCCCCCGGGCTGCGATCTGCCCGGGCATCCTCATCCCGGAAACAGGGCGCGATCTGAAAATAACGGTCGAACCCCGCCACCATCAGCAGCTGCTTGAACTGCTGCGGAGCCTGCGGAAGAGCGTAAAATTTGCCGGGGTGAAGCCGGGAGGGCACCAGGTAGTCGCGAGCGCCTTCCGGACTGCTGGCGGTGAGAATGGGCGTCTGGTATTCGGAAAAACCGGCCTCGATCATGTAACGCCGCATTTCGGCAATCACCCGGCTGCGGAGCACAATGTTGTGATGGAGTTTTTCTCTCCGCAAATCCAGAAAACGGTGTTTAAGCCGCATGGCCTCGGGCGCCGAATCATCCTTGGCAACCTGGAACGGAATCACCTCCGCCTCGCCGAGCATTTCCATATCCGTGGCCCGGACTTCAATCTCGCCGGTGGCCAGCTTCGGATTCACGGTTTCGGCAGTGCGGGCGACCACTTCGCCGTCAAAACGCACCACACTCTCGACCCGCCACTTGTCCAGTGCCTGGTAAAATTCCCGTTCCGGATTGATTACAATCTGCGTAAGTCCATAGTGGTCACGCAAATCGATAAAAATCACGCCGCCGTGATCGCGCACGCTGTGAATCCAGCCGCTCAGGCGGACCTGCCGCCCGACGTCAGCCTTGCGGAGCTCTCCGCAGGTATGGGTACGATACATTTTAAACATCCTCATGATTGGAAAATAAATTCAATACACTTATGACTGCTAATATAGCATAACTGCCCCCTTTTTGCCAGTTGAAAATCCCGGAAACGCCGGATTTTTGCCCTGAATAATGCGATGAAAAGGTCAGGAGTACTCCAAAAATTTTTGAAGATTTGCCGCTTTTTCATTGAAAAAAAACAATCGGCAGGATATATTATCAAGATATACAGGTCAGGCAACACTCAGGAATCCCCACAGGCGGATAAGGCAGCAGATTATGAGCAAGGCAGTAAGCGAGTTCTCCCGGGCGGAGCTGACGGATTTTGAACGGCAGCTGGAAAATGAATACGCCGCGTTTGCGGCCCGCGATCTCAAGCTGGATATGTCACGCGGCAAACCCGCCGCCAGCCAGCTTGATCTCAACCTTGCCGCCCTGGACAAACTTGATCCCTATATCGCGGAAAACGGCGTCGATGCCCGCAACTACGGCGTTCCGGAAGGACTGACTGAAATGCGCCGTTTTTTCGGAGAGGTGCTCAACATTGATCCGGAGCGGATTGTCATAGGCGGCAACTCCAGTCTGAATCTGATGTATGATCAATTCGTGCGCCTGCTGCTGTTCGGAACGGCAGGGCAGCGCCCCTGGCGGGAACAGACGGTGAAATTTCTCTGTCCGAGCCCGGGTTACGACCGTCATTTCGCAATCTGCGAAGATTTCGGCATCGAAATGATCACCATTCCGATGACCGCCGATGGCCCCGACATGGACCAGGTGGAACAGATTGCCGCCGCCGACCCCGCTGTCAAAGGAATCTGGTGCGTTCCGCTTTACAGCAATCCTCAGGGCATCTGTTACAGCGACACCACTGTGCAGCGGCTGGCTGCAATGACGTGCGCGGCGCCGGATTTCCGGATTTTCTGGGACAATGCCTACGGAGTTCACCATCTGTATGAGGAGCAGAAGCTGGCGGACATTTTCGCCGCCTGCGATGCCGCCGGAAATCCGGACCGGGTCTACTATTTCTTCTCCACCAGCAAAATCACTTTCCCGGGTTCTGGAGTGGCGATGATCGCCGCCAGTCCAGCCAACCGCAAGGAAATTCTGGCCCGCATGTCGGTACAGACCATCGGGCACGATAAGCTCAACCAGCTGCGCACCCTGCATTTCCTCCGGGACGCCGCCGGACTGCGGCGGCAGATGGAGCGGATGGCCGGATCTATGCGTCCCAAATTCGACATTGTCGCCGAGATTCTCGAACGCGAACTCTCGGGATCCGGGCTGGCGGAATGGACCAATCCGCGCGGCGGTTATTTTGTGGCACTCGACACCATGCCCGGCTGCGCTCAGGCCACGGTGGATCTGGCCAGGGAAGCCGGTCTGAAAATGACTCCGGCCGGAGCCTCCTTCCCTTATCACCGGGATCCGCAGGATCGCAACATCCGCATTGCTCCGACCTATCTTGACTGCGACGAACTGCGGACCGCCATGGAACTTTTCACTCTCTGCGTCAAATTGGCCGGAGTCCGTAAACTGCTGGCCGCCAGGTTCTGATGCTGCGGCCGTCCGTAAACCGGACGATACCTTCGGATGCGAAAGACCAAATGCGTCTTTCGCATTTTTTTTAAATCCCCCCTCCTCCGGTGAACGTAAAGATCATCCCGGCAAATGCCCGGCAGAAAACTCCGGGATCCGGGTGACAGATCCGGGATGCCAACCGGGCGAAACGATTTGAGCTCCCCTCATGCCCGCTGGTTGACAAAAAAATCCCGGAAAGAGGAAATCCTCTTTCCGGGAAACTGATTCGCACCGGATTACATTACTTACCGGAGACCACGCCGTGTTCCTTGAACACCCGGGTCGGAGCAAACTCGCCAAGCTTGTGTCCGACCATGTTCTCAGTCACGAACACCTGGGCGAAGGTTTTGCCGTTGTGAACGTTGAAAGTATGCCCGACGAAATCGGGGATGATCATCGAACGACGCGACCAGGTTTTAATGGCCGTCTTGTTGCCCTTGTTCATCTTTTCAACCTTGTCAATCAGGCACTGATCGACAAAGGGACCTTTTTTAATCGATCTGGGCATTACTTCTTCCTCCGTTCAACAATGAAGTTCTTCGACGTCTTCTTCGGATTGCGAGTCCGTTTGCCCTTGGCCAGCTGGCCCCACGGCGACACCGGATGACCGCCGCCCGAGCTGCGGCCCTCACCACCGCCCATCGGGTGGTCGACCGGGTTCATCACCACGCCGCGGACGTGCGGCCGGAAGCCCAGATAACGCTTCTTGCCGGCCTTGCCGAGCTTGGTGTTCATCAGGTCGAGGTTGCCGATCTGACCGATCGTCGCCCGGCAGTTGACGTGAATCAGCCGGACTTCACCCGACGGCAGTTTTACCTGCGCATAGGTGTCCTCCTTGCCGCGCAGCGTCGCCACCTGACCGGCGGAACGCACCAGCTTGGCACCGCCGCCGGGCTGCAGTTCGATGCAGCAGATTTCCAGACCAACCGGAATATCTTTGATCCGCAGGCAGTTGCCCGGCTTGATGTCAGCCTTGGAACCGTTCATCACCTTGTCGCCGACCTTGAGACCAACCGGCGCAAGAATGTAGGCCTTTTCTCCATCGGCGTAGACAATCTGCGCAATGTTGGCCGTGCGGTTCGGATCGTATTCCAACGCCACCACCGTGGCCGGCACGTTCTCCTTGGAACGCACGAAATCAACCATGCGGTAACGCCGCTTGTTTCCCGCGCCGCGGAACCGGGTGGTGATCCGGCCCTGATTGTTACGGCCGCCGGTGGACTTCTTGCCCTTGATCAGACTCTTGACCGGAGCGCTGCTGTCCAGAACGGAGTTGTCCACCACCGTCATATGCCGCCGCGAGGGAGTCGTCGGATTGTAACTCTTGATTGCCATGATAACTATCCCTCTCAGATTATCTCAATGCTGCCCTCGGCAAGAGTGACCACCGCGCGCTTCCAATCAGGACGCCGTCCCATTTTCATCGTGCGGCCGGCCCGCTTGGCCTTGCCGGAGTAGTTCATGACATTGACCGATTTGACCTTGACCTTGAAGAGTTCCTCCACCGCCTTGCCGATTTCAATTTTACCGGCATCGGGACGAACTTTGAAGGTATATTTCTTCTCCTGGATCAATCCGTTGCACTTTTCGGTGACCACCGGAGCGATTATGATGTCGAATGCGTTTTTCATTATCCCAACTCCTCCTTACGTCAGACGACCGATGAAAGCGTCCAGGGCATCCTTGGTGAAGAGCAGCTTCTTGAAGCGCAGCAACTCATAAACATTGATCGTGACCGCCCGGCGCAGCACCATGTTCGGAATGTTGCCGGTCGCGCAGACCGACGCCTCATCCAGGTCGGCCAGCGAAAGCATCACCGTGTCATCGGCCACTTTGAGGTTCTTGAGCACCGCAAAAGCACTTTTGGTCTTGTGGTCGGGCAGTTCGAACTTGTCCAGCACCACCAGGTCGCCTTCCTCAATCCGCTCGGACAGGGCCCGGCGCAGCGCAAGCACCAGCACTTTTTTGTTGACTTTCTTGGCAAACGAACGGGGCTGAGGTCCGAAAATCGTACCGCCGCCGACCCAGACCGGACTCCGGCTGGAACCGGCCCGCGCTCCGCCGCGGCCCTTCTGACGGAAGGGTTTGGCTCCGCCGCCGCGCACCAGACCGCGCGTCTTGGTGCAGGCCGTGCCGGCCCGCGCTCCGGCGAGATAAGCAACCACCGCGTCGTGGACCGCCTTCTCACCCTTTTCCATCTCGATCACGCCCTCGGGAATCACATACTCACCGACCCGGGCGCCGCTGCAATCGAGGATATCCAAAGTTTTAGACATTTTGCATCTCCTCCCTTACTTCGCCGCTTTCTTGAGCGCGCTCTGGATCAGCAGGATCCCGCCGTTGGCTCCCGGAATCGCTCCCTTGACCAACAGCACATTATCTTCGGCCATGACCCGGACAATTTCCAGGTTCTGCACCGTACGACGGACGTTGCCCATGTGTCCGGGCATCCGTTTGCCCTTCTGCACCCGGCCAGGCCACTCACGGCAGCCGATCGATCCCGGACGACGCTCCCAGGCGCCTCCGTGGCTGGCCCGGCCGCCGCCGAAGTTCCAGCGCTTGACTACGCCCTGGAATCCGCGTCCCTTGGTGGTTCCGACCACGTCAAGGTACTCACCGGCAGCGAAAATGCCGGCATTCAGCACCGCCCCCGGCTCCAGCACCTCGTCCGTGCGGAACTCCCGCAGAATCGACGGCAGCTTGTCTCCGGTGACGCCCGCCTTGGCCAAATGACCCAGACCGGGCTTGCCGATGTTCTTGCTCTTGCGCGCACCGAAGCCCAGCTGCACCGCAGCGTACCCGTCGCGCTCGACGGTCTTGACCGCAGTAACCACGCAGGGCCCCGCCTCAATCACCGTCACCGGGATCAGGACGCCCTTTTCGTCGTAGACCTGGGTCATACCGACTTTTTTTCCGATTAATCCTTTCATTACTTTCTCCTTTCCGCGAGAAACCTTCGGGACACGCCCCTAATCGGCGGAACGTAGGTCCCTATCCGGACCGCGCCACGGCTCCCGCCGCGGCGTTCCGGATGCTCAATGGACTCTTTTCAGAATCCGGTCTTGACTGAAATGTCGACGCCGGCCGGCAGACTGAGCTTCTTGAGTTCATCCACCGTCTTGGCGTTGGGATCGATGATGTCAAGCATCCGCTTGTGCGTGCGGATCTCGAACTGCTCCATCGATTTCTTGTCAACGTGAGGCGAACGGTTGACCGTCCACCGCTCAATCCGGGTCGGCAGCGGAACCGGACCGGCCACCATGGAACCGGTGCGCTTCGCCGCGTCCAGGATCTCATTCACCGACTGGTCAAGGATACGATGCTCGTATGCCTGGAGCCGAATACGGATGCGCTGAGTCTTGGCAGTAGCCATTATTTCTTCTCCACGATTTTATCTTGAATTTGTTTGGGAACCCGTTCAAAGTGCGCCGGCTCCATCGAGTAGCTCGCCCGGCCCCGCGACAGCGAACGGATCGCAGTCGAATAACCGAAAAGCTCGGAGAGCGGCACATTCGCATGCACCCGGGTGAAGCTGTTCTCGCCCGCGTTGATCTCAACAATGGTGCCGCGCCGGCTGGTGATGTCACCAATCAGGTCGCCCATGTTCTCATCGGGGGTGGTCAGTTCAACCTTCATGATCGGCTCCAGCAGCACGATGCCGGCCTTGTGCGCCGCATCCTTGAATGCCATGGAACCGGCAATCTTAAACGCCATTTCCGAAGAGTCCACCGGATGATAGGATCCATCGACGATCACCGCCTTGAAATCGATCACCGGATAACCGGCCAGAACGCCGCTGGCCGCCGCTTCCCGGATGCCGTTTTCAATCGGCTTGATGAATTCCTTCGGAATGTTGCCGCCCACCACCTGGCTTTCCACGACGATGCCGTCGCCAGGGTTGAGCGGAGAAATTTCAATAATACAGTGACCGTACTGACCGTGACCGCCGGTCTGGCGCACAAACTTCATGTCGCTGGTCGCCGTTCCGGTGATCGCTTCGCGGTACGCCACCTGCGGAGCTCCGGTGTTGGCCTCAACCTTGAATTCGCGGATCAGCCGGTCCAGAATGATTTCCAGATGAAGCTCGCCCATACCGGAAATAATGGTCTGTCCGGTCTCTTCATCGCTGCGCACCTGAAAGGTCGGATCCTCTTCGGCCAGCGCCAGCAGTCCCTTGGTCAGCTTGTCCCGGTCGCCGGAGGATTTCGGCTCCACGGCAATCGAGATTACCGGCTCGGGGAACGCCATCGACTCCAGCACGATCGGCTCGGATTCGAGACAGAGCGTATCTCCGGTGGTCACATTGCGCAGACCCACCGCCGCCGCGATATCGCCGGAAAAGATTTCTTCGTGCTCCTCACGCTGGTTGGCATGCATCTGCAGCAACCGGCCGAAACGCTCGCGCTTGCCGGTGCGTGGATTGTAAGCTGTCATGCCCTGGGAAGCCACACCAGAGTAGACCCGGAAATAGTAGAGTTTGCCCACATAGGGGTCGGACATGATCTTGAATACCAGGGCCGAAAAAGGCTGGAGATCGCCGACGTGCCGGGTGATCGCCTGTCCGGTCACCGGATCGGTGCCGTTGATGTCCCAGATATCCACCGGGCTGGGCAGATAGTCGACCACGACGTCGAGCAGCTTCTGGACCCCTTTGTTTTTGAACGCCGACGCACAGGCGACGGGCACAATCTTGGCCTTGACCGTGGCACGCCGCAGCGCTGCCCGCAGAACGTCGTTGTCCGGAATCCGGTCGTCCAGGAAAATCTCCATGACCTCGTCGTCGACTTCCGCCAGACACTCGACCAGATGTTTGAACGCCGCCTCGCGCTTGGTCACCAGATCGGCCGGAACTTCCTGCTCAGCCATCGTCACGCCGTTGTCGGCTTCGCTGAAGTAAATCGCCTTGTTTTCAAGTACGTCAATCACACCTTTGAAGTCGGATTCACGGCCGATCGGCAGCATCAGCGGCACCGGAGTGGCTCCCAGCTTGTATTTCATCTCGCTGACCGCGCCGTCAAAGTCGGCTCCGGTCCGATCCATCTTGTTGATGAGCGCCACCACCGGAACGTGGTATTTCTGAGCCTGCCGCCAGACGGTCTCGGTCTGGGGCTGAACCTTGCCGACCGCGCAGAACACCGCCACCGCTCCGTCAAGCACCCGCAGCGAACGCTCCACCTCGGCGGTGAAGTCCACGTGTCCGGGAGTGTCGATGATGTTGATGCGATGGTTCTTCCAATAGCAGGTGGTCGCGGCGCTGGTAATCGTGATGCCGCGCTCCCTCTCCTGGGCCATCCAGTCCATGGTGGCGGTTCCCTCATGGGTGTCGCCGATTTTATAGTTCACGCCACAGTAGAACAAAATGCGTTCGGTGAGCGTCGTCTTGCCGGCATCAATGTGCGCCATGATGCCAATGTTTCTCACGTTCCTGAGCGCAATCTTGCGATTGGGCGACTCATGATACTGCTGGTCTCTGTCCTGCACGGTATTCATCTTCTGTCTGCTCTCTCGGGGTATTACCAGCGGTAATGCGCAAAAGCCTTGTTGGCCTGAGCCATCTTAAAGGTATCTTCTTTCTTCTTGATCGACGCGCCGGTGTTGGCAAAAGCGTCCAGCAGTTCGCCGGCCAGCGACTCGGTCATCGATTTGCCCTTCCGGCCGCGGGAATAACTGGTGATCCACCGCATCGCCAGGGCCACCTGACGCTCGGGATCCACTTCAATCGGCACCTGATAGGTGGCGCCGCCGACCCGCCGGCTCTTGACCTCAAGTTTCGGCTTGACGTTTTCGAGAGCCTGGGTGAAAACCTCAATCGCGGCCATATCCGGCTTCTTCTCCTGGATCAGGTCGAAAGCGCCGTACACAATCTGCTGCGCAGTGGACTTCTTGCCGCGGCTCATGATCGTGTTGATCAAGCGCGCCACCAGCTCGCTGTTATACTTGACGTCGGGAATCAGTTCCCGCTTGACAACTTTGCGTCTTCTCATGAAATGTCACCTTCCGCCTATGTAAACACCTGTTACTTCTTCTTGCCCTTGTCGGCGTCGGCGCCCGCCTTCGGCCGCTTCGCCCCGTACTTGGAACGGCCCTGACGGCGCTTGTCGACGCCAAGACTGTCCAGCGCTCCGCGCACGATGTGATAACGCACACCGGGAAGATCGCGCACCCGACCGCCCTTGACCAGAACCACCGAGTGTTCCTGAAGGTTGTGACCCTCACCGCCGATGTATGCGGTTACTTCCTGACCATTGGTCAGACGCACTCTCGCGATTTTGCGCAACGCCGAGTTCGGCTTTTTCGGAGTGCGGGTCGTGACCTGCAGGCAGACACCGCGCCGCTGCGGACAGGCGCTCAACGCCTTGGCTTTGCTTCTCTTCTCTTTTTCTTCGCGTCCGGAACGCACCAACTGATTGATTGTCGGCATAACAAATTCCTGTCGATATTTTAAATGTTTCCAGATTCAACACATATCAAAGACTTATAATATAACGTACAAATCAAAGAGTTTCAAATCTTTTTCGCAAATTTTCCAGTAAAATCCCGACGGACTCACTCGATGATTTCGGAATCATCGGGGACTTCCGCGATGATTTCCCGGGCTTCATCCGGCAGAAAATCCTCGGATTCTCCGGATTCGGCCGGCTCACCATCACGGGCGCGCCACTCCTGCATGACCCGTCTGTACTTATCCATGTCATCGCCGGACTCCTCAGTTTCCGTCGGCAGTTCGGGCTCGATTTCAGTGCCGAGATACTTGAGCCGGATCGACTGCATGACCTCGGTGCCGGTTCCCGCCGGAATCAGGTGGCCGGTAATGACACTCTCCTTGAATCCGGTGAGATTGTCCACCTTGCCGACGGTGGCGGCCTCGGTCAGAATCCGGGTGGTATCCTGGAAGCTCGCCGCCGAAATGAAGCTCTCGGTCTCCAGCGCCGCCTTGGTGATACCCAGCAGCACCGGTTCGGCCTCAGCCGGCTTGCCGCCGCGTTCAATGATCGCCCGGTTGGCCTGGTTGAACTCCACCCGGTCAATCTGTTCGCCCGGCAGGTAGTCGGTCGAACCGGAATCGGTGATCCGGACCTTCTGCATCATCTGGCGAATGATGATCTCAATATGCTTGTCATTGATTTCCACACCCTGGCTGCGGTACACCAGCTGGATCTCATCAACCAGGTGGCGCTGCAGCTCGTGGATACCGCAGACCTCCAGCAGCGTCTGAGGCACAATCGACCCCTCGGTCAGCTTCTGCCCCTTGTGCACCTCGTCACCCTTGCTGACAGTCAGATGCTTGTGGAGCGGAATATTGTTGTGCTCCTCAGTCATGCCCGAAACCGGATCCCGGATCAGCAGCTGCCGTTTGCCGCGGGCAATCTTGTCCATTTCGACCCGGCCGTCGATACTGGCGATTTCGGCGATGTCCTTGGGTTGCCGGGCTTCAAACAGCTCGGCAATCCGCGGCAGACCGCCGGTGATGTCCTTGTTCTTGGCGGACTGGCGCGGCACCCGCGCCACCACCATACCGGGCTCCACCCGGACGCCGGGCTTGGTCATGAGCACCGCTCCGGCCGGCAGAGGATAGTTGGCAATGAAGCTGCCGTCTTCGCCGGTGATGACGATCTGCGGATGCAAATCGTCGCGGTGCTCCATGACGGTTCCCTGATCGCCGCCGCGCTTCTGCTTCTGCAGCGTGACGCCTTCCACCAGGTCGTTCAGCTGGACGATACCTGACTCCTCAATGATGATCGGCACATGGTCCGGCTCCCAGCGGACAAATACTTCATTGACCTTGACCGAGTCGCCGTCACCTTTTTCCAGCACGGAACCGGCTTCAAGTTCATAGCGGTCGAGTTCAGCGTCGAACATCGCATCCGACCAGAAATCGTAGTCCTTGTTGTAAATGGTGCCCAGCGCTTCAGCCTCAATCCGGGCGCGTTCGCGGGCCTTGGTTTCGGCGGCCTTGGCCGCTTCCGCATCATAGATGATCAGGTAGCCGTTCTTGTTGACGACCACCGTCTTGCCTTTCTGGTTCTTGACGGTACGGACGTTGAACAGCTTGATCGTACCGGAATGACGCGCCGAAATCACCGGCTGCTTGTAGGCGCTCGACGCCGTTCCGCCGATGTGGAAGGTCCGCATCGTCAGCTGAGTGCCGGGTTCGCCGATTGACTGGGCAGCGATGATGCCGAGCGCGTCACCAAGCTTGGCCTCGCGGTCGCTGGCGAGGTTGCGTCCGTAGCATTTGACGCAGAGTCCGTGCAGCGTTTCGCAGGTCAGCGCCGAACGGATCAGCACCTTGGTGATGCCGCGCTTGTCAATCAGATCGGCGATTTCAGGAGTGAATTCCTGTCCCGCCTCGATGATCAGCCGTCCGTCATTGTAGGCCGGATCACGGATCGCATCAGCGCTGAACCGCCCGATAATGCGGTCGCGCAGCGGCATCATGACTTCATCGCCCTCGATAATCGCGCTGGTCCAGACGCCCTTGGTGGTGCCGCAGTCGTACTCGCGGCAGATGATGTCCTGGGCCACATCCACCAGACGCCGGGTCATGTAACCGGAGTCGGCGGTCTTGAGCGCAGTATCGGCCAGTCCTTTGCGGGCGCCGTGGGTGGAAATGAAGTACTCCAGCACCGACAGTCCCTCCCGGAAGTTCGAGATGATCGGACGCTCAATGATGTCGCCCGACGGCTTGGCCATCAGACCGCGCATACCGGCCAGCTGACGGATCTGGTCCTTGCTGCCGCGGGCGCCGGAATCCATCATCGCGTAAACCGGATTGATTTCACCGCGCCGGCTGGCGTTTTCAAGGCTGAGAAACAGCTCGTTGGCCACACTGTTGCTGGCCTGAGTCCAGATGTCAATGACTTTTTTGTAGCGTTCGCCATCAGTCAGCAGACCGTCATTGTACTGGGTGACGACCTTGTCAATTTCGCGGCGGGCGGCCTCGATAATGCTCTCCTTCTTGTCGGGGACCTGGAGATCAGCAATGGAAATCGACAGCCCGGCCAACGTTGAGTGTTTGTAACCGAGATCCTTCAGATCGTCCAGCAGTTTGATGGTGGCATCATGACCGGCAATCTGATAAGAGTTGCTGATGAGCTTGCCCAGGTCCTTTTTCTTGACAATCGCATTGTAGAAACCGAGGCGCTTGTCCCAGATCTCATTGAAGAGACAACGGCCGGCCGTGGTCAGAATGAATTTTGACTCCTTGTCGCCGTAAATAGTATCCTTGCCCAGGTCGGGATTCGTAATCTTGACCGCGTCATGGATCCGGATGAATCCGGAGTTGAGCGCAAACAACACCTCGAAATAATCCCGGTAGAGCTTGGCTTTCTCCTTGTTGCGCGGTTCGCAGGTCAGATAATAGCTCCCGAGCGTGATGTCGTGGGTCGGCGACGCAATCGGCTTGCCGTTGGCGGGCGAAAAGATGTTGTTCGGAGAGAGCATCAGCAGCTTGGTCTCCATCTGCGCCTCGTTCGACAACGGCACATGAACCGCCATCTGGTCGCCGTCAAAGTCGGCGTTGTACGCGGTACAGACCAGGGGATGCAGCCGGATCGCCGATCCTTCAATCAGCACCGGATCGAACGCCTGAATACTCAGACGGTGCAGCGTCGGCGCCCGGTTGAGCATCACCGGATGCCCCTTGGTAACCTCGTCAAGGATGTCCCACACCACCGGTTCGCCGCGTTCAATCATTTTCTTGGCGCCGCGCACGGTGTGGGTGAGTCCGCGGCCCTTGAGGTGGCGGATGATGAACGGCTCAAAGAGAATCATCGCCATCTTCTTGGGCAGACCGCACTGGTGTATCTTGAGTTCGGGACCGACCACGATCACCGAACGTCCGGAATAATCGACCCGCTTGCCCAGCAGGTTCTGACGGAAGCGCCCCTGCTTGCCTTTGAGCATGTCGGAAAGACTCTTGAGCGGCCGGTTGCCGGCGCCGGTGACCGGCCGGCCGTGACGGCCGTTGTCCATCAGGGAATCCACCGCCTCCTGCAGCATGCGCTTTTCGTTGCGCACGATGACTTCCGGAGTACGGAGCTGGAGCAGATTCTTCAACCGATTGTTGCGGTTGATGACCCGGCGGTAAAGATCGTTGAGGTCGCTGGTGGCAAACCGTCCGCCTTCCAGCGGCACCAGGGGACGCAGATCCGGCGGAATCACCGGCAGCACTTCAAGGATCATGTATTCCGGACGCGAACCGCCGGCCATGAATCCCTCGACCAGCCGCAGCCGCTTGGCCAGTTTCTTGCGCAGCGCCTTGTTGTGGGTGCCGGCCAGATTGACCTCAAGCTCAGCTTTGAGCGTCGGCAGATCAATACGCTCCAGCAGTGTTTTGATCGCGGGCGCCCCCATGTCGGCGATGAACGCGTCACCGTAGTCCTCCTTGGCCTGACGGTACTCCACTTCGCCCATGGTCTGACCGACCTGAAGCGGAGTGTCGCCGGGATCGGTAACCACATATTCTTCATAATAAATGACCCGCTCCAGCGATTTGGCGGTCATGTCCAGCATCAGGCCGATGCGGCTGGGCATGCACTTGAAAAACCAGATATGAGAAACCGGCACGGCCAGTTCAATGTGTCCCATGCGCTCGCGCCGCACCTTGGCCTGGGTAACTTCCACTCCGCAGCGGTCGCAGATGATGCCCTTGTGCTTGATCCGCTTGTATTTGCCGCAGTTGCATTCCCAGTCGCGCGTGGGTCCGAAAATCCGTTCGCAGAAAAGACCGCCTTTTTCCGGTTTCAGGCTGCGGTAGTTGATCGTCTCGGGATTCTTGACCTCGCCGTGCGACCACGAACGAATCGTTTCGGGCGAAGCCACGTTGATCGAGATCGCCTCAAACGAGCCGGCCGAGTCCTTGCCCAGCAGCTCCCGGTAAGCATAAGTATTGTCAATCAAGGTAAACCTCCCTGAAAATTAGTTGTTGCTCTTGTTGCGGACCATGCGAATATCGAGTCCGAGGCTCTGCATTTCCTTCAGCAGCACGTTGAAGGACTCCGGACGACCGGCTTCCAGCACGTTCTGCCCCTTGACAATCGATTCGTAAATGCGGGCCCGCCCGGTGACATCGTCCGACTTGACCGTGAGCATTTCCTGCAGGTTGTACGCTGCGCCGTAGGCTTCAAGCGCCCATACCTCCATTTCACCGAAACGCTGTCCGCCATGCTGGGCCTTGCCGCCCAGCGGCTGCTGCGTAACCAGCGAATAGGGTCCCACCGCCCGGGCGTGGATCTTATTGGCCACCAGGTGGTCCAGCTTGAGCATGTAAATCTCGCCGACCATCACGCGCTGATCAAATTTGTCGCCGGTACGGCCGTCAAACACATCGGTTTTACCGTCGTACACGGTGTATTCGCCGTTTTCGTCCTGAGTGAAACCCCAGTGGTAGTCCTTGCCGTTCTCTTCGGCGAACTTTGCGTTGGCCTTGCGCATCAGATCGACGATCTCCGCCTCGGTCACACCGTCAAACACCGGAGTAGCCACCTTGAAGCCGAGCATCTTGGCCGCCCAGCCCAGATGGGTTTCAAGCACCTGCCCGATGTTCATACGGCTTGGTACGCCGAGCGGATTGAGCACGATGTCCACCGGGGTGCCGTCGGCGAGGAACGGCATGTCCTCAACCGGAACAATCCGGGATACAATACCCTTGTTGCCGTGACGACCGGCCATCTTGTCGCCGACCTGCAGCTTGCGCTTGCAGCCGACATAAACCTTGACCCGCTTGACCACCCCCTGCTCGTCGTCCTCTCCCGAGTCAAAATCGCTGAGCGCCCGACGCCGGTTCTCCTCGTTCTCGGCCAGCTGCGGCAGGAAACCTTCCATGATGGCGGCGATGGTGTTCTTCATGTCACAATCCGCCATCTCCCACTTCTCGCAGTTTTCGGCCAATCCCTGGATCGCGCTCTTGGTCACTTTCCGGTTGGCGCTGACGAGCGTCATCGTTTCGCCGTTGTCATTGAGCATGGTGATGGGTACCGGCAGCTTGGCCCCCAGCATTACATCAGACAGTCGCGCCGCCAGATCCTCGATGAGCTCAGCCCGGATATCGTAAAAATCCGACGCCTGCAGCTTTTTCGCTTTCTTGTCGGCCTTTCCGGCGCCGCGTCCGGGCAGGTTGTCCTTGGCGTACTCGGTGCGGATGTCCATGACAATGCCGCCCTTGCCGCTGGAAACCAGCAAACTGGAATCCTTGACGTCAGCCGCCTTTTCACCGAAAATCGCCCGCAGCAGCCGCTCCTCGGGAGCCAGCTCGGTTTCGCTCTTGGGGGTGATTTTGCCAACCAGAATGTCGCCCGGCTTGACTTCGGCGCCCTCGATGACAATGCCGCGGCTGTCCAGATTGCGGAGCGCATCCTCGCTCACATTCGGAATGTCGCGGGTAATCTCCTCAGGACCGAGTTTGGTCTCGCGGCTGGTAATCTCAAATTCATCAATATGGACACTGGTATAGACGTCCTCCTTGACCAGCCGCTCGCTGACAATAATCGCGTCCTCGAAGTTGTAGCCGCACCACGGCATGAACGCCACCAGAACGTTGCGTCCGAGAGCGAGCTCGCCGTCCTTGGTCGCTGCGCCATCAGCCAGCAGATCACCTTTGGCGACCTGGTCGCCACGCCGCACCACCGGCCGCTGGTTGATGCAGGTGCCGGCATTGCTGCGCAGATACTTGTAAAGCCGGTAAAGCTGGCCTTTTTCAGGTTTGCCGTTCTCGGGCATTTTGCCATCCGGAGTCACCCAGATGTGATCGGCGGAAACCTCGGCCACCACGCCGGGCTCCCGAGCCACCACCACCGCCCGGGAATCGCGGGCAATCCGGGCTTCCAGGCCGGTTCCGACATAGGGAGAATCAGGCATCAGCAGCGACACCGCCTGACGCTGCATGTTCGCGCCCATCAGCGCCCGGTTGGCGTCATCATGTTCCAGGAACGGCACAATGCCGGCAGCCGCGCTGACCAGCTGTTTCGGAGAAACGTCCATGTAGTCGATCGTCTCGCGCGGATGCTCGGCGGAATCGCCCTTGTAACGACACATCACCATCGGCCGGATAAAGGAGTTGTTCTCATCCAGCAAAGCGTTGGCCTGGGCGATGACATACTGTTCCTCCTTATCGGCGGTCAGATAGTCGATCTGATCGGTCACCCGGCCGTCGACCACCTTGCGGTACGGTGTCTCCAGGAAGCCGTATTCGTCAATGATCGCATAAAGCGACATCGAACTGATCAGACCGATGTTGGGACCTTCGGGAGTCTCAATCGGGCAGATCCGGCCATAATGGCTCGAATGCACGTCACGCACCTCGAAACCGGCGCGATCCCGGCTCAAACCGCCGGGACCGAGGGCGGAAAGCCGCCGTTTGTTGGTCAATTCACTGAGCGGGTTGGTCTGATCCATGAACTGGGACAGCTGACTGCGGGCGAAGAAATCCCGGATGGCGCTGGCGAACGTTTTGGGACTGATCAGAGTCGAGGGCTTGACATTCTGTTCGTCAAACGTCATGCGCTCGCGAATGTAACGCTCCACCCGCAGCAGCCCGGCCCGACACTGGTTCTGAAGCAGCTCGCCCACGGTCCTGACCCGACGCGCTCCGAGGTGGTCAATGTCGTCGGCCCGGCCGTTCTGATGCCGGAGTTTAATCAGCATCTTGGTCGCCTCAACCAGGTCGCGGGGATCAAGCACCCTCAGGTCGGGCGGAAGGTTTTCGTTGAGCCGCTCATTGAGCTTGAACCGTCCCACCGCACCGAGATCATAACGCCGGTTGTCGAAGAACAAACGTTTGATCAGCAAGCGGGCGTTGTTGTTGTTCGGCGGATCGCCGGGACGCATCCGGTGATAAATCTCCTTGAGGGCATCTTCCTCGTTCCGGGTCGGATCCTTGCGGAGACTGGCGAAAAGATAGTTGTCACCATCCGCAACGTAAGCCAGTTCGACGGAATCAATCCCGTTTTCCTTGAGCAGAGCAAGGTGCTGCTCATTGAGCTGCACCAGCTCGTCAATCACCACCACGTCGTCGGCATTGGTCACATCGTCGACCGTGTAATATTTGGACAGATCCTTTTCCTTGAGCAGAGCGGAAACCGACTTGGTGGAAATCGTATAGAATTCCCTGAGGATGTCCCGGTTGGTCGGATAACCGATCGCACGCAGAAAAGTGGTGATGTAGAATTTACGGCGGCGGCGGCGGCGGTCCAGATAAATCAGGATGCAGTCGTTGACATCGAACTGCACATCCATCCACGAACCGCGGTCGGGAATAATCCGGTAGCTGTAAAGCATGCGCCCGGAAGTGTGGCGGGTCTTCTCAAAACAGATGCCCGGAGACCGGTGCAGCTGGCTGATAATGACGCGCTCGGCACCGTTGATAATGAAAGTGCCCTGTTCGGTCATGATCGGAATATCGCCCATCAGAACCCGCTCGGGAATTTCGGTTCCGTTCACCTTGAGCAGAAAGTTGACAAAAAGCGGGGCATCGTAGATTTTGCCATCCTTGATGCAGTCGATTACGTTGCTTTTGAATTCACTGCAGGGACCGACTTCGTAGGAGACAAACTCCAGGGACATCTGCTTGTCAAAACTCTCAATCGGGAAGATTTCCTGAAAGACTTCCTGCAGTCCCTGGCGCTTGCGCTTCTCAGGCGGCACGCCGAGCTGCAGAAAACGGTCGTAGGAATCCACCTGAAGGCTGATGAGATCCGGAATCTCCAGCACATCGCGGAGCTTGCCAAAATTTCTGCGTTCCATCATTGAACTTGACCCTCTTAGGTTGGTTTATGTATTATGACTCAAAAAATCAGAATTCAAATAAAAATCGCATCGCACCCGCTTTTTTAAGTGCGCCGCGAAACGAAAAACGAAAAAAATCCAGAATTTTTTTCGTGAAAACTGCAAAAATCAACTGTCCTTACACAAAATAACCGACCCGGAGGCACCTGACGCTCCCCCGGTTCGGATGAAATTGTTCCGGCAAAACACCACACCGGAACAAAGCAAAAGTTTTTCGATCATGGCTCCGGCAACAAAAAACCACATTGCCGATGCCGGAGTTTTTCATCCGGATGCAGCCGAACCATTTTCCGCTGACACCCGGCCGGGAAACTCCGCTCCCGTAAACCCGAAAACGCGGCGGATGGCACGCATCCGCCGCGGTTCAGGCTGCGTCAAGCAATTTACTTGACTTCGATCTTGGCGCCGGCGGCTTCGAGCTGGGCCTTGATCTTCTCGGCTTCGTCCTTGGCCGCGCCTTCCTTGAGCGGCTTCGGAGCGCCTTCAACCAGATCCTTGGCTTCCTTGAGGCCGAGTCCGGTAATCGCACGCACTTCCTTGATGACACCGATCTTCTTGGCGGCGTCGAAACCGGCAAGAATCACATCAAACTCGGTCTTTTCCTCGACCGGAGCCGCAGCAGCGGCCGGAGCGGCGGCAGCCACCGCCACCGGAGCGGCAGCGCTCACACCGAGACGCTCTTCCAGGGTCTTGACCAGCTTGGAAAGCTCCAGCACGGTGAGATTCTCAACGTAGGAAACGAACTCTTCCATTTTGTTTTCTTCCGACATCTTAAATGCCTCCATATTTCTCAGTTATTGTTTTCTTCACACTTGTTCTTATAGGCGTTAAGCACATTCACGATGCTTGCCGCCTTGGCGTTGAGGACGGTAACCAGATTGCGGCTCGGAGCCTGCAACACACCAAGCAGCATCGCCTGGAGCACCGGTTTGGCCGGCAGATCAGCCAGCGAACCGACGTCGGAAGCGGAGAGCACCGCTCCGTCAAGATATCCGCCCTTGGTCTTGACCTTGTCGAATTTCTTGCCGAATTCAACCAGAATCTTGGCGATGGCACTGCAATCGCCTTTGCCATAGACCATGGCGGTATCATTCTTAAGATTCAGAGTATCCCAGCCGGTGAGTTCGAGCTCGGCGCCCGCCTTGGCGATCAGGGAATTCTTCAGCACGTGGCAGTGAGCCTCGGCTCCCGCCAGCTGATTGCGAAGCTGAGTGAAATCCTTGACCTGAAGACCGGAGTACGACACGAAGTAGACATAGTCGGCGTTGCCGATCATATCACTGATCGTTTTGACCAGAAAAGTCTTTTCGCTTCTCATTTCGTTTTCACCAGCTCCTTGACGTTGATCTTCACACCGGGAGTCATCGTGGCGGAAATCGTGCAGGAAACAATGTAGGTCCCCTTGGCCGAAGTCGGCCGGGCCTTGGTAATCGCCTCTGCCACCGCATCGAAGTTCTCCTTGAGCGCTTCCGCCTCGAACGACAATTTGCCGAACGGCACATGGACGCACGCACCGCGATCCGCCCGGAATTCAGCCCGGCCGGCCTTGGCTTCGCGCACAGCGTTGCCGACCTGATCGGTGACCGTACCGGTCTTGGGATTGGGCATCAGTCCCCGGGGACCGAGCTGGCGGCCCAGCGGACGCACCAGGCGCATCGAATCCGGAGTCGCGATCAGAATATCAAAATCAGCGAATCCGTCCTTGATCTTCTGCACCAGGTCTTCGAAACCGACCACGTCGGCACCGGCCTCTTTCGCCTCGGATGCGGCAGCGCCCTCGGCCACCACCGCAACCCGGACCGATTTGCCGGTTCCCCGCGGAAGCGGAACCGCTCCGCGCACCGTCTGATCCGACTTGCGCGGATCAATGCCGAGCTTGTAAGAAACTTCGACCGTCTGATCGAACTTGACGCCCGGCAGCGCCTTCAGCTTGTTAATCGCATCCAGCACCGAATAACGCACCTGGGAGTCCCCCAGAGCCTCGGCCTGCTGCCTGTACAGTTTGCTTCTACGCATCGACCACCTCGATTCCCATGCTGCGAGCGGTTCCTTCGATGATGCGCATCGCCGCTTCTTCGCTTCTGGCGTTGATATCTTCCTTCTTGATCTGCACAATCTCCCGGATCTGAGCCCGGGTGATCTTTCCGGCCTTTTCAGTACCGGGAGTCTTGGCTCCCGACGCAATGCCGATCGCTTTCTTGATCAGCGCAGCCGCCGGGGGAGACTTGCAGATGAACGTGAACGAACGATCCTGATAGACCGTGATCACGACCGGAATAATCGTACCGCTCTGAGCTTGAGTGGCGGCATTGAACTGCTTACAGAACTCCATGATGTTGCAACCGGCCGCGCCAAGGGCGGGACCGATCGGCGGCGCCGGATTCGCGGCACCAGCCGGAATCTGCAAACGGATCAGGCCTGTAACCTTCTTTGCCATAGATTTAATTCCTTCTTTTGACCTCGTGGTGGTCCGGCCCGGCAGGTAGCCTGCCACCGCTGAAGTCACCGATTTTTTTAAGTACCGAACCGGCTCAAACCGCCCGTTCGACCTGCCAGAACTCCAATTCAACCGGAGTGGAACGGCCGAAAATCGACACCATCAGTTTCAATTTGCCGCGAGCGGCATCGACTTCCTGAATCGTCCCCTCAAAATTCTCAAACGCCCCATCCTTGATCCGCACCACATCGCCGACCTGATAGTTGTTCTTGGGCTTGATTTCCGGCTCGCCGCTGCGGGCCGGACGCATAATGTCCTCAACTTCGGAAGGCGACAGCGGAATCGGCTTGTTGACCCCGCCCAGAAATCCCAGCACACCCTGAACATTGCGTACCAGATACCAGGCGTTTTCATTGATCGCACCGCTTTCGTCGTACAGATCCATCCGGACCAGAATGTAACCCGGGAAAAACTTCCGGGTGCTGTATGTCCGTTTGCCGCGCCGGACCTCCTCCACCTTTTCTGTGGGAATAAACGCATCGTAAACACCGACGTTGTCACCCAGACGCAACTGACGCAAAATCGTGTCACGAACCTTGTTCTCGTGCCCGGATAGGGTGTGGACCACAAACCACTGCCCCCGGTCATCGTGCTGCTGTTCGACTGCTTCGCTCATTTCGTTTTCCCAGTCATGAATTAGCCGACTGTGACCAGACGGATCAGAATCAAAGCCACCTGGTCCACCCCGGCGACAAAACAGGCCAGGACCATAATGGCGACCACAACCAGCACAGTGGATTCAGCCAGCTGACGCCGACCCGGCCAGGTGCAGCGCTTCATTTCCGCAATCGTATCGCCGACAAAACGACGCATCCGTCCGATTATCGAAAGCTTTTCCATGGTTATCCTGTTCTCATCCATCCGTTCGGCGCCGCCGGCCGGATCGTTAGTCATGGCAGGAGAGGTGAGGCTCGAACTCACGACCTGCGGTTTTGGAGACCGCTGCTCTGGCCAACTGAGCTACTCTCCTGCGTGTTTGCTCTCTTCTGAAAAATTTAAAAATCACCGCCGCATCTGATCCGGTTCGTCAATTCATCGCTTCCGCGGCGGACCCACGCGACCGTGCTCTGCGCACCGGCCCCGTCAGCCGGACCGGGCCGAAACCGGATAATCTCCGGATCCGGCCGTGTCCGAACTTTGACGGCGTCAACGGGTCTCTTTGTGGACCGTGTGCTTACGGTCGAACTTGCAATACTTTTTCTTCTCGATGCGTTCGGGAGTGTTGCGCTTCTCCTTGGTGGAGGTGTAATTGCGCCGCTTGCACTCAGTGCACTCAAGAATGATCAGTTCCCGCGCCATAATTATCAATCTTTCAACAGGTTAAGGCAACGCAGACCGCTCCGCCGCCTTTACTCATTTATTACGACATGATCCCGAACCGCCGGAACCGGCGATCCGGGATGCGTGTTAACTAACCGGTTGCCGCAATCACTCGATGATTTCGGAAACCCGGCCGGAAGCCACCGTACGGCCGCCTTCGCGGATGGCGAAGCGCAGACCTTTTTCCATCGCGACCGGAGCGATCAGCTCAACCGTGATGGTGGTGTTGTCGCCGGGCATAACCATGTCAACACCCTCCTTGAGAGTGATGGTGCCGGTGACGTCGGTGGTACGGAAGTAGAACTGCGGCCGATAGTTGGTGAAGAACGCCTTGTGACGTCCGCCCTCTTCCTTGCTCAGCACGTAGATCTCACCTTTGAATTTCTTGTGGGGAGTGATGCTGCCGGGCTTGCAGAGCACCTGGCCACGCTCCACGTCTTCCTTCTTGGTGCCGCGGAGCAGGCAGCCGACGTTGTCACCAGCCTGGCCCTGATCCAGCGTCTTGCGGAACATCTCAACACCAGTGACAGTAGTCTTGGAGGTCGGACGGATACCGACGATTTCAACTTCGTCGCCGACCTTGATCACGCCGCGCTCAACCCGGCCGGTCACCACGGTGCCGCGGCCTTCAATCGAGAACACGTCTTCGATCGGCATGAGGAACGGCTGGTCAATGTCGCGCTTCGGTTCCGGAACAAAGCTGTCCACCGCATCCATGAGCTCGAGGATGCACTTGCAATCCGGATTCTCCGGGTCGCCCTCGGCCTCGACAGCCTTCAGAGCGGAACCTTTGATGATCGGGGTGTCATCGCCGGGGAAGTCATACTTGTTCAGCAGCTCACGGATTTCCATCTCAACCAGCTCGAGCAGCTCGGGATCATCCAGCTGATCGACTTTGTTCATGAACACCACGATAGCCGGCACACCCACCTGGCGGGCGAGCAGCACATGCTCATAGGTCTGGGCCATCGGACCGTCGGTGGCCGCAATCACGAGGATCGCACCGTCCATCTGCGCGGCACCGGTGATCATGTTCTTGATATAGTCAGCATGGCCGGGGCAGTCGACGTGGGCATAGTGCCGCTTATCGGTCTGATATTCGACGTGAGCGGTATTGATGGTGATGCCGCGCTCCTTTTCTTCCGGAGCATTGTCGATTTCGTCGTACTTGCGAACCTCGCCGCCGAATTTGCGGGCCATCGTCATCGTAATGGCAGCGGTAAGAGTGGTCTTACCGTGGTCGACGTGACCAATGGTACCGATGTTGACATGCGGCTTGGTTCTTTCGAATTTTTCCTTAGCCATGTTTGCCTCCTGAAAGTTGCTCTTTCGTTTGTCGCAATTATTACCCGAGATATTTAAATGGAGCCTACATCCGGACTTGAACCGGAGACCTCATCCTTACCAAGGATGTGCTCTACCGACTGAGCTATGTAGGCGTCTTGAGCCATGCTCTCCTTATGGTACTCGGGGGGGGACTTGAACCCCCAAGGATTACTCCATATGGACCTCAACCATACGCGTCTGCCAATTCCGCCACCCGAGCACATGACACCGGTTTCACCCCGCACACAACAGGACGAAACAGAGTCATAATATAACCGGCTATTTCTATTTTGCAACCCCGCAGCCGCCCTTTTTTGATTTTTTTCGCCAAAAAACCGCCGACTGCACCCGATACGCCCCGTAATCACCGGGAAACCGTATGACAACCGCCAGCTCCGATCCCCGCGGAATTCATTCCGTCGGCCTCAGGTTCCGGCCACTGCAGCATCAGAGCGACTTCGTCGCAGCGGTCGTTTTTGGCGCATTTGGCGCAGTCGCTCCAGATTTTCTCCGGAAACAGCTCCCGATCCACCCGGCGGAATCCCAGGGCCGCGAAAAAACCCGGCGCCCCCGTCAGGGTAAACAGCCGCCAGGATCGCCGCCGCAGCCGCAATCCCGCGATGATCGCCTCAACCATGGCCCGACCGATGCCCTTGCCCTGAAGCGCCGGATCTACCACCAGTGACCGGATTTCCAGCAGGTCGCCGCCGAAATCACGCACCGCCGCGCAGCCGCAAACCTCACCGCCGCTCTCGGCCACGGTGAAGTTTCCCAGATAAAACCGGATATCCGCCTCGTCGCGGCGCAAGACCACTCCGCGGTCGGCATAAATCTCCAGCAGCCGGTGAATGGCCTTGACATCGGCCTCAGCTGCCGCTCTTACCGTCAGCAGATTTTTCACTCGCCGGCCGACTCCGTCGCAGCCGGGGCGGGAGCGGCCGAAACCACCTCCACAAACTGTCCCATAGCCCGGAATTTCTCATATCGCTGATCGGCCAGCTTGGGTCCGGACATCCGCCGCAGCTCCGTCAGATGCCGCGCCAGCGCCTCTCCCAGCTGTTCGGCCGCACGGTCGTAATCTGTATGGGCTCCGCCGAACGGTTCAGGAATAATTTCGTCGGCGATTCCCAGTTCCAGCAATTTGTCAGCGGTAAGCTGAAGCGCCTCGGCGGCCTGCGGAGCGAATTTGCGGTCTTTCCAGAGAATGGCGGCGCACCCTTCCGGCGTGATGACCGCATAGTAGGCATTTTCCAGCACCAGGATCCGGTTGCCGACACCGATGCCGATCGCTCCGCCGGAGCCGCCCTCGCCGATCACCACGGCCACCACCGGCACCCGCAGCTGAAACATGTCGCGCAGATTGACCGCAATGGCCTCGGCGATATGGCGCTCCTCGCTGGAAACACCGGGATAGGCCCCCGGGGTGTCAATAAAAGTGATGACCGGAACCCGGACCCGGTCAGCCAAATGCATAAGCCGCATTGCCTTGCGGTATCCTTCTGGTGTCGGCCAGCCGAAATTGCGGTAGACATTGCTTTTCATGTCCCGCCCCTTCTGGGTTCCGACAACCATGACCGGTTTGCCCCGGAAACGGGCAAATCCGCCCACAATGGCCTTGTCATCCCGGAACCGCCGGTCTCCGGAGAGTTCGATGAAGTCTGTGAAGAGCCGTTCAATATAATCCAGCGTGTAAGGGCGCTCCGGATGGCGCGACAGCTGGATGCGCTGCCAGGGGGTCAGCTCGGAATAGATGTTGCGGCGCATGGCTTCAACCCGTTTGGTGAGCGCCGCGATTTCAGCTGAAAGGTCGGAGGAGGAAAGCTTTTTCAGCTCCTCGATTTTCTGTTCAAGCTCGACGATCGGTTTCTCGAATTCAAGATGACTATCCGGCATGAGTGTGTTCCTTAGCTATAATATATAAGAAAAACTGTATTACCAAAAATCGTTGTTCAGAACTCAATCCGTAATTTTAACCGGAATCCCGGCCGGCACGATGATGTAGAGCAGTTCCACATCGGCATTGCGCATCCGGATGCAGCCGTTGCTGAGGCTGCGGCTGACGCTGGATTCGTCCCGGGTGCCGTGAATGCCGTATCCCAGCAGCGGGCGGCCCGGACTTCCGGCCGGAGCCAGCTTCAGGAAATAATCGCCCAGCACATTGTCGGGATCGCCGTACTTGTAAACACCGCCATCCGGAGCATACCAGTCCGGATGGCGCACTTTGGCGCAAATCGTGAAATCTGCGCTCGGGGTTTTGCCGAGCCTGCCGACTCCGATATCAAAGACCAGAAACGGAACATCCGACTCTCCGTTGAAAAGTTTAAGCAGCCGGGCGTCTTTTTCCACCGTGATCCGCCAGGGTCCCGGATGAACTGACAGCGCCTGTCCGACCCGGATGACAGTGCTTTTAAGCTGATTAACCCGACGGAGGCTTTCAATGGATACGTCGTATTTCGCCGCCAGACGGCTGAGGTTGTCACCGGACACCACCCGATGCTCCCGCGCTCCGGAGTCAGCCGGAAAACCGGCCATAAAAGCAGCGCGGTTGGCTTCAGTCAGAATCCGCGCCGCAGCGCGGTACGTCCCGGAATTGAGCGGCTCGGACCGCAATATTCCGGACGCGGCGCCGGCCGCCTCCGCCCATTCGCCGGCGGTCAGAGCGGATTCAGCCTTTTTTATCGCATCGCCCACCGCGGGATTGCCCGAATCCGGAGGTACCACCGGACCATCATCAGGCGGATCGCCGCTCCAGGGCTGATCCTTGCGGGGAAGATCCGGAGACGGCGCCGGTCCGGAAGCGGGGGAATCCTGCGCTTCCGGCGCAGACGACACCCCGGTATCAGCCGCAGGATCCTCCGGCGGCAACTCTCCGGAACCGGAATCCGGCTCCGTCGGCACTCCGGACGCACGTTCGGAATCCGGTTCCGCCGGATCGGCGTCGCCCGCCGGCGGCGCAGCGGAATCGCCGGCCGCCGCGCCCATTTCCGTCTGCGAGCCGCCCCCCGGCGGAGTCGCAGGCGGCTTCCCGGCCTCGGACGGAATCAGCAAGTACAGCAGACCGCCGGTAATCGCCGCGATCACCACCGCAATCAAAATCAGCCGCCCCCGTCCGGAACCGGAACCGGGACGGCGCGGCGCTACAGGCTCATACTCATAATCGAACCGGGGCATAGGCCGGACACCAAACTTTCTTTGCAAAACCAATTGACGGCAAATAACTAAATATAACCCCGCGCCGGACTTTTTTCAAGATTTCCGTCACCGCAGTCCCGGCCGGCAGGCCCCCGTCCGGCCGTTTTCAGCTCGTCCTCAGCGTACGGCCGGAGGACTGCGCCTTGAAAGCCGGCTTCTCTTTGCAAAAAAACATTCCGGCGCTTGAAAATCGGCGATAGTGCGTTATATTAAAGGATTTATCGGCCTGAGTGCCGGCTGGACGCCGGCGTCGGGCGGGAGTACGGGCGGCCGGGAGGTCCGGATTGCCTCAACAGTTAAAATAACTAAAACAACCACAAACAGCATGCAAGAAGAAAATTTCGCGAACGATTTCCTCGATCTCGGCAACATGCCCGCTTCGATGGAAGAACTCCTCAAGGGTCAGGCCTCCACCGACACCTTCACCAAGGGTAAAATCGTCGAAGGCACCATCATCGACAAGCGTCCCGACGGCGCTCTGGTCGACATCGGTTACAAAGCCGAAGGATTCGTTCCGGCCGGCGAATTTCTCAAGTACGACGAAGCGAAGGTCGGCGACAAAATCGACGTCTACCTCGAAGAAATTGAGAACCGCCAGAACATGCCGACGCTCAGTCTGGAAAAAGCTCATTCCATCAAGGCGTGGAACCGCATCACCACTGAATACGGCGAAGGTTACGTCGTCAAGGGTTTCATGCGCCACCGCGTCAAGGGCGGCGTCATGGTTGACGTCGAAGGCTTCCCCGCTTTTCTGCCCGGCTCACAGCTCGACGTTGGTCCGGTGCACAATATGGATGATTACATCGGCAAGGAATTTGATGTCAAAATCATCAAAATCAACCTCGAACGCCGCAATATCGTGGTGTCCCGCCGCGAACTCCTGCTGGAGTCGCTCCGCGATCAGCGCAGCAAGCTGCTCTCGGAAATGAAGGTTGGCGATCTGCGCCGCGGCACAGTCAAGAATATCACCGACTTCGGTGCATTCATCGACCTCGGCGGCGTCGACGGACTGCTGCACATCACCGACATTTCCTGGGGACGCATCGCCCATCCTTCCGAAGTGCTTCACGTCGGCGAAGAACTGGAAGTCGTCATCATCGGCATCGACAAGGAAAAGGAACGCGTTTCGCTCGGACTCAAGCAGAAGACCCGCAACCCGTGGGACGACGTCGTCTCCAAATACCCCAAGGGCAGCCATATTCACGGCAAAGTGGTCAATATCATGCCGTACGGCGCCTTTGTTGAAATCGAAGTCGGCGTCGAAGGTCTGATCCACGTTTCGGAAATGAGCTGGACCAAGCGCATCAATAAGGCCAGCGACGTGCTCTCCGTCGGTGAGGAAGTCGAAGCCGTTGTGCTTGACATTGACCGCGACAGCCGCAAGATCTCGCTCGGACTCCGTCAGAAGGAGCGCAATCCGTGGGAAGTCCTGGCCGAGAAGTATCCGGTTGGCAAACACATTGTCGGCAAGGTCCGCAACATGACCAACTACGGGGCGTTCGTCGAAATCGAAAACGACATTGACGGCATGATCCATGTCTCGGATATGAGCTGGACCCGCAAGATCAACAACCCCAACGAGGTACTCAAGCCCGGACAGGAGGTTGAAGTCGTCATTCTGGAGATCAATCCCGAACAGCAGCGCATTTCGCTCGGCCTCAAGCAGGCCGAGAGCGATCCCTGGGCCAACATCAATGAACTGTACAAGGTCGGCGATGTGGTCAAGGGCAAAGTCAGCAAAATCACCGCGTTCGGAGCTTTTGTCGAACTCACCAACAAGATCGACGGCCTCATCCACATTTCGCAGCTTTCGCACGACCGGGTGGAGAAGGTCAAAGATGTCCTCAAGATCGGCGACGAGGTTGAAGCCCGCGTGATCAAGGTCGACTCCGACGAACGCCGGATCGGTCTCTCAATCAAGGCCGCGACCGACAACTTCTCCGAAGAGGATCTCAAGGCCGCCGAAGCCGAATACACCGCCGCGCTCAAACCGGGCGAGGACATTGTGGATGTCGGCGAATTTTTCAACAGCCAGGCGATGTCCGGGCTCAAATTGAAATAAGTTTCAACACCGCACCGGGAGGGGGATACGCCCCCGCCCGGTGTTTTTTTTCATTTTAACCCGATCTGAACGGCCATGCTGCGTTTTCTGCTGAAAATCCATCGTCACACCGTTCTGCGGCTGACCCGTTTTCTGCGCCGCCGTTTCGGCGAACGCGCCACTACTGTGGGCATGGCGCTGCTGATCGGCTCCGTCGCCGCACTGGCGGCGGTGATTCTGCACTGGCTGGTCACCTGGCTCAACCGCGGCTGTTCCAGTTTAGCCGGCTGCGCCGGCGGTTTCAGCGGATTACTGCTGTCGGCGGTGCTGATTCTGCTGCCGCTGATCGGTATGACCGGCTCTCACCTGATTCAGCGCTGGCTGGGAGGAGTCCGCTATGCCAAGAGCCTGAGTCCGCTGATCCTGATGCTCAACCGCCGCCGCTACAACATCCCGCTAAGCGACGTGTTCACCCATGTGCTCTCCAGCGCCTGCGCCGTCGGGTTCGGCGGTTCGGCCGGACTCGAGGCCCCCAGCGTAATCACCGGCGCCGCCATCGGTGCCAACGGCAGCAGTTTTCTCGGTTTTGACCGCCGCCACCGGGTGCTGCTCATCGGCTGCGGCGCCGCCGCCGCGATTTCGGCCATCTTCAACAGTCCGGTGGGCGGAGTGCTTTTCGCGGTGGAAGTGCTGCTGCCCGAATTCAGCGTCGCCGCCCTGATTCCCATGCTGATGGCCAGCGCCATCGCCACGGTGGTTTCGCGGATCCTGATTGCCGATCACCGGATTTTCTCGCTGGAACTCAATGAGCCCTGGCGGCTGGATGCCATTCCATGCTACTTTCTCTGCGGAATCATCGCCGCCCTGGTCGGAGTTTACGTCATCAAAACCGCCTACTGGCTGGCCGCACTGCTGCATCACCGGCTGCCGCGCGCCGGAACCAGGCTGCTTGCCGCCGGCCTCCTGCTCGGAGTTCTGCTCGCGCTGTTTCCGCTGCTGCGCGGACAGGGCTACGGCTTTGTCGAAGCGGTCTATTACGGACGTTTTGAGCTGCTGATCGAAAAGTCTCCCCTGCAGAATCTCATCACTTCGCCAACCGTACTGCTGGCCATAGCCGTTGCGTCGGCGGTGCTGCTCAAGGTCATCGCCTCGGTGCTGACTGTGGACGGCGGAGGCGACGGCGGCATCTTCGCACCATCGATGTTCATCGGGGCCTTCTTCGGCTTCGCCTTTGCCCGGATCGTCAACCTGACCGGCATAATAGAGCTGCAGGAGCAGAATTTCATTGTCGCCGGCATGTGCGGCGTGTTCACCGCAGTCATGCGGGCTCCCCTCACCGGCGTGTTTCTGATTGCGGAGGTAACCGGCAGTTACATTCTGCTGGTACCGCTGATGATTGTTTCCTCCGTCTCCTGGTTCACCGCCGGATTCTTTGAACCCAATTCCATCTACCGCAAGGCTCTGGCCGAAAACCGCCTGCTGGTTGATGACCGCGATCAGGCGCTGCTTCAGCGACTGCCGGTCCGGCTCAATCTCGACACCCGCTATCAACCTTTGCACATCGGAGACGCGATGTACCGGGTGATCGATCTGGTGGAAAACCATCCGGGCCTGGAAATATTTCCCGTACTGGATGACCACGGCGGACTGCTCGGCGTGGTTCACCTGGATAAAATCCTGAGCGTGATGATCGATCCCGATCTGCGCGGATCCCTGCTGGTGTTTGACCTTATGGAGTCCCCCCGCGGACTGGTAACCACCGACGATCACCTCGGAAAAGCCATGGCCAATCTCGAACGTTTTGATTTGAAATACCTGCCGGTGAACGGGCCGGACGGCGTTTTCCGCGGCTTTGTTTCCAAGGCCGCCATCTTCGCCCAGTACCGCCGCAACGTCAGCGAAGCCTGAAAAAAACTTCGCGCACGCTTGAATCCAGCCAGCCAGCGCATTATATTAACAATATAGCAGTTGTTTTTGAGCTGAAGAGGAGTGTCTTTTAATGGATTTCAAGCGCATGACCATGCGGCTGTATCTCAAAGTGGTCAAAGAGAAGGCCACCCCGGAATACATCGCACGCGGCTGGGCCATCGGGATGTTTTACGGATGTCTGATTCCTTTCGGATTACAGCTGGTCTGCTCGATTCCAACGGCTTTTCTGTTGCGGGGCAGCAAAATCGGAGCCACCCTCGGAACTCTGCTCACCAATCATATTACCGTTTTCTTCATCTATCCGGCCCAATGCTACGTCGGCAGCAAGCTGATCAACTCCGACCTGAGTTACGAAGCAATCAAAAAGGCGCTTGCGTCTGTTCTGCACGAACAGAGCTGGGCCGCCCTGATGAGTCTCGGCTGGGAACTCATCATCTCTTTCTTCATCGGCGGCGCACTGCTGACTGCAATCATGACGCCGCTGACCTATTTTTTCGTAAAAATGCTGGTCAACCGCTTTCATGACCGCCGGGCCGCCCGCGCCAAAGCCAAATGACCCCCCGCAGCGACGTCCCGGCATCCGGATTTTTGGCGGTTGGCGGCGCCGTCTCCGCCGGCCGGCATTGAAAGCATACATGAAACAACTGAATTTCTGCATCCGGCTTGATTTTGAATTAATTCATGCTACAGTATAATCAATCCTTCATCGATATTGAAGGAGAATTGTTGTAAAACGATCATACCCGGAGGAAAGATGAAAAAAATCCTGTTCGCATTGATGCTCGGCTTCGCCGCAGTTGCGGTTACGGCCGCCACCAACACCGTAATTGAGATCCGCGGCAATCACATCGGTCCGGTGTATCTTACTGATCCGGGCAATACGACCCCCAACGCCTCCACCCAGTTCAAGAACAAAATTGGCGAAGGACTCTATGTCCGTTGTGAAGCCGGTGACGACTGGGGGGACCTGACTTTCTCCTTCATGGTCGACGCTGACGGCACTTACCATTTCATTCCCCGGGGGCAGAATCTGACCGCCCCCGACGGCACGCGCACTCCGCGCTGGACTGATTTCAAATCCATGCAGGTCAATGGGGTGGAATATCTGAAACAGCCCCAGACCACTTCGGACGCCAAAGCCCGGAGTTACAAAATCAACCTCAAAGGCGGCGAAGAGTATAAAGTCAAGTTGACCGCGCGCCGGACTCCGGCCGAAGACGCTGAAAAGGCAATGGCCGCAGCCAAGGCCGCCCGGGCCAAGCGCCAGCAGAAATAAATCCTGCGCCCCCGGCCGCAGTTAAGCTGCGGCGGATCGCTCACACAGCCCTGCCGCTCCGGTTCCGGAGCGGCTTTTTATCGCCCGGAATCGCCAGATTTCTGCGAGGGGATGCAGCTGCGGTACGGAAATCCGGCCGTTCCCGGACCGAAAAATCAAACGCGGAACTTTTTCCGGCGCCGTGCATCAATCCAAAGGCCGCAATACCCCTTTCCACAGTGCCAGTTTCTGGCCGCGGTAAGTGTAGCCGGGGGGGAAAAGATTGCTCCAGCTGCGATCCGGACGCTGGGGGAATTCCGTGGCAATAAGGTAGATCACCGGCTCACTTTCCGGCAACTCATCCAGAGAACCCACCTTGACCACCTCCGCTCCGGAATAAAACAATCCGCCATGAAGATCGTTGATGTCGATCTTGTAAATCCGGTTGGCGCGATTGGCCGCCAGCGCCATGCGGATGTCATTCCCAAGAATGCGTTTGTATTTCTCCTGCGCCTGATAGGGCTGGAGCACACAGCAGAAAAACACGCCTCCGGCCAGAGACACCAGCAGCAGCTGCAGCCAGACCGGTTCCGTTTCCCGCCCATGCCGCAGCAGCAGGGCGATCAGCAGCGCCGCGCCAATGGCGCCGAATGCCACAATGCCATAACCGGCTGCTTCGCGGAACGCCAGGGTTTTGGACAAGCTGAAAAACAGCTTCAACCACTCCAGCGGCAGAAAACAGGCTCCCGCCACCAGCACCGCCACCCCGAGCGCAAAAAATTCTCCCAGCCGCAACACCCGCCGGAACCGGGCACCGTAACGCCGCATGCCCAGTTCGTAATTAATGCCGACCAGAATCGACAGCGGCCCCACCGCGAACAGCATCCAGCCGGAATCCGCTTTGGGAATCAGCAGCAGCAAAGCGATGGTGACAAAACACAGCGTACGCAGATAGCGGCTGAAAATCGGCGTTGCATCCAGACTCTGCAGGGCCACACAGAACGGCAGCCACGCAATCAGACTCCAGGGCAGCAGCCGGATAACCAGGTAGAGCGGAAAGGCAATGATTTCCTCAAGGTAGCTGCTGAGCGAAATGTCCAGCCACTCCAGCCCGGCGCTTTCCAGCTGCTGGCGCCCTGATCCGTAAAACGGCGCCCACCAGTACAGCAGTGCGGTCACCACAACCGCCAGCGCAACAATAAATCCCGGCTTGCGGAACTTCGAACTCACAGACAGCGGACGCCTCAGAAAAAACAGCGGAGCAATCAGAAACACCAGCATGCCCAGCCCGCCGGTAAAAAACGCCGCCGTGCCCAGCACGGCAAAGGAAATCCAGGCGAAATTCCAGTTGACCCGCCGTACGCCGAAATTGAAAAAAAGCAGCTGGGCGGCAAGCAGAAAAAACGCCTCCAGAGTCAGCGGATAGCCGTCGCTGCCCTTTTCCATGGCAACTGCACAGCTGAAATACATCGCGGCCGCCACCCAGCCCGCCCGGCAGGATCGTTCACTGGCCGCCGCCAGATAAACCACTATCGTGGTCGCCCCCAGCAGCAGAACGGAAATTCCCCGCAGCACCATTTCCATCGGCAGACCGGTGGCGCGGTAAACCAGCGAAGCCAAAGCCGGAAACAACGGATGCGCAACCCGCAGTGCAGACCGCCCCGCCGGAGCCGCAAAACCGGAATGCTCCACCTCCTGTGCCGCCGCCGCGTAAATGCCCTCCTGGCGGAAAAATTCCCGGGTGTTGAAAAATGCCGGGAGATACAACGCCAGAAACGCCGCCAGCAGAATCAGAAAACCGGTCGCATAACTGAATTTTCGTTCGCTGTAAATGCCCATTGGTTCTCCCGCCGTCAGAACGGCAGTTCGTTATCCGCTCCGCTCTCCGTGTCCAGCGGCGACGCGGACGGCTCCGCCGCCGTCGCTGCCGCGCCGTGCCGGCCGCCGGCGGGAGTTTCGCCATCAAATTCGGTCCAGCGCCCCCCGCCGCCGTCATCGGCGGTCAGCAGCTCAATGCGCCGCTCCAGCGTCTCCAGCTTGCTGCGGCAGAAAGCCGCCAGCCGGTTGCCGCGCTCATAATTGGCGATCAGCTCGTCCAGCGGCAGTTTGCCGGACTCCATCCGGGCGACCAGATTTTCCAGTTCGCCCATGGCCTGCTCAAAAGTCAGGTTTCCGGTATCGTCTGCGCCGGCCATCACAGCATTTCCATCATGTATTCATAAACCGCATCGTCGCACCCCGGCAGCGATTCGTGCCCGAAATCCGGATAGAACACCACTTCCTTGGGCGAGACGACCTTGTTGTAGGCCGCAAACTGGGTCGACGGCGGACAGATGGTGTCCATCAGTCCGGTGAACATCACGAGGGAGCAGCGAATGCGCGGCGCCAGATGCTGAATGTCGATGTACCCGAGTTTGGTGAACACCTCCTGCTCCCTGGCATGCACGGGATCAAACATCCGGAAGTAATAACTCAACTCCTCGTAGGCTCCTTTGGCCAAATCCATCTCCCACACCCTCCGGTAGTCGGAGAGAAACGGATAAGCCGCCGCCGCCCGGTTGACCTCCGGCACCAGCGCCGCGCAGGCGAAAGTCAGTCCGCCACCCTGAGACCCCCCGGTAATACCGACCCGGGCGGCGTCCACGTCGGGCATCGCCATCACCAGCCTGGTGAGCTGAGCGGTATCCAGAAAAATGCTCCGGAACAGCAGCTTCTTCGGATCGGGATCATCCAGGCCCCGGACAAAATGCCCACGGAAAGTCATCCCGCTCACCGGAGTCGTGTCCTCAGAGAGTCCGCCCTGCCCCCGACAATCCAGCGCCGCCACCACAAATCCCGCGTTCACATATTTGAGTTTGTCGCACCACGAACCGCAGTTGCCCGAATAACCGTGAAAAATGACCACCGCCGGACGCGGCGTTGCTGGAGTCCCACGCGGACGCAGAAATTTGGCATGCACCCGCGCACCGCCGACCCCGGTGAAAAACAGGTCGAAACATTCCGCACCCGGCGCCCGGAATTCCGCCGGCACCAGCCGGACATCGCTTTCAACAGTCGCCAGTTCCGCCAACGATTCATCCCAGTAACGGTCGAAATCGTCCGGACATGGATTCAATCCCTGATACGTTTTCAGTTTTTCAATCGGCAGATCAATCAACATGATGTCAACACCCTTCCTGAAATTTCTTCTTCAGCCGTACCTCCACGACCGGACGGAACTTTACTTCAAGCTTGCCAGCAGCTCCCGGGTCCGGGCGGCTTTGTCCTCCAGCTCGGCCAGTTTGGCCCGGGTCGACTCCACCACCTGGGCCGGGGCACTCTGCACAAAACGCGCATTGCCCAGCCGTCCCCGGGTACCGGCAATCCAACCCTCCAGCTCCTTGAGCTGTTTTTCCAGCTTCGTCCGCTCCGCGGCGACATCAATCAGGCCGGCCAGCGGCAGATAAACCGTTCCGGACGAACAGATCCGCGACGGCGCCGCACCCCTGACGGCAACGTCAAAGTCCTCGGACGAAACCACCATTTCCGAAGCATTGAGCAGACTCAGCAGCGAATTCTTCTCCCGGGTGAGAAACTCCAGCGCCGCCTGGTCCGCCGCTTTGATGTGGAACGCGACTTTGCGCCCGTCCGGAATGTTGTAGCTCGCTTTCAGGAAGCGGCCGCCGCGCACCAGTTCGAACTTGCCGTCCACCAGCGCCGGCTCCGGATGACCGGCGGGAACCACGCCGTCGTTCTCCGGATAGGGAGCGTACATGATGCTCCGGTCCTCAGGCAGAAATCCCATCTGGTGAGCCAGCTCCTCGGTAATGAACGGCATGAAGGGATGCATGAGCCGCAAAATGCGGTAAAGCGCGTAATCCAGCACCGCCAGCGCCCGATCCCGTTCCCGGCCGCCCGCCCGCATCGGAACCTTTTCCGCCTCAATGAACCAGTCGCAGAATTCGGACCAGACCAGATCGTAGATGGCGTGCGCCGCCGTGTGGAAATTGAACTCGGCCAAATCGGCATTAACGGCATCCACGGCGGCATCGAGCCGGGCCAGCATCCAGCGCTCGTCGGCGCTGAGAGTGGCGATCACCTCGGGTGCGAGTTCGGTGAAACGCCCGGAAACCGGTCCCTGCATCTGCCGGAAACGGCAGGCGTTCCAGAGTTTGTTGGCGAAGGTCTTGCCGATCTCGCACTTTTCATTGCTGTAGCGGATGTCCATGCCCAGCGGCGCAATGTAGACAATCGTGAACCGCAATGCGTCCGCACCGTAAGTGGCAATCACGTCCAGAGGATCGGGGGAGTTTCCCAGCGACTTGGAGAGCTTGCGGCCGATTTCGTCCCGGATGATGCTGGTGAAGTAAACATCGCGGAAAGGAATCTCCTTCATGAATTCGCAGCCCGCCATAATCATGCGCGCCACCCAGAAGAAAATGATGTCCGGACCGGTCACCAGCGCCGAGGTCGGATAAAACTTGCGCAGTTCCGGCGTCTCATCCGGCCACCCCATCACCGAGAACGGCCACAGCCAGCTCGAAAACCAGGTGTCCAGCACATCCTCCTCCTGGCGCCACCGGCCGGGCGCCACCGGCGGCTCCTCGCCGACGTACACCTCGCCGTTCTCGTCGTTATACCAGGCCGGAATCCGGTGCCCCCACCAGATCTGGCGCGACACGCACCAGTCCTGAATGTTTTCCATCCAGTGAAAATAGGTCTTGGCCCAGCGCTCGGGATGAAACTTGATGCGACCGGATTTAACCGCTTCAATCGCCGGTTTGGCCAGTTCCTTCATGTTGCAGAACCACTGGTAGCTCACCAGAGTCTCAATCGGCACGTCGCCGCGCTCGGAATAACCGACCGAATGGGTGATCTCCTCCACCTTCTCCAGCAATCCCTGCTCTTCCATCATTTTCACGCAGAGCTTGCGCGCTTCGAAGCGGTCAAGTCCGGCGAACGGCCGTCCGCAGCGCTCATTGAGCGAGGCATCGGGGTTCATCACGTTGATGACTTCCAGCTGATGCCGCTTGCCAACCTCAAAGTCATTGGGGTCATGCGCCGGCGTGATCTTGAC
The DNA here is from genome assembly GCA_949298075.1 of uncultured Lentisphaeria bacterium. Taxonomy (GTDB): domain Bacteria; phylum Verrucomicrobiota; class Lentisphaeria; order Victivallales; family Victivallaceae; genus UBA1784. Next base: position 82,661 of record CASFVA010000009.1, read on the forward strand.
GCAACCGGTTCCCTTGGCCGGATCGGCGTGCTCGTCGCCGATGATCGGAATCTCCCGGTCGGTCAGCGGCAGGCGAACCGTCTTGCCGATCAGATGCCGGTAGCGCTCGTCGGCGGGATTGACCGCCACCGCAGTATCGCCGAACATGGTCTCAGGACGGGTGGTCGCCACCACCAGATAACCCGATCCGTCCGTCAGCGGATAGCGGAAATGCCAAAAATGACCGGGCACCTCCCTGTAAATGACCTCCTCGTCGGACAACGCGCTCTTGGCCACCGGACACCAGTTGATCATGCGCTGACCGCGGTAAATGTAGCCTTTGTTGTAGAGGGCTACAAAAACCTTGCGCACCGCCCGGGAAAGGTTTTCGTCCATGGTGAAGCGTTCCCGCTCCCAGTCGCAGGAACAGCCGAGCGTACGCAGCTGGCGGATGATTTTTCCGCCGAATTCACCTTTCCACTGCCAGACCCGGCGGATAAACTCCTCGCGGCCGAGCTCCTCGCGGCCGGTGTTGAAATTCTGGCGCAGATACTTTTCCACCCGCGCCTCGGTCGCGATGCCGGCGTGATCGGTGCCGGGGAACCAACACACTTCGCGGCCCCGCATGCGCTGATAGCGGCAGAGGATGTCCTGCAAGGTGTTGTTGAGCACATGCCCCAGGGTCAGAATTCCCGTCACGTTGGGCGGCGGAATCACAATCGAATAGGCTTCCTTCGACGATGCGGGATCGCCGCGGAACAATCCGGCCTCCTCCCAGCGGGGAAACCATTTCTTTTCCACCTCGGCGGGTTCGTAGGCCCGCGGCAGAGTTTCAAATTCAGACATAATCATAATCCGGGGTTAAAGGTCAGTTTTCATAATCGGTTAATATACCACGCCGGCCGTGCTTTTTCCAGTTGCGGACTTGCAAAAACCGGCTGAGGATGTATATTTTCTGAATTTTCCGGAGTCCTCCGCGCTGACGGTGAACTCCGCCGGAATCCGGACGGCCGGAAAGCCGCCGTCCCGCCGGAAAACCGCACCGCAAAACCTGAAAACGCCAAATCAACAGGGAGTCTGAATCATGAGCGTGGCAGTGGTAATGGGCAGCAAAAGCGATCTGGAAATCGTCCGCGGCGCCCTCGATACTTTGACCGCTTTCGGAGTTGAACACGTTGTCCGGGTGCTCTCGGCGCACCGCACCCCGGCCGAGGCGGCCGATTTCGCCGTGAACGCCGAGGCCGCCGGAATCCGGGTCATCATCTGCGCCGCCGGCATGGCCGCCCACCTCGGCGGCGTAATCGCCGCGCATACCACTTTGCCGGTGATCGGAATTCCGGTGGCGAGCGCACCGTTCAACGGACTGGATGCGCTCTTTTCCATCGTTCAGATGCCTCCGGGAATCCCGGTGGCGGCAGTGACTGCCGGCAAAGCCGGCGGTAAAAACGCGGCCCTGTACGCCATCGCGATTCTCGCGCTCAGCGATCCCGGGCTGGCGGCCAAGCTCAAGGCTTTCCGGATCAAACAGCGCGAGCAGGTGCTTGCGGCCGACGCCGAACTGCAGCAGGAAGTTTCTTCAGGTCAGGTTAAATGACCCCCGCCGCCCTCATCGGTCTGATCATTCGGCTGCTGCTGCTGCTGACCCCGTTTTTCGTGCTGTCGGTTTTTCTGACGATCAGCAGCGAACTCACCCGCGGCGGACAACGTCTGCTGGCGCTGCGCATTACCAGCGCCGTGCTGATCATCTGTCTGGTGCTGTACTTTTTCGGGAATGTCATTTTCCGTTACCTCGGCATCTCGCTGGACGCTTTCCGGGTCGGAGCCGGACTGGTGCTGCTGCTCAACGGCATTGACATGGTGCGTTCGACCGGGACGCCGGCCAACCGCCTCTGCGGAAGCGACAACGACATCGCCGTGGTGCCGCTGGCCATTCCCTACACCGTCGGCCCCGGCACCATCGGCGCATTGCTGGTGATGGGCGCGGAACCGGGACTGAGCTATTCGGAACGGTTCATCACCGCCGGAGCGATTGTTCTGGCAGTTGGCGCGCTGGGCCTGGTGCTGTTTTTCGGCGAACATCTGGGCAACGTGCTCAAGAAAAAAGGGGTGAACATCCTGAGCAAACTCACCGGAATGTACCTCATCGCGCTGGCGGCCCAGATCATTTTCACCGGTGTGAAAAATTTTCTGACTTGAATTTTTCCGGATCCGGGATTATATTATTTGGATAAACGGTCCGTAAGCAACGGGTTGGCGGTTTCAGTCCGAACCGCCGGCTGGCGGACTCGCAACTCATATCAATGGAGAACCTGAACATGGACAAAGCCGTCAAAGCTGATCTGGTCGCCAAGTGGGGACGCAAAGCCGGAGACACCGGTTCGCCCGAAGTGCAGATCGCGCTGCTCAGCACCCGGATCACCGAGCTGACCGGACATCTCAAAAACAATCCGAAAGATCACAGCACCCGCCGCGGCCTCATGGCCATGGTGGCGCTGCGCAAGAAGCTGCTGGCCTATCTGCTGCGTGAAAACCGTGAACGCTATCTCGCCGTTACCGAGGCCTTCGGCATCCGCCGCGCCAAATAAGACAGGCTGCAGCGGTCAGAACAGTGCCGTTTCCGCGATTCCGGAAACGGCGCTTTTTTTTGCGGCGGAGCCGGGTGGAAAATGACCCCTCCCCCCTGACCGCGTCAACCTGTCGGGATCCCGTCCGGCTCAGGCGGAACCATCGCCAGGGGCAGCCATTCGCCGCCCCGGACCAACCAAAAACGCCGCCCTCCTGATCTCCAGGAGGACGGCGTTGTCTGAAACCGTGCGGACTGCCGCCGCCGCTCAGTATTTGCGGTCGGCGTAAGCCACCCAGCCACCGGCCCGAACCAGCGCCAGGTCGAAATCGCCGACGTCAAACCGGTATTCCCGGGTGACTCCACCGCCGGTGACGGTGAACACCTGCCGGTCAAGATCGGTGGTCAGCTCCGCTCCGGACGCGGCAAAGGTTTTGAAGAGATCGTCGATTTCCGCTTCCGGCAAGGTTACCGCCAGCAAGCCGCAGTTGAACATGTTCTGCCGGAATATCCGGGCGAAATTCACCGCAATCACCAAATTAATGCCGTTGCACTCCAGCACCCACGGCGCGTGCTCCCGGGAGGAGCCGCACCCGAAGTTGGCCCGGGTGACAATGACTCCGGCGCCCGGAACATCCCGCTTCGGATCAAACCCCTCAAGGGCAAGATCCTCCAGGCAGTACGGCTTGAGCGCCGCCTTGCTGGATTCGGTCAGGTATTTGGCCGGAATAATTTCATCGGTGTTGATGTCGGAACGGTCGAGAAACAGAATTTTTCCACTGAAATTTTTCATTCGCTTAACCTCATTAGCGGTAGAACGGCGAATTGACGATCGTGCCGGCCACTGCGGTCGCCGCTGCCGTCGCCGGACTCATCAGATGCACCATGCCGCCCCTGCCCATGCGGCCGTTGAAGTTGCGGTTGGTAGTCGATGCGCAGACTTCGCCGGGAGCGAGCACTCCGTTGCTCATGCCCAGGCAGGCGCCGCAGGTCGGATTGGTCACACAGCAGCCGGCCGCCATGAACACCGCAATCAGCCCCTCTTCCAGCGCCTGACGGTAAACCAGCGGCGTAGCCGGGGAAATCACGCACCGCACCGTCGGCGCGATGTGACGGTTACGCATAACTTCCGCCGCCACCCGGAGATCCTCAATCCGGCCATTGGTGCAGCTGCCGATATAAACCTGATCCACCCGGGTTCCGGCCAGCTCGCGCACCGGCTTGACCTGATCGGGTTTGTAGCCGACCGTAGCCACCGGCTCAATGGCGGAGGCGTCGATTTCCACGACTTTGGTGTAGACAGCGTCGGCGTCGGGCAGGAAACGCGAGAAATCAGCCAGCGCCGCCGCCTTGTCCGGATACTCCGACCGGATGAACTCCCAGAGGTAGTCGACCGTCACCATATCCGGATAACAGATTCCGCAGGTTCCGCCCGCCTCAATCGCCATGTTGCAGAGAGTCATGCGACCGTCCATGCCCAGCGCCGCCACCGCTTCACCGGCAAATTCGATGACCTGATCGGTGGCGCCGTTGACCGTGAGCATTTTGATGATCGTGAGGATCGCGTCCTTGGCGTACACTCCCGGACGCAGCCGCCCGTTGAGCACCACCTTGATGGTCTGCGGCTCCCGGAACGCGCAGACCCCCTTGAGAATGCCGACTTCAAGGTCGGTGGTTCCGACCCCGGCCGCGAAAGCGCCGAACGCCCCGTGAGTGCAGGTATGGGAGTCGCCCATGATCACGGTGAAACCGGGACGGACAAACCCCTTTTCCGGAAACAGCGCATGGCAGACGCCGTTGTCGCCGATGTCGAAAAAGTCCGCAATGCCATGCCGCCGCGCCCAGTCGCGCAGCGTTTTACCCTGAATCGCGGTTTTGGAGTCCTTGGCCGGACTCACATGGTCGATCACCACCTTGATTCTGGCCGGATCAAACACGCGGTCCCGGCCGATGGCGACCAGGTCGTCAATGGCGATCGGGGTGGTGATTTCGTGACAAAACACCCGGTCGAGAGCGAGCACCCGAACGTTATCCGCCGGACGGTCGACCTCGTGGGCGTCAAAAATTTTCTGAGCAACCGTTCTACCCATGTGGCACACCTCGCAGTATATTCTATGACGGACCGCCGCACCGGCATCCTGACGGCGCGCGGCTTTGCACAATTTATTAATATAACACCGCGCCGGATCAATGGCAAGTTCAATCCCCGACTTTTTCCGCCGCCAAACGGGCGGCCAGCCGGGAGTTGCGCGGTTCGAGCCGGGTGTTGCGCACCGCAATTTCCACCGCCCGGCGCGAACCGATGAGAATCAGCAGTTTACGGGCGCGCGTCATCGCCGTGTAAAGCAGATTGCGCTGCAGCATCATATAGTGCTGGGTCAGCAGCGGCACCACCACCGCCGGAAATTCACACCCCTGGGATTTGTGCACGGTAATCGCGTAGGCCCGCACCAGCTGAACCGCCTCGTCAAAACCATATTCAACCCGGCGGCCGCCGTCGAACGCGACCACAAAGCGGCGCCTGGAATTGTATACCTGCTCCAGGCGGCCGAGATCGCCGTTGAACACCTGCTTGTCGTAATTGTTGGCGGTCTGCATGACCTTGTCACCTTCTTTGAACACCCGTTCTCCGAGAGTGAACCCGGCCCGTTCACCGCCGTTGAGCCGGGCGGCCAGCAGTTCATTGAGCGCGGTCGCGCCGCAGATGCCGCGGTTCATCGGCGTCAGCACCTGAATTTCCTCCACCGGATCCAGACCGAAACGGACCGGAATGCGGTTGGTGACCAGTTCGGCGATGATGGCCGCGGCCCGGGCCGGATCATCCTGTTCCAGCCAGTAGAAATCGGCCAGTCCGCCCTCGCCGGAACGCGGCGGAGGCTCCGGAAGCAAGCCCTGATTAACCCGGTGGGCGTTGAGAATGATCCGGCTGGCCTCCGACTGCCGGAACACCCGCGTCAGGCGCGTCACCGTAAAAAAGCCAGATCCGATCAGATCCTTGAACACGGTGCCCGGCCCCACCGACGGCAGCTGGTCACGATCGCCCACCAGCACCACGGCGGTCCCCGGCCGCACCGCCCGGAACAGCGCCTGAGCCAGCAGAATGTCGAGCATGGAGGATTCATCCACAATCAGCAGATCACAGCCGAGCGGGTGCACGCGATCGTGCGCGAACCGTCCGAGCGCCGGATCAAAATTCAGCAGCCGGTGAATGGTCCTGGCCGGCAGTCCGGTTGCTTCCGACAACCGCTTGGCGGCCCGTCCGGTTGGCGCGGCCAACGCGATGCGCAGATTGGCCAGGCGGGCCCGCCGCACAATTTCGCCCACCACGGTGGTCTTGCCGACGCCGGGACCGCCGGTGATAATCGACAACGGAGCTCCTCCCACCGCGTCCACTGCCTGCTGCTGTTCGGCGGCCAGCTTCAGCCCGCCGGCGGAACCGATCCGGCGGTAGCGGCCCGGAACCGAGCTCCGGGCTGCAGCCAGGCGGAGCACCAGTTTGGGCAGTTCGGTCTCGGCGGCGGCCAGCAACGGCGTGTAAATCATGCCGTCCAGCCGTACCAGCAACCGGCGTTCCAAAGCCCGGGCGATGCCGCGCCGGGCGGCGTCTTCACCCCGTCCGGTAAGCTCGGCCGCAGCAGCAGCCAGCGTCTCTTCCGGAGCGCAGACGTGTCCGGAGCCGACCATGGTGTTGAGCGCAAACACCGCCGCCGCAGTCTGCCGCTCATCGGAATCCGGATCGAACCCCATGGCCGTCGCAATCGCATCGGCCCGCAGGAAACCGATGCCATCCACCTCTTCAGCCAGGCGGTAGGGGTTGGCGCGCACCACCTCGGGGGCCTTGTCGCCGTAGCGCTTGAACAGCCGCGAACAATAAGCCGGAGTGATCCCCAGGCTCTGGAGAAAAATCATTCCGTCGCGCCGGGCGGCCGTCTCCCGCCAGACCCGGGCGATATCCGCGCCTTTTTTGCGTCCGATACCGGGAATTTCCTGCAGCCGCCGGGGGTAGTGATCCAGCACTTTGACAATATCCCGGCCGAAGTGGTCAACCAGCAGGGCGGCGGTTTTGGGTCCGATACCGGGCACGGCAGAGCCCAGAAAACGTTTCAGTCCCTCCGGAGTGCCCGGCAGCGCAATCCGGTAACGTTCCGCCCTGAACTCCCGGCCGAATTCGGCGTGTTCCCCGTAGAAGCCCTCCACCTCGATGCACTGCCCGGCATGCAGCCCGGCCAGACTGCCGCAGACCGGCAGTTCCCGCCCGGATTCAGGCTTGACCACCAGCACCGCGAAGCCGCTTTCCGGGTTCTCAAACCGCACCCGGCGGATTTCACCGGTGAGTTTTTCCAGGGGCCGGACAGGAACGGTTGAGGAGTTTTCAGATTTCATGCGGCCGCCGGAATGGGTTTAAGTTGAGTTGTCAGTTTAACGAAACCTGAGGATAATATAACGTCAGGATGATTTTTTTACAATTCCGGACTTGATTTCAGAGCGCTTTCCGACTATTGTAAAGGCAGTCAGCGCCCGGCGGCAATGCGCCGTGTTCCGGGCGGATCACCACCACAACCACCGGCTCACCGTATGACCACTGAACCTGCCGCCCGACATCCGGAATCGATTTTTTACGGCCGCCTTGACCTCCGGAATCCGCCGGAGTGTCCGATGCCGTTCTACGTCCATTCCGTCGGAATAACTTCGCTCAATTACCGGGAAACCCGGCTCAAGCACGGCTTCCGCAACCCTTTTGTCGAACTGATGTGGAGCCTTTCCGGCACCGGAGAAATTGCCGGTTTCGGCCGGAACTACCCGATGCGTCCCGGGGAAGTATGCTTTTTCCTGCCGGGAGAGGATCACCTGGTCCGGGCGATTTCACGGCACTGGACCTACCGGTGGCTCTGTATTGACGGCCCCCTGGCCGAGGCGGTGTTTTTTTCCTTCAAGCTGCCGCGTCACTTCCGGGCCGCCGGACCGGTGCCGGAGGAGTGGTTCGCGGAATTGGAAAAACTGGTTTCCTGCTCGGACCGCGCCTCCCTGGGCCGGGCGGCCGGACTCGTCCTGGCCATCTACGGAGGTGTGCTGCCGCAAGCGGAAGCCGATGCTCCGGACACCCCGGAACAATTGCCCGAACGCTGTGTGAAATACATTGAAGCGCGTTTTTCCGACCCCGCCATGTCGGTGCAGCAGCTGGCCGACGCCCTGGCCACCTCGCCGGTCACCCTGACCCGGCGTTTCCGCGCCGCCATGAAGTGTTCGCCGGGCGACTATCTGCAGCTGACCCGGCTCCGGCATGCTCAGACCCTGCTGACCGGTACACTGCTGCCCGTCCGGGCAATCGCCAAACGCTGCGGTTATCTGCGCCCGGCCTCGTTCTGCCGGGCGTTCCGCCGCCGCTTCGGGCTGACGCCCGAAGCATTCCGCCGCCAGATCAGCGCTTGAGCGGCACCCACAGCCGGATTTCCAGCCGCCGGCCGTCATCCCTGACTTCGGCGGTCTTCAGTTCGCCGCCGAGAATTTCCGTCATCCACTGCGCCGCGGCGAACCAGGGCGCCGAGTCGAGTTTGACCCGCTTTTTGCCCAGCGGACCCGAGGTGAGTATGATTTCCGCCCCCGGCACCCCGCCCCGGGCTTCCGCCCGCGCGGCAATGGAGTTCCCGGACTTGGTGTTCTCCCGCGCCAGCACGTTCATGAGCATGTACACCGTGTGCGCCAGCATCACGTGATCCCCGGTGAAAGCCAGTTTTTCCCGGTTCGGAACGAACTTGAACGGCACCGTACCGTACATGAAAAGTGAAATTTCGCACTGCTCTGCGAGCAGTTCATCCAGATCGCCGGTTTCAATGTACTGATAGCCCCGGGTGGAACGGGTCCTGAAGTCAAACCGTTCCGGAAGCTTCACCGTCTTCATGGCTTTTGCGGTCGCCCTGGCCTCGTCCACCCACTCCGGCAGCCGCCCCAGCCGCAGCGCCAGCTGGGCCTCGTAGAGCGACTCCGGTTCCACCGGACTGCCCTGCGACTCCATCACCCCGACGTGGCCGGGTTCGAAGGTCGCCTTCTCACCGTGGAATCCCGCGATGATCGGCATGGCGAACTGATTGTTTTTGTTTTTCTGCCAGAAGTCATAGAAAACCCCTGGCGCGGTGTTGCGGAAGTTCCACAGCACCAGTTTGTGCAGGTGGTGCGGATAGTCCCGCTTGCCGCCGCCGCAATAAATCCGGCCGCCGGAATTGCAGTCATACAGGGTGACATAGGGACGTCCGGCGTGACTGTCCGGAGCGCCCGCACTGTCGCAGCGCCAGTAGACCGTGCCCACGCTCCCCCACGACACGCTCGGGCCGTGGGTGTACCCGGCCCGGTCATCCAGGAAACCGCCCAGCAGACCGTATGTGAACATGACCGAACGCGGAATGTGATGCCCGGAGTTGCCTTCCATCACCAGATTCATCAGCGTCGGATAGCGCGACAATGCAAACTGCACAACCTGGCTGGCATCCACAAACACACAGCGCCGCACCCAGCTCGAATCCGTGCCGCGCATCTGAATGAACGACCAGCCGATGTCGTCCCGGTCGCTGCGGTGGTGATAATAAGGGACATAGGCGTTGCCCATGAAAAGAATGTCTTCGACTCCGACGTTTTCAATCGGCGTGAATTCATACAGCTGCCAGCCGATCTCCGGATCCAGATCATAGCGCAGCGGCTCCTCGAAAGTCACCCGGTTGCCGTTGACGGCGGCCACCCGGTGCAGTTCAGCTGAGGGCGCCCGGTTTTCAGTGGTGGTTTTCCACTTGGGATCGAGTTTGTGCGGTTTGATCAGCTCTTCAATGACCGCCCTGTTGACCACGGCAAGCGCCACAAAATCCCCGGCCCGCAGCTTGGAGGCATTGTCAACCGTGATCTCAAAGTCTCCCTGACGCGCCGGTCTGACCAGTTTGCCCCGCCGCGGCTTCTTCATGAACCCCTGACTGGTTGACGGACTGCGAAAATCAAACAGCGATTTCTTGAGGTGCAACCGGGTGGGATTATCCATGTCGCCGTTGCGGAAGGCATGAACCTGGTGAATCACCGTGCCGTCCGCCGATGCGCCCTCGCCCTTGATCACGATGTCGTCGGAGGTGATTTTGAGTACTTTCATCGCCTTGCGGTCAGTGTTGACCACATAGCGTCCCCGGGGCAGAAACACCACGCCGCCGCCCGCCGCTTCCGCCGCGTCGATGGCTTTCTGAATGCCGGGAATGTCATCGATGTCGTCATCGGGTTTCGCACCGTAATCGGTGACGTTGAACACCGTCGTCCGGCGGATTTCGGGAGCCCGGGCCCCCGCCCGGTAACCGGCGTAGGAAAAGTCCGGAAGCGTCGAAACCTTACCCGCCGCCTGATCGCGCTTGAATTCCTGAAAAAGCTTCGACTCCGCCGAGACGGCATCCGGGCCGAGTCCGGCCAGCAGCGCACCGGCCAATCCCAATGTCAAAAACTTCATTTATTCTCCATTTTCTGCCCGCAGACAGAGTTGCTGGCAGCCGGGCTGCCAAATTGAAAACCAGAATTAAAATCAGGCGGGACCTTCGGGTCTCTCCACCGGAAACCTGACCCGCCGCCCAGTGCCGCCGGCCGTCCCGGAACCGCTCCGGATCAACGCCGGCTGAGCGGCACCCACAGTCGGATTTCCAGCCGCCGGCCGTCATCCCTGACTTCGGCGGTCTTCAGTTCGCCGCCGAGAATTCCCGTCATCCACTGCGCCGCGGCGAACCAGGGCGCCGAGTCGAGTTTGACCCGCTTTTTGCCCAGCGGACCCGAGGTGAGTATGATTTCCGCCCCCGGCACCCCGCCCCGGGCTTCCGCCCGCGCGGAAATGGAGTTTCCGGACTTGGTGTTCTCCCGCGCCAGCACGTTCATGAGCATGTACACCGTGTGCGCCAGCATCACGTGATCCCCGGTGAAAGCCAGTTTTTCCCGGTTCGGAACGAACTTGAACGGCACCGTACCGTACATGAAAAGCGATAATTCGCACTGTTCTGCGATCAGTTCGTCCAGATCGCCGGTTTCAACGTACTGATAGCCCCGGGTGGAACGGGTTTTAAAGTCAAAGTGCTCCGGAATTTTCACCGTCTTCATGGCTTTTGCGGTCGCCCTGGCCTCGTCCACCCACTCCGGCAGCCGCCCCAGCCGCAGCGCCAGCTGGGCCTCGTAGAGCGACTCCGGCTCCACCGGACTGCCCTGCGACTCCATCACCCCGACGTGGCCGGGTTCGAAGGTCGCCTTCTCGCCGTGAAATCCCACGATGACCGGATTGACAAAACGGTTGTTTTTACCCCGCTTCCAGAAATCGTAATGAATTCCGGGCGCGGTGTTGCGGAAGTTCCACAGCACCAGTCCCGGCAAATGCTGGGGATAATCCCGCAGACCGCCGGATGAACTGATCCGGCCTCCGGAGTTGCAGTCGTACAGAGAAAGATAGGGGCGCCCGGCATGACTGTCCGGAGCTCCCTCGCTGTCGCAGCGCCAGAACACCGTGCCGACGCTCCCCCACGACACGCTCGGGCCATGAGTATATCCGGCCCGGTCGTCAAAGAATCCGCCCAGCAGGCCGTAGTTGAAATAGGTTGACCGCGGAATGTGATGTCCGGAATTGCCGACCGTAACCAGATTCATCAGCGTCGGATAACGCGACAGCGACACCTGCACCACCTGATTGGCGTCCACAAACACACAGCGCCGCACCCAGCTCGAATCCGTTCCTTTCATTTTGACGAATGCCCAGCCGACGTCGTCCCGGTCGCTGCGATGGTGATAATAGGGGGCATAGGAATTGCCCACAAAGAGAATGTCTTCGATCCCGACGTTTTCAATCGGCTTGAACTCGTAAAGCGCCCAGCCCATCTCCGGATTCAGATCATAGCGCAGCGGCTCCTCGAAAGTCACCCGGTTGCCGCTGACGGCGGCGATCCGGTGCAGTTCGGCGGAGGGCGCCCGGTTTTCGGTAGTGGTCTTCCACTCCGGCTCCAGCTGATACGGTTTCATCAGCTCTTCAATGACCGCCTTGTTGATCACGCCGAGCGCCACGAAATCCCCGGCCCGCAGCTTCGAGGCGTCATCCACGGTGATTTCAAATCCGCCCCGCGGCGCCGGAGACGCCAACCCCGCCAACCGGGGCTGTTTCAGAAAATGCCGGCGGTCGGCGATTTTGCTGCGCAGATTGAACAGTGATTTTTTGAGGTGCATCCGGGTGGGGTCGTTCATGTCGCCGTTGCGGAAGGCATGCACCTGATGAATCACCGTACCGTCCGCCGATGCGCCCTCGCCTTTGATCACAATATCGCTGGAGGTGACGTTGATCTCCTTGACGGCCTTGCGGTCAGTGTTGACCACATAGCGCCCCCGGGGCAGAAACACCACGCCGCCGCCCGCCGCTTCCGCCGCGTCAACGGCTTTCTGGATGCCGGGGAGATCATCGATGTCGTCATCGGGTTCAGCTCCGTAATCGGTGACGTTGAACACCGCAGTCCGGCGGATTTCGGGAGCCCGGACCCCCGCCCGGTAGCCGGCGTAGGAAAAGTCCGGAAGCACAGAAACTTTATTCGCCGCCTGATCGCGCTTGAACTCCTGAAAAAGCTTCGACTCCGCCGAGACGGCATCCAGGCCGAATCCGGCCAGCAGCACACCGGCTGCTCCCAAGGTCATCCAATTCATTTCTTCTGTCCTTTCTGCTCACCGCCGGCAGTGACCTGCCGGTAGTTTTCCACCGCCTGCTGAGCGCAACTGCGCAGAAAGGCGGCCTCTCTGCGGCTTAATCCGGAGGGTGTGTATTTTATTTCCGTGGCCGGGACTCCGAACAGCATCGAATACCACACGGCGGCCTGCAGGTAAGCCCCGCGGGCGTTGAGGTGAATGGTGTCCACCCGGAGCTGACGGGGACCTCCGGGGTTTTCCGGATCCCGACGCCAGACGGCCGCGCCCACCGGATCGTTGGATGGCGGCGGCAGTTCCGGATCCTTGAGCCGGGCCAGCGCCTCCGCCGCCGGAGGGGTGAGATCCAGAGTGGTGGTTTTGCGGTAGATCGCCACCGCATCACCGACCGGAATCACCCGCAACCGGTATTGTCCGGCCAGTTGGGCATAGGCGCGACTCAGGCGGCGGTGCATTCCGGCCTGATCGAATTTCCACTTCGCCAGCCGGGGATTGTCGGGACGGTAAGCCCACGTCTGATGGACAAGGATTTCCGCCTGCGGCGCGTTGGCCCGGATGTAGGAAATCAACCGGTCGGCATAGGGCTGGTAAGTTGAATAATCCCAGCTGGCATGACTGGCCTGCTGAATGGTGATGATGTCCCATTTCTCGCGCCGGATCAACTCCGGCAGGTTGCCTTTTTCAGTGATCTGGTTGCGGCCCGGATCGCCGAAGCGGGTTACAATCCGATAGGGGGCGAGCTCCGGAGAGGTCAACCCGGCTTCAAGATTGTTCCAGTGCCGTTCGAGGGGACAGCCGCCGATATAAGCGTTGGTGAGCATCAGCCGATGCTCGGGATCCTTGCGCACCATCGACGGCAGGTACGTCAGCACCGATTGGGAGAAGCTGTTGCCGATCATCAACACCTTGAGCTCGGCGGCGCCAACGCCGCACCCCAGCGCACTTGAAATCAATACTGCGGCCATTTTATTCATGATTGAAGAAAAATCCCCATGTATGCCGGCGATTGAGTCGCCACCGGTTTCGTTGTTTCTGTTACGATAACCCGGACTGACGATTTTTTCAACAGTCAGGGGGCGACAAAGTGTTCTATGCTGAATTCGTCACGTTTCAGCCGTGAACGCGGTGCAGTTCCATGGAGACTTTGGAAAAGTGTTTCAGAAACCCGGTCATAAAACTGCCGGTTATCTGAGCGGCGGCGGCACATTCCCACGTTCAACCGATGCCGGCGCCACCGGAATAAATCCCCGGACTTCACTGCTTTGTTCCGTCGGTTCCGCCCTCATCGAATGGCGCGGCGGCCGACCGGGATGGTCGGCCGGATACACCACCTGCGGCGGACGCGGCGATTCCGAAGCGCACCCGGTCAGAACCGCTGCCGCGACTGCCGGAATCCAGAACATCATTCTGATTCTCATTTTTCCATCACTCCGTTAAATTGGTTCCAGAACCTGTTCCGGAACCGTTATGCCGACGCCGTTCCCGCCGCCACCGGCCGGGCGAACACCCGAACCGGGCCAGGAAGGCGCGGTGAAAATAACTGACATCCCGGAACCCCGACTCAAAACCGATCAGCTCCACCGGATCATCCGTCTCCAACAGGCGTTGGGCGGCATGATCAAGCCGCCGCTGTTTGAGGTCGCGCATGACCGTGCCGCCGCCGGACGCCCGGTAGCACCGGGCCAGATGCCCGGCGCTCACCCCGAATTCGGTGGCCAGTCCGGAAAGCGTCAGCGCCTCGTTCCAACCGGTTTCAATCCGGTAACGGACCCGGCCGGCCAGATCCTCCGGCGCCGTGCGGTCCCGTCCGGCGACCTCCGCCCGGGCCAGACCGACCAGCAGTTCCAGCAACTGAAGCCGCAGCATGAACCGCCGGTGAGGACGCCGGCGCAGATACTCATCTTCCATACTCCGCAGCAGCGGCTCGGCGGCGACGTCGGAGGCGACATAAAGCGGAACTTTGTCCCGCTGATGAAACGTGTCGGAGAAAATGGAGAAAAAATTGCGGTCGTCCCGCAGCTCCCGCAATTCCGCGGCGATGAATTCCCGGGCAAACAGAATGTTGTAAAGCTCCATCCGTCCCGATTTGATGTCATACCCGGTCACCGCACCGGGATGCACCAGCAGCAGATGCCCGGAACGGATCGGATAACGCAATTCGTCAATCAGAAAATCCCCGCAGCCGTCAATGATGTAACTCAGTTTCCAGAATTCCCGCCGGAAACGCCGCCCGGCATGAAATTCCCGGCCGTCATTGACCACATGGCGCAACGCAAACGGAAAACCCGCACTGAAGAAATCAGCGCTCCGGAACACCGTGATTTCCGCCGTCATCTCAGCAGCTCCCGGAGCCGTTTTTCCGCTTCCAGACGCAGATTTTCCGGGACCCCCTCTTCCAGCGCCCGGTGCAGGTAGGCTTCCGCCAGCTCAAGCTGTCCCAGCTCCTGGGCCGTCAGCGCCCTCAGAAAGCAGAATCGGCCGGCCAGTTCCGGAATGTCATTTTCATCGACCCTTTCGAAAAACCGCTCCGCCGCTTCCCACTGGCCCATTCCCATCTGAGCGATGCCGCCGTAATAACAGAGCAGCGACGGCGGCACCCGGCCGGCCGCCATGCCCTCGTCGACCACCGCGGCCATGGCTTCCGGATCATGCCGGTCATAGGCCATGGCAATCAGCCGCTCCGCCGCCGCGGTGTTCGTGAAACCGCCGGCCTCCCAGGCGTAACGGTAGTACTTTTCGGCGTTGGCGGCATCCCCGCCGGCCGCCAGCGCCGCGCCCCAGGCGACAAAATCCGAGGACCGCAAATACGACTCCGGTTCGGGATCCCAATGCCGCCAGCCGGCAAACACTGCCGCAACCAGCAGAACTCCCGCCGCCGTCCGGCGCCACGAGACCGGACGCCGCAGCCAGTCGCCCGGAAGTTCCGCCGCCAGCAGAATCAGATAAGGCGCCAGCATCAGCCGGTAGCGTCCTATCGGTTCCCGCACGCAGAGCGGCAGCACCAGCAGGACGACCGGCATCAGCAGAATCCATGCCCGCCGGCGCGACCGGCCGGCCGCCAGCAGCCAGAACAGCCCGGAGGCCGCCGCCGGCAGCAGAACCGCCGGGCCGGGCAGCCAGTCCAGCAATGGAAACTCCCGGCATAAAAAATAATAGTTCAGATTCTCCGGCAGTTCCAGCACGCTGAACAGCCGCGGAATTCTTGCCGCCATGCGTCCCAGAACCGTCAGCCAGACGCCCGGATCAGCCGGCGGAACTCCGCCCGCCGCCGGCGAAGCGGCGGCCGCCTCAGGCAGGTTGAATTCAAGAGAATAAGGCAACACATTGAAAAACGCATTCCAGTATCCGGCCAGCACACCGTTGAAAAGCAGAGCCGTCCCCCAGACCAGCAGCATGCCGCCGGCACAGCCGCCCCAGCACCGCCAGAACCGCCGCCGGCACACCACGGCCACCCAGACCAGCGCCCCAAGCGCCAGCGGAAGCGCGGCCGGACGGCCGACCGCCGCCAGTCCGAGCGCCGCGCCGGCCGTCAGCAGCTCGTTCGGACCGTATCCGCGGTCGCGTGCCCGGACCAGAGCCCAGAAGCCCAGCAGCGTCAGATTGATTACCACCGCATCCTGGAGCACGGCAAACTCGTAGATCAGAAACGGTCCGTACAGTGCGTAAAACCCCCCGGCCAGCAGCGCCGGACACCGCCGCCGCCATATTCGCAGGGCAATATCGGCAGTCAGCACCGCGCCCAGGACCCCGAGCAGGGCCTGCACGGCCACCACCGCCAGCGGAGCATGCTCAAACCCGTTGAAAGCCCGCACCGCCGCGACTATGAACCGGTGGACAACAAAAAGCGGCGGGAATTCACCATTGTCCCATTCCGCGAAACGCAGCATGGTCTGCATGTCCAGTCCCGGCACCAGGTGGTAATTCCGGAACGGGGAACCGGCATAACTCCAGCCGAACGCCAGCCGCACCGCAAGAGCGGTTGCCGCCACGCACCATAAAATTTTCCGGTCGGTTTTTATCATGTCTTTCACCTGGTCCGCCGTCCCGCTTCCCAATCCGGCGGGGCTGCGCAACTAAATATATTTCACCCCGGTTTTTTTTGCAAGCCGAGCTTGAAAAATACGGGGCCGGCCAGTATAGTAAGACATTTATTTAAACGTGGCGTCAATACCATACCCCATGAGGTGAACATAAAGATGAAAGCAGCAGAAATCCGCCGTAAATACATCGACTTTTTCAAGAAACACGGACATCAGGAAATCCGCAGCGCCTCCCTGATTCCCGACAATGATCCGACCTGCCTTTTCACCACCGCCGGGATGCATCCGCTCGTGCCCTACCTGCAGGGAGCCAGACATCCGGCCGGGCGCCGGCTTACCGACTTTCAGAAATGCATCCGCACCGGCGACATCGACGAAGTCGGCGACGCGGTGCACCTCACCTTTTTTGAAATGCTGGGAAACTGGTCGCTCGGCGACTACTTCAAGGCGGAAGCCATCCGCTTCAGCTTTGAATTTCTCACCTCGGAGGAACAGCTGGGCATTCCGGTCAGCATGCTGGCGGTAACCGTATTTGCCGGCGACGCCGACGCCCCTTTCGACGCCGAGGCCTACCGGCTGTGGAATGAACTGGGAATTCCAGCCGAACGCATTGCAAAACTCGGCAAAAAAGACAACTGGTGGGGACCGGCCGGCACCACCGGTCCCTGCGGTCCTGACACTGAAATGTTCTACTGGACCGGTCCCCTGCCGGCGCCGGCGGTGTTCGATCCGGCCGATAAACGCTGGGTGGAAATCTGGAACGACGTGTTCATGGAATACAACAAAACCGCCGAGGGCACCTACGAGCCCCTGGCCCAGCGCAACGTCGATACCGGTATGGGACTCGAACGGGTCACCGCCGTGCTGCAGGGAAAGGCGAGCTGTTATCAGACGGAAATCTTTGAACCGCTGTTTGCCGCGCTGGACCGGGTCCGCGGGGCGGCGGCACCGGCCGGTGACCGCACACCGGGCGAGCGCATCATCGTCGATCACCTGCGGGCCGCCACATTCATCCTCGCCGACGGCATCACGCCGGGCCGGGTTGACCAGCCTTACGTGCTGCGCCGCCTGATCCGCCGGGCGATCCGCGAAGGACGCAAACTGGGCATTGCCGGCCCGTTTGCGGCGGAAGTCGCACAGGCGGTGATTGACCAGCTTGGCGACGTTTATCCGGAACTCCGGGAACAGCGTGAAGTTATTATTTCCGAACTCGATCGCGAAGAAAAACTGTTTGCCGCCACGCTGGAAAACGGCACCCGGGAATTCCAGAAACTGATCGACCGGGTTCCACCCCACATTGCCAGAAAAGTGATTTCGGGGAAAAACGCTTTCAACCTCTACGAAACTTACGGTTTCCCGATCGAACTGACCGTGGAAATGGCTCGCGAGCAGGGGTTTGAAGTCGATCTGCCCGGCTACCGGGAGGCTTACCGGCGGCATCAGGAACTTTCCCGCGCCGGGGCCGAACAGAAATTCAAGGGCGGACTGGCCGACCACAGTGTGGCCACGGCCCGGCTCCATACCGCCACCCACCTGCTTCAGGCGGCATTGCGCCGGGTGCTCGGCGACCACGTCGAACAGCGCGGCAGCAACATCACCGCCGAACGGCTGCGCTTTGACTTCTCCCATCCGGACAAAGTCACTCCGGAGCAGCTGGCCGAAGTCGAAAAACTCGTCAACGCAGCCATTGCCGGCAACCTCCCGGTGGAGTGCCGCGAAATGTCGGTCGAGGAAGCCCGGAAAACCGGAGCTATGGGTTTGTTCGGCAACAAGTACGGTGAAGTGGTAAAAGTCTACCGCATGGGCGACGTCAGCTGCGAGATCTGCGGCGGCCCCCATGCCGCCAACACCGGTGAACTGGGCGGTTTCAAAATTCTCAAAGAGGAAAGCTCCAGTCGCGGCGTCCGCCGCATCAAGGCGGTCATCACGCCCCGGGACTGAAACCGGGGTTTCCGGCAGGGGGAGAATACAAATGAAGGAAAACGATCTTATCATCACCAACCGGGGCGACTCCTACAGCGTGCGGGTGGCGGGTCGGGCCAACTTTGAATACGCCACGCCGCTGCGTGAACTGGCCAAAACCACGGAACGCTTCACGGAATTCCGGATTGATCTGGCCGACTGCGTCGCCATGGACAGCACCTTCATGGGTGTGCTCACCATGCTGGCTCTGAAAGCCAAATCCTTTCAAGTCAAGGTAGAGCTTTTCAACGCCTCGGAAGTGCTCCGGAAGCTGCTCAAGGATCTCGGCGTCGCCAAGCTGTTCGTTTTCAGGGAGGGCAAATCCGGTGCGGAAGCCGAATCCGGAACCGCGGGGAAGCCGACCGACATGCTGACCCTGGCCGAAACGGTGGCCGAAGCCCACCGGTCGCTGGCCGAGGCGGAATCGGCCAATGCCGAACGTTTCAAGGATGTCATCAAATTTGCGGAATCCGACGTTGAGCGACTCCGCGGCAAACAACCCCCGAAACCCTGAGCGCGTTCAGCTTATGAACAACTGTCCTACGTCATTGTTGGCCGGCAGCGCTCTGCGGGGCGGAGCCCGGCCGGTACGGCACCTGGCGGGGTTGACGCTCCTGCTCATGGCGACATTGACCGGATGCGTCACACCGCGGATCACCGACACCGCCCGCAGCGCGATTGAGCAGAACCTGCTCGCCACCGCGGCGGAACGGGCGGTGAAGATGATGGACTTTTCCGAATTCAAAAACAAAAAAGCCACGATGGATTATTCCCAGCTTGCCACCCAGGTTGACAAGGAATACATCATGGCCGTGTTTGAAACCCATTTGGGCAACAACGGCGTCAAGGTCGTTACCAATGCCGACAACGCCGAGATCAGAATCAAGCTGTTCTGCGGAATTTTCGCGGCCGACGATACCAAATTTGAAATCGGTACGCCCGAATTGCCGATTCCGGTGCCGTACACGGACCTCTCCTTTGCCATTCCGGCATTGTCGCTTTTCCAGAAAATCAACCGCAGCGGCTACTGCCGAATCGGTGCGGCGGTATACGATGCCAAAACCGACGATTTTCTCAAGTCATTTACCGGAATCAATACTAAAACTGAATACAACAACTGGGTGCTGATTTTGTTTTTCCCGTTTACTACCACTGATCTGGAATTGGTTGATTCCGGGGAATCCCAGTTTCACTTCTTCAATTGACCCGGCACCGGTCAGCCGGACGGTGAGCCAACCGGTCAATGCCGGCTGTCAGGCTTTTGACGCTTTGGTCAGAACTGCTGATGCCGCATGAGGGATGACTTTCCCGCCGGCAAAAGCGGGCTGAGACAATACAAAATGCAAAGAGTTAAGGAAAGGGAAAGATCATGGGATTGAAATGGACAGCCGCACTTGCAGCACTGTGCATCGCCGCCGTTTCCTGGGCGGAAAATTACGTGGTTGAGGCCGTCACCGACAAACCCGATGCCTTTTACAGGAGCGGTGAAACCGTCAAAGTCAAAGTAGTGGTCAAAGACAAGAACACCGGCAAGGTGGTATCCGGACAGAAGCTGAAATATGAAATCGGCGGCGACGGTATCGCGTCCAAACGCGGCACCTTCACTTCTGCGGAAGAACCGGCCGAATTTTCCGCAAAACTGGATAATCCGGGCTGGCTGCGGTTCCAGTTCAATCTGCTCGACGCCGACGGCAAGCCGATCATGCAGGAGAAGAAGAGCGGCGCCCGGACCTACAAAACTCCGGTGGGCGGCGGGGTCGGCGCCATGTTCGATCCTGAAAAGATTATCAACACCCAGCCTGAACCAGCTGATTTTGATGCATTCTGGGCTGCGCAGCGGGCCGAACTCGACAAGGTTCCGATCAAGGCGGTCCGGACTCCGGAACCCGACCGGATCCCCAAAAAACTCAAAGGGAAAGTTGATCTCTACGACGTCAAGGTCGACTGTGCCGGCGGCATGCCGGTTTCCGGCTACCTGGCCATCCCGGCGGGAGCCAAACCGCGCAGTCTGCCGGCAGTGGTGAGTTTCCACGGCGCCGGAGTGCGTTCCGCCAATCCCGGCGTCGCCAGCACCGCCGCCGCGCTGAACTGCATCGCCATGGATGTCAACGCCCACGGCATTGAAAACGGCAAACCCCAGGATTATTACACCGACCTCGAGCGGGGCAAACTCAAAAATTACCGCAGTTTCGGTTGCGACAACCGGGACACCGTCTACTTCAAAGGCATGTATCTTCGGGTGATGCGGGCGCTTGACTATGTCAAATCGCTGCCCGAATGGGACGGAAAAATCCTGGTCGTCACCGGTGGAAGCCAGGGCGGCGGTCAGACTATCGCCGCCGCGGCGCTGGATCACGATGTGACGTTCGCTTTCGCCGCCGTTCCGGCCCTCAGCGAACACTCCGCCTGGATGGAAAAACCGGCCCGCCGCCCCGGGTGGCCCCGCTTCATCAGCATGGGCAAAACTCCGGAAGAAAAGGAGAAAATCTCCAAAGCCGTCGCCTACTATGACAACATTTATTTTGCCAGGCGCATCAAGTGCCCGATCATGCTCAGCACCGGGTTCATGGACTTCACCTGTTCGCCGTCGAGCGTCTACGCGGTTTACAACAACATTCCGGGAGAAAAGAAAATTTTCACCTTCCCCTCCGGAAATCATTCCTGCACGGGGAACCGCACCTCCATTGAGCGCAACAACTACCTGAAATCAGTGCGCTGAAGCAACAGGAGGCAGACCAACCATGCGCATGAGCTGCTTTTTGCTTTCGTCCGCGATGCTGCTGGCCTGGCAGCTGACTGCAGAACCGGTATTCATCGGTTCGACCGACCATCCTGACGGTGTGTACAAAACCGGAGAGCCGATCAAACTGAGCCTGTCTCTGGTTGAAAACGACCGTCCGGTTATCGGACGCAAAGTCAGATACCGCCTCGAAGGCGGCGACGAGGGAAAAAAGTCCGGGACTTTCACCACCGGAACGGAACCGTTTCAGATTGAAACGCGCCTTTCGACTCCCGGGTGGGTGCGCTGCCTGGTCACGCTCCTTGATGAGAACGGCAAACCCTACCGGCGCCAGGTCAACGGCGTATCCCGGACGCTGACCGGCGGCGTCGGCGCGGTGGCGGCGCCGGAAACTTTTGACGCCGCACTGCCCGAACCCGCCGATTTCGATGCGTTCTGGCAGGAGTGCCGCAAAGAGCTGGCGGCGGTGCCGGTCCGGGCCGAGCGCGTGCCGATCGAGGTGACCGGTACGCTCCGCGATAAAGTTGAATTGTTTGACGTCAAGGTGGATTGCCCCGGCGGGAAACCGGTCTCGGGATACCTCGCCGTACCCCGGACCGCACCCGGCACGGCCCCGGCGGTGGTGTTCTTCCACAGCGCCGGAGTGCGCAACAGCGTCCGCCGCCACCAGCTGGCCGCCGAGCTCAACGCGATTGTGCTGGACTACAACGCCCATGGCATTGAAAACGGGCAGCCCCAGGCCTACTACAACGAACTGAAAAACGGTGCTCTGCACGATTATGTGTTTTTCGGATCCGAATCCCCGCAGACCAGTTACTTCCGGGGCATGTTCATGCGGGTGATGCGGGCGCTGGAATACGTGAAGTCCCTGCCGGAATGGGACGGCCGCAATCTGATCTGCTTTGGCGGCAGCCAGGGTGGAGCCCAGATTCTGGCCGGAGCCGGGCTGGATTCCGACGTCAATCTCATCCTCTTCCGGGTGCCGGCCATGTGCAACAACTCGGCTCTGCGGGGCCAGCCGCGCTACCGGCCGGGCTGGCCGTTTTTCGGCCAGACCGCCCATCCGAAGATACTCAACACAGCGCTGTATTTCGACGGCGTGTATTTCGCCCGGCGGATCAATCCGAAGTGCGAAGCTCACATCACCGTCGGACTGGCGGACACCACTTCGCCGCCGCCGGGAGTGTACGCCGCATTCAACCGCATCCGGTCGAAGGACAAACATATTTACCCGGACCCCGATGGCGAACATGTCAGCACTGAGAACCGAATGCTGATGAAGCGACTGAAATCTTTTATCCGGGAAACCCGGTCCGGGGCGGCTCCCGGCGCCGAATCCCGCTGATTTTTCAAGGAGAAGCAAATGACAAAAATTCGTGCTGCCGTCGTCGGTTACGGCAATGTCGGGCGCGGCGTTATGGCCTCCATCCGCAACAATCCTGATTTTGAACTGGCCGGAGTGGTCAGCCGTTCGCCGGAGCGGGTGAAAAAAGCGGTTTCCGGGATCCCGGTGATGAAGCTTGACAATCCCTCCGCCTGGATCGAGGCCCTGCGTCCGGATGTGGCAATTCTCTGCGGCGGCTCCAAGGACGATCTGCCCAGGCAGGGACCGGAACTCTGCCGCCACGTCACCACGGTGGACAGTTTCGACAACCACAGCCGGATTCCGGAATATTTCGCGGCCATGAATGAAAACGCCACCGCCGCCGGCAAGGTTGCCGTCATTTCAACCGGCTGGGATCCGGGGATGTTTTCACTGCAGCGGGTGCTGGCCGGTGCTTTCATGCCAGGCGCCCGTGCCTACGGCTTCTACGGGCTCGGTCCAAAGGGCGGCCTCAGCATGGGCCACAGCGACGCTCTGCGCACCATTCCCGGTGTCCGGGACGCCCGACAGTACACCCACGCGGTACCCGATGCCATTGAACGGGTGCGCAAAGGCGAAAACCCGGTATTCGAACCCGGCGACATGCACACCCGTGAGTGCTTTGTCGTACTGGAGCCGGACGCCGATCCCGCCGCCGTCACCAAAGCCATCATGGAAATGCCGGGCTACTTCGCTCCGTATCAGACCACAGTGAACTTCGTCACTCAGGAGGAACTGGATCAGCAATACCAGGGCTTCCCCCACGACGGTCTGGTGGTGGCCGCCGCCGTAACCGGCAACGGCAATCCGGCGCTGACCGAATACCGCTGCCTCTGGGGCAGCAATCCGGAAGCAACCGCCAACATTCTGGTCGCTCATGCCCGGGCTGCGGTGCGTCTGCAGCGCGAAGGGCGCAGCGGAGCTTTCACCATCCTTGACATTCCGCCGGCCTATTTCACCACGCTGTCGCGGGATGAACTGCTCAAACACTGGATGTGAGCTGATCACCGCAGAAAAAAGGAGGATGGCAGAACTGCCATCCTCCTTTTTTTCCGTCGCATCAGCGGCGGCCTCCGGCGGCGGATTCAAGTTGCTCCGCCATGAGTTCCAGCATCGCCCGGGCCGCACCGGGACGGGCCAGCTGAGCCACGGTCGCCGCCCGCTGGCGCCACCGTTCCGGTGTTTCGAGAAAATCCCGCACCAGGGCGGCGGCGCGTTCGACCTCAAATTCGGCATTGTCCACCCGGACCGCCCCTCCGGGTCCGGCCAGGTAATCGGCGTTATCGCTCTGGTGATTCTCCGCGGCGTAGGGATAGGGAATCAGCACCGCCGGTCGGCCGAAGAGCGCCAGTTCCGCCACCGAACTGCCGCCGGACCGGCTGAACACCAGATCGGCGGCACCGAGAAACCAGTGCATGTGTTCATCGGATTCCAGCAGCAGAAACGGAAAATCCGCATCGCCGTAAATCCGCCGGGGTTCCTCGGCCTTGCCGCGACCGGCCAGATGCAGCACCTGGAAATCATTCCGATCCAGTCCGGCCAGGGCCTCAGGAAGAATCCGGTTGAAAATCGCCGCCCCCTGGCTGCCGCCGAAAATCAGAATGGTCGGCCGCTCCGGCTCCAGACCGGCGTCAAAGTGGAGATTCAACGCCGCCAGCGCCTCGGCACGGGTGATGTTCCGCGCCGCCTCCAGTTCCGGACGCACCGGCATGCCGCAGACCTTCACCGGACAGCGGCAGGAAGCTCCGTTGACCGGTGGAAATCCCGCCCCCAGCGCCAGCGCCCAGCGACTCAGCAGCCGGTTGGCCAGTCCGATCCGGGCATTGCCGTCATGCAGAAAAACCGGAACGCCGTTCCGGCGGGCCGCCCAGATGGCCGGAAGCGAGGCAAAAGAACCCATGCCCAGCAAAGCCTGCGGCTGAAAGCTCCGCAATTCCTTCCGGGAATCCCGGATGCCTTGCCGCAGTCCGCGCAGAAAACGCCAGGGGTGTTTCTTCCAGGACGGCATGCGGGGCAGAACCACCGCCGGCACACCATGTTTTTCCGCGGCCGCCCGCTGCGCCTCGGAATTGACTCCGGACAACAGCAGCAGCACTTCGCCCCCACCGGACTGAAACTGCCGGGCAATGCTCAACCCGGGATAAAAATGTCCTCCGGTGCCGCCGCAGGTCACCGCCAGCCGTTTGAATTCAAAGTCAGCCATATCAGTTCTCCTCCGACAACCGGTCCTGCCGGATCCGATTCCACAAGTTGCGCATGAATTTGTCGGCGTAATCCGGCTCAACCGTGTCGACCGCGATGGAGACCAGCAGACCGACCATAGTCAGACCGACCACCAGATTGCTGCCTCCGTAACTGATGAACGGCGCCGGCATGCCCTTGGTGGGAATGCTTCCGGACACCACCGCCAGATTGATCGCCGCCTGCAGGGTGATGCCGCAGGTAATCGCAAACCCCAGCAACAGTCCGAGCCGTGATTCCGACCGGAGCGCGATGCGCAGGGCGAAAAAACCGAAAAGCAGGTAACAGATCACCACCACCGCCATGCCGCACCAGCCCAGTTCCTCACCGACCACGGCGAGAATGAAGTCAGTGTGGGCCTCGGGCAGATATTTGGCTTTCATCCGGCTGGCCATGAAACCGACGCCGAACCAGCTGCCGGATCCCAGTGCCATAAGCGAGGTCCAGAGCTGATATCCCTCATCCTGATTGACCTTTTCGGGATTCAGATAACTGGTAACCCGCGACAACCGCTCGGGATCGAACAGCCAGACGTACACCCCGATCAGCACCGCCCCGATCGGCGGAATGACAAAATACCGCCAGTACAATCCGGCCACCATCAGCGTAAGAAACGCCATGGACGAAATCAGCAGCGTGGTTCCGAGATCCTTGCCGAGCAGAACCCCGCCAATCACCAGTCCGGCGCCGGCCGCCAGCGGCAGCAGTCCCCTGCGGCTGCGCAGCTCGCTGAATGTGCGGATGTTTTCGCTGCAATACCTGGCGACAAAGAGCGCCACGGCCAGTTTGGCAAATTCCGATGGCTGCAGGGAAAAGCCGCCGATCCGGATCCAGCGGTTCGCCCCGTTGATCGGATCAAAGCAGAAACGGGCCACCAAAAGCAGCAGAAAACTGCCGCCCATCAGGAATGGACTCCAGGCGGCCAGCCGACGGTACCCCAGCGCGAACACCACCGCGCCGGAAACAACGCCTCCGGCCACCCAGATCAGCTGGTTGCGGAAATACTTGGCTCCGGCCACACCGTAGCTGGCCGAGTAGAGCATGGTCAGCCCGAACACCACCAGCAAGGCGGTGATCAGCAGCAGCCCCTGCGCCGCGGCCAGAGATCCGGAACCGGATCCGGCCGGCTCGAGCCGGACCGCCGAACCATGCAGACCGCCGCCGCCCGTCACCGCCGCCATGTCAGTCCAGCACCACTTCGCCGCCGCGGGGCAGCGTCACGGCATGCCCGGCCGCATAGGCCCGGGCATCATCGGAATCCAGCACCGCTTCCGGAGCAATTTCAATTTTGACGTCGGCCTGGCCGTCGGCCGTGCGGGGTACCTCGACTCCGGCGGCTTCAAGCCAGCGGGCGTTGCGCTCGACCAGCATGGTGCGGCAGCTTTCGGCCGAGTCAACGCCGGTGGCATTCTTGGTGGGGGCGAAAACCGATTTGCGGTCCCCTTCCAGAACCATCACCCGCCCGGCCAGCGGCAGCGCGTCGAAAATGAACGACTCCAGCTTGACTCCGTTGGGCTCAGCCGGAGTGACTTTCTCTCCCCGGTCGTTGATGTACGGGATTTTCTTATCCGCCCGATGCCAGGGCAGCTTGAGCGAACCGCCGGCAGTGAGGTGGGCAATGAAATCCCGGGACAGCAGATGAATCGCCGGAGACCCGGCAATGAAGGCCAGAGAGCCATCCGGATTGCGTTTTTCGGCCAGTTCAGGAGGCAGATCGCTGTATTCGATAATCTGAACCCGCCCCTCCGAGACGCAGAAATTGCCAAGTTTTTCAAAGGGTCCGGTTTTGGCCAGCATGATGGCGCTCATTTCGGAGCGCTCCAGGTCGTGCAGACCGATGAACAGCGGATCGACCACCGGCACCAGCGGATTGTCCACCTGGAAGTACGACAGAATCGATACGCCCTCGTCAAACATCCGGTCAAGCGCTCCGGATTTGCGCAACGCCAGCAGAGTGCCGCCGTGCCCGTCAGGAGACAGCGACAGCGAATCCGGAGCCGCCAGCAGCAGCCTGCCGTCGTAACCGATGGCAGGCATGGTGCCCTGGGTGAAGAAAAACACCCGGTGCGGATCAAGCCCGAAGAAATCATGCTGACGGAAAAATTCCTCCGTGGCGGCACGGTTGAGCAAACTGGTCATGATGTACCAGGTGATCGGCGCACCGTACTTCTCGCCGGCCCGCCTGATGCCGCCGGCGAAATATGCAAACAGCGAACGGTCGGTGACCGGACCGATCGGATAGGTTCCCTTGGGACCGTCAAATCCCAGCCGGGTCCCCTGTCCTCCCGCCACCGTGAGGCAGGAAACTGCGCCGGCCCGCAGCAGCTCCTCGCCGCGGGCCCTGGCCCGCTGGTAGTAAACCCCCTGGACCGAGTCGGCCGGATGAAGCGGGAAATACGGCGCCGGACCCAGATCGGGAGGAATTTCGATCCGGGGCCGCCGCAAAACGTATTCGGCGATCAGCGTCTCCAGCTCCTTGAAATCCAGCGCGGACAGCTGATCCAGCAGCCGGCGCTGTCCGGATTCGTCCAGCTGATCGAAAAAGCGCAGCACATGCTCCTGACCGGCGTCAGCAACCGCCCGGCGCAACTCCGGAGTGATTTCCATAACAACAATTCCTCCCTGTATGAATATTGAATAATCCGGCTTATGCCGCCGGATCAGCACCTGTTCAATCCCTGCCGGTTCCGGCCGCATCCCCGGACCGGCGGCGGCATTCCGCAACGGCAAGCCGCAACGCCGCGCCGCGGTCGGCCAGCTCACCGCCCAGCTGACGATCGTAAATCCAGTCCAGCACCGGACGGAAATCCGGCCCCGGCCGGAGTCCGGCCGCCACCAGGTCGCGACCCCGCACCCACGGTTCCGGCAGGACTCCGGTTGCGGACGAATCGTACTCCCGCAGCCGGTCGAGCAAAAAGACAAATCCCTCCATTTTGCCGTGGCAGGAGAGACAATCAACCCGGTGCAGCTCCAGTTCAGAGCTGAAATACGTTCCACCCAGCAGCCGGCGCAATTTGGCCGGACGCATTTCCCGCACCGCCGCCATGCGCATGTGGCCACGCACCACCTCCGCCACCGCGTCACGGTCGGCAGCGGAAAAACGCAGCCGGTCCCCAATCTCAGCCACCAGGTCGGCTCCAAGTTCCTCGTGCCCGAAAAAGCGGATCCGGCCACCTTCAGTCCCGGAAACCCGGAAAGTTCCGGGTTTGCCGACGTCATGAAGCAGGACACTCCAGGCCGTGATGGGATCCGGGTACGCCAAATGTTCCAGCATCAGCATGGTATGCTCGAACACGTCGCCCTCGGGATGAAACTCCGGCGGCTGCGCCACCCCTCTCTGCGCCGCCACCTCGGGCAACACCGCCGCCAGCAGTCCGAACTCCTGAAGCATCCGGAATCCGGCGGCGGGACGGGGACCGAGCAAAATCGCCTCCAGCTCCAGACGTATGCGTTCGCCGCTGATCCGGGCGGCCAGCGGCGCCAGTTCGACCAGGGCCCGCCGGGTTTCAGGATCGATCTCAAAGCCGAAACGGGCGGCAAAACGCACTGCCCGCAACATCCGCAGGTAATCCTCGCGGAAACGCTCTGCGGGCCGGCCCACCGTGCGCACCACGCCGCGACTCAGGTCGGCCAGACCGCCGACCCGGTCGTCAATCTCTCCGGTGAAGGGGTTGCAGAGCATGGCGTTGATCGTAAAATCCCGCCGCAGCACATCCTCGCCGGGATCGTCGGTATAACGCACGTCCCCGGGATGACGGCCATCCATGTAGTTGCGCTCCATCCGGGCCGTGGCCACCTCAAACTCAAAGCCGTCAATCCGGATCAGCGCCACACCGAAGCTCGCTCCCACCATCCGGCAGGAGTCGAAAAATTCCGGCATCCGGTCGGGCGGCATCGTGGTCATCACGTCAAAGTCATGCGGCTTGCGCCCCATTACCAGATCCCGCACCACCCCGCCGACCAGGGCGGCAGCGTAACCGGCTTCGTTGATCCGGCGGATTATTTTCCGTACCGCGACCAGTTCCGGCAGTTCCGGCAGTTTGATTTTCATCTCTTTCTCCGCAAGGCTGGCGAAATCAGAGGTGCTTGATGTATTCGACAAATTCGGTAAACGACGCAACTTCGATATCCGGACGCTCCCCTTTCGGATCGCCGAAGCCGTAACGCGCCAGCGCCCGGCGGAACCCGGCCCGGCGGCCGGCTTCAAGGTCGGTGTAATGATCGCCGAGAATCCAGCAGTCCCCGGGAGAGAATCCGTACCGGCCCGCCAGGGCATTCAGCGCATCGGGTTCCGGTTTGAGCGGATAATCGTCGTCCCCCCCGATGACATCGTTGAAAAACTCCGCCACCCTGAGTCCGGAGAGAATCCTGGCCGTGGCCGCGGCTGGCTTATTGGTGACCACCGCCAGCTTGACGCCGTCGAGCCGGAGCGCCCGCACCCCGGACGCGACCCCGGGGTAAAGCGTGGTGGTGTCAATCAGGTGATCCGCGTAAAAAGCCTTCATGCGGCGCAGCGCTTCGTCAAAATCCACTTCGCTGTCGGCGATCGACCGCCGGACCAGATTGGCCACGCCGTTGCCGACAAATCCGACAATGCGTTCGGCACTCAGCGGTTCCAGGCCCATGGATCCGCGCATCTGATTAACCGCTCCGGCCAAATCCAGCCGGGAATCGATCAAAGTTCCGTCCAGATCAAACGCAATGAGTTTTACCATGTCAAACCACTTTCATCTTGGAATCCGGAAAACTTCCGAACCGTTCCGGACTCCGGGTTGTCGTCAATCGGCTTCCGGACTCAGAAACGGCACCCGGCTGATCGCCGGCAGCCTGGCAAAACCATCCAGGTCGGCCGCAGCGAAATCACCCCGCCGGAAACTGTGCCAGCCCAGGCCGCCCACCATCGCCGCATTGTCAGTGCAGTAGCGGGGAGGTGCGATGCGCAACCGGAGTGTTCCGGGCAGACGTTCAGCCATGATCCGCCGCAATTCACTGTTGCAGGCGACGCCGCCGGCGACCACCACCGTACCGGGATGGTACTCCCGCACGGCGGCCAGCGTCTTGCGCACCAGAACATCCACCACAGCGTACTGGTAGGAGGCCACGGTGTCGCGCAGCAATTCCGGCGGCAGTCCGCCATCGGGACCGGCATGGCGCCGCACATGATAGAGCAGGGCGGTTTTGATGCCGCTGAAACTGAAATTGTAACGATTTTCCGGAGCCAGCGCCTTGCCCGCCGCTCCGGTGAGCGGACGCGGAAAGTCAAAGCGCTCCGGGTTTCCGCCCTCGGCAGTACGCTGCATGACCGGTCCCCCGGGATACCCCAGGCCGAGCAGCTTGGCGCCCTTGTCGAGCGCCTCGCCCGCCGCGTCATCAATCGTGCTGCCCAGGCAGCGGGCCGTGCCGTCACGGTTGATCAGCAGCAGCGAAGTATGTCCGCCCGACACCACCAGCGCCAGCAGCGGATAAGTGGCGGCGTCGGTCAGCGCTGACGCGCCGTCATCGAGAAAAGCCCCGTAAATGTGGGCAATGAAGTGGTTGACCCCGATCAGCGGCAGCCGGTGAGCCGCGGCCAGTCCCTTGGCGTAATTGATGCCGACCAGCAGCGCCGGCATCAGGCCGGGGCCCTGGGTGACAGCCACCGCGTCGATGTCGCTCATGGCCGCACCGGCAGTGCGGAGCGCCGCCTCCGTCACCGGAGTGAGCGCCTTGAGGTGCTCGCGGGCCGCCAGTTCCGGCACAACTCCGCCGTGAACGGCGTGCTTGGCGATCTGGGAGGCGACTTCGCTGGACAGCACTTCGAAACCGTCGCGAACCACCGCCACCGCGGTTTCATCGCAACTGGATTCGATGCCTAAAATCAGACTCATGACAAGTATACTCCTAATTTTCCTAATATACCGCCGGGCCGCCCCTTTTTCAAGCCTGCCGGCCCCGGTACAGCCGGCGGAATTCACCGCCGGCCTGAGCCGCGGAAATCCGGGACCGACCGCCGACGCGGAACAAAAAAAACCGGCGGCCCCGCGGCCGCCGGCCAAAGAGAAAAGCGTCTGCCGCCGCTTTGGATCATCCGATCGGAGCGAGCACTTTCACTTCGCTGCCGCAGCGCAGATCCTTGATCGCGGCCCGGTAAGCCGCCATGTGCGCACTGTCAAGATGGGCTTTGAGCGCCGCCTCGGACTCCCAGGTTTCGACAATGAAAACAAAGGGATCATCGGCCGCGGCGCCAACCGGGCGGCACACTTCATAGCGGATGCATCCGGCCTCGGCCCGGACCGTCGGAACATTGCCGTTGAGCACAGCCAGAAATTTTTCCATGCAGCGGGGCTTGATCTCGGCGCGGGCGATGACGTGAACCATGATTTCAAACTCCTTCAAAGTTGGTGCGGTCCGAACCGGCGGACCGGCGTTGACGGACAATGCCGATGTACGGCTCACATAATATAGCACGCCTCAGCCGGAACGGCCAGCGCTCCGGAGAGCGAAAAGCGAGCTTTCGCGCCGGTATTCGCCCGGCGTGCGTCCGGTATGTTTTTTGAAAAAACGCGAAAAATAATACTCATCGCTGAAATTGAGCCGCCGCGCCGCCTCGCGCAGCCGGAGCCCCGGTTCCAGCCTCAGCAGTCGTTCCGCCCGGGCGACCACCGCCAGCTCAATGTGCCGTTTGAGTGTGATTCCGCAGGTCCGGGAAAAATCCCGGGAAAGCCGGTCCCGGGAGAATCCGAACCGTTCGGCCAGTTCCGCCACAGTGGTGCGGCCGTCCGCCGCCGTGCCGAGGTGACGCAGCAGGGCGGCGTATTTTCCGGGAACCGTCGCCTCCGGAGCCGGTTCGCTCGTCATAATCCGGGCGACGGCCCGGTAAAGCACCGCCCGGGCGGCGCAGATCCGGACTGCCTCGGGACCATCGCCGGTGACGGAGCAGATCAGGGCGTGATCCGCGGCATCGCATTCCAGCTCCCTCACGCCCCGGGCCGAAGTCACCGGCAACGGTCCGAATTCCGGATCGTTCCGGAAAAAATGAAACGAGACAAACCGCGTCGACGCCCGGAAATGGAATTCCATATCCGCCGCCGCCGCCACAAAATAGGACCACCCCGGCCGCATTGCCAGACGCTGGCCGGTGCTGTGACAAATCAGCTCAGACCGGGGCTTGCCCGCCGCCGTAACCACAAACAGCCGGTTGAACCAGTGCGTGTTGCGGCCGGTCCAGTCGAAGGCGGCTTCCGCCGCTTCCAGAAATTCAAAAGAAACCGCGTTGAGTTCAGCCAGGCTTCCCACACACGAACGCTTGCCCTGAAACCGCCCGCCACCCGCCGGTGCCATCAATCACCTCCTGCCGGGATTTCCGGACGCGGCCCGGAGAAAAAGCCGCGCAAAATTACCGGATTTCACCATAAAAATACATTTTATTTTATATTTTTCACGTTATAATATATTATAACACAACTTAAAAATACAAATTAATCCCGGAAAAAATCATGCGTTACGCCAAATCGCGAACCTCTCAGATCTCCTTCCCGCTCGGCGGCATCGGTGCCGGATGCATCGCGCTGGCCGGCAACGGACGGCTGGTCGACTGGGAAATTTTCAACCATCCGAACAAAAACAGCGCCAACGGACTGACCCACTTCGCCATCCGCGCCGAACGCAACGGCGCCGTCATCGACTGGCGGCTGCTTCTGGGCGACCTGCCGCCGCCATACACCGGGGAAAACGGCGACGGACGACTGTTCAAGGGATTCGGCTGGGGTCCGTGTGGCGAGAGCCTGGCCGGACTGCGCCACTTCCGCAAACACAACTTCAGCGGAGAATTTCCCCGGGCGCGAATCGAATTTCAGGGCGAACCGGAATTTCCCGCCTCCGCCGCGCTGGAGGCCTGGAGCATTTTCATACCGGGCAACTCCCTGGATTCCTCCCTGCCGGCCGCCTGTTTCGAGATCGAACTCACCAACACCTCAAACGCCGCCACCGATTACACCGTCGTCGCGGTACTGGGCAATCCGTTCCCGGGACCGGAGCGCTTCAACCGGCTCGATCCCCGGAGCCTCACCGTCAGCCGGCGCGGCGATCCCGACGCTTTCGACGCCGGCGACCTTACCATCGGCTTCGCGGACGAAGGCGATTTTTCCGGACAGGAATATCTGCAACGCGGCGGCTGGCGGGATTCACTGGAGGCCTATCTCAACGATCTCCGGCGCGGCGGATGCTTTGTCAACCGTTCCTACGCCGCCGGCGACTGTCCGCCGCCGGGCTGTCAGGATCACGGCCTCATCGCCCGCCACTTCACGCTTCAACCCGGCGAAAGCCGCCGCACCCCCCTGGTAATCACCTGGAGTTTCCCCAACTGCCGCAATGACGGCACCATGGGCAGTCCGGAACTGGCCGCGGCCGCCGGAATTCCCAATCGCTGGAAAAACTTCTACGCGGTTCAATGGCCGGATTCCGCCGCCAGTTTCGCCTGTGTCCGATCCAATTACAAACGCCTGCGGCGCGACACCATGCAGTTTCACGATTCGCTGTTCTTCAGCTCTCTGCCGCGCTGTTTCATCGAGGGCATTTCCGCCAATCTCGCCGTGCTCAAATCCCCCACCTGTCTGCGGCTGGAAGACGGCACTTTCTACGGCTGGGAAGGCTCCGGAGTCCGGTCCGGAAGCTGCCACGGGTCATGCACCCATGTCTGGGGATACGCGCAGGCTCTGGCGTTTCTTTTCCCTGATCTGGAACGCAGCATGAGGGAGTCTCACCTCAAATACAGTGTGGACCGGCTCGGCGGCAGCCATTTCCGGCTCGTACTGCCGCCGGGAGTACATGCCGACACCACATTTCACCGTCCCTGCGCCGATGGACAGTTCGGCGAGGTCATGCGCTTCTTCCGGGACTGGAAACTTGACGGCGATTCCGAACGGCTGTGCCGCTGGTGGCCGACGCTCCGCAAAACCATCGCCTATGCCTGGAATCCGGACAATCCCGACCGCTGGGACCCCGATGCCGGCGGCGTACTCACCGGCCGCCAGCATCATACCCTGGACATGGAACTCTTCGGCCCCAATTCCTGGCTGACCGGTTACTACATCGGGGCCCTGCTGGCAGCGGAGCAGCTGGCCGCCGCCGCCGGCGACGCACCCTTCGCCGCCCGGTGCGCGGACCTGGCCCGGCGCGGCCGGGAATGGGTGGAGCGTCACCTGTTCAACGGCGAATATTTCATTCAGGCCATCGACCTCGCCGACCGTTCGCTGCTCAAGCCCTTCCCGGATGCCGACCATGCGGGAGATTCGGCTCAGCCCGGCGGCTACTGGAACCGCTCCGCCGGCGAAATCCAATACCAGATCGGCGACGGCTGCGCCATCGACATGGCGGTCGGGGATTACTTTGCCCGACTCTATGGCCTCGGACCGGTCTATGACGACGCCAAAGTCCAAAGCGCCCTGCGCGCCATTTTCAAATACAATTACCGTTCCATGCGCGATGTTGACAACTCCTGGCGGATGTTTTCACTCAACTCCGAAAGCGGAGTTCTGATCTGCACCTGGCCCGATGGCACCCGCCGTCCCGCCACTCCGCTCACCTATCACAGTGAAACCATGACCGGTTTTGAATGGACTTTCGCAGCTCATCTCGCCGTTTTCGGGCTGTGGAAAGAAGCCGCCGTTGTCGTCAAGGCCATCCGCGACCGCTACGACGGAGTCCGGCGCAACCCCTGGAACGAAATCGAATGCGGCAGCAACTACGCCCGGAGTCTGGCTTCTTACGGTTTGATTCCGGCCGCCGCCGGCTTCAGTTTCGACCTCGTCCGGGGGAGGATCGGCTTCAGGCCGACTGTCCGCTCCCGCCGCTTCGCCTCGTTCTGGAGCATCGGTCCCGCCTGGGGACGGATTGAAACCGGACCCGGCAAACTCCGTCTCGAAGTCGATTTCGGCGAACTCGAACTCCGGGAACTCGCCGTGACGGTTCCCCCCGGATCTCCCCGCCTCAACGGCCGGCCGCTCAACGGGACGGAAGTCACTGCGGACGGAATCCGGTTCACGACCGGAATCCGGCTCCGGGCCGGCGACCGGCTGGAAATCATCCGGGCCGGACGCCGGACAACCGCTGGCCGCAGTCGACCGGCAGCACCGCACCGGTGATGGAATCGTTGCTCAGCAGAAACGCCACCGCATCGGCCAGGTCATCGGGCTCCACCCGGCGGCCGAGCGGCACCGTCGCCAGCGTACGGAGCATTCTGGAGTGTTCCAGGCCGACCGGCGGAATCATCGGTCCCGGCGCCACCGCGTTGACCCGGATTCCATCCGCCGCCCGGGACAGGGCGAACTCCAGCGTGGATTCCAGCAGCTTCAGCCGCGAGGCGAGGTAATCCGAAACCGGCGGTTCCGGATGCAGGACCTCCTGATCCAGCACGTTGACAATCGCTCCGCCGCCCGTCCGGCCCGCGCAATAACGCCGCATCAGCGTCAGCGGAGCCAGATAATTGATCCGGTCATAGCGCCCGGCGGCGTCCGCCCCGGTCAGCCGGTAGGCCGAAGCATTGTTGACCAGCAGGTCCACCGGCCCCGCCGCGTCGTACAACCGGTCGGCCGCTTCCGGATCAGCGAAATCGTACCCCGCCAGCAGCCGGTGTCCGGCGCCGGGCAGTTCCGCCAGCAATTCCCCGCCAGCCGCCGCCGCGGTATGACAGTGAATCAGCAGCACCGCGCCCCGGCCAGCCAGACATTTTGCAATGACCGCACCGATCCGCCGCGCTCCGCCGGTCACCAGTATCCGCTGTCCAGCCAGATTCATAATCGCAACTTGTCACCTTTCACGCTTGCATTTTCCGCCGCCGCATACTATATTCTCACGCAACGATCAAATCAAGGAGTTCCGTCATGAAAAAAACTTTTCGTTTCACTCTGGTCGAGGTTCTCGGCGTCATCGTGCTTATCAGCATTGTCGCCGGACTCGGTTTCGCCGGTTACAGTTACGCCATGAACTCAGCCAAGGAGTCCAGCACCAGCTCGCTGATCAAACGGCTCGAAGCCGGGCTCGACACCATCCGGGTCAAGCACGGCTACTACCCGGTCAGCACCGGTCCGGGCAAAGAAAGTCCGATCAAAGTGGAAATCGACAGCAACAACATATTTGAAAGCATCGACTTCGGCGGCACCGAAATCAGCAAAACCAAAAATCCTGAACTTTTCAAAACTTTTATCAAAATCGTCGAACCGGACTTCATTGTCAAACACACCACCCGCATCGGATCCTCCACCGTGCTGACAGATGCCTGGGGCGGCGTAATCCGCTACTGCTCGCCCGGCGTTATCAATGCATCCAAATATGATCTCATCGCTCCTGGCGCCGACGGTCTCTACGGCAAAAACAAAAAGGCCAATACCAACGGTCTCAGCTTCGAAGATTACCGCGACAGCGACGACATCACCAACTTCGCCCTCTGAATCCATCCGGCCGGTCCGGCGGCAGAACCGCGGCAAGCCAGAATTCCACGCCGCTGACCGGCAGAGATAAAACCGCCGCAGAGAGCGGCAGGGGAAATCACCCGCCGGATTATCCCGGCTGCGATGTGCCATTTTCGTCTGGCGGCGCCTGGTGTGAAACGGCTTTCAGCGCACTGAGCATCATTCCGAGCAGCAGTCCGCACCCGGCAAAAGAGCTTCCGCCGTAGCTGATGAGCGGCAGCGTCAGTCCGGTCGGCGGCAGCAGGCAGAGATTGACGCTGACATGCACCAGCGTCTGCAGCGCCAGCAGCGCCACCGCGCCCATGGCAAAAAGCCGGGCATCGTCGGGCAGCGGCCGGATAAGCGCCGCCCGGGACGGCACCGCCACCAGAAACACAAACAGCAGAACCACCACGGTGCCGCCGGCCAATCCCAGCGTTTCCATCAGCGTGGCAAAAGCCGAGTCGTTGTAGGGCAGCGGAAGATAAGCGTTGCTCCAAAGTGCATTGCCGAGCTTGGAGCCGAAAATCTGGCCGCGCGCTATCGCCAGCTCGAACTGCCGGACATGCCAACCGCTGCCCAGCGGATCCGATTCCGGATCAAGAAACCCCGTGAGCCGGCGCATGGCATAGGGGTGAGTCAACACAAATCCGGCGGCGGCGACCGCCGCCGCGACCAGTACTCCGCCCACCACCCGCACCGGAATTCCACCGAGAAAAAGAACTGTGACCGCCAGCGCCGCGTAAACGGCGGCCGTTCCCATATCCGGCTGCAGCCCCACCGGAACCAGCCAGGCCAGCGCCGCCAACACCACCAGCCCGCCCCGGCGGAAAGCGGACCCGGGTCCGGTAAAAATCCGTACCAGCGCCAGCAGATAAAGCGGTTTGGCCAGTTCGCTGGGCTGGAGCGTCACGCCGCCGAACCGGAACCATCCGCACATTCCGTTGATCCGCACCCCCCAGAACAGCAGCAGCACCAGAGGAATCAGTGAAAGCACCGCCAGCACCGCAGCATAACGCCGGTAAAAACTGAAGTCAAGGCGGGCAGCCACCGCCAGCACCGCCAGTCCGATCAGGAAATTCCGGAGCTGCAGCAAAGCCAGCATAGTCGGCCCCCGCTCGCCGCTCTGACTGCTTATGATGGTTAGCAGTCCGAACAAACCGAGCATGAACGCCAGCCCGAACACCGCCGCATCAACGCCGCCGAATCCGTTTTGCTTCTGACAACGCACATCACTCATTTCCGGACGCCCTCCCCGTCGGCCAGCCGGAACGGCACCGTGACATCGCGCCCCGGCGTCGCTTTGCTGAGCAGCCGCCAGCTGGACGGAATCCACCGGCGATAGCGGTCGAGCATTACTGAAAACCGCCCGGGGCTGCCCCGCAGTTCCCGGTCATACTCCAGCTCCCACCCGGAAACTCCGGTCACCGCACCACCGGAACCAACCGTCACCGCTCCAACCCGGTCACGAAGTCCGGGCACCGCCGCGACAATCCGCTCCACCCGGCTCCGGATCCGGAGCCCGGACTCCTCCCGCAGCAGCGGTTCCAGCGCCAGCAGCTCAGCGGCGTCAAGGTGGCGCAGCACCGCGGCACCCGGCCGGAAATTCAGACTGGCAGCCCGCTCCGGCAGGATTTCCGCCAGCCTTTTGCGCAGAGATTCCTCCATCGGCGCCTCGTCCGCCGTGCTCCAGAGATCGAAATAACGTTCGCTCCAGGCCAGGGGCACCCCGTCCCGGTCCAGCAGCCGCCCCCGCGCCGCCGGAATTGCCGGTTCAATCCGGGCCAGACGCTCGCCAACCCCCAGATAGAAGTCCCGGCCCGGCACCGCCAGGTAATAGGCTCGGAAAAAAGCCACCGCCACCCACAGGGCCAGCGCGACCAGCAGCCAGCGGAAACGAAGTGTCATTTCCCGGTTATCCGCCATCGTCGTTCACTCCCCGCTCCACCGCCCGGCCGGAAATCCGCCATGCGGTTCACCGTTCCCCGGCCGCCTGATGCAGCAGGTTGCAAAGCAACTGGTAGTTGAGCGGCATGTTGAGACACCAGACCCGGCCCTGCCCCACCAAACGGCGGAACTGCTCCTCGCTGAACTGCGAGGCGATTACAACCAGAGGCAGCCTGCGGCCGGCCAGGCGGCGCAGCCGGGCCGGAAGTTCGTCAGGATCAAAGGCGGTTTCAATCAGAATCACCGCATCGCAGGATTCGGCGGCCACCGCCTTTTCCAAT
Organism: uncultured Lentisphaeria bacterium; assembly: GCA_949298075.1. Taxonomy (GTDB): domain Bacteria; phylum Verrucomicrobiota; class Lentisphaeria; order Victivallales; family Victivallaceae; genus UBA1784. Next base: position 120,881 of record CASFVA010000009.1, read on the forward strand.
TCACCAACCGTTTTGAGGAGCCGGCTGTCAACTCCGGAAGCGTTCAGCAGCCGGGCGTAAACATCCGCTTCGCCAACGTCGTCGTCGCAGATCATCACCCGGAGCCGCCGGGTCCCTGACACCGTGGTCAGGCGAGGATCATCACCGGGGATCATTCCCGAGGAAACCGGACGGGTCTCGGTGCTGAAGTCACTCTTTTCCGTCACTGACGCCGACGACGGCAACCGGAACCTCACCACCGTGTGCGATTCAGCATCGCTGCCGACTTCCAGCCGGCACCCGATCCGTCCGGCGATGTCCCGCACAATACCCAGGCCCAGCACGCCGCTGCCGGCTTCCGGCGGACAAGCGAAATCCTCGTCCGCAACGGCGAGCATGGCGTTGAATTTCTCGGCCAGGTTTTCACGGCACCCCGAACCGCCGGAATCCCTCACCTCAAACACCACCTGGCGGTTCTCGACAAAACATCCGAACTTCACGGCTCCGCCCGCGGCCGTGGCCCGCCCCACCGCACGGATCAGGATGTTCATAAGCTGGAACAGCAGCTCGCGGTCAATCCGCAGCCGGTCCGGAACGCCCGAAGAGTAACGGGTCGAAAATCCCACTTCCCGGAATCCCAGCGGCATCTTGCAGCGATTGACCAGGTCCCGGATGAATTCCGCAGTCAGAAATTCGTCGTCATGAGGATTGCGCCAGCGTTCCCGGTCCAGCCGGCTCAGATCGAACACCTGTTCGATTTCCCGCGACAGCGCACCCACTTTGCGCAGCAGACGCAGCTGCAGTTCGGCCCGCTCAGCATTGGCTCCGCCGGAATCGCGGCTCAACACCTGGTACTCCAGCAGCGCCAGGGCCTTGATCATGCCCAGTGAACGCCGGGTTTCCGGCAGCATCCGCGATACGATGCTGAGCTGCAGTCCGTCGTAGCGTTCGATTTCCAGGCGTTGCTCCACCTCCCGGGCCAGACCGATCTTGAATTTGCGCGCAAGGTTCTGCTGGCGGTCCCGCAGGGAGTTGAGCGCGACATACAGTGACCGGACTTCGTCATCGGTGATCTGCGCGGTGGAGAGCGCCCCCACCTTGTCGCCGGCGGCCAGAGCGGTCGCAAAGCGCTCCGCCTCCAGCACCGGACGCAGCACCCGCCGCAGAATAATCCACATGAGCACCGAAGTCGCCAGCATCCAGCACAGCAGCGCCCCCAGCATGATCGCCAGAAACAGATCCTCGGGGTCTCCGCTGCTCAGCACACGGCTGAGATAGGGCAGCCGGGCCCCGTAAAGACACGTCAGCGCCGTGGCTCCGCCGACGGCGGCGACCAGACAACCCGGAAAAACAACCGACCAGGCAATTTTAGTTGTGACCCGCATAATTTTCTGTCATGACGTTGGTTTTCACGATCCACTGCCGCGCCGGCCGCCGGAACTGCAACCGGAGTGACTGCGCCTACCCGGCCGGACCGCGGTTTTGTCCGGATCACCAGTCCGGACTCATCCTTATAATGTACATGTTGATCGCCGGTTTTACAACCTCCGGCGGTTCCGCCGGTTCCGGCCTGATTCACTCCACCGGAAGCCAGCGCCGGTATTCAGCCCGGAGTTCGCGAACTTTAGCCTCCACGTCGGCCGCCTGGGTGATTTCCGTAACCATCGCCAGCACCCGCGCTCCGGCGCCGATCAACTCGCCGAAACGGTGTTTTTTGACGCCGCCCATGACCGAGAACGGCAGTCCGATCCGCGGAGCAATCGCGCCGATCGCCGCGACCCCGAGTGCCGCCATCGGCAGCGACTTGGTCGCCGTCGGATAGATCGGTCCGATGTTGATGCAGTCGGCTCCGGCCTCCCGGGCGGCCAGCGCCTCGGCCAGATTGTGGGTCGAATTGCCAATCCACAGATCAGGCGCAACCGACCGCGCCGCCGGCACCGGCAGATCGTCCTGCCCCAGATGAACCCCGTCGGCATTTGCCGCCAGCGCCACATCCACGCAGTCGTCAATCATCAGCAGCACACCGTAACGATTGGCAATCGGGCGGCAGATGCAGGCCAGTTCGTACAGATATTTCGCCCCTTTGAGCTTCTCGCGCAACTGAATTATCCGGATTCCGCCCGCCGCCGCCGCCTCAAAAATTTCCGGCACCGGGCGATCCAGACAGAACTCCGACGAAATCACCAGATAAAGATCGGCCGACCGGAACACCGCGCCGCGCTCACTCCGGCCGGCAAATACTGACTTCTCCATGAAACACCTCTTTCGTCAACCGCAGGACGCCGACTCCGCCGGACCGTGCGATTCATTTTTTCGCCTCAAAATTCCGGCAGGACGCCATGGGATCGGTATCCCCGCCGGACCGTCCGCACACCAGCCGGAACGGGCTGGCAATCAGGTGGCGGCAATTGCAGCAGAAATCCCGCCCGGAGCCGTCGTCCAGCACCGCCGCTTCCGTCTTTTCCTCACCGCCCAGCAGCGCGGACAGCCGCTGCCGCGCCCCGGACTCCGGGTCCGGAGCTTCCGGTTCGGGTTCTCCCAGTTTTGCCCCGCACAGCGCGCAGACCAGCTTCCCGCCGGTCACCCGCCAGCCCTCCATCTCCGGAACGCTCTTGACCACACTGAGTCCGCCGCAATGCGGACAATTCACCATCGAACCGGCTTTCATCTTTTTATCTCCATAATCCGGATGTCATGCAGCGGCTCAGGACGAACCGCCCGCCCCGGACTCCGCAGCGTCAGCACCACCACCTCGGGCGGACAGAGCAAACGCAGCCTCAGGCGGTCTCCGCCCAATCCGCTGGTAACGTAAACCCGCCGCTGCTCCAGCCGGTGCAGTCCGATTTCAAACAGCAGCCTCAGCCGTCCTCCGGGGGGATCGTCACCGCCCTCCTCGGGCTCCCACTGGCGGTTCCGGAACAGCGCCGCCCGGAAATCACCGAAATACGGCAGCCGGACCTGGCCGCCATGAGTGTGTCCGGACACCATCAGCACGTTGCGTTCCGGCGGGACTTCGAGAATCAGCCGCGGATTGTGGGCGAGTACCAGCGTGAACGCGGTTTCCGGAATTTCTTCCACGGCCCGGCTGAAATCCGGCGCACCGGTCTCAAAATCGGCCAGGCCGGCCACATGAAAATCCTGTCCGCGCCAGTTCAACCGGCAGGACCGGTTGGCGAGCAGCACCACCCCGGCCAGGGACAGCGCCGACTCCACCAGATCAGTACCGTGCCACATCTCGTGGTTGCCGCTGACCGCATACACCCCGAGCGGAGCCGTAAAACGCCGGAAATACGCCGTGATCTCCGGAAAACTTCCGGTGTCATCCCGTCCCCTCCGTCCCCTGACGTAGTCGCCCAGCAGGCAGATCAAATCCGGCCTGGCGGCGGTGATCGCCGCCGCTGCCTGATCCAGCAGTTCCGGAGACGGCGGATCCGGAAACGCATGAAAATCACTGAGCAGCGCCACCCGGAGTCCATCCAGTTCCGGCGGCATCCCGGCCAGTTCCACTTCCGCCGAACGGATCCGGAGCCGTTCCGGCTCCACCAGTACCATCCACAGCAGAAGAAGAAGAAGCGCCGCAGCCATAACCGCGCCGGCCCCGGTCAGCGCCGCCGCGGTTTTACCGTTTTTTTTCAATCTTGCCTTTCGGTTTTCCCGGGAAAAACAGTATCTTCTGATTGTCCAGCTCCACTTTGACCGAACCGGCGTTGTTCAGATCGCCGCGCAGCAGCTCGTCGGCCAGCGGATCCTCAATGTACCGCTCCACCGCCCGTCGCAGCGGACGTGCGCCGTACTCCGGCTCGTAGCCCCGGTCGATCAGGAAGTCCTTGACATCATCGGAAACCGCCAAAGCCAGACCACGTTCCTCAAGCCGCCGGGCCAGCTTGTCAAGCTCAAGATCGACAATCGCCACCAGATCCTGCCGGGTCAGCCGCCGGAACACCACAATGTCATCCACCCGGTTGATGAATTCCGGCTTGAACACCCGCCGGGCCGTTTCCAGCAGTTTTTCGTCGGAACGCCGGTTTTCCTCCGCCGCGTCGCCGCCGAAACCGAGCGTGCCGCCGCGCGAAAGCTGCTCAGCCCCAACGTTGCTGGTCATAATGATGATGGTGTTGCAGAAATCAATCCGCCGCCCGAGCGTATCGGTGATCCGCCCTTCCTCCAGAATCTGCAGCAGCATGTGCATGACATCCGGGTGGGCTTTTTCAATCTCATCAAACAGCACCACCGAATAGGGCCGCCGTCTCACCCGTTCAGTCAGCTCACCACCCTCGCCGTGACCGACATAGCCCGGCGGCGAACCGATGAGCCGCGACACGTTGAATTTTTCCATGTACTCGGACATGTCAACCTGGATCAGAGCATCGGCGTCACCGAACATGAATTCGGCCAGCGCCTTGGCCAGCAGCGTCTTGCCCACCCCGGTCGGCCCCAGGAAAATAAATGATCCGATCGGCCGGTCGGGGTTTTTGAGATCGGCCCGCGACCGCCGCAGCGCCCGGGAAATAATGCCGATGGCGGCATCCTGGCCGATCACCACTTTTTTTAGTTCGCTCTCCATGCGAAGCAGTTTGGCGTTCTCGCCCTCCGACATCTGCTGCAGCGGCACGCCGGTGAGTTTGGCAACCACTGCGGCAATGTCCTGGGGCGTAATCAGGGTGCGCTGCTTCTCGCACGCATCACGCCAGGCTTCGCGCTGCTGATCGATTTCGCGCTTGAGTTCGCGCTCGGTGTCGCGCCACCGGGCCGCATCTTCGAAATCCTGCGCATCGATCGCCTTTTCCTTGGCCTGGCGGGCCGCCGCGATCCTCTCCTCGGTTTCCCGGGTGTCGGGCGGCCGGATCATGCCTTGAATCCGGGCCCGCGCCCCCGCCTCATCCATGACGTCAATCGCCTTGTCCGGCAGAAAGCGTCCGGAAATGTAGCGGTCGGCCAGCCTGACCGCCGCCTCCAGCGCACCTTCGGCATACTCCACATGGTGGTGTTTCTCGTAGGTCGGCTTGAGTCCTTTCAGAATCAGAATCGAATCAGCCACGCTCGGCGGATTGACCATCACCGGCTGGAACCGCCGCTCCAGCGCGGCATCCTTCTCAATCCCCTTGCGGTATTCGTCAAGAGTGGTGGCGCCGACACACTGCAGTTCGCCCCTGGACAGGGCCGGCTTGATGATGTTGGCGGCATCCATGGCGCCCTCGGCGCCGCCGGCTCCGACGATGGTGTGAAGTTCGGCGATGAACAGAATAACCTTGCCCGAGTTGCGGACCTCGTCGATCACCGCCTTGATCCGTTCCTCAAACTGGCCGCGGTACTTGGTACCGGCCACCATCAGCGGCAAATCAATCGCAAAAATCTGCTTGTCGGCCAGCAGCTCCGGCACCCGTTTGGCCACAATGGCCTGGGCCAGCCCTTCCAGAATGGCGGTCTTGCCGACGCCGGCCTCGCCGATCAGCACCGGATTGTTCTTGGTCCGCCGGCAGAGAATTTGAATGACCCGCTCAATTTCATCGGCCCGGCCTATGACCGGATCCAGCTCGCCTTTGGCGGCCAGTCCGGTCAGATTGCGACCGAAGGCGTTGAGCGCCGGCAGCGGATCTCCGGCAGCGGCTCCGCCGCCCTGAAAATTCTCTCCGCCGCCGGGATCGGAACCGCCGGACTCCGCGGGTTCCTCGCCAGGAAGGTAATCCGGATCCAGCGTCTTGATAACGGTGCGGCGCACCTCCTCGACGTCAATGCCCAGATTGCGCAGGATCCGCGCCGCCTGGCTGCCGCCTTCCCGCAGCAGCGCCAGCAGCAGGTGTTCAGTGCCGATGAAATTGTAGTTCATCGCCTGGGCTTCCTGAATCGCCAGTGCGAAAATCTTTTTCATGCGCGGCGTGAGCGGCAGGGCTCCGGCGGTCTGGGTGGCGGCGCCGACGCCGCAGGTTTTCTCCACCTCCAGCCGGAGCTGCTGAAGGTTGAGCCCCAGCGATTTGAGCACGCTGACCGCCACCCCCTCGTCGAGGGCGATGATGCCCAGCAGCAGATGTTCACTGCCGATATGGTCGTGATTGAACCGCTCCGCTTCCTGTTTGGCCAGCAGCAGCACCTGCCGGGCCCGCGGAGTGAGATTGCCGAATTGGTTATGTTCAGAGTTGTCCATACTGGGTGACCTCCTCTCTCCTTAAGGTGATTAATATAACGCGACGAAACCGGCCTGTCAATCTTGACCGCCGCCCTCCGGCGTGGCATATTAAATAAAACACAGTTTCAGGAGAACAATATGACAGCACGAAAATCCGCTCCGGCGCCCGCCGTCGTCGTTGCGATGTCCGGCGGAGTTGACTCCTCGGTCGTCGCCGCCCTGGCGGTTCAGCGCGGCTGCCGGGTCATCGGTGCAACCCTGAATCTGTCGGAGGACGAAACGCCACCCGATCCGGCGGCGGCCCGGATCGCGGCCCGGCTCGGCATTGAACACCATTACCTCGACCGCCGGAGGGCTTTCCGGGACCGCGTGATCGTACCGGCCGCTCTCGAATATGCCGCCGGCCGCACTCCCAACCCCTGCTGTGAATGCAATTTCGCGCTGAAATTCACGGAATTGCTCGATTTTGCCGCTCAAACCGGTGCAGAAAAGGTGTTGACCGGTCATTACGCCAGACTGGATACCGCTTCCGGGAAGCCGGTCCTGAGCCGGGGAGCCGACCGCCGCAAGGACCAGAGCTATTTTCTCTACCGGCTGACTCCGGACCAGCTGCACCGGATCGATTTTCCACTGGCGGAGCTGGATAAAGCCACCGTCCGCCGGCTTGCCGCCGCAGCCGGACTCGAGTGCGCCGAACGGGCTGACAGTCAGGATGTCTGCTTCGCCGTTCCCGGCGAAAACTGCGGTGAAACTCTGCGCCGCCGGGCCGGACTGCCAGCCCGGACCGGACGCTTTCTCCACGCCGGACGGGTGGTCGGCACCCACACCGGAGTCCACCAGTTCACCATCGGCCAGCGGCAGGGCCTCGGCGTCGCCCTCGGCCGGCCCGCCTACATCGCCGCCATTGATCCGGACTCCGGCGACATTGAACTGGTCACGGAACCCGGACCGCTGTTCAGCCGGTCGTTCCGGATCACCGATCAGAACTGGCAGGGCGAACCGCCGGAAGGCGGCCAGTACGAGGTCCAGGTGCGCTACCGGAGTCCGGCAGTGCCCTGCCGGATTGAACCCGGCGACGGATTCAGCCTGATCTTTCCCGCCGTGCCACTCCGGGCGGTAACTCCGGGTCAGGCCGGTGTCATCTACCGGGGCGACCGCCTCATCGGAGGCGGCGTCATTACCGGAGTCGAACCATGCTGCTGAAACTGATTGCCGTCGGCCGGCTCAAAGACCGGGCGCTCGCCGGAAAATGCGCCGATTACATCCGGCGCCTTACCGGCGGCGGACGCAAATTCGAACTCGTCGAACTGCCAGACTCCGGCGTTGAAAGCGAAGGCGACGCCATGCTCCGCGAACTCGACCGTGAACGCCACAGCGCCATAGTGGTGCTGACCGAGGAGGGACGGGAATTTTCCAGCCTCGAACTCGCCCAGTGGCTCCGGAAGCTCGACCGTAAAGCGGTGTTCATCATCGGCGGCCCTTTCGGCATCGCCCCTGCCGTGAAGCGGCGGGCCGACCTGCTCTGGTCGCTCTCACGCCTCACGTTCCCCCATGAAATCGCCCGTCTGCTCTGTGTCGAGCAGCTTTACCGCGCCGCCGACATCGCACGGGGGGGGAGCTACCACCACCAGTAACCGGATTAAGCTTTCCGGTCCGCGGCCGGAGCGGTCAGGCGGCTTTCCGGCGCGGTTGCAAAATCCGGCAACCGGTGTTATATTGCCACCAATTCCAATAACCGGAGGCCGCCATGCTCAATCGCCATATTATCCGGACAGCACTGCTGCTGTCGCCGCTCTGCCATCTCTTCGCCTGGCCCGCAGGAATTGAGGTTGATCCGGCCAATGGTTCGCTCACCGTTGGCGAACTCTCCGCCGCAGTTCAGATTTTCAATCCGGAGTGGAGGATCACCCACCAGCGCAAACACCTGGAGTCCCCGGCTCCGAACTATCCGAAAACCGGAGAACGCAGCTACGAGTACCGCGGCGTTTACCCGACCGAAGCCGGCGGAAGCTTTCTTTTCAGTGAAACGGTGACCCAGACCGCACCGGATGCCATCACCGCTGAATTCAAACTCGCGGCCCGGAAGGAACCGGTGCCCTGCAAGCTCATCGCCCTGGTCATCAATCTGCCCCTTGAACAGTTCGCCGCGGACAATCTTAAAATCAACCGGAAACCAATCCGTCTTGAACAAAGCCGAACCTTCAAAAAAGTCCGGGAAGTCGAGCTGATCCACCAGGGCTGGCGCCTGGTCTTTTCCGGCGATTTCAGCGTGGCGCTGGCCGACCAGCGCCAGTATAAAATGCAGAGTTTCGCCCTGCGTTTTTTATTTTCACCGCAATCCGGAAACATCCGCGAAAGCAACCTGAAACTGCGGATCACCTCATCCGCGTTCGGCATGTCCCCCCTCGCGCCGGAGCCCGGCGCCGCCCCCGGAATCCTGCGCGGAGCCGAAGCCGCCGCCGCCCTCAAACGGGTCGGACACCCCGGCGGCAACTGGTCCTGCGGCGGCATCCGGTTTGAGCTGCCCGCCAAATCCTGTCCCGACCGCGCAGTACTGCAAATCGGCGACGGCAGAGAGGTCCGTCTGAGCGTTCCGCCTGACAGCGGACGCCAGCTTTACCTGCTCCACCGGGCGGAACCCGGCGCCCGCCCCCGCATCGAAGCGGTCTGCGCCGATGGCTCAGTCCAGGGCATCGAACCGGCCGCCGGCCGGGATTTCGGGTTTGACAATCCGCCGGTGCGACTTGCCAATGCCGCGGTGGCGGCGGCGGGCAAAGAACGTACGCCGCTGTACCTCAGCATGTTTGACCTGTCCGGAGAACCGACGGAAATCAAACTCGCCAACACCGGCAGCAGTTCCTGGCTGGTGACCGGAATCACCGTTGCCCGGAACCGGGTGACCGTCGATAAACTCCCCAGCGTGACTTTTTTCGACGTCGACCGGAACTGGGCGCCGCTGGATCGCTGGCTGCCGGCCCGGCCCGGATCGGTACTGGACTTTTCCGGATGGAATGACGCTCCCGCCGGTAAATACGGCCGGATCATCACCGACGCCGACGGACACTTCATCACCTCTGATCCGCCGCGCCGCCGCCAGCGTTTTTTCGGCGCCAACCTCTGCTTTTCCGCTCACACCCTGGCAAACGCCGACGCTGAAAAACTCGCTTACGAACTGGCATCACTCGGCTACAACGCAGTGCGGTTCCACCACTTCGACAATCAGCTCGCCATCGACGCCAACCATTTTGACGCTTATCAGCTCGACCGCCTCGATTATCTCTTCCACTGCATGAAAAAACGCGGAATCTATGTCACCATCGACCTTTATTGCAGTCGGAAACTGCGTCCGCATGAACTGCCTGACGCCCCTCTGCGGGAGGGATTCGCTCTCAAAGCCCTGACTCCGGTGTCGGCGGCGGCCCGGGACAACTGGAAATCTTTCGCCCGGCAGCTGCTCACCCACGTCAATCCCTACACCGGCCTGAGCTGGGGCGAAGATCCGGCGCTATTCGGAGTCTCTCTGCTCAACGAGAGCATTGCCTTCGTAAACCTTAAAGATGAAAAACTCGCCCTGTACCTGGAAAAATACCGGGACTGGCTCGTGCGGAATAAAATGCCGGTGCCCGACCCGCTCCGCCCTGAAGGTGAATCGTTCACGAGATTCATCATCGCCGCTGAAAAGGCCAAAACCGCTGAACTGAGCAGTTTTCTGCGCAATGAACTCGGTTACCGCGGCCTCATCACCGAATACAATTACGGCGTGGCGCCGCTGCTGGCCGAACTGCGCGCCGATCTCGCCTGGGTTGACATGCATACCTACTGGGATCACCCGAAATTCACTCCGGGACGCCGCTGGAGTCTGCCCTATCTCCACCATCAAAAAAGCGCCATTCTCTCCGAAACCGGTGCTCCGCTGACTATCGCCCGCACCCGCATGTTCGGCAAACCGTTCACCGTCAGCGAGATCAATTACGTCTATCCCAACGCCTACCGGGCGGAATCCGGTCCGCTGGTCGGCGCGGTCGCCGGCTTGCAGGACTGGGATGGCGTCTTCCGTTTCGCCTGGGCCCACAGCGATGACACCGTCCGCCACGAGCGCGGTCCGGAACGTTTCAATATCGCAAACGATCCCCTCTCCCAGCTCGCCGAGCGGGTCACCGGACTGCTGTGGCGGCGCGGAGCGGTGTCTCCGGCTCCGGGCCTGCTCGCCTGGCCGTATTCAGATGACGATTTCAAGGGCATCAAAACTTTCGCCAGCAATAAAATCCCCGCCGATTTTGAACGTCTGGCCCTGTTCTGCCGGATCGGACGTCTGCCGGCCGACGGCAGCTTTGAAGGAGTCAAACCGCTGGATCCGGCCGGTTTTCCGGATCGGATGCCGGCGGTCAGCAAGTTTCTGAATGCGGCGGCCGAGACCTCCGAAACCGGTGAAATTGTCCGCAACCTGACCGGGAAATCCCTGCGGGTGGTCACGCCCGCCGTCGAAAGCCTCGCTTTTCATCACGGCGCCCTCTCCGGACACCACCTGCTGGTATTCGACGGCACTCCGGGATTTCAGGTGGTGACCGCCGCCGCGCTCGACGACAAGCCGCTGGCGGAGAGCTCCCGGATTCTGGTCATCCATCAGAGCGACGTGCTCAACCGCCAGATCCGCTTTGCTTCGGCAGACCGCAAAATCGTGGAGGACTGGGGAGACAATCAGGCCGGACTGCTGATCCGCCGTGCCACCGCCACCGCCGAACTGAATCTGACGGATCCCGCCGCCTGCCGGGTGGAGGCGCTCGCTCCCGACGGCAACGTCAAAGGAACGATTCCAGTCCAGACCGGCAAAAACTTTCTGCGCTTCCGGCTGGACACCTCACAACTCGGAGGAACCATGCTTTATCTGGTATCACGACCGCAGCCTGACGGTGCCGGGGCTGCCTCCGGACCGGAAAATTAATGCCCGGTCTGCTGGCGAAGTATTGCGAACATGCTATATTATTTAGAAATACCCGGAAAACGAACCATCAGAAAAACACCGCCGGCGGACAGCCGCCGGTCAATCTGAAACAGCAACGGAAACCTGTATTCATGAAACAAATTCTGATCACTACTCTGACCGCCGCGTGCATTGGCACTCAGCTCTGTGCCGAAACCCCTTTTCCGCCGGCCCGGGCCGACCAGGTTGAACCGGAGGATATGAAACGGCTTCAGACCGAACATCCACGGCTGTTTCTCACTGATTTCAAACTGCTGACCGACAATTATCACAACACCGGACCGGGACGAAAAATCGGCGACCGCGTCATCCATAACGCCGAGCTGCTGCTGAAAGTCGCACCGGAAAAGCGGCACAAAACCGGCCGCCGGCTGCTCACGGTTTCGCGCAATGTCCTCCATCGCATCACCAACCTCGCGGTTGCCTCCCGCCTCACCGGCGACCGCCGCTTCATTGACCGCGCCCGTCAGGAACTCCTGGCCGTCTGCGCCTTCAAAGACTGGAATCCCGACCATTTTCTCGATGTGGCTGAAATGACGCTCGCAGTCGCCATCGGCTATGACTGGCTGTATGAATTCCTGACGCCGGATGAACGCGAAACCATCGCCGGCGCCATTGTCAACCTCGGGCTCAAGCCATCCCTGAAAGGCAAAAACTGGTGGGTGAACGGCACCAATAACTGGTGCCAGGTCTGCCATGCCGGCATCACCGCCGGAGCTCTCGCGGTCTGGGAGCGCGATCCGGAACTCGCCCGCGCCATCATCAACCGGGCCCTGGCCAACATTCCCCGGGTAATGAACATCTCCTACTCCGGAAACGGAGCTTATCCGGAAGGCTGTGGCTACTGGAGTTACGGCACCAATTACAATGTGGTGCTGATCGCCATGCTTGAGGCCGCATTCGGCACCGCTTTCGGGCTTGGCGACTATCAGGGACTGCCCGCCAGCGGCGACTTCATTCAGGCCTGCAGCACTCCGTCGCGTCACGCCTATTCCTACGCCGACAACGGCCGCGCCGATCCCGGATTCACCTTCGCCACGCTCTGGATCATCAGCCGCTACAACAAACCGCAGCTTTTCAACCACAATCTGGAGTCACAATTCAGCAAGTACGTGTCCGACCGACCCCGCCAGGTCCGGCATTCCCAGCGTCTGCTCCCGCTGGCGGTGATTTACGCCGACCGGCTCCCGGAAGCGGCGGCCACCGACGGACCGACGCTCTACAGCAGCGGGGCGGAGGCCAAAGTGCCCCTGGTTATCATGCGCAGCGACTGGTCCCGAAATTCCTCCTGGCTGGGCATGAAAGGCGGCATCGCCGGCGCCAGCCACGGCCACATGGATTCCGGCAGTTTCACCGCCGAAATCAACGGAGTCCCGGTGGCCATTGACCTGGGGGCGGAAAATTACAACAAAATCGAACAGCTCGGCCTCTCTCTCTGGGACCTCAAACCCGGCAGCGACCGCTGGAAAATTTTCCGGATCGGAGCAGAGAGCCACAACATCGCCCGGTTCGACCGCGCCGTTCCGGACGTCACCGGCCGGGGTGAACTGGCCGGAATCAGCGAAAATGCCGACGGCTCCCGTTCCGCCTGCTTTGACCTCGCCGCACCGTACAAAGGCCAGGTGACGTCATTCATCCGCACCGGAACCCTGCATAAAGACGGCTCCGTCACCATCACCGACCGGATCAGCGGCGCCCGTCCCGGAGCACTCTATTCCTGGCAGCTGTGCACCCCCCTCGAAGTCGAAGCCATCCAGGACAACATCATCACGCTCAAGGGTCCTTCCAGCCGCCGCTTCATGCTGACCGGCGTTCCGGAATCCGGCCGCTGGCGGGCAGTGCCGGCCACAGAGCTGATGCAGCCGTACGATGCGCCCAATCGCGGCGTTTCCATGCTGTATTTTGAACTCAAAACTCCGGGATCAGGCGAGCTGGAAACTCGAATCGATCTGAGCGAGATTGCTAAGAAAACGGCTTCCCAATCCTGATCTGAATGCGGGAAACACTGTTTATGGACACCTTTCGGCTCACCCGGTTCAGCGGCAGCCCCCGGTTTCAACTGGGGGCGGCGGCGGTTTTCGCAGTGCTGATTTTCTTCGTGAACCTCGGCAGCGACGGCATGTACGCCCCCCAGGAGGGACGCACCGCCATCATCACCCGCAACATGCTGATCAGCCACAATTACCTGGATATGACCGTGCCCGGCGGCGTACCCTATGAAAAACCGGTCGGGCACTACTGGCTGTGTCTCCCCCTTGCCGCCGCATTCGGCCTGGACGGCGAGCCGGTCACTTCGGCTTCGGAATGGGCGCTGAGACTGCCCTCGGCTCTTTCGGCACTGATCGCCGTAGCGGCGGCCGCCGTTCTCGCCGCCCGGATTTACGGAACCCGGTGCGCCGCCATCACCATGGTGGTGCTCAGCTCCATGGCCACTTTTGCCAACCTCGGCCGCGTTGCCCACATCGATATGCCGCTGGCCGCCGCCTACATTCTGGCGATGCTCTGCCTCTATCTGGGATATTTCGAACGGCGTCGGGCCAATGCGTGGCTGTACGGCTTTTATGCCCTGCTCGGCTGGGGCATGGTGCTCAAAGGACCGGTGCCGGTGATTCTGGCCGGGCTGACCGTGCTGCTGATGGCCATCCGGGAGCGATCCTGGCGGATGCTTCTCGACCTGCGCCCTTTTTCCGGTGCGCTGGTGTTCCTGGCGGTGGCCCTGCCCTGGTATGTGGCGGAAAACTTCCGGACCGACGGTGCGTTTTTCAATGAATTCATCATCAACCAGAACCTCCGCCGCTTCACCGGAATCGGATCCACCTACCGCAACGGCGAGCGGATGTCGTATTTCTACTATTTCCCGAAGCTCTTCGCCGGCGCCCTGCCATGGTCGATCTTTCTGGTGATCGGAGTGATTGCCATGTTCAGGCGGGTGATCCGGCTGCAGTTCCGGCGGGAAAGCTGTTATCTGATTTTCATGGTCGCGGGAGCTTTCGTCTTCTTTTCGCTCTCGGCCCTCAAACGCGGTGACTACCTGCTGCCGATTTATCCGGCTCTGGCCATCCTCATTGCCCGCATCATCGAACTCGGAGCGGAACGTCTGCCGGCCCTGCACCGGGGCTGGATCGCGGTCTGGGGCGCCATTGCCGCCCTGCTGGCGGCGGCGACCGTGCTCATTCTGACCGGAGTCATCGGCAACGTCGGAACCAAGGTCGCCAACCGGGAATGGCGGTTCATGTCCCGGCGCGACGGCATGAACACGGTAATGTTCTGTGATTTTGCCGTCGAACACGCCGCGCTGCTGATCGCAGCGGCGGCTGCGACCGCACTTCTGCTGCTGATCTTCGGGCGGCTGCTTGCCCGCCGGCGCAATTTCGCGGCTTTCGCGCTGCTGGCGGTGCTGGTACTGGCGCTTTTCAGCTTTTACCACGCGGTGCTCCAGCCCGGCACCGATCGTCTGAAAACGGTCAAGCCGCTGGTGCGCGAAGCGGCGGCGCTGCTGCCGCCGGGAGCCCGGGTGCTCTACCTGGGCGACTTCAACACGGAGCTGATTTATTTTGTCAATCATCCCTACGGCACCAGTCCGGAGGAAATTTCCGGCGTCGACTTCATTTTTGCCACCCCGGAATGGTTTGCGAGCCAGTCTCCCGCATTCCGGACCGCCTGGAGTGTGCGCCTGGTCACTCCGGAGGGACACCATTACCCGGCGGTGCTGCTGTGTCGGGTGAAATGATTGACAAATCTCCCCGTCGCTGATATATTATCAGATTGACTGAAACGTTCATTCTTTGCAGTTTAAGGAAATCGCATGTCTACCCAGAACACCACGCAGCTGTTGCGTGCCGCCGCCGGCGAAATCACTCCGGAAATCGCCCGGGTGGCTGAACTGGAGTACCGGAGTCCGGAAGAGGTCCGCGCCGGAGTAGCCGCCGGCCGCATTGTGATTCCGGCCAATATCAACCACCAGTCGCTGCAGGCCGTCGGCATCGGCCGGCTGCTGCGCACCAAAATCAACGCCAACATTGGCAATTCGGCGCTGTCAAGCTGTCCGCGCCAGGAGCTGGAAAAACTTCATAACGCGCTGAAATACGGCGCTGACACCGTCATGGATCTCAGCACCGGCGGCGACCTTGATCTGATCCGCAGCCGGATCATCGCCGCCAGTCCGGCCCCGATCGGCACCGTACCGGTCTACGAGGCGCTGGCGGCGGCGGGCGGCGCTGAAAATCTCACCGACGACCTGATCCTTGACGTGATTGAAAAACAGGCCAGGCAGGGCGTCGATTACATCACCATTCACTCGGGCATTCTGCTGCGCCATCTGGATGCGGCGCGGGACCGGATGCTGCGCATTGTCAGCCGGGGCGGTTCGATTCTGGCCCGCCGTATGCGCGAAACCGGTGTTGAAAATCCCTTTTACCGCAATTTCGACCGCATTCTGGAAATCTGCCGCCGCTACGACGTGACGTTGTCGCTGGGCGACGGCATGCGGCCGGGCTGTCTGGCCGATGCCAGCGACCGGGCGCAGTTCGCCGAACTGGAAGTGCTGGGCGAGCTGGTGCGCCGCAGCCGGGCCGCCGGAGTCCAGGCCATGGTCGAGGGGCCCGGGCACATTCCGATGGATGAGATCGAAATGAACATGAAACGCGAACAGGAACTCTGTGACGATGCGCCGTTTTATGTACTCGGACCGGTGGTGGTGGACTGCGCCCCGGGTTACGACCATATTTCCAGCGGCATCGGAGCGGCTATGGCCGCAATGCACGGCGCCGCCATGCTCTGCTACGTCACGCCCAAGGAGCACCTCGGACTGCCTAATGCCGAAGATGTCCGCAACGGCGTCATTGCCTACAAGATTGCCGCTCATGCCGCGGATATCGCGCTCAAACGACCGCATGCCCGGGACCGCGACGACGCCATCAGCCGCGCCCGTGCCGATTTCGACTGGGAGCGCCAGTTCGAATACGCGCTGGATCCCGACCGGGCCCGGGAGCTGCGCGCTGAAGCCCTGGCCGAAAGCGGCAAACCTGCCGACCATGATCAACACGCCCAGTACTGCACCATGTGCGGTCCGGACTTCTGTTCAATGCGAATCAGTAAAGAGCTGTGACCGCCGGCCGGCGGCATGAGAAAACCGTCCGTTCCGGATGCCCGGAGCGGACGGTTCGTTTTTATCCGGAGTTGCGCCGTCCTCAGAAGTTGTGTGAAACCAGACCGTCGCGCAGCTTGGGTTCAAACCAGGTCGATTTCGGCGGCATGATCTCGCCGGCGTCGGCAATCGCCATCAGCTGATCGACCGTGACCGCGTGCAGAGAAAAGGCCACGGCGTGGGAACCGTCGTCCACCAGGCGCATCAGCTCGCCCACCCCGCGGATCCCGCCGATGAAATCAATCTCGGGACTGGTCCGGGGATCGGCAATCCCGAGTACCGGCGCCAGTACCCGTTCCTGCAGCCAGCTCACGTCCAGTCCGCCGATCACACCGAGCGCCGCGACTTCAAACTTCGGCACCGCCAGATACCACTGACCGGGCAGATAGAACTTGAATTCACCGGGTCGGGCCACTTCGCCGTCACCAGCCGGCGTCACGGTGAACTGTCTGCGCACTTCGTCGATGAACTCCGCGGGGGTGTGGCCGTTGAGAGTCCGAACCGCCCGGTTGTAGGGCATGATCAGCAGCTGGTCGGCCGGAAACGCCACCGCAAGGAAATAGTTGTAGTCCTCGTGTCCGGTATGCCCCGGATTGCGTGGAGCACATTCCGCCGCGGTCCGCGCCGCCGCAGCGCTGCGGTGGTGGCCGTCGGCGATATAGAAACACGGCACTGCGGAGCTGAACAGCGCCGACAGCGCCCGGCTCGCCGCCTCGTCAAGCCGCCACAGCGTATGGCGGACACCGTCGGGAGCCACAAAGTCAAACAGCGGATCCTTTTTGACTTCAGCGCCGACCAACCGGTCGATTTCGGGCCGTCCCCGGTAGGTAAAGAACGCCGGACCGGTGTGCGAGCGCAGGGTCATGACGTGCCGGGTGCGGTCGTCCTCCTTGTCGGCCCGGGTCTTTTCGTGCTTTTTAATCACTCCGGAACGATACTCGGCAGCGGAAGCCGCACCGATCACGCCGGTCTGTCCGCGCCCGTTCATCTCCAGGCGGTAGACATAGAGATGCTCGGCCGGATCGAGCCGCAGCGGCGCTCCTGAGCAAATCCGTTCAAACGCCCGCCGGGCCTGCTCATAAACCCGGTCGTCGTGCAGGTCGATTCCCGGCTCCAGATCGATTTCCGGACGCGAAACGTGCAGAAAAGACCACGGATTTCCTTCCGCCAGTTTCGCCGCTTCGGCGGTGTTGACCACATCGTAAGGTACAGCGGAAACCTGCGCGGCAAGTTCCGGCAGCGGGAGCAATCCGTGAAACGGCAGCAGTTCAGCCATGGCTTCATCCTCTCATAAACAGTTTTGACATCCGTTTTTGTTATTGAATTAATATACCGCTTCCGGCGTTTTTTGCAACACCCCGACCCGCAGCCGGATATTCAACCGGGCAAATGAAAAAAATCCAAAAAAATTAGGATACACTAATTGACAAACGGATCAATCCGGCTATATTATAGGCAGGAAGAAATTCCGGCCTGCTTTCCGGACGGTGAAAGCAGGTTTTTTAAAGGCAACTGAATTAGAGGAGGCTAATAAATGCCGGCTGCCATCTGCGAAAGCCATCGCAAGGAACTGCTCCGTTTCCTGCTGCTGAAAACCGCGGCGGTCCGGAACGGCGTGAAGCCGGGGGAGCTGCTCCGGGTCCGGCATTGTTACTCCGCCCGCAATGCCGGGGGGTTCCAGTTCTGCCTTTACCGGAAGGAGATCTTCGACCTGCTCAGACTTGATTACCTTGAACTGCGCACCGAATCTGACAGCTCGCTGGTCCTGTTCTACCACCCGTCAGGACTGGCCGACGCACTTGCCTGTCCGGAAAACCGGGCTGTGCTCCGGCAATGCGGATATGCTGAAAACGCTTCACCCGCCGACCGCCTCGCCGAACTGAAACGTCGGTTCAGCTCCGGAAAACTGCCGCACGAAGTCGGCGTTTTCATCGGTTATCCGGCCAAGGACGTCGCCGGGTTCATGGCCGATCTCCCGCGCACTCCGGTGCACCGCGGCGACTGGCAGGTGTTCGGGGACGCCCGGGAATCGCTGCGCCGCATGGCCCTTTACCGGAGGGTGGAACGGGCCGCCCGGAGCCTGCTTGACGTCTGCGAAGATCTGCCGACTTTTTTCGACCGGATCACCCGGCTCAACTTCAATTTCAACTCAAGGAGTCCGATAAATGGATGAAGTCAAAGTAATTTACGGCAGCACCACCGGAGCCACCGAGGCCGCCGCCCGGCAGATCGCCGCCGCGTTCGGCACCGAACCGGTCAACATCGCCGCCGCGGTACCGGAAGATTTTCAGGCTGAGCTGCTGATTCTCGGCACCTCCACCTGGGGGTTCGGCGAACTTCAGGATGACTGGATCACCGGAATTGAGCTGCTGGGAAGTCTCGATCTTTCCACCAGCCGGGTCGCCGTCTTCGGTCTCGGTGATCAATGCGGTTTCAGCGACACCTTCGTCGACGGCATGGGACAGCTGGCCGAACGCGCCGCCGCCGCCGGAGCCCGGCTGGTCGGGGCCACGCCTTCCGCCGGCTACCGGCATAACGCCTCGGCGGCGGAGCGGGACGGAAATTTCTGCGGACTCGCTCTGGACGATACCAATGAACCGGAGAAAACCCCGGAACGGATTTCCGCCTGGGTGGAACAGCTGAAAGGCTGATTCCGGAGAGCACGCACGTACAGCTTCTCCCCGATCCGGCGGCGCCCACCCCCTGCAGCGCCGTCGGAAAGGGGAGCGGTTTTGACATCAAACTGAACCAGGGGGAAACCGGAGAACGGCTCCGGTAACAGCGGCCGCGGTCCGCGAAAGGACTCGGGCCGGCCGCCGCCGGTGCGGCGTCCGGCAAAACGGCGCCTCCGCGGCATTCAAACGTCCGGCTCCGCGGCCGGCGCTCAACTTGAACAGGGGGAAAACATGCTTGAACTTAAAGAGAACTCCGGGAAACCCGGTATGGAAAACACCCGGCGCCACAGCTCCGAAACACCGTCAGGAGCCGCCGGACTTTCGCTGGCGGAACTGCCGGTCGGCGCCACCGCCACCATCATCAAAGTCATGCCGGGCATGCGCGGGCGTCAGAAATTCGCCGACGTCGGACTGGTCGCCGGCACCGAACTGCTCATGGAGGCCCACGCGCCCTTCGGTGGACTGCTCCGGGTCAAAGTCATGGAAACCAGCATGGCGCTGCACCGCGACGACGCAGCCAACATCATGCTCACGCGCGGAGAGCAGTCCAAATGAAAAAACGGTTCACCATTGCTCTGGCCGGCAATCCCAACTGCGGAAAAACCTGCATATTCAACGCGCTGACCGGGGCCCGGCAGCATGTCGGCAACTATCCAGGCGTCACGGTGGAAAGCAAATCGGGACGGTTTGAACTTGCCGGGCGGGAAATTGAGCTGATCGACCTGCCCGGAGTCTATTCTCTCTCCTCCAGTTCTCCGGAAGAGGAGGTGGTGTTCAGAGAGCTGACCCGTCCCGGCATCGATCTCATCGTGAACGTGGTTGATGCCACCATTCCCCAGCGCAGCCTGTACCTCACCACCCAGCTGGCGGAGCTGGCCATCCCCATGCTGATCGCCCTCAACATGAGCGACGACGCCGCCCGCAAAGGGCTGAAATACGACTTGCCGAAGCTCGAACAGTATTTCGGTTCTCCGGTCGTGCCGACCGTCGGCTGCAAAACCGGCGGAGTCCGGCCGCTGCTGGAAAAACTGGCCGAAATCGCCGGTCATCCGGAACGGCACCGCGCCCGCCAGCTTTCCTACGGTCCGGACATCGACGACGCCGTCAACACCGTCGCCGCCGCCATCGACGCGCTCGGTCTCAAACGGTTCCGGCATATTCCGGCACGCTTCTTCGCCGTCAAGCTCCTGGAACGCGATTCCAGTGTCCGGCGCATTGCCGATTTCGCACCGGCGCACCCCGAAGCCGAAGCGCAAATCCGCCATCTGCAGGACAAGCACGCCATCGAGACCGATACCTTCATGGCCGACCGCCGCTACGCCATGCTGGCCGGCGCCTGCCGCGGCGCCATCATCGCAACCGGAGAACGGCGCCGCGAAATCTCCGACAAAATTGACGTGGTCATGACCAATAAATACATCGGATTGCCACTCTTCTTTCTGATTATCTATCTTACTTTCTGGTTCACTTTCACCGCGGCCGATCCCCTGATGGGATACATCGAGACGGGATTTGCCTGGCTGACCGACGCCGTCAAGGCCGGATGGCCGGACACCGTGTTCCCCTTCCTGCGCAACCTGGTGGCCGACGGTGTGATCGGCGGCGTCGGAGGCGTACTGGTGTTTCTGCCGAACATTCTGTTTCTCTTTTTCGCCATCGCGCTGCTGGAGGACTCAGGCTACATGGCGCGCGCCGCATTCGTCATGGACGGCGTCATGCGCAGGTTCGGCCTGCAGGGCCGCTCCTTCGTTCCGCTGGTGCTGGGGTTCGGCTGCTCGGTGCCGGCCATCATGGCCACCCGGACCATCGAATCCGAACGCGACCGCAGGGTGACCATTATGGTCCTGCCCCTGATGAGCTGCAGCGCCCGGCTGCCGATTTACGCGCTGATAATTCCGGCTTTTTTTGCCGAACGGTATCAGGCGGTCATGATGTGGCTGATCTATCTGATCGGAGTGGCGGTCGCCCTGACGGCGGCCCGGATTCTCAAATCGACCCTCTTCCGCGGCGACGGCGAAATCTACCTGATGGAACTGCCGCCTTACCGCATGCCTACTTTCCGGAGCCTCATGCTGCACATGTGGGATCGGGGAAGAATGTATGTCCGGAAGGCCGGAACCATCATTCTGACCGCCAGCGTCATCCTCTACGTCTGCAACACCTGGCCGGAAAAGCGCGAATTTTCCAAAGACTATGCCGCCGCTGCCGCTGAAGCCCGGCGCGCCGGGGCCCTGACCGATGCGCAGATCGCAGTTCTGGAGGCTTCCGGCCGCCTGACTCCGGAACAGCTGGAGGCCGTCAGATCCGACCGGATGCTGCCGCCCGGATCCCGGGAAGCATTCGTCGATCCCGGTCCGACCGCCGCTCAGGCGGCGGTGCTGAACGCCGCGCAGGCGGCGGACGACGCCATCGCCCGACTGGAAAATGAAAAACAGGCCGAGCTGATGGAATACACCATCTCAGGACGCATCGGTCACGCCCTGGAGCCGCTGTTCCGGCCGATCGGATTTGACTGGAAACTCACCACCGCCTCCATCGGGGCACTCGCAGCCAAGGAGGTGTTCGTCTCGCAGCTTGGAATTCTCTACGCCGAGGGCCAAACGGATGAAGAATCCGTGCCGCTCCGGGAGCAGCTGATCCGGAATTACACCCCGCTGCAGGCATTCTGCATCATGGTCTTCTGTCTGCTGTCCATTCCATGCCTGGCGACGCTGGCGATCATCCGGCGGGAACTGAATTCCCGGGTGTATCCGGTCATCGAGGCCGCCGGACTGTTCACGCTGGCCTACGTCGCCGCCCTGGTCGTTTACCAGACGGGTACGCTTCTGCAGATCGGCGTCCGGATGATTCAGTGACCTTTCCAACCGGAAGGGGTTCCGGCGGTTCCACACTCCGCCGCCGGCCCCCTTCCGGATTTCACCTCAACCAGAAAGGACAAACTCCATGAACCGCCGGGAATTTATCAAAGCCGGACTCACGCTGGGCGCCCTGGGAGCGGTCTCGCGCCTGTCCCCCGCTTTTGCGGGTCTGGATGTCCCGGCTGAATTGCGCACCGCAGGTCCGGCCCGAGCCGTCATCGAACTCTGGATCTGGGGCGGGCCCTGCCAGCTGGAGGCCTTCGACCCCAAACCGGACGCCGGAGCCGACATCAACGGCGGACACGGCGCCATCCCCACCGCGGCGGACGGCGTGTTCATCAGCGACTATCTGCCCAAATTGGCCTCGCAGGCGGACAAGTTCTCCATCATCCGTTCCATGACGCATCCGCTGCGCGCCCATGAGTCGGCAACTTACCTCATGCAGACCGGGCGGCTGCCGGGCGGCGGCGTCACCTATCCGGCCATCGGAGCGCTGCTGGCGATGCTCAACGCCGGCAAAGTCCGGCACGGACTGCCGCCATACGTGGCCCTCACCACCGGCAAAGGGCGATTTTCCGAGTGCGGTTTTCTGGGGGACCGCTACAGTCCGTTCGCCACCGGCGGCAATCCGGCGGCAGCCGACTTCAGGGTTGATGGCTTCACTCCGCCGGGCGGACTCACACCGGAAGCTCAGGAGCGGCGGCTCCGGCTGGCCGCACAGCTCGACCTGCTGGGCGAAGAGCTGGAGCCGTCTCATCCGGAGTTTGCCGCATTCGACCGGGCCGGGACTGAAGCCGCAGCTGTGATGTCCGGACCGGCGGCGGCGGTATTCAATCTCAAACTCGAACCGGCCGAAGTCCGGGAACGCTACGGAATGAACCGGTTCGGACAATCCTGTCTCACGGCCCGGCGTCTGGTGGAAGCCGGAGTGCCCTACGTCACCATCAACGCCTCCGGCTGGGATACCCACAAGCGCCACTTTGAAACCCTCGACCGCATCGCGCCTGAAATGGATGGCGCCGTCGCCGCGCTGCTGGATGACCTCCACCGGCGCGGACTGCTCGACACCACCCTGGTCTGGTGGTCCGGGGAGTTCGGACGCACCCCCCGAATTGACCGCCAGGAACCCTGGCAGGGCGGACGCAATCACTACAGCGAGTGCTTCTGCGCCATGGTGGCCGGCGGCGGTTTCGCCGGCGGACGGGTGGTCGGCGAGTCGGACGCCGTCGCCGGGCGGGTGATCTCCCGTCCAGTCACTCCCGGCGACCTGCTGGGCAGTCTGTATGAGCGGTGCGGAATCAATCCCGACCGGAGCTTTCCCAGGAATCCGCTGGGCCTCACCGAACCGATCCTGCCGCCGGGCAATCCCGGACACCGACTGCGGGAACTCTATCTCTGACCCGGAACCGATCCGGCGGTTCCGGAGCCGCGCCGCCTCAGGGGATCAGATCTCCGAAGCGGGAACGAAGCACCCGCATAACCCCATCCTCGTCGTTGGAGGGAGCGCTGAACCGGGCCGCCGCTTTCACATCGGGATGGGCGTTGGCCATGGCATAACCGTAAGTGACCGCCCTGAGCATCTCCAGATCGTTCGGATAATCGCCGAAGGCCATGCACTGATCGGGCCGCAGTCCCAGCAGCTTCCGGAGCCGGGTAATCGCCACGCCCTTGTTGACTCCGGGCGCCATGAAATCCAGCCAGCGCCGCTCAGCCAGTGTAATCGCCAACCGGCCCCGGAACCGGTCCAGCAGCGGCAGACAGTTCGCGGCCGCGTCAATGCGGTCGAACACTGCAATTTTCACCACATGGTCCTGCGCCAGCGCCGCCGCCAGCGGCGATTCGACTTCCCGGCGCTCTTCATAGTAGAGCGGAATGTTGCGGGCGGCTTCCGGCTCCGGCGGTCGGATGTAGGCGGCGCGGATACCGCACAGCACCACTGAAGCCGTGGAAATGGTGTCGATGATCCGGACCGGTTCGGCCAGCAGCTCCGGATCAATATCGTGATGAAACAGGTTGCATCCGCCGTCAAAGGCCAGCGCTCCGTTTTCGCAGATGAACATGAGCCGGTCCTGAAGCGGCCCGAAAAGCTTTTTCAGATTGAAATACTGGCGCCCGCTGGCAATGACCACCCGGATGCCATGCCGGTGAAGCGCCTCCACCGCCTCGAAGAAGCCGGAGGGCACCCGCTTGCGGCTGTCGAGCAAAGTGCCGTCCAGATCAACGGCAATCAGTTTGATGTCCTGCACCGGTTCCCCTTTCTCCGGCGGCCCGTCTGAAATGCCGGACCGCAGTCAACTCTGGTTTGCAAACAACTCATAATATAATCCGCTGTTACGCTGAAATCAACGCCGCCGGCCCGGTCCGCGCCGTTTTGACGGCACTGCAGAATCAATCAGGTTGAAAAGCGGCGCTCCCGGAATTATATTATACCACTATAATTTGTTGCAGAGACCAATCCCCTTGCCCGGAGTTTGTATCGTATGATTGCCCGGAACGCCGCCATATCCAGCAGTCTGGAAGACTATCTCGAGGCCATAGCCGAAATCATCGAGAAAAACGGCCACGCCCACACCAAAGACATCGCCGATCACCTCGCCGTCACCATGCCGTCGGTTACTAACGCGCTGCAGTCGCTCGCCGCCCGCGGCCTGATTGCCTACCACTCCCACGCCCCGGTGACGCTGACCAGCTCGGGAGCGGAACGGGCGGCGGTGATCCGCCGCCGCCACCAGACTCTGAAACGCTTCTTCGCCGATTTGCTTAAGCTGGAGGGAGAGGAGCCGGATCTCGCCGCCTGCCGCATTGAACACGTGATCGGCGAAACCGTGCTCTCCCGCCTCGCCGCCCTGGCCGAAGCCATCGGCGAACGCGAGGACTGCGCCGGCCTCCGGGAATATCTCGCCACCACCATGCCTCAGATTCATCCGGATTCCGAGCTGGACATGCAACTGGTATCACTCGATCAGCTGCCGACCGGCCGGCGCGGCGTGATTTCCAAAGTCGCGGAAAATCTGCGCGGCATTAAAAAATTCGCCGACCTCGGGCTGGTACCCGGCACGCTGATCCAAAAGGAGGGTCGGGCGCCGTTCGGCGATCTGCTGCGGGTCCGGGTGATGGGCAGCAGCCTGTCGCTGCGCGCCCGGGACGCCATGTACATCTGGGTCAAACCTATGGAGCCGTAAGCCGCCATGCCGAACCGATATTTCCGCGTGGCGCTGGTCGGCAATCCCAATTGCGGCAAAACCACGATCTTCAATTATCTGACCGGAACGCACCAGCATGTCGGGAACTATTCCGGAGTTACCGTCGAGCGCAAGAGCGGTTACTGCCGGCTGGACTCCGGAAAAACCGTCGAAATCATCGACCTGCCCGGAGTCTACAGCCTCTCGGCCGGCTCTCCTGAAGAGCGGGTCGCCTTTGAGGAACTGGTCACCGGGGACATCGACCTCATTCTCAATGTCATCGACGCCGGCAATGCCCAGCGCAACCTTTATCTGTCCACCCAGCTGGCGGAGCTGGAAATTCCGATGCTGCTCGACTTCAACATGATTGACGACGCCGAACAGCGGGGACTGCGGTTCGACTTTGAAAAATTCCAGCATTTTCTGGGCAGTCCGATCGTCGCCACCTCCGGAGTGAGCGGCCGGGGACTGCCGGAACTGAAACGCAAACTTCTCGAACTGGCTGAAACCGCCACGCCCCGGCTGCCGATCAAACCCAAATACGGCCCCAAAATCATGCAGGCCATTGCCGAGCTGTCGCCCCGGATTGCCGCAGTGAAAACCGCCGGCCTCGCCCGGCTTTCCGAGCGTTCCATTGCCATAAAACTGCTGGAAAACGATCCGCTGGTGTGCGAACGTCCGGAGTTTGCACCGCTGCTGCCAGAGGTGGCCGACTGGCGGGAACGCATCGCCATCCGCAACGGCATCGGCAGCGAAGCCCTGATGGCCGACTGCCGCTACGGACTCATTGCCGGAGCCTGCCGCGAAGCCATAAGCGTCAGCCACGACGGGCGCCGTCAGCTTTCCAACCTGATCGACCAGGTGGTGACCAACCGCTTCTTCGGCGTTCCCATCTTTCTGCTTATCATGTACCTGGTGTTCTACTTCGCATTCACGGTTGGCGAGTACCCCATCCACTGGATGGAATACGGCATCTCGGCCATTGCCGCCGGGGTAGACGCTCTGTGGCCGGCCGCCGCCGGAGAGTTTCTGCGCCGGCTGATCGTCGAAGGCATTATCGGCGGAGTCGGCGGTGTGCTGGTGTTCCTGCCCAACATCGTGCTGCTTTTCGCCGCCATCGCATTTCTTGAAGGCACCGGTTATATGGCGCGCGCGGCCTTCGTCATGGATGGCTTCATGCACATCTTCGGGCTGCACGGGAAGAGTTTCATTCCGATGATCCTTGGCATCGGCTGCTCGGTTCCGGCCGTGATGGCCACCCGGACCATTGAGTCCGGGCGCGACCGGCTCATCACGATTCTGGCGCTGCCGTTCATGAGCTGCAGCGCCCGGCTGCCGATTTATGTGCTGCTGACGCAGGCGTTTTTCTCCGAACACCAGGCGGCGGTGACCATGCTCATGTATCTGATCGGGGCGGCGGTGTCGCTGGGAGCGGCCCGGGTGATGAAGTCCACGCTGTTCCGGGGGGATGGCGAGGTGTTCGTGATGGAACTGCCCCCCTACCGTCTGCCGACGCTGCAGAGCATTTTGATTCAGATGTGGGAACGGGCGGTCATGTATCTGCACAAGGCCGGCACCCTGATTCTGACCGCCTCCATCATCATGTTCCTGCTCAACAGTTTTCCCGTCAATCCGACGGCGGAAAGAAACTTCAGCGCCGCCGCCGCACAGTTGGAACGCGCCCCTCTGTCCGTTGAAGCCAGGAATATACAGCTCAGCCGGCTGAAGGCGCAGCGCAATGCGGCGATGCTGGAGTATTCCGCCGCCGGCCGGCTCGGCAAAGTCCTGACGGTGGTACTGAGGCCGGCCGGCTTCGACTGGCGGACCAGTTCGGCACTGGTGGGCGCGGTGGCCGGCAAAGAGCTGTTTGTGGCACAGCTTGCCGTGCTCTATTCAATCGAAAGCTCCGACTCGGCCGCCGGACTGGAACATCTGCTCACGGCATTGCGTAGCGACTACACGCCGCTGCAGGGATTCTCCGTGATGCTGTTCTGCCTGCTCAGCATGCCCTGCCTGGCGACGGTGGCAGTGGTCAGGCGTGAGACCAATTCATGGCGCTGGCCGTTGTTTCAGGTGGTGATGTTCACCCTGATCGCGTATGTGATCGCTCTGGCATTCTACCAGATCGGACTCCAGATAACCGGCATCTGAGAGAATAAGGCTGAGATGAGCACTGCCGAACTCATGGAAGACATCCGCGCGCTGGTGGCGGTAAAGCTGGCCGATCATGACGGCTGCCACGATTTCGACCACACCATGCGGGTGCTGGCCAACGCTGAACTCCTGCTGCAGGAGCTGCCCGAAGCCGACGCCCTGATCGTGCGTCTGGCGGCGCTCCTGCACGATTATGCGCGACCGGAGGAACACGCGGTCAAAGGCCGGGTGTGTCACGCCCGGCTGGGGGCGGAACTGGCGGAGTCGCTGCTGACGGCGAAGGGGGTGGAACCGGAAACGGTGTGCCGAATCGCCGGTGCTGTGCGGAGCCACCGCTACCGGGGCCGGGTGGCTCCGGCCGACCTGGAGGCCAAAATTCTGTACGATGCCGACAAACTGGATTCCCTGGGAGCGGTGGGCATCGGCCGGGCCTTTCTGTTTGCCGGCCGCGTTGGAGCGCGGCTGCACAATCGCCGCGAAGAGGCGCTGGCGGGCAGTGAATACAGCCGGGAGGACACAGCCTACCGGGAATTTCTGGTCAAACTCAACAAGCTTCCCGGAGTAATGAAAACGCTGCCGGGACGGCGTCTGGCCCGGGAACGTCTGGCTTACATGAGGGAGTTCTTCGACCGCCTGAATGCTGAGACCGGACAGTCGGACTGATGGGGTCCGGGACAAAAAATCCGCCATCGCCTTGCTTTTCCGATAGACTGGTGATACTATATAGCTGTGGCTGGAACAACGCCGCCATGGAGCAGAAGGCATTCCAACAAGGAGGTCGCGATGTTTTGTTCAAAATGTGGTAAAGAGCTTCCGGATGACGCGGTAAAATGCGATGCCTGCGGATCTGTATTGAAACCGGCCGCCATCGTTGAACTGGTCAGCGCCAAAAGTTCCCTGCTCAACCAGTGGATTGATTGCGGCCTGAATTATCTGCGCAAGTTGCCATTTGAAAAAATGGTCAACGCGTTGGAAAACCTGATTTCCCGGATCGGCGTTTTCTCGTTTTACCTGCTGGGCCTGGTCGGGCTGGTCGGCGGACTGATCACTGCACTGCATTATGAGTCGCTGCAGGGATTATGGATTGGCCTCGGCTGGCTGCTGCTCTGCATTCTTTTCGCCTATTTCGGAACCAAACTGCTGCAATCGATCAAGGCGCTGGTGCTCAGTACCAACAGTCTGTTTTCCTCCCAGTCGCTGCTGGACTGTATCACGGTGCTGCTGCTGCTGAGCGGACTGGCGGCGCTGGCGGCAGGAATTTACCTGTCTTTTGACACCTCGGACGGCACCCATTTCTGGTACGGACTCATCGGGGTTTTCATGGCGGAGTTTGGAGCAGTCTGTTCTCTGGCGCCGCAACTGGTTTCCACCGAGGCGGGGATAGCCTGTTCACCGGGCGAGGAACTGATCGGTCTGGGAACGTTTTTCATCAAGATCATGCTGCGGATGCTTCCTTTCATTTGGTGCATTGGGGCCCTGCTGACCATGATTTATGTCATCATCCATCTGGGTTCGGACAACGTCGGCGAACATATCATGACGGGCTTCTCGACAACAATTGTGCTGGGACTGCTGCCGCTGGCGTATTATCTCGGGTTTTTGCTGTATTACTTTGTCATCGACCTGGCTCGGGCGGTGCTTTCGCTGCCGGGCAAGCTGGATCGCCTGAACAAATAAGGTATTGAAACCGAATCGGCGCGTCCGACGGACGCGCCTTTTTTGTTCCCGTTGGCGGTGGACGCGAGTAAAGCAGAAGCGGCTCCGGAAGGCGATCGGATTATAAATTGCGTTTACCGCCCGGAGTCCGATAAAAAGGGCTCCCAGCCAAAAAAAAACAGAAATCAGCTTGAAAAAAACCTGATCCGGTGTATATTGATAGAATGATCGGGATATAGCGCAGCCTGGTTTAGCGCGTTTGACTGGGGGTCAAAAGGTCGAGAGTTCGAATCTCTCTATCCCGACCATTTTAAGCCCATGATAATCAGCGAGTTGCAAAAATGCAAAAACTCGCTGATTTTTTTGCCTTTGTTGCCGGTTGAAAATATTTGATTTGATCGTCGTTACAACTGTTCACAGTTCAACTTTTCGGCTGCTTCCGCAGCTTCGTTAGCAAGTCTCCCATCCGCGCGGCATTGCTTCCGACCGCCGCTGGTGCCAATCCGGACGTCATGGTCTTGCCAAGCCGTACCGTGCTCGTCTTTTCACCGGTTTGCCCGCAACATTCTCGCGCGGCTTCACTCCGGCTGACCTGTCACCGTCCACACGACGGAATGGCAACACTGGACCGGTCACACAGCAGGTAATCCACCAGTGTGTCCCGGCAAACCGGATCGCCGGAAATCAGCTTTTCCAGCGCCTCAAAAGCCCGGCTGGAAAGCTCGGTGAAGTTCTGGCAGACCGTAGTCTGCGGCGGCGAGAAAAATTCCGACACCCCCACCATTTCCCAGGTGATCAACGAAAAATCTTCCGGCACCCGGAAACCGCAGACCTCCAGCGAGTGGCGCACCGACGCCGCCGCGCTTTCACCGGTGTTGATAATCGCCGTGACGCCGCACTCCGCCATCCGCAGCACCGTCCCGTGAAGCAGCCTCACCAGCGATCCCGGAATGCCGCCATCCTGCACAGACTCGACGCAGAAGCCGAGATGGAGTGTCTGCATCATTCGTTCAAACGCCTCATACCGGGTTCGGTTGCAGTAGGATTCCGGATCTCCGTTGATGATCATCCCAATCCGGCGGTGACCATAGCCGACCAGATGGCTGACCGCCAGGTTCACCGCCTGGAATTCATTGGAAAACACTGAGTAAACCCGATCGATATGACGAGCCGAATCATTGATGCAGATCATCGGCAGATTGCGGCTCGAACCAATCTCTTTGGCCAGATGGTTGTTGAAGTCGAACGAGATCACCCCCTCCACCGCCCGTTCGTTCAGGAGTTCAATCTGATCCGACGAAATAATCTCCAGCCACCAGTGCCGGCGGATCGCCTCAAGGCGCAGTGCATTCAAAACGTTGATCGAATACCAGCCGAGTGTGGTCCTGCACTCCGGCAGAATCAGGGCAATGATCCGCCGGGGCGGCTTCTGGCGGTACCCCACCTGCCGGGCTGCCTCGAACACCCGCGCCGCCGTTTCCGGATTCACATGCGCCCGATGGTTCAATGCCCGCGAAACCGTTGAGGCATTCACTCCTGCCAGTTCAGCGATTTGTCGGACTCCGTTTTCACTTTTTCTGCGCATAAACACCGGTCTCCGCCAGTTAACATATCATCGCAGGCGCGGGATTGCCACCATTTGTTGCAAAATTTGCATTCTTTTGCTTTTTATTGCTGAAAACAACCGGAGCTCCAGCTTGTCCCCTTATGTAAATCCGTTATATTTTGTATCTGAATTACACTTGCCGACAACATCAAACCTTCAAGGAGAATACCATGCCGGAAAACTTCAAATCAATCCTGGTTCGAAACGAGCGCAATCCCCTGTTCCGTCCGGAAGATTTTCCTTACGGCGCGGCAGACCAGGTCTTCAATCCCGGTCAGGTGATGACTCCGGACGGCCGGACCATCCTGCTGCTGTCAGTCCTGATGCGCAATGAGAAATTTGCCCGCTGCCATGTGGCGGAAAGCCGCGACGGCCTCCATTTCGACATCCATGAAGAACCGCTTTTCAAAGTTGACGAAGCCAAACGTTTCGGCGAACTCGATTTTCATCCGATTGACTGCCGGGTCACCTGGTTTCCGGAGGACCAGTGCTATTACATTATGCGGCCGGCCAACTCCGGCTGGGGATGCTGCGCCCTGCTTTACCGCACCACCGATTTTCGCTCCGCCGAACCGATAGAAATCATTGCCCTGCCGCACAACCGGGTGCCCTGCCTCTTCCCGGAAAAAATCGACGGCCAGTATGTCCGGCTTGACCGCCCCTACAGCCTCGGCGCCCCCTACGAAAAGTCCTGGGCGAACATCTGGATTTCCCGTTCACCCGACCTGATTCACTGGGGTGAATACCGGCCACTGATTCAACGCGGCTTCATGCCGTGGAACAATCTGAAAATCGGCCCCACCGTGCCGATCAGAACCGAAAAAGGCTGGCTTGAAATCATCCACGGCGTCCAGAACACCTTCTGCGGATTCCGCTACAGCCTGGGAGCTGTACTGCTCGATCTCGAAAATCCGGAAAAAATCACCGGCCGCATGAACCGCTATCTCCTCACACCGGAAACTGAATACGAACACCTCGGCGTCATACCAGAAGTGGTGTTCGCCACCGGTGCAATCGCCGACTTCAAAACCCGGGAACTGCGCGTCTACTACGGCGGAGCCGACACCACCATCAACCTCGCAACCGGCAATCTCGACGAAATCGTCAACGGGTGCCTTGAAGGAATTTGAAGCCATGAGTATTTTAATCGACCGTTCCGGCAACCGTTTTCTTCTCACGGCCGGCAACATGAGCTATGCATTCGAGGTGCAGGCAGACAGCCGGATGATCAATCTATACTGGGGCGCTAAACTCGACCGCGCCGACGACCTCCCCGACGCCGGCGACCGGCAGTGGCACCGCCACTGTCCCGACCGTCAGCTGGAGAGCAGTCTGCAGGAGTACCCCGCCTTCTACGGCGAATACTACCATGAGTGCGCCTTCAAAGCGGAATATGCCGACGGCGTGCGCGGTTCAAATTTCCGCTTCACCGGCAGCCGGCTTCAGCAGAAGTCCGATCATGAACTTCTGGAGATCACCCTCAAAGAGAAAAATCATCCGCTTACCGTCAAACTCTTCTACCGCGTCTGGCCTGAACTCGAACTCATCGACCGCTGGAGCGAGATCATCAACGATGCCGACGCTCCGGTGGAACTCGAAAACTTCGCTTCTGCGGTCTGGCAACTTCCGCCCGCTCCTGTTGACTGGCGCCTGACCCACCTCTCCGGACATTGGGGCAAGGAAGCAATACCCGACCGGATCCCGATGACGCCCGGAAAATTCATCATGGAAAGCCGTACCGGCCTGTCAGGTCCTTTCGCCGTGCCGTATTTTGCACTCGACAGCGGAGACGCCGGTGAACTCACTGGGGAGGTATTCTTCGGCACGCTCCACTGGAGCGGCAACTGGAAAATCACCGTCGAACGTGATTCCTACGACCATACCGCCGTTTTCGGCGGCATCCACGATTTCGACAACCGTATCCGCCTCACCCCGGGTGAAATCTTCACCACTCCGGTCTTTTCCGGCGGCTGGAGTCCGGCCGGTTTCAGCGGCGCGAGCCAGGTGCTCCACCGCTACCAGATGCGCCATGTGCTGCCGCCGGCGATCGCCGCACGGCCAATGCCGGTGATTTTCAATTCCTGGGGCTGCATCAATATCCACGTCAATGAGGAGAACATTCTGCGTGCGGCAAAGCTCGCCACCCGGATCGGCACAGAAATCTTCGTGATCGACGACGGCTGGCAGCACGCGCTCGGAGACTGGTTTCCCGATCCGGTCAAATTTCCCAACGGCCTCAGGCCGGTCATCGAAATGGTCCGTTCACTCGGCATGGAGTTCGGCCTCTGGGTCGAAATCGAATCCTGCGAACTGGCGAGCGACCTCTACAAAGCGCATCCGGAATGGACAATGCGGTACCCGGGACAAGCCCCCTTCACCCGCTGCCGCGCCGACGTCGACCGCACTTCGGTCATGCTGAATCTCGCCCGGCGTGACGTGGCTGAATACCTGTACCGGCAACTTCACGAACTGGTCTCGGAAACCGGAATCAAGTACCTCAAACTCGACATGAACTGCTTCGTCAGCTCCCCCGGCTGGGGCGACCTGCCGCCGGACCAGCAGGGCAGAATCTGGATTGACTATGTATACAACCTCCACTGGATCTTCGGACAGCTCAGCGCCGACTTCCCCGAACTGCTGATGGAAAACTGCTCATCGGGCGCCTCCCGGGCCGACCTCGCCATGACCCGCTTTTTCGGTCGCATGAACCGCAGCGACAATCAGGACGCGCTCGACATGCTCAAACTTCACGAAGGGTTCACCATGGTCAACCCGCCCCGAATGGCCGGCGGAGCCTGCCACATCAGCGATTCGATGTACCACGTCAATCACCGCACGACGCCGATGCAGTTTCAGGCGTACTGCGGCATGCTGGGTTCCCTCGCCTGCGGTAAGGATCTGACGCGCTGCACCGAAGCGGAACTTGCCGAAATCCGGAGTTACACTGATCTCTACAAGAAACTGCGTCACGTCACCAACTTCGGCGACTTCTACCGACTCGCCAGTCATCGCGAACACCCGTGGGCGGCATTTGAGTATGTCGCGCCGGACCGTTCCGAAGCGGTGGTGTTCCTGCTCGGCGGCTCAATGCAGTTCGCCGACGCGGTCCCGCCGTTGAAACTGGTCGGACTCAAACCCGATGCGCTCTACGAAATCACCTGCTACGGGGAAAAAGCACCGGAAGGCGATTCCGAACGGCAATTCCATTATCATCCGGTTTCCGGCCGCGGCACGGCCAATGTCGGAATTCCGGCCGAACTCTACGGAGACTTCGACTGCCGGATTTTCCATCTGAAAGAGGCAAGACCATGAAAATCACCCGTATCGAACCAGTACTTGTCGGCGCGCCCACTCCGGGATGCGGATTACTCTCCACCCGGAACTATTTCTACATTCTCGTTCATACCGACGAGGGAATCACCGGTCTCGGCGAAGCAACGCTCGAAAGCCACGATGACTCCATTCTCGGTGCACTGCGCGATCTCGAAGGCCTGATCATCGGGCAGGATCCGACCCGGGTCAGCCATCTCATGCAGATTCTGATCCGCCAGCGCTTTTGGAAAGGCGGCGTGGTCAAGGCTTCCGCCATCTCGGGCGTCGAACTCGCCTGCTGGGATATTCTCGGAAAATCACTCAACCAACCGGTCTGGAAGCTGCTGGGCGGCGCAGTCCGCGACAGGATCCGCGTCTACGCCAACGGCTGGAGCGGCGGCGCCACCGATCCGGCGCTCATCCGCGACAAAGCACAGGAGGCGCAGGCATACGGATACACCGCCTTCAAGTTCAGCCTGGCGATTCCAAGCTGGCCGCTGCACGACAGCGAGACGACCCGCCGGGTTGCAAAGGCGGCGGAAACAGTGCGTGACGCAGTCGGTCCCGATGCCGCCATCTGTTTCGACGGACATGGCCGCTACGACTCCAACCTCGCCATCCAGATCGGCAAAGCGCTGGAGCAATACGACCTCATGTTCTTCGAGGAACCGGTCCAGCCGGAGGACGAAGATGGCATGCTCCGCGTCGCTCGCAGCGTCAACATTCCGATCGCGGCGGGCGAACGGCTCACCCGGCCGCAGGAGTTCCGGCGGCTGATTGAAAACCGGGCGATTTCGATCGCCCAACCTGACCTCGCCCACTGTCACGGTTTCAGCGAGGGGATCAAAGTGGCGCATCTTGCCGAGGCGTTCGACGCCTTTGTCGCGCCACATTGCCCGATGAGTCCGGTTATCACGGCGATTTCGCTCCACCTCGACGCGATCGCGCCGAATTTCCTCATACAGGAGCGGCTCTTCCTCAGCGACTGGCGAAATGAAGTTATCACCGAACCGCTTCAGGTGAAGGAAGGCTTCATCGATCTTCCCCGGAAACCCGGCTGGGGAATCCAACTCGATGAAGAATTGATCCGCAAACATCCGCGTATCGTGGCTGAAACGCCCCGGCTCTTTCGTCCCGACGGCGCGGTCTGCGACTGGTAAAAAGATTCCTCACCGCCAATCAGTTCAACCGTCAGGCCCTGCCGGTCACCGGCGGAGCAGCCGGTCCCGGCAGGATGTGATCCGCCGGCTGCTCGCCGCCGTAGACGGCCTGCGGGGCTGCCGCCAAAGCACAATGACGCCAACCGGAACGCCGCGGCGGGGATCATCGCCGAGCGGGTCGGGAAACACTGAAATCTGCGGTCTGGGAAGGAAAGGCCCGAGCTGGAGCATCATTCGGTTTTCACGCAGAACGGAACTTTGGCGCAGGCCGTTTTTCTTCAGCCGGCTTTACCCGGATTACAGTTTCCGGATCACCCGGCCGCCACCGGCCAGAAAACGGTCCATGTTGAGATTCACCTCCGACGGTCCCGGGAAGCGGAATCCCTTCGGCAGGCGGCGGATTTCCAGTTCCAGCCCTTTGAACACCGGCGTCAGGTCGCCGGGAGACAATCCGGCGGCCGCCAGAATTCTGGAGTTGTCCATCACCCGGTTCAGCATGCGGTCATAGATCAGCTGCCGGGTGGCCCAGGTGGCGTTGTTCCAATAGATGGCCTTGAAGGCCTCGAGATCGACCGTCCAGG
>CASFVA010000010.1 GCA_949298075.1 uncultured Lentisphaeria bacterium
CGAACTCAACGGCGCGGCGCTGGCCGGCACCGGAACGGTCTTTGACGGCTATCAGCTCTACACCGAGGACAACACCCTCAGGTTCGGCAGAATCGCCGGATAAACAGCAAACCCAAGTGAAAAATCTCCCGTCATCCGGATACTGCAGTCATTTCGCCCGCCTGCAAGTCTGAATGTCGGGAGTTTTTCGTAATCAATATATAAGTTTTTGAAGAAAAGCAATTGGTTGTCGTAATTCGCGTTTTGCCCCCGGCAATCCCCCGTTTCCGGCATTATCCCGGATGAAAACGTTCTTCGCAATCAGTAGCCGGCAATAATTTTTGAAGCCCAGTCGCCGACTGCCGCGTTGGAACGTCTGACACTGTCCCCGGAAAACGCCCCGGTTTTTTTGAAGGCCGCGTCCGGACACATTCTGCGCATATCCCGTTCGCAATTCTGCAAACCACCGGTACCATGGGTAACAAACGGAATTATCGTCTTGCCCTTGAATTCATATGCATTCAGAAACGACGCCACCGGAGGTGCAATCGTGCCGCACCAGTTCGGACTGCCAACAAAAATCAGTCGGTATTCCGCCATATTCTCAACCCGGCCGGCCAATTCCGGCCTGAATCCGGAACCGCACTCTTCCCGGGCCTGACGAACGCAGGCGGCAAAATCCTTCGGATAAGCCTTGACCGGCTTGATTTCGAAAAGCGTGCCGCCAACCTCCCGATGAATCGCCTCGGCCGCACTCCGGGTATTTCCGCTCCAGGAATAATATGCCACCAGGATTTTTCCAGGTTCCGGAATGGCATCCGGTTCCGTCGCAGGACTGGCGCAGATTCCACATGCCGATGCCGCCATCGCCAAAAACATTTTTTTCATTCTGACCTCCATCGCCTGAAAACTGTCAACACAATAATTCGGGTCCTTATTCTACTATAATCCAAACATGGCCGGTCTGCCAATGTTTTCCAAAAAAAATCCGACTCCGCGTCTGATTGAAACCTGGCCTGCACTGGATGGTCAGCTGATTATTTTCTGTTCTTCCAGTTCAACGGAATTCAGGAAACGAACCGTGAACACCAGCGAGCGGAACTGCCGGCCTCAGCCGAATTGAGCGGACCCCAAACCCTTTCATCCGACTTCCAGCCGGCCGGACGATCCGCAGCTCCGGTATTACAAAAGTAAAAAAAGTAATATTTATGAGCTGAAAAAACTTGATTTGCCTCTCAGACATGCAATATTATATGAGATTATAAGATGTCTGAACCAACCCCGGGGAGCGCCTTTAGCAATGAATCCAACCGCCGCCCATGGCGTTCTGCCGTTACATAACCTCCGGCGAGGCGGAGCCGGCGGCAGATTGCGGAACGCCATGTCCAGTTTTTCGGTTTGCGGCTCAAACGGAGCCGGGGTTCTCTTCACCCTGATCGAATTACTGGTGGTTATCGCTGTCATCGGCATCATGGCCGGTTTGCTGTTACCGGTGCTGGGAACTGCCCGCGGCCGCGCCTTGAGCGTCAGCTGCACCGGCAATCTCAAACAACTGGCCGTAGCCGGCCTCAACTACAGTGCGGATTGGCAGCTGACTCCGCCGGTCAGCAAGTCAGGAGTACGCTGGGTGGATCTGCTGGCGCCTTACCTGGCCGGCAAGAGCGAGCACAGCTCGAACAATGTCTGGCTCTGTCCCGCCGACCGCCGACCGGATGACAAAAAGGTGGTCTACGGAGTCAGCGACATCAATAAATTGAGTTACGGCATCAATCAATGTTACCCATCCAACCGGGAAAGTTCGACGCCCATTCTCTGGAACGGCATCCGCCCGGCATTGATTCACAATCCGGCGGAATTCATCTTTGCCGCCGATGCCGGCAGTTACTACATTGGCACCACCGTAGCCGAACCATTTTTCGGCACTCTCAACGGTGAAACTTACGTCGATGGCGGTTACTGCAAATACCTGAGTTTCCGACATGACGAAACCAGCCGGAACTTCAACGCGGCCTTTGCCGACGGCCACTCCGGAGCCATGCGCTTTGCCGCCACTCCGGATCGCTACTGGGATTATCGCAATGTGGGCTATGGCTACAACTAAAACAGTGTTGCTGATTTCAGCTGCGGTGGCCCTGGCCGGATGTTCACCGCCGCCGCCGGAAACTCCGACCCGGATATTGTCGCTGTCAACTGCGGCCACGCGCATTCTGACTGACCTGGGAACGCCCCCAGCCGCCATCGATGAATACAGCCTGATAGCGTCCTCCGCTCCGCCCCCTCCAGTAATCGGTCGCGGCACCGCCATTTCTCAGGAGCAAGTGGTCGAACTCGGCCTTGACGGCGCGGTGGTCTGGTACTATCAGGCGGACGCCGCAAAACTGTTCCGTGACCGCGGTCTGCGGGTGGAAACGATCCGAACGACCCGGCTGTCGGATTTTCCAGAACAGATCATCAGACTGGGGGAATTCACCGGGCGGCGGGAAAAGGCCCGGCAACTTGCCGTGGAATTTCGCCGGAAACTCTCCGGAATCTCCCTTCACCCACCCCGCCCGGTTCGGGTGTACTTTGAACTTTACGCGCCGGGAAAAGCGGCGGGAAATGAATCCTACATCGGCGACCTGCTCCGCGCTGCCGGCGGCCAAAGCATCCTGGACCAGACCGGTCTGACCGGAATGGAAACTCTTGCCGAAGCTGCTCCTGAACACATCTTTTTTATCGAGGGATTCGCGAACGCGGCGGAAATCTCCTCCCGGCCCGGTCTGTCGGAAGTTCCGGCGGTGAAAAACGGCCGCATTCATCCAGTGCCGCGCCGACTGATTGTCGAAGGGCTGGCGCCTCTGGAAGCAATTGATTTTTTTAAACAACGCATGAGGTGAAACCATGTCTTTTTACCGCATAACCTGGAATGAAAAATACGATTTTGCCACTCTTCACAACTGGGGCTGCACCTTTCAATGTCCGTTCTGCACCTACAAACTCAGAAGCGGAGCCGACGGCCGTCCCGGCTTTGCCGAGCCCCGTCCCCGACGTTTCCTGACTGTGGACGAGCAGAAAGCGGCGCTTCGGCAAGTCCATCCCGGCAAGGTTTACGTTATGGGCGGCGAACCTACTGTGGCCGGAGAACTGGCCGCAATGCTCGCTTTCGCAAAACATGAACTCGGGGCGGAAACCAAGCTCGGGCACACCAATGGCAGCCGCCTTCCCCTGCCCGATCTGGATGCCGCCAATGTCGGCTTCAAAGCCTGGAGCGAGGAATTGCATCTGAAAATCACCGGTCGTCCCAAAGCTCTGATCTACGACAATTTCCGCCGTGCGTTCGATGCGGGAATCAAACTCTCGGCCAATCTGGTCTTCATTCCCGAACTGGTCGGCCTGGATGAACTGGAAGGACTTCTGCGTTTTCTGGCCGGTCTTGACCGGGGCATTCCGTTCCATCTCAATGGCTACATTCCGATTCCGGGCCAGCCATGGCGGCGACCGCGACTGGATGAAATGCAGGAAGCCCTTCAGCTGGCGGCTTCCTACCTGAACAAAGTCAAAAGTTCGCATCTCACCAGCGCCGAAGCCCTCAACCTCGAAGCCCGTGATGATCGGTTTCGGGTGAAAATCATTGCCGGAGACTGATATGCGATATCTGATCGCAGCTCTGATCGTCGTCTTCCCTTTGTCATGGTGTTCCGGCTCCGGGAGTTCCGGCTGGCGGGAGCTGCTTCTGCTGGCCTCCGGCGGGGAAGTTGCCGATTCCGCCCGGACCGTGCTTCTGGACATCCGGCTGCCACGCCTGCTGGCGGCGCTGCTGACGGGGGGAATGCTGGCCGCAGCCGGAGCCGCCACTCAGAATTTGTTCCGCAATGACCTGGCCTCACCGCATGTACTCGGAGTCGTGAATGCCGCTGCCCTCGGAGCAGTCTTCGGGATGTTCTGCGGCGGAGCCTGGATCACCCCGCTGGCCATCATTTTCGGTATATTGGCACTGACGTTGCTGTTTGTCCCCGGAGGCCGGCGCAACTGGGACGGCGCCACGCTGATTCTCGCCGGAATCGCGGTCAATGCGTTCGCTTCGGCCCTCACTTCCGGAGCGCTATATCTGGCGGATGAACGCCTTTCCGCGCTGGTGTTCTGGCTGCTCGGAGGTTTCTGGCGAATTACCTGGCAGGACATTTTCCTGCTGCTTCCGGCGGCAGCAACTGGATGGACAGCGCTTTATCTCACCGCACCGGAACTTGACATGCTGCTGCTGGGAGACCGGGCCGCCGAACTCGCCGGGGTCCGTCTGAAATTGATCAAACCCCTGCTTATGCTGACAGTTGCCGCGCTGACCGCCACGGCGGTAAGCTGTTGCGGAGTGATCGGCTTTGTCGGACTGGCAGTACCACATATCGTCCGTTTTTTTACCGGAGCCGGATTCCGCCGGCTGCTGCCCGGCTGCATTCTCTCAGGTGGAATCCTGCTCCTGCTGGGCGACTGGGCAGCCCGGACCGTTGCAGCTCCCCATGAAATTCCAGTCGGAATTCTGACGGCTATAGGGGGCGGACCGTTTTTCTTTTATCTGCTGCTCCGCCGCGGAGGACGTCATGATTGAACTCAGCGATGTCAGTTTTGCCTACTCATCGAAACGCCCTGTCCTGACCGACCTTTCGCTGCATTTCCGGGCCGGCTGCTTTCATGGCGTGTTCGGGCCGAATGGTTGCGGGAAAAGCACTTTGCTGAAACTTATTACAGGTGAGCTTGCTCCGCAATCCGGCCGTATCGCCCCGCGCTGGAGCAGTCCGGCCGTACGCGCCCGCTCCCTCGCGCTGGTGGAACAGGAAATTCCCGGGCGCCTGCCCTTCACAGTCAACGAAATTGTCGCTTTGGGCCGATACCCCTGGGAGCGCACCGGCAGTTCCGGCAAATCGGTTGAAAATATTTTGGACACCATGGATCTTGCCCCGCTGTCCGGAACTCTGTATGCCGACTTGAGCGGCGGCGAACGTCAGCGGGTAATGCTGGCGCGGGCTCTGGCCCAGGATACGCCGATCCTGTTGCTGGATGAACCGGCCAGTTCACTGGATCCCGGATTTCAGCACACCTTTTACCGCCTGCTCCGAAAACAGGCAGACTGCGGCAAATGCGTGGTTATGGTCACCCATGATCTCTTTATCGCGCCCCGATATCTGGAGGAATCAGTACTTCTCTGCGATGGCCGGATTTTCCGTCAGGGGCCGCCGGCCGAAACGCTTTCCGCTGCAGCGCTCAAAGCGGCTTTCCGGCTTCCAGATGTTTTGACCTGACAAGGAGCACCGGCAACCGGCATTCCAAGCGCCTTGACAGTTATCTGAACCATACCTCCGGGTTTCAGTTTGGATTACGCTTGATTTAAAATCCTGCGGCATTATATTAAATTCTGTGAAAAAACCATCTGGTAGTCTGCAAACACAACAAGTTTCAGATGACTCTGCCCGACCCGCTTCTGAACAGCGCATGACCGGCATGAGGAAAAACAGCATGTTGAAAATCTGGCGCACGCCTTTCAGTGCATTCGGCGTATCCGGCCGCCGCCAAAATGATCTGGAGGATGAAACCATACACGCGGTGGACGCATATACCGACGACGTTCTTGCGAACATTGCCGCTGCCGGATTCAACGGGATCTGGGTTCACGGGTTGCTGCACCATCTGGTGTCCACACCTGACTTTCCGGAGTTTGGCCCACACGCCGCGGTTCATCAGCAAAAAATGAATCAACTGATTGAACGGGCCGCCGGTCATGGCGTCCGGGTGTATATTTATATGCAGCCGCCCCGGGCAATTCCGGTGGATGAGGAAGCCTTCTGGCGCCGGCATTCCGACATTGGCGGCCAGGAGGAGGAGCTGAACGGCGATACGTCCGAGGTTTTCAAAGTGCGGGCACTCTGCACCTCGACTCCCCAGGTAAAACAATACCTGCGCCAGGCGTCCTCCGCGCTGGCCCGGGCCCTGCCCGGACTCGGCGGGGTGATCCTGATTACCGCCAGCGAATATCCGGCCCATTGCTATTCGCGCCGGGGGCGGATTCTCGGTGCTGCCGGCGAAGTAATCGAATCTGCGCTTGAATGTCCGCGCTGTGCGGCCCGGAGCGCTCCGGAAGTTATCGCCGAGGTGATAAAACTGGTACGGGACGGCATCAGAGAGGCGACTCAGTCCATGGATGTCATAGCCTGGAACTGGTCCTGGACCTTTTTCGCCCCATCTCCGTGCCTGGAAATAATCAGCCGACTGCCCCGGGACGTATCAGTCATGGCGGATTTTGAACGCGGCGGCTGGCGAATCACACCGGACAACCGCAGGCAGTGGATTGACGAATACTCCATAGGGTTTGCCGGGCCATCGGAACAATTCACGGCAACACTCGCCGCGACCCGGAGACGCGGTCTGACGATGCTGACCAAGCTGCAATTCGGCACCACCCACGAACTGGCCACTATGCCGAATCTCCCGGCGCTGGGCAATCTGTTTATCAAAGCCGACTTCATTCGCCGCAACAAGCTGGCCGGGTTCATGGGCTGCTGGAACTTCGGGAACATGCTGACCGCCAATTCCGCGGGCTTCAATTATTTTCTTTCCGATGGCGCACCGGAAACCCAGCTACAGGCGCTTGAAGCATTCGCTGCCCTCTACTTTCCTGGATGCCGTTCGGATCTGGTCCGCGAAGCCTGGCTCAAATTCGGCGCTGCC
Source organism: uncultured Lentisphaeria bacterium (assembly GCA_949298075.1). GTDB lineage: Bacteria > Verrucomicrobiota > Lentisphaeria > Victivallales > Victivallaceae > UBA1784. The sequence continues at coordinate 6,676 of CASFVA010000010.1, forward strand.
TTGGAGTATTACCCCTTCAGTATTCCATATTTGTACATGGGACCGACCAACTATGCGCTCGGCTATCTTTCCCATCCGGCGCCGCTGGAAGGCAAGTCTGCCGGGCGTTCCTGGCTCAACGACGAACGCGGTGATGAACTGCAGGAGTGTCTTAGCGGTTTCACCATTGAAGAAATCATCCGTGACCTCGACCGTCTTGCGGCAATCTGGCGCGATGGCGTTACTCTTCTGCAACAAGGGCTGAATTGTCTTGACCATTGCCACGCCCGCGAAGAACTGGCCAATGCAGCAGTATGCGCAGCGGTATTTCAAAGCACCGCCAATTTGTTCCGGTTTTATAAGCTGCGCCGGCATTGGAGGGAGGAATTGCGGAAAGACTACCGCTCAATTGCTGAAGCGGAACTTAAATTACTGCGCGAAGCCCTGCCATATCTGGAAGAAGACCGCCGGCTTGGTTTTCACTCCGAGGCCCATGCTTACATGTTTGACGCGGCAAAAATCCGTTCGAAAATCCGGGCCATCGAAGTCCAGCTGGAAGTTCTGTAATCCGCAGCCGTTCGGCGGTTGCCCCGAATCCCCATGACAAAACCAGCTGCGGCGTTTAAATCAGGAAAACCCAATATGAACAAACATGTTTTTCCAATTGCCACTTCCGCCGGGCGGCGGATTCCGGTAAAAATGCAAGCGCTGTGCGCCGACATCACCACCCTGCAAGTGGACGCCATTGTCAACGCAGCCAACACCTCACTGCTGGGCGGCGGCGGAGTTGATGGCGCCATCCATCGGGCCGCAGGACCGGAACTGGTCGAAGCCTGCCGTAAATTCAATGGCTGCGCCACCGGTGAAGCCCGGATTACTTCGGGATTCAGGCTGCCGGCCAAATTTGTCATTCACACTCCCGGCCCGGTCTGGCATGGCGGTCGAAACGGAGAACCTGAGCTTCTGCGCTCATGTTATCTGAGTTCGCTGAGGCTGGCTGCCGGCAACGGATGCCGCCGCATTGCCTTCTCCTGCATCAGCACGGGCGTGTACGGCTATCCCAAAGCAGAGGCCGCCAGATTGGCGGTGGACACGGTCCGGAACTGGCGGGAGTCTGAACTGCCTGAAGAAGTGATGTTCTGCTGCTTTTCTTTCGAGATGCTGACACTGTACCGAGAGGTTATGGCCGAATACACATAAGCCATCCGGCCCATTCATAGCGGGGGCCGGCCATCGGTTAACATCACAAAAATCCGGCATATTTTCATAACCGCACCAGTCAACTCCTCCAGCGTCATTCAAGCGGATTTCCGCCGCCCCGGCCGGCTCCCCGGAGGCCGGGAAAACAATGCGAACAGTACCTTCGGCCGTTCCGACCCCCGTTTTTCTTCCTGCACTCCACACCTGAGTCAACCTTGCCAGTAGATTCCGGCAAGTCATCAGAAAGCGGACACAAAAAAACCGCTCATTTGAGCGGCTTATGAAATCAAATGGTGGAGTATTCCCGCTTGAGAAAAACTTCCCTATATTTTGCCGATAACGATTATCCCTCCATTCGCCGTTTATTTTTTCAGATAGGTCCTGAATTCCGTCTGCATCTGATGGGCGATACTGTCGGGGACTCCGGCC
>CASFVA010000011.1 GCA_949298075.1 uncultured Lentisphaeria bacterium
GGACAAGGAAAACGTTCGAAGCGGTGTACGCAGTTACGCCGCCGACATGCTCCGGCTGCAGGCCATGCGCCAGGCCATGCCGGGGATCGCTTTCGCCGAGGACCACCGGGAAACCGCCGCTTTTCTGCGCGCCTTTCCCTATCGTGATACTGCGGACCAGGAACGCGCCACCGCCGAGATTGCCCGCGACATGACCGCAAGCCGTCCGATGGACCGGCTTCTCTGCGGCGATGTCGGCTACGGAAAAACCGAACTGGCAATGCGGGCGGCCTTCCGGGCCGCCGTCAGCGGCTATCAAACCGCCGTGATTGCGCCAACCACGGTGCTGGCCCAACAGCACTTCCACAGTTTTGTCGAACGCTTCGCCGCCTGGCCTTTCACCGTCGGGATGCTGAGCCGTTTCTGCACGCCGTCCGAGCAGGCCGACACCATCCGTCGCCTGGAATCCGGAGCGCTCGACATCGTAATCGGAACCCACCGCCTGTGCGGCGCCAATATCCGCTTCAAAAACCTCGGGCTGGTCATTATCGACGAGGAACAGCGCTTCGGAGTTGAACACAAGGAACGGCTCCGCCGCTTCCGGGCCGAAGCCGATGTGCTGGCCATGTCGGCCACGCCGATTCCCCGCACACTTTATCTGGCCATGGCCGGAGCGCGCGACCTCAGCACGCTGATGACCCCGCCCAAATTCCGTTTGCCGGTCAAGACCGTAATTGCGCCGGAGTCGGCGGAACTGATTCTGAGTGCGCTTCAATCTGAGCTGGCACGCGGCGGACAGGTCTATTACCTGCACAACCGGGTCGCCACCATCGAGGCCTGCGCCGAACGACTGCGGGAGCTGGCTCCCGATGCCAGGATCGCGGTCGCTCACGGGCAAATGCCTGAAAGCGCGCTGGAAGAAGTCATGAAACAGTTTCTGGCCGGAGGAATCGACTGTCTGGTCTGCAGCACCATCATTGAATCCGGGCTCGACGTGCCCAACGCCAATACCATACTCATCGAACACGCCGACCGTTTCGGACTGGCCGAACTCTATCAGCTGCGCGGACGGGTCGGACGCTGGAATCGTCAGGCCTATGCCTATCTGCTGCTGCCCCGACACCAGATCGTCAGTGGAGACGCCCGCAAACGCCTGGCGGCACTCCGGCGGTGCTCCACGCTCGGCGCCGGCTTTCAACTGGCGTTGCGCGACCTGGAAATCCGCGGCTCCGGCAATCTGCTTGGTGCGGAACAATCCGGACACCTGAACACCATCGGATTCGACCTCTACTGCCGGCTTCTCAGCGAAGAGATCGCCCATTTGCGCGGACAATCCATTCAACTGCCGCCGGAAGCGGATGTCGCAATCGACTTTATCGTCTTTGCTTTAAAAGCCCCTCCCGGATTGCTGGCGGCTGGAATCCCGCCGGCCTATGTGGGCGGCGACCGGCTCCGGGTATCCCTTTACCGCCGACTGGCCTCCCTGGGCAGTCTCGCCGAACTGGAGGATTTCCGGGCGGAACTGCTTGACCGCTTCGGGTCTCCGCCGGCGCCGGTGCTTCACCTGCTCGCGGTGATCCGCCTCAAACTGCTGACCGCCGCCACCGGTTACCGCAGCCTCAACGTCACGGAAGGCCGGGTAGTGCTGTGCAATCCCGGCGGGGCCATTTACCGGCGGCCCGACGGACGCGCTCCGCGGCTCGACTATCGGGATTCACCCGAATTGCGGCTGATGCACCTGGAACAAATACTTAGGGAGGCCGCGCCGAACAATGGACCTGATTGACCTGCATTGCCACAGTACAGCTTCGGACGGCAGTGTGCCGCCGGGTGGAATTCCGACACTGGCCGCCGCCGCCGGACTGCGCGCAGTGGCCCTGACTGACCACGACACCACAGCCGGATTACTGGAATTCTGTGCCGCCGGCGCTCATTATCCGGAACTTGAAACGATTCCGGGAGTTGAACTTTCCAGCTGTTACGGCGGCCGCGAACTGCATATTGTCGGTCTTTTCATCAACGCCTCGGAGCCGGCATTGCTCAATTTTCTGCTTGAGCAGCGGCGACGGCGCCAGGATCGTAATGAGGCCATCATGAGCAGACTGCGTTCACTTGGCTATCCGCTCTCGAACGATGAACCGGAATTCACCGCGGCGACTGATCGTTCCAACCTCGGACGTCCTCATTTCGCCCGGGCGCTGGTCCGACGTTACGGCTTTGCGTCCCCGGCTCAGGTTTTTGACAAGCTTCTGGGCTATGGACGACCAGCCTATGTCCGACGTCAGCTGCCGGATCCAGCCGCCGCCATTGCGGCGGTACATGAAGCCGGGGGCATCGCGATCTGGGCTCACCCCACTTATCGGGAACGCAATGAGCGGGCCTGGCTGCGCCGGATCTGCAAGCGGTTCACTCCGCTCGGATTGGACGGCATTGAAGGTTATTACAGTTTATTCGGCCCCACCGAAACCGCGCTGGTGACCGAAATTGCCGCCGCCGCCGGGCTGGCTCTGTCAGGGGGAAGTGATTTCCACGGCGACCTGTCTCCGCAGATCGCCATCGGAACCGGGGCCGGCGGTCTCAGGGTGCCGTTCGAACTGCTCGCCGAACTTAAAGTCCGCGCGGCCCGCCGCCGGGCCGAAGCGTCAAACCACTGCTGACCGGACAACGTCATTCGTCCGGAAAGCAGCTTGGCTGTCGGATTTTCCGCTTTTCGGGCAGCAGCAGAAATCATTGGGCGGGGCTTAAAGCCGGTTACTCTCCGACAGATTTTCCATCGCACGCCTCCCCAACCATATAATGCAGCAGTCAAAATCGGTCCAGCCTGAAATCCACACAAAAAAAGGAGGTCTACCAGACCTCCTTCATCCTTTTGACGTATTGAATTACTGGTTGCGGCTGAAATTCGGCAGCCCCCGCGGCCGGTCAATATCCGGATACCGGGCCGAACCATCCGGCTTAACCAGCCGGCAGGTCAGGAAGAACAGCAAATTGGTCTTGACCGAATCAGTGTATTTCGACTGGAAGAGACGGCCAATCAGCGGCAGATCGCCGAGAATCGGAATCTTGTCGTTGACCGTGGTCGTCTTGTCCTGGGCAACGCCGCCGATCACGATGGTCTGGCCATCATAAAGTTCGACAAAGGAATCAATCCGCCGTTCGTCGAAAATCGGCATCTGATAGTATTCACCATCAGTGTCACCGCTGGAGTCCACGGTACGGGCGTCGAAAATCATCCAGTCGTAGAACGAGATGATCGGGAACGACACCTTGGCCTGAATCACCCGGGCCTCGCCGTTGGGGTCACTGCTGTCAATCTTGACCGTCGGAGTGATCTCAAAGGAAATACCCAGATCCTTTTCCATATCCAGCTGCGGCTGCGGATCGGCGCCGGTCATCACCCAGCCGTTGTAGTCGCCCTCGGTCTGCTCAATATCAATCAATTCAAAGCTCGACGGGAAATAACGCTTGGTGATCATCTCCACCTTGGCCGGCTGATTGGCCAGAGTCGTCACCCGCGGAGCAGTGAGCACGTCGCGGCTGTCAATCCAGTCCAGCGCAAACATGTTGGCAATGATCTTCGTACCGTCCGAATTGGCCCAGACGTAGGACAACGTGGAATCCGCCAGCGGCGAAGCTTCAGTGCCATCCTCCGCCATCTCGCTCGGGCGGTAATAGCGCATCAGTTCATTCGAATTCGGACGCATGACAGCCGCCTCGGACGAGGACGGTCCCGTCGGAGCCAGTTTGTTGGCATTGACCGAAAGCTGCCAGTTGAAGGCCAGCTCGTTGAGGTCGGTCTGCTCGATTTCCACCACTTTGACCATGATCTGGATCATTTCCTCCGGGGCTTCCATATCGGCAATGCCGGCTTCGATGTTGCGCAGATTTTCCGGGGTGTTGATCACCACCAGACGATTGATCGAATTGTCATAAAAGATCTTGGAACCCGTGGGGAAATCAACGCCGTAGGGCGCAAATCTGGCTTTGAGTTCTTCTTCCCCTTTCTCGTCAGTATTGAAAGAGAAGATCCTAAGTTCAAGGCTGTCGGGATCCGCCACATCCGGCGCTGTAATAACCACACCGTGTCCGTCGACATGGAAGTTCAGCTTGGCCAGACGGCAGAGCTCACGCACCGCGGTAATGAGCGGCTTGTTCCGGATTTCCAGCGAAATCATCTTGTCTTCAATATTGTCAACCGGCGCATTCTGCCCATCCCGGGCATTCCGGAGGTTTTGCGCGGGCCGGTTGCGGGAGAGTCCGATCTCATCCTCCGGAGCCACACCGTCTTCCCCATTGGGCTGAGGCGTCGCCGTTACCAGCGGAGCCGCCGGAACCAGCCGGAAAATGTCCACGCCAACCCCTTCGGGATCGCGAATCCGGCTCTGCTCGCGCAGATAACGGATAGCGGCATCCACTGACACCATGTCCAAATCAATCAGCGGAATGATGATGCTTTCCAATTTCTTGCGCACCCGGTCGCTCTTGTCCACCCGCTTGGCCCTGGGCACATCGTCCAGAATGCTGCGTGCGGCATTGTTGTCCGCTTCCGGAATGATCGGGATGGAATACTTCCATTCCACTTCCGAAATATTGCGCCGGACAGTGTTCGCAAAACGATCAAGTCCAATCCGCCCGATCCGGTAATTAACCGCTTTGATGTTCTGCATCGCGTCGGCGTGATAGGGGTTGATCAGCAGGATTTCCTGAAACTTGCGCAGAGCGGCGCCCAGCTCACCGGCCGCCGCCAGCCGACGTCCCTGCTCCAGCAGCATCTGAATCTGATACTCCTGAGAGTTGAGCGATGGCATCAGACGCTGAGGGGCATAGGACTCCCGCGTCGCCGCGGCATCCCGCCGCTGTTCGTACAGAGCGATTTTCGAATCCAGTTTGGACTTCAGCTCCGGAGCATACTCCACCGCCTCTTTGCAGATTTTGATGGCTTCATCGTAATTGCTGCTCCGGGCCAGCTCGTCCGCATTGGCCATAGCCGCTTCCGCCCGGGAAAGATAGCACTGTACAATCTGCTGACGGCAGTATTTCACCTTTTCTTCAAAGTAAGGCGTCGGAAATTTCTCAAATTCGCCAATCGCCTTGATGTACTGATCGCGGGCTTCAAAATATTTCGACTCGCTCAGCAGACGGTTGGCCTCCCGCACCAGCTGATCGCCTTTCTGTTCGACCTCCTGACGACCGAGATCGGTCCGGCTGATCGGCTCCCGCATCTCCGGGGTGAGTTCTTCCGCGACCGCCGGGGTCGCCACCGCAACCACCGCCGGAAGAACCACCGAAACCAACATGAACTGTCTTTTACGCATATTCCATTAGCCTCCGGCTGTTGTTTAACGGTTGAAATCCGGCGAACCGGTCGTCATACTGGGATTGATCGGCACACCGTCGTTTTTCATCAGGCGCGCCGTTACAAAAATCAGCAGATTGGTACGCGTCAGATTGTCCGACTGCGACTGGAAGAACCGTCCGATCAACGGGAGATCACCGAGAATCGGCAGTTTGTCTGTCCGTCCGGTGTTGAGGCTCTCGACCACGCCGCCCAGCACAATGGTCTGACCGTCGTAGACATTCACGTTGACATCCAGCTGCCGGCGGGAAATAATCGGCCGCCAGATCGTGAACACATAGTCGTATTCCTGATCCTCGTTCTGAGTGAGCACTCCGTTGATTATGCTGTAACCGCCGGGAATGTATCCGTAAATCTTGATCGTCCAGTTATCCGGACCGATGTATGATGTTATCACCGGATTGACGTGCATGTTGATGGTATGACCGTCATCAAGCACTTTCGGCGTCACAGTAAACATAATACCGATCGGGTCGCCGCCTTCCGAAAAAGTCGGCACCGGCGGAGTGATCGTAACCTGGCTGCTGTTGTCACTGGTTTCGGTTTCGACTTCCATGGTGTCCCAGCTCACCGGGAAGTAGTAGCGCCGGATCATCTCAATACTGGCCGTCTGACCATCCATCGTGATCAGCTTCGGGGACGACAGCACCTCAGTACGGGTGTTCTGGCTCAACGCGTTAATGGTGAGACCAATATTGAGCGCACTGTCCGAACCGAACGGATTTGTGGAACCAAACAGCATCGGAATGATATTGAGGTCGCTGACCACCGTCGAATTGACGCCGGTGACACCTTCGCGAATCGACTGCAGCATGGCGGTACTGTTGGCCACACTGCTGGTATTGGCGCCCTGTCCCAGTCCCCATCCGTTCTTGGTGGAATCAATCAGGTTTCCATCAGAATTCATATTGCTGCCCAGCATATTGAGACTCCAATGGAATCCCAGCTCCTGCAGGTCGGACTCGGTAATCTCGATAACCTTGATCTCAACCATGATCAGCTTGCTGAGCATGTCATACTGGTTGATCAGACGTTCAAGTTTCTGCAGATTGCGGGCCGTGTTGCGCACCACCAGCTCCCGGCGGCCGGGATTATAGCTGATGGAGCTGCCTTCCGGAAAACTCACGTTGCGCCGGATGAAGTAGGCTTTAAGGTCAGCCGGCGAAGCGATGACGCGCCCTTTGGTGTCGACTCCGCTGGTGGTGGCGGACAGCGATTTATTGGCCACCGCCTCCGGATCAACCTCTTCCGGCGCCGGCTCGTCAACCGGTGTGGGAGCAACCGTGGCGGTACCGGACTCATCCACAACGTTCTTGATCAGGTTGCCGCGGACCACAAAATTCTTACGGAGCATGTCGTTGACTTCAACCCCCATGACCACGCTGCCATCCGCTTCGCCGCGGTACTTGAGATTGGTCATCCGGGAAATGTAGCGCAGCAGATCGCTCATAGCGATGTTGGAAAAGTCAAATGTCAGCGGCGGCATTTCGTCAGCCTGATCCTGCGTGAGGATCAGGTTGATGTCCACGCCCTTGCGTTCCGGATCGACGTCGGCGCTCATGGTGCTGAGCGTCTTGATCACAGTGCGGATATCGGCGTCTTCGAAATTGATCCGCTTGATAATCAGGCGGTCCAGGTTGTCTTCAACATTGTGCGTGGTTGAGTCGCGGACCAGTCCCGGCGCAGTGTTGTCAATGGTCTGCGCCCGCATGAAAACCGGCTCGACCCACTGCCAGGGAACATAACCGACCACGCCTTCGATGTCCGCTTGATGCCGGTGGTATCCATAGGCGTAGATCTGCTGATAAACCCGTCCGGCAAAAGCGATTACGTCGATATTGTAGGGATCAACAATGTAGGCATCCTCAATCCGGTTGAGCGCCTCGCCGTAACGCTTGGCCGCGTAAAAAGTCTTCGCCTCGTTCAGGAGCTGTGAAACCCGCTTGAGTTTCGCTTCCCGCTCCGGCAGCGTATTCTGCAGCGACAGCGTGGTTTCCAGCTCGGCATTCTTGATCATGTCGTTACAGTAGCCGGCCAGCTCGTCAGCCTTGGCTTTGAGCCGGGGGTCAATCGCGCCAACGCCACCGGCCATATTCTTGGCATCCTCGTAACGCTTTTCAGCCGCGGCCATCCGGGCCTGAGTCAGGACTTTCGATCCGTACTCGCCCCGAACCGCCCACAATTTGCGCCCGACTTCGTCGCGACGGGACGCAAGCACATCGGCGCGGATCGCACCTGACTCCAGCTCCAGCTCGCCAAGAACGTTTTCAAGCGCTTTGATCGCCCGTTCGTAATCACCCGAAGCCCTGAGCTTTTCAGCCTCGGCAATCCGCTCGTCCTGCGCCTTGAATTTGGCATCAAGGGCTGCCCGCTGCCGCTGACCGACATCATCAGCGGCCGGCTCGGCCACCGCAGCACCGGCGGGCGAAGCGGTTTCCGCCGCACTCACGGATGCTCCGAACACCAGTGCCAGCCCGAGTACGACCGGCCAACGAAGCTTAGATGATTTCATCAACTGTTCCCCCAGTTTCCTTTTTGATGACTTATTTTAAATTTCGATAACAAACTATTTTCCCGGCTCAGCCTGAACCGGAATCAGACGCACTTCCTCTGGAATCATGCCGTCAGCCGTAACCAGCATCCGGTTGCCAAGCTGATCCACCGTCGCATCAACACCGCGACGAACCGTCGCCGTGCGCAACAGCGCCGTTCCCTTGGCCGCATCAATCGACTCCACCACATAGTTCTCGCGGCCGCACCGGGAATTGCCCAGCCGGATGCGCGCACCTTTCTCGCTGGTAAACTGCATGAACCGGTTGTTTTCCTTATCCCATTCGCCGACATCCTCGAAAATCGGCCGCCGGTCGTTGCTCCGAGTCACCTCATTCATCACCATGACCAGGCGGTCAGGCTTTTCCTTGGAATTCGGAGCCAGAATCTCTTCCAAATAGAGCTTTGACTTGTCCACCATGCCGGTTTCGCCCTTTTCGCGAATCAGCTCCACGTCGGCAATCCGGTAGCGCCGCTTTTCTCCCGGGAACTCATAGTTGTAAATCTCTTCGCCAAGTTTCTTGTTGTGAAGCGAGTCCCGGCGGCCCCAGTTGCGGGTCGCCAGCTGAATCGTCCAGCTCGCCTTGTCGTTTTCTTTGCCTTCCGGAACCGTCAGAGCCGAAAAACGAAGCGGCAGCTCAACCGTTTCCACACCGATAAAACGCAGACGCATCCACAGCGGAGGACGGCTCAGCGGATCCAGGGGATTGGTGTTGTTGGCGATTTCATAAACGTTGGAGAAGCCATCACCGTCGGCATCATACAGTGCATCATCCGGATTGTACGGGTTGAATCCGAACTTCTGCTCATCGACGTTGCTGATGCCGTCACCGTCAAAGTCATCTGCCGTTATCACCCGGATGAACCGCCGATGCGCCGGCGGCTGAAGCAGATGCTTGCCGCATTCGGGGCAGTCCCGGTCGAAGAAAAAGTAACGCGGAATAATCCGGTTGCAAAACGGGCATTTCGCAATCGGAAACGTCTGAACCAGATCACTGGTGTATTCCGCATAACGCTGATCCCGGGCACCGGCCGCGCTCCAGTTCATGCGGTTCTGATCCATGACTTTCGGGATGTTGAACCGGTCGTCTGCCGGATCATTCATCTCATAATTCGCCGACATCGGCGGAATGCGCAGATCCTCGGCTGTAATTTCGTTGGTCGTGCCGACGATCGACAACACATGAATCATCGTCAGAATGAAAAACAGAAGCAACCCGAGCAGGATTACCTTCTCATAATGTCGCTTAAAAAATTCCAAGATCCCGCCTCCAGATATTTATTTGTTCAGCACGACATAATCAATGTCAAAGACCGCCCGGCATTCCTGGTTGCCACCGGCCACCATGTCGCCGTAGCCACTGCGTTTGTGGAAAGGCAGGCTCTTTTCCCGCTCCTCCTGACGCCGGCGCGCCTCATCCATCAGCCGTTTAGCCTCGTCGTCACGACTGGAAGGCATATCTTCGTCCATCGCCAGCCGACGGCCGCGCCGCCCCCGCCGGGGAGTCGAAGGCTGGGCCTCCTCCTCCGGATTGGCCGCCTCGACATTTTTCTGGAAGAGGTTGCCGGCGCCATCCTCCTCGGCATAGAGGAAGATGCTGCGCACCACATAAAGCCGGTTGTCGGCAAACGCGGCATCCAGCCGGTTGGCAAAGTCACGGATGGCAGACATCCGGCCGGTGATTTCAATCGTGTAATGAGCGATCTCATAGTTGCCGACCGACTCAAAACTGCCGCTGAAATTGGGACGACCGGCTTCGCCCTCGGGAACCCGGACAATCAGATTGTGCAGTACCTTGACCTTGGAGTCTCCCAGCCGACGCATCATATCGCCGATAACTTCCCAGTGACGGATGATGTTGGGGAAATCTTCCGGAGGATAAGCGGCATTGACCAAATCAAAACCGAAACTGCTGTCGCAGACCCGGTTCACGCCGGCCAGGGATTCATCCACCGATTTTTGAATGCCGATCATGTAAGACCGCAGGTCAAGCGCCCGCTGCTCGGGAGTTCCGTAAAAAGACCGCTTGACCCCCAGTGCCTGCTGCAAAATCTGATCACTGTTGGTGCCGCGCTCAATTTTTTCCACCGTTTTAGGCTGCGCCTCGGTGATGAACACCCGGGCCGCCTCATCCCAGTTGGGAAAATCTTTCTTGAACTTCTGCCAGAAAACAAAATGCTCGGAGTATTTATCCGGATCAAACTGGTTCCAGCCCTCCTGGAATTTGCGGATGAAATAAGCCTTGCGCAACCGGGCCATTTCCTCCGGCTTGAGCTCGACATCCTCAGGGATTTCCTCTTTCGGCAGATCAAATTTCAGCGTCGCAATGAATTTATCCAGAGCCGCCTCAAACGGACGTCCGAAATGGCGGTTGATCTCGTCGGTCACCGTCGCAAACAGCCGGGTGTCATGACGGATCGGCTCCTTGTTGCCTTCCACCGGCGAGGGATTCTTGCGGCCCAGCTCCTCGATCTGTCGGCGCAGATCCCGGGCATTGCCGATGTAAGTATTGGTCTGAACGTATTCAATGATCGACACCACCAGCAGCACCGCCGCCACCAGCAGCGCAACCGAGGAGACCACGATCAGAAGCAGATTATTTTTTACAAACCGCTTATCCACAAACTCACCCCGTTATTTTTTGATCGATTCCTTCAAATTGAGCAACAATTTGAAGCTGGTTAAATTCTGCGCCCGCCGGATGTCGGTGAGTTCGGACTCCTCGGTGAAGAATTTGGAGTCCTTCAGCCGCTTGCGCAGCTCTTCCTCGATCATATCGCGGTTGTCGACAATCAGCGTGTACCCGGACAAACGGATCTGACGGATCTCGGTCATCCGGCCAATATCAGCCGTGTTGAGCTTGCCCGGAATATCACCGGTGTTTTCCTGGTCCCGCCGCGCAGTGACCACGCCGAACAATCCTTCCTCGTCACCGGTTCCCGCGTTATTTTCCGTTGTCGGCAGGTCGCCGACACCCTCCAGATGGGTCAGCCACATCATGTCCGGCATAATGCTCTCAAGTTCATTGAGCATGTCGGTCCACCGGTGACGGGCCGCAACATATCCGAGCGCCTCATCATAAGCGCCTTTGGCCGAATTGAGCTCATTGACCAGGGTATTGACTTCACTCATCTTGCGGTTCACACGCTCCACCTCGCCGCCGACCTGCCCCACCAGCGTCGACTCAAAGTCGCGCAGCCGGTTGACACCAAACAGGAAGATCGCCAAACAGACCACCAGCAGTACCGCCGCCGCATACAGGTAAGGCTTGCGACGATCCAGCTCACGCTGCTTGCGGATTTCACGCGGAAGCAGCGAGATGTCGATCGGACACTGGATGACATCGCGCAAACTGATGCCGATCAGCTCCTGAACCATCGGAGCCAGCGACTGAAGCGTTTCCTTATCCACGGTGTCGGCAAGCGTCACCGCGCCGAAAGTGTTGAGGTATTCAACCGGAACCCGGAGTTTCTCCTGGAAGAAGTCGGTTACATAAAGCATCGTCGATCCGCCGCCGGAAAGCAGCACCCGCGTCGGAGCCCGGCCGCCGTGCTGCGCCCGCCAGACATTGATCGAGCGGCTGATCTCGCCGTGCAAACGCGTCATGACGTTACGGGCGATTTTGGAAATCGTCGCCGCCAGCTCCGACTCCGGCTCCTCGTAGGCGCCGCCGAGCGCAACAAATCCGTAGCGCCGCTTGAGCTCCTCGGCCTCAGCCATCGAAATGCTGAATTCCTTGGCCACCTGGGCCGTCACCGCGCCGCCGGCAATCGGAATGTTACGGATGAACGCCCGGTTACCGTCGGCGATCATCAGACTGGTACCGCGACCGCCGATGTTGAGCAGCATCACGCAATCGTCGCCGTGAGCCTGAGTGGCCTTGGCGGCATTGAACAGCGCAATCGGGGCGATGTCCACGGAAACAATCGTTTTCCCGGAATCCATGATGACATCGGTATACTGGGAAATGTCCTCGGTTTTGACCGCGACAAAGAGCGCTTCAAATTCTTCGCGGGGCTCCTTGCGCTCCTCGGTGACACCCTCTTCGTTGGTTTCAGTGACGGTCTCTTCCCAGACATGCCGGATGAGCTGATAATCCCACTCCACCTCCTCCATCGCATAGGGAACCGTCTGCCGGGCCTCAAACTCCACAATCTTGCTGATCGCGGACTTGCTGCCGACAGCCGCAGGCAGTTTACTCAGACGCTGAAACGAGGACTGCGCCGAAATTGACAAACGCACCCGGCCGGCTGTAAATCCATAGGATTCCAGCATTTCATGGTAAACTTCAGCAAACCCCGGAGCATCATCGTCACCGAAGGCCTGCTCATCCATCCGCCGGAATGCGAATTTCGTCATCACCGGCATGGCGCCGGACAACGAAAATTCGGCCATACGAATACCGTATCCGCCGATGTCAATTGCCAATACTCTGTCGTCGTTTTTCCCCATCTGAATTACCACGCTTGTTGAGCTGATTTCTGTCGTATCATTTCGCGGACGGAGCCGCGGGTTTCACCAAATCGTACTCGTCAAAATCCAACACACCCCACGGCGTCCTGTCCTTGGAAAACACGCTGTCGGGCACCAGATAGCGCCGCGGCACCTTCTCGCAAAGCTGGTTGAAGTAGTCGGGAAGATCACCGGCGCCATCCTTTCTGACATTGTAATAGCCGTAACCTATCTCCCGGCCGTTGCGGTCATAAAACGCCGCTTCGATCATGAAGTCAGACTTGGCGGCCGACAGCTCACTGCCGCCGGCGGTCGAACGCAGAGCCATATAACGATCAAGCAACTGCGGCGGGACCATCATCGCAGTGCTGTGCTGTTTTCCATCGAGGGGCAGACTCCAGAACAGAGTGGATCCTGAGAACAGTCCATAGGCGGTCGCACGCCTCCCGCTGCCGATCACGGCCGGATACAGGACCCTGACCACCAGCTTGACATCATCGGCCCAGGCGCCCGTCGCCCTGCGCGGATTGCGGCTGCCGCCGTCGCGGCGCACGTTTTCGGTGGAAGAAATCCCGGGAGTGAACTCAACCTGAACGACCAGCCAGCGCTTGTTGGTCAGACTGGTGCGTCCGTAACTGGAGTAAGTGGACTTGCAATTAACCGCCGGTGTGTTGTCAAGCGAAGGGGTCACTTTGATCTTGCCGATCTGGACATCCTCGGTAGCGGCCCGGAGTCCGCATGCGCAGAACAATGCCGCCAGGGTCAGAAGTTTTCCCGTCATTGCAATCACTCCTTCCGAAAATTCAGGTCAGATCAAAAATTCGGACTCATTTTTGCGCCGCCGGAGCCGCCTCCGCCGCGCCGGTCGGAGCTGCCGGAGCCGCCGGAGCCATTTCCGCCGCATCGGCCGCCGCCTGACGGGCAATTCCGCCGGATTCGTCATTGAATTTGACACCGTGACCGATCAGAGCCGCCAGCAGCAGGGTGGCGGCAAAGAAGATCACAGTCATCACCACTGTGGCCTTGGTCAGATGGCTGCCGGCCTTGCCGCCGAACACCGATTCACCCACGCCGCCGAACGCCGCCCCCATGCCTCCGGACTTGGCCGGCTGTATCAGAATAATGCCGATCAGCAGCAAAGCCGCTATCACCACAAAGGCGTAAAGAAAAATAATCACAGCAGACAACTTCGACCTCCGTCGCCTAAAATTACTATTATTTTATCACACTCTGACCGAAACGTCAACCCCGGAACCGCCGGTTTACCGCAAAAAAAACCGAAAATAGCCCTGCGGCCCCACAACGCCGGCCCGCAACAGCATAAATTCAACCCATACGACCACGGCCACCTGTCATTCCGGCCGCCGCGCCGATATTTGCAAAACGCTTTCAATTCTCCTTGTCATGCCGGAGCCGCAACCGCGCCGCATTTCTCCCCGCCCGGAGCACGACACTTATTCCAGCGTTCCGGCATGATCCGGACCGCCAATATGTCGCGGACGGGAAGACCGGTAAAATTTATTTCCCGCAGTGTCCCAGCGCCGCCTGTTCGATCAATTCGGCAAAGCTGTCGGCCTTGAGCGCCGCGCCACCAATCAAACCGCCGTCGATGTCGGCCTGCGCCACCAGCTCGCGGGCATTGCCCGGCTTCATGCTGCCGCCGTACTGAACCACCACGCCGGCGGCCACCGCCGCACCGAACAGACGCTCCAGAGTGCCGCGAATAAACGCATGGGTGGCCTCGGCCATTTCAGGAGTGGCGGTCCTGCCGGTGCCGATCGCCCACACCGGTTCGTAAGCCAGCACCACTTGCTGCATCATTTCGGGAGTCAGATCAGCCAGGCCGCCTTCCAGTTGGGCGGCAAGCACCGCCTCGGTCCGCCCGCCTTCACGTTCCTCCAACGACTCGCCGATGCAGACGATCGGCTTCAGTCCGGCCGCCAGCGCCGCCTTGAGCCGCTGATTGACCGTGGCATTGGTTTCGCCGAAATACTGACGGCGTTCGCTGTGGCCTATAATCACATATTCCACGCCGGAGGTCTTGAGCATCTCAGCCGAAATTTCCCCGGTGAAAGCTCCGTTCGGAGCCCAATGCACATTCTGAGCGCCAACCCGGATCCGGCTGCCGGCCGCCGCCTCAACCACCGCGCCGAGCGTCGTAAAAGGCGGACAGACCACGATTTCAACTTCGGGAGCCACGGCCGCGACCCGGGTCTTAAGTTCCTCAACCAGCGCTTTACCCTCGGCGGCGGTCTTGTTCATTTTCCAGTTGCCGGCAACGACCAGTCTGCGACTCATTTCAACGTAACTCCCTGTTTGTAATAACTGTCACAAAAATCTTCAAATTCAGTGATGATGCCCCACGCCCGGCTTCGGAGCGCAGACGGCAAATTTCAGCGCTTTACAAAATAGCATGACAGAGCGGCTTTTTCAAGCCGTTCAACAATAATAACAATAAAATTCCACAGCGGCGACAATGCCCCTGATCACCGCCCGGTAACCACCGCCTCGCCGGAAATTGACCGTTTCCAGAAAATCCACAGCGCCATGGCTCCGGACGAGGAGGTTGAAATTTTGACATCCTCGACAGCCGTTCCCTTGAGTTTTGCGCAGCGGGCGTCAAACATCCGGCGGATGAACTTGGGCTTGATCTGATCCTCAAACAGTTCATAGTCCTGCCGGTTCGGCCGGTTGAATTCGCCTGACCACAACGGAATATAGTAGAAGAGAAACACACCGTTATTGGAGGCTTTCAGATTGGCGATCACCGGACGCCCCGACCGGCTGACCTGGCCCGGAACCGGCGCACTCTGTTCCAAAGTCGAGGTGGTGCAGCCGTCAACCAGAAAAACAATCACGGCAACAACCGCGGGAATCCGCCATCTGCTCATTCCGACACTCCTTTCAGACTATCAATCTCCTGCCGCAGCCGATCGGCCGCGGCCTCGACGCAGGCGGCCATGGCGAGTCCGGCGGGCTGTTCCTCGGTGATGTCCCGGGTAATATCGACGCTGACTTCCCGGATCTGCGACTTGTACCGCAGCTTGAACCTGGCTTCAAACCGGGCCTGCGGCGGCTCCAGCATAAATTCGAACCGGTAAATCACACCGCTCACCGTCACCGCCTCCGCCGCATCATTGCCGGCGGCCGGACTAAGCTGCTCATTAAAGCAGCGTTCGAGCATCAATTCGGGTTCCATCAGCCACCGCCGGTATTCATCGCGGCTGATGGTGCCGTCGGACCGACGGACCAGAAAACGGCGGTCCGCTCCGGAAAGATTGCGGAAGACACCGAAGTGCACCGGAAGCGCCGCGGGATTCGACGAGGCCGGAACAGAATTGAGCAGATCAAACTCGGCGGGCTCCACATATGAATTTTGAAAAAAAACACAGCCGCAGAGCACCAGCGCCACAGCCGCCGACAACATTATTTTCAGCATTGCCATTTCTCCTGCCCGGAAGCCTCCGGGATTTCCTTGAAAATATTAATCTGTAAAGCCGAGCATCCGCCAGGCAACGTGCCCGCCCGCCTGTAAAACCTGCCGTCCCGCCGTTCCGGATGGCGGTTCCGCCCCCCGTGAAACCGCAAAGTCCGCCGTATTTCGGCGGCCTGACCGCCGCCCGGCCGTGGGCGCTTCCCGGCTCCGGACAACCACGACTCAGCGGCGCCGCCGTTCCAGGGCATCAATCCGGCGCTGACGCTCCATGCAGAAACGTTTCAGCTCGGCCACCTGACGAAGCAAAGCCGCATTCTCCCGCTCCAGCCGGGCCAGCCGATCCGGCGGCGGCTCCGGCAGCTTTTCCCGTTCCAGCTGCCGCAGCACCCGCGCTGCCGCCGTTCGCCGGTAACCGCGCACGGCCGGGGCGTCAGCCGATTCCGGAGCCAGTCTCAGGTACTCATCATAATGATACAGCGCCGCTTCCGGATAATCCAGCGCTTCGTCGCACAGCGTCGCCAGCGCGAGATGAGCTTCGGGAGAATCCGGATATTTCGCCACCAGACGCCGGAACATCCGCCCGGCGGTTTGCGCATCCCCTTCCGCGACCGCGTTCCGGCCCTTGATCATGAGCGGATGCCCGGAGGGCTTCCCCTCCCCGCAGCCGGACATCACCCAAACCAGTCCTGAAACCGCCAATGCGATCAGCAGCATTCCGGAACGGCGGAACCACTGACGCAATACCGCCAGCCCGCAGACCGCCGCGGTCTCCAGGCGCAACACATAAGGGCCAAGATTGAGCGGACGCACTCCGGATTCCACCAGTTTCGCCTCCTCCGCCGGCGAAAAACCGCCTTCCGGACCGACCAGCCAGGCGGCTGTCTCCGACAGCTCCACCGGCGCGGAGTCCTGCCGGATCGCTCCGTAAAACGCCGGCAGCTCCGCCCGGCGCAGCTGCGCCAGCACCTCATCAAAAGTCTGCGGGGCACCCAGTTGCGGCATAAAGGGGTTGCCGGACTGTTTGCATGCTTCGCGCAGCAACACTTCCCAGCGTTCCGGAGAATTGCCATCGGCAACCGACCGCTCGCAGAGCATGGGGGTAATCCGCCAGACCCCCAGTTCGGCCGCCTGCTTGAGCAGGACATCAAACTTGGCCCGACGCGGCAGAGCGCAGTAAAGCAGCAGCCGCTGCTTCGGCTCCGGAAGCCGTTCCGAACTCAGCAGCCGGAGCGAACGGTCCCGGTCGGCCACAGCCACCGCCCGGCCGCCCCGACCGTCAAGCAATTCCACCTCGTCGCCCGGAGCGGCCCGGAACACCTTGAACAGGTGGTCGCGCTCCCGGGGAGAGAGCTCCAGCCGGCCGCCGGGAACGGCGGCGCTGAAATCGGCAAAAATCGTATGCCTCATCCGGTATTACCTCTGTTTTCGCTCCGGCTCGGTCTCCGCCGGCCCCCGCCGGGGAAACCGGACACTTTCCCGGCGGATAATGTAGCACTTCCGGACCGTTTTTGCAACATGAGACACCCAGTCGCAGTCGGAGACCGCCGCATTTTCGGCGTCAGTCTGCCGGAACTCCATTTCCGGCTGCGGCGGGTGTCCTCCGGGGGGTGCAGAGCAACCGGCACTCCGCGGCCGGCTTCCGGTTCGGAACCGGCGCAATACCTGGTCCGGTTGCGAACCTCGGTCCCTGGCGCTTGACCCGGAATGCTTTCCGGGATATATTCTATTAATCACAGCCATCCCATAGGAAAAGAAAAAGTTGAAAGATGATGGTTCTGGATGCAACTTATATTTCAGCAAAAAAAACAAGGAGCATCCATGAAACCATCAAAGCATAAAATGACCGTATTATCGCAAATTTTCAAGTTG
>CASFVA010000012.1 GCA_949298075.1 uncultured Lentisphaeria bacterium
TTGGAGCAAAGGTGGCAGAACGATACCGGACAACTGTCAAATGCTCTGCCGTGATTGCAACCTGAAAAAAGGTGCTCAGTGAAAATAGCAAGAGTCCATGACAGACGGAAAAACGAAGCGGGAAACAATTCTTTATGACCCGGGTGCCCGACGACTACTGGCTCGAGGTGATTCCGGAGAAGCGGTGACTTTTCTTTTGTAAAAGGTGTTTTCCCCCCGCCCCCCGTCTTTCTCACGGGCCAAGCGGAGCCGTTCCGGCGATTGAGGAGTTGCCGGGCATCGCCCGGCAATGTAAGGCCCGCAGGGCCGCATTCGGAGCAATATCAGCCCGCTTCCTCTTTCTCACGGCGGGGAAGTTTGGAGGGCGAGCAGCCCTCCAGTTCCCACAACCAACATTTTCGTACGGAAGTTCAGCATACCGTTTCCTAACCTGAACTCGCATCGCAGAAGTCGGAATTTCCCGCTCCGGTACCGTTTCTGCCCGCCCCCAGCATTTTGTCCCACGGTATCAATGCCGGAGGGAATTGATGGTATCCACAACCTTCTGCGGGTTGGAAATTCCAATCATGCTGATCTCTGTTCCGGCTGTTGCCGCACTTCCAATCAAAATATTTCCCACCCCGAGGAAGCGTTGCCATATCCCCTGCACCAGATTCACAGCGCGCATGTCTTTGATCCAGATCTCATTTTGCAGTTTCCCAATCCAGCCGCGGCGGACAATGATCCGTAACGTGGTAATTCTGTAAGTTGTATAATGCATTTCTATCCAGACATACAGAAGAATAAAGATACCGATTATAATAAGGCAGGTGACAATTCCTAAAATGATTGCCCAAAGATAGTTCATCGCACTGGGACGACAGAGCATAACCTCTTTTTCTGAAGCAAAGTCGGCCGTGCAAGTTTGATTTTCCTGTCGTATTTTCGCCATTTCCGGAGCTTTCAACACGGCACCGCAATGGGGACAACAGCTGGCCCGTCGGGAAATTGGTGCAAAACAATCCGGACATGGAATCAAGTTTGGATTGTTTACTTCAAATTCATTTTCGCAGTCAATACATTTCAAGGTTTGACCTATATATTGAGGCTCTACGTCATAGTGACCACCACAATGAGGACATTCTATCTTCATGCCTTCTCCCTGCCACAAAAATAATTTGTTTTAACAGTTTCGCTATCTCATGTGTCGGGAAATATCAGAGTAGACTGATGCTTGTATTCTGCACCTCCATTTCTGTCCTTTTGCGGGAAATGGTATCTCATATATTATTTTACAGCCTTATTATTCATTTTTCAAATTAATATAAAAAATATAAAGCGGTGCAAGAGAATCCTGGTTTGACTTGCAGAAGCCCGGGCAGAGGCGGCAGGTTGCACAGGAACACGGTCAGGGTGGTTTCGCCACCATGAGGAACATTTCCGTTGTTTCGCGGACCGGAGAAATCCTGCCCGGCGGTAGAGACGGACCGCCTAATTCAGGCGTAAAGCCGAAAATACACCCACCTTCAAATTACGTCAAATCACAACGCGTCCGCCTCGGGGGCCGCGTTCGCCTTATAACACACCTTCAAATTACGTCAAATCACAACGCGATCCGCGGCCGCCCTCGATGAGATAGAAATATAACACACCTTCAAACTGCGTCAATTTAAAACGCGCCGCATTGTCGTTGCAAAGTTCCCGCCGCCGGAGACAAAAAACGGCGCCGCCTCTGAACGTGCGGCGCCGCCATGTCAGGCGCTCCGGCCGATTTTATTTCCTGCTGAAACAATACTTGCCGTCGCGAAGCTCCAGCCGGTATTCCCGGCCCGAAACCGTTTCTCCGATCGTCACCTCTTCTCCAGTCACGGCGATCCGCCAGTTGGAACGCACTTCAAACTCCTCCAGAGAACAGCAGAGATCCGACTCCCGGCGCAGATGGTAGCCGGAACTGTAACCGTATTCATCGACCACAATCGCATGCAGCGCATCCAGTTCAGTCGCCGGTTCCGACTGCCAGCGGAAAAGCAGCCCGCTCCCTGAAAAGCCTTCCCCCTGCCGGTGCGGAAGCACATGGTAGGCATCGTGCATATAGCCGTAATGCGGGCCGTACAGCGGATCGTTCTCCCGGAGATGGAAAATTTTCATCCCGCAATTGCCCCGGCGCACCACCATCCGGTCGCTGCCCGCCGTTTTGTATTCCAGTTCGTTGTCCCGGTTGTTGAGCAGCCAGTTCCATATCGTGCCGACCGGCTGGGCCGATCGGATGCGGTCAAGCACGAAGACCACGTTCTCTCCGCAGAGAAACGTGAACCGGGCAAATCGCTCCAGCGGCGCACCGTACGCCGCCGCCGCATCGTTGCCCAGGCAGCTCACGTCGTCAAGCCGGGCGACGATCAGACGCCGGCCCGGACGCGGCTCCGCCGGCAGCGGCACCCCGTCCCGCAGCCGGCGCTGCGGCGTGTCCTGCTGGCGGATGGTGTCCGGAACACTCAGGTTGGCGCTCATGGCTCCGCCGGGCAGCAGGAACGTGCAGGTGTTGTGACAGTCGGTGTCGGCGTCCAGCTTGTGGATGAGGTTGCGATAGCAGCAGTGGCCGGGATCGGCCAGCATGCGTTCCCGGCGGTGAGCCAGAATAATGCTGTTGAGGTCCCGGTGCAGATGGCCCGCACAGTTCATGGCCGGAGCCGAACCGTTGAGCGCCAGCACTGTGGCATCGTTGTCCCAGGAACTGCGCGCAATGCAGTTGCCGTTGTCGAATCCGGCTGTGAGCGGCAGCCGATCCGGCGGAATCGGTTCGGCGCTCCGGGTGTGGTACATGTAGGAGATGAAGCCGTACCGGTTCACAAAACCGAAGGTGGTGCGGTCAAAAGGTCCCTGCGAGGGATTTTCCCGGTAAAGGTAATCGAAAAGCCAGCGGGCCAGTCCGGCCTCCTCCGGATATTTCGTCTTGAACTGCATGGCGATGTGCATGAGCAGGTCGGGATCGGCTCCGAAAATCGCCGCCGAGTCGTTGAAGTTCACCGAACGCGGACGCGGGTACTCCCCCCAGCCCGAAAGCGGTTTGCGGTAGAGCAGCGAGGTCACGAACCATTGCACCGCACGGGGATAGCGGGCGGCGGCTTCCAGCCGGGCGCGATATTTTTCCGGATTGGCCCGTGTCAGCGCCTCAAAAGTCATCATCAGTCCATAATAGCAGTAGTTGCTGTACTGGAGCGATTCACCATAGGAGCCGTCATCCTGGATCATCTGGTTGCAGAGTTCAAACTCGGCGGCCGCCTCGTCCTGCGCCGTTTCGTCGCCCAGCACCGCTCCGGCCACGGCCAGTCCGGCGGTCAGAATGGCGCGCCAGTTGTTGAACGTGTCGCGTTCGGCGAGATAGCGGCGGCAGAATACGATTGAGCGCTCCCGCAGCGCCGTCCGCAGCTCCTCGATTTCGAATGGCTGAAACGCCTCCGGAATCACGTCGAGCGCCAGCGCGGTGGCGATAGTCAGATGAGTGGTTTCAAGACAGCCGACGTAAGGTTCCCGCGGCGTACGGAAAGCCGGTCCGACCCACGCGGCCGGCGGCAGGCGGACCAGCGACAGCACGACGTCGCGCACCCAGGTCTTGATGGCCGGATCCCACTTTATGGCGCCGACTCCGGCGGCGTCTCCGACGTATTCCGCAACATGATGCCAATAGTCGGTAGTCGTGCCGCGGCCGGTGGGGCCGGGGGCCTCAGTGAGGGCGGAAATCCGTCCCATCAGGGCCCAGTGGAGGTTGGAGAGAACCCGGTCCTGGTTGAAGCGTCCGATATTTTTGCGATCCTCGTCAGTCAGAAAGATGCTCATACGATTTCCCCCTGGA
The DNA here is from genome assembly GCA_949298075.1 of uncultured Lentisphaeria bacterium. Lineage (GTDB taxonomy): Bacteria > Verrucomicrobiota > Lentisphaeria > Victivallales > Victivallaceae > UBA1784. The sequence continues at coordinate 3,830 of CASFVA010000012.1, forward strand.
AGAACAAATTAAACCGGTCTCGATTTATCTTTGATGAATATCATATTTCGTTGTGATGTAGTAATATAGTGCGACTTGTCGATTTTGCAATCATTGCAAAGGTGAAAATCCGGATTTCCGGCGCCGAAAGCATTCAGGCTCTCCGCTGCGGAGCTCCTCGCCGCAATATCCGGTATCCGCCGCCCCACCACTGGGAATTTTCAGGATTTTTTCATCAGCAGCTTGAATTTTTACTGACCGCATTTAAATTACTCTAACTATGAACGCCGTTGCGTGAGCCGGTCCCGGAAAATTTGCGGCACCAGCCGGAGACGGGGACCGGGGTGCGAAAACGCCCCTGACAGTGATCGGAATTACATCCAACCCAATAGAGGAGAACCAATCCATGTACAAAACTGTATTGATGCTGGTGGCGGCCCTGGCTGCCTGCCAGGTCACGGCCGCAACTGTTTCGACTGCAGGACGAATGGTTGATGACGCCTTTTACGCCATGGCCAATCTGCCGGCGGAGCTGGTCGGAGTATGCCCGGTCGGTGAGGATATCGATCTGAAGATCGAGGAAAACGCTTCCGCCGGCTATGTGTGGAGCGCCGTTTACGATCCGCGCATCATCACGGTCGAAATCAATCATCAGGCGCCCCGCTCCGCTGTGGCCGGCGCCCCCGGTTTCGCCGAAATCGAGTTGAAGCCGCTCACGGCCGGACCGGTGGCCGTGACCCTGAATTACTCCCGACCCTTTGAATCCGGCGTCGCTCCGGCCCGGACGGTCAAGTGCATTCTCAATCCTGCCGCGGCTCCGGCGATGACCACCGCCCCGGCTCCGGCCGCTCCGGTGATGGCAGCGGTGGCGACGGCAGCGGGGGCGACTGCGGTGACGACGGCGGGTGCGGCTCCGGTCGCGGTGGAAAGTCTGCCGCTGCTTTACGATGATGCCTATTACCGGCTTTCACGGGTGCCGGCGGCGCTGCAAGTCCGGATTCCGGTTGGGGAGGATCTGGAGTTTGAACTCGAGGAGCAGCCTGATGCCGGATTCCTCTGGAGCGTGGCCAGTTACGATCCCACGTTCTGCCGTGTCGGCATCGAACACAAGCCGGAAGGATTTTTCCGGCGGCCCAAGGCTGATATTGAAATCAAAGCGCTGCGTTCCGGAGCGTCAACGGTGGAACTGATCGGTGGATCCGGCGCCTCAGCCAAGCGTCTGGTGCTGCATTTCCGCATCGACTGACCGGTGGCCACAACGGGTGAAACGCGTTATGGCCAACCGGTTTCAGCAGTAGGTCCGCGTTGCCGGCGACAGCTAAACGAATTGACTCCGGACGCAGCCGGCGTATCGGCTGACCTGAACGCCTGAACTTCGGAGCGGACCTGGCGAAACCCTCCCGAATCCGGGGCCGAACGCCGGACAGTTGATGAAAATCCGGTGGGCCGGAACTGGCGGAATATCTGTTCTGAAACAACAAAAACCGCGACGGGGAATAAAATGCCCCGCCGCGGTTTTTCGTTGGCGCCGCCCCTGCCGGAGCAGTTACCGCCTCAGCTTTGGTTGGAGATCTCCTGTCCGTTGTCAGTGGGATCCTCAACCTGGCGGGCCAAATCCTTGAAGAGCTGAATGATGTCCCGGATGCCGCCGATCATGAACCAGACGGTGGTAATCAAGCCGACAATTCCCGGTACAATCAGACTGACAATATAGAAGTAGTTGCCCCACCACTCCTTGGGCCAGGGCCAGACAACGTTGATGATGACCACCACGACGAAGGTGAAAATCAGCTTGTAGACGAAGGAATAGGAGAACATCGCCCAGGCAATGACCCGGTCGCCAGTGGTGTAGTCCGGCGTAATGCCGATCAATTTCGAGAATATGTTGCGCAGTGACCACGGCTCCCTGGCCACGTCGTGACCGTCGCTGTATTCACCGCGGTGCAACAGCTTGTCCAGATTGTAGGGCTTGTAGGTCAGCAGCGATCCGATAATGTAGGTCATGACGGCCAGCATCATCGAGATGAAGTAGATCTCATAGGAGTTGATCGGAAACTTCACCGGATCCATCGTCCAGCGGATCCACGGATCAAACGGCGCACTGGCCGTGACCAGAATCTTGTTGCAGATGTCAACGGCGCCGATATTCTCCAGCCACGGGTAGATGGTGAGCGCCCAGTTGCGCTGCATGAGCAGTCCGAGCAGCGAGGTTCCGGAACCGAAAATGATTGCGCACCAGGCTCCCACCAGGTTGCCGAAACGCGAATAGAGTCCGAAGACCATGATCGGTCCGGCGCCGCCCAGCCAGAAGGAACACATGATGGTGGTGAACATGTTGATGTAATCCAGCTGGGCGAAGAAGAGCGCCACCACCAGGAAGAACAAGGACACTCCCAGCGAAGTCAGCCGAAGCAGCAGGAGGTGTTTTTCCGGCGAAACCCGGTTCTTGAAAAACGGCAGGATGATGTCCTGAACAATGCAGCCCGAGGCGTTGAAAATCCGGCTGTCGTCCGTGGAAACCAGCAGCATCACCATCAGCAGGCAGAAGAGTCCAAGCATGCCCATGGGCAGAATCTTGCCCAGCATGGTCGGCATCATCATCTGGTTGTAGAGCGACCGGTACTCCTGGAAACTGCGGCGGCCTTCCGGCGTGTCGCCGAGGGCGTCGCGCACCACGTCGAAATAGGCTGTGTCGAGGTTTTTGTGCTGAGAAAGCTTAATGCTTTCGTCCTTGGTGTCGTGAGCCAGTTCCGGAATCTCCATGATCCGGCGGTTGACGCTTGCTTTGAGGGCGTTGTCCGTCACCACCTCGTCGATGACCCGGGTGGAGAGATCTTTGCGCAATTCATTGTTGGTCACCGGAAAGCGTCCGTTCCGGTGGGCAAATTCCGGACTGTTCATGAAGACAATGGTGATGATGGCGATTAGCAGAATCATGGTGGCGCTGACACCATTGCGCCAGGTGCCGAGAATTCCGGCCATTTTCTGCTCGTGTGGAGTTCGTCCGGAGTTGGTGGTGTCATTGCCGATCCAGCTGGCACGGTTGAGAATGGCGGCAGTGAAATTCACGACCAGTGCGAATACATTGAAGTCGCGCAGCTGGGCGATGTCGTAGGGATTGAGGAAACTTTCACCCGGCACCCGGTCAAATAGAATCGGCACCAGGTCAACGTCCCATGAGAACTTGAGAATGATGAAGCCGATGATCATTACGAAGATCGGATAACTCATCAAACCTTGAAGACTGTCGGTCACCAGCAATGAGATCCGGCCGGCCGGCCAGATGATCACCATGGCCAGCGTGAGACACATCACCACGATGATGGCATAACAGGGCAGATTGATGCCCCAAATGGTAATACGGTGGGGCAGCCCGAGAAAGTAGATGAAGAAGTTGGTTGCGATGGCGGGTCCGATGGCGTTGGTCACCATCTCGGCAGTGGTGCTGATGCAGGCGGTGACCACCCGGAAGGTCTTGCTGCCATAGCGCTGTTCGATAAACTGTCCCTTGCTCAGACAGCGGGTTTCGCGCCAGCGGTAGGTGCAGTATCCGGAGAGGGCCAGCACGATGCCAACCGGCAGAATGATATTGTTCCAGAACGAGACTCCGAAACCGGTCTGATAATACTGTTCACTGCCGGCGACCAGGGTGATGACCGACAGTCCGGCCATCATGTCGCCCACTGAGATCACATAGCGTCCAGCCACCCGCCCCGCCGCCAGAAAGTCCACGACTCCTTTAGCGTAGCGTTTTGAAAAAAAAGACATCCATACGATCAGCACAATCGGGACGATCAGAATCGTCCAGTCAACCCAATGCATCCTTTTCCCCCTTTGCTTCCCTCATCTGACGCCGGAAAAAACGTATTCAGCTACCCCCTTTTTGTTTTGATTCCACTGCGCCGCTCCGGCTTCGGGTCTGCGCTGCACAGGCCGTGAGTGGCCGTGGAAACCGCCGCCAGTCGAATTGTGCGGCGGATTGCCGTCAATTCAGGACCCGGAACCGGCTCCGGCGGCCGGTTGTGCGGGGCGCCGTTGTCGGCGCGGCTTCCATTTTGCGGTTCGCAATTGAATTCAATATTATACATGCAAAAATTGTTTTTTTCCAGTCCGAAAATGACCAAAATGTCATAATTCGGCGGATTTTTTAGTTTGTCCGCCGTCTTTTTTTTGCCTCATTTAGCATTGATGATTAAAAGATTCAGAAGTTTTCCGGCCGTTTTGGGCATGCCGCATGGTTGCAGATTGCCGCGTCCGGTGGTATATTATCAAAAGATCATTTTCGGCATTGAGTTCAAGAGGAGCCGGCAGAGGGTATTCATGGAAAAAACTCCCTCCGGGGCGACCGCCGGATTCACCCGGTCGCTGGCCGCCAACGAGGCGGCGTCCGTGGTTGTCGCTGCCGCCCGGGACGGCGGCTGGCTTGACCGCCCGGTGGCGGTGGCCCCCGAACTGGCCGCGGCGGAAAAAAAACTTATCATCAGGGTGCTGGCCGCTCTGGATGAGGCGAAGAAAACCGGTCGGACCGGATTGGACGCCGACACGGTGGGGTCGATGTTCACGTTTGTATTCGCCCGGTCGGCCGAGGCGGTGTCGGCGCTTTTCAACCATCGGGAGCCTGAATTCAGCATGGCCGGACTTTTCGACGGGCGTGCCCCTTTTTACGCTGATGAACGGATTGCCGGATTTTTCAAGCAATGCAGTTTCCCAACGGATTGCGCCGGCCGCTACTGGGAATGGTTTCACTCCCATCCGGAATATGCCGGCGCGGCCGACCTCACGCTGGGAGAGGCGCTCAAGTGGTGTTTCCGCCTGGGCTGCCATATTGCCCTGCTCCAGCTTCCGGAGCCGGAGTAGCCGCCGGGCTTGAGATATCAGCCGTCCGGTGGTATATTATTATGCCGTGCCGGAGTCCGGAACGCGCGACGGCAGCGTCCGGAACAGTTAAAACCCGGAAATCTTCACAATATCGGAGCCGCCGGATTATGTTATTTCATCGTTTTTGCGCCGCATTGTTCAGCCTGAAACCGGCGTCGTTTCCGCGTGTACTGGCGGTCGTTCTGCCGGCGGTCGTGCTGCTGGCCGGAGCCGGCTGCGGCGAACAGCCGGCGCTGGTCAGCCAGGTCAACATTCTGCAGGGAGCCTCCCAGTGCGCCCTGCCGGAGCGGACTTATCCGCTCAAGCTGAGGGTCGAATTGCGCGGCACCGGCGACGGCGGCTGGCTGAGCACCCGTTCGGCTCCGGTCGGTTCCGGTCACCGGGTGCGTTTTGTGGTGGAACCGGGCTCCGAATTGCAAATTGAGCCGGCGGTGGCCGTCACCGACGGTGGCGGCGTGGTTGAGGCAACGGTCCGGGCCGGCCGCCGGATCGGCGATCAATATCTGCGGGTGGTTCCGGAGTCAGCTCCGGAACGGGCGGTCACCGTGCGGTTTGTGTCCGGCATGGCGATCACCGGCGGGGAGTCCGAGGGCGCGGCCGGCACATTGTCTCCGGAGCCGATCCGGGTCACGCTGGAGCGGGACGGGCAGCCCCTGACCGGCGTTCCGGTCCGTTTTGAACTGCGGGCCACCAGCGAGGGGTTCCGGACTTCCGCCAAGGTGATCTCCCCCCTGGTGACCACCGACGCCGCCGGAACTGCCGCCACCGAGGTGCTCATCGGGGAAAAAACCGGTGTCTATCAGGTCGGCGTTTTCGTTCAGGATCCGGAGCGCGGCATTGCGTTCCGCGAGGTCGCAGTGCGGGTGCTCGGCTTCAACCTGCTCTCGATCAGCATCGCCGTGCTCGGCGGACTGGCGTTTTTCATTTTCGGCATGAAGCTCATGAGCGACGGCCTGAGCAACGCGGCCGGCGAAAACATGAAGCGCATCCTCAAGTTTCTGACCCGGAACGGCATAGTCGCGGTACTGGCCGGCACCCTGGTGACGGCCGTGCTGCAGTCGTCGGCCGCCACCACCGTGATGGCGATTGGCTTCATCAACGCCGGCCTGCTGTCGCTGACCCAGTCGATCGGAGTGATTTTCGGCGCCAACATCGGCACGACCGTCACCGCCCAGATCATTTCGTTCAACCTTTCCGGCATTGCCATGCCGGCGATCATTCTGGGATTTCTCTGTTCATTGTCGCGGCGGCGGCAGCTGAACAGCTGGGGCACTGCGATTCTCGGCTTCGGCCTGCTGTTTTACGGTATGGTGCTGATGAGCGACGAACTGCGGGTGCTGGGCGAAATGCCTTCGTTCAAAGCTTTTTTCAACCTCTTCAACTGCGCACCCCGGACTCCCGGCGGCTGGATGCCGGTGCTGCCGGTTTTCGGTGCGCTGGGCATCGGCATCGCCGGCACGGTTCTGGTGCAGTCCAGTTCGGTGTTCACCGGCGTGGTGCTGGCGCTGGCGGGGGGCGGACTGGTCAACTTCTATACCGCGTTCATTCTGATTCTCGGTTCCAACGTCGGCACCACCGTCACCACTCAGCTGGCGGCGATCACCGCCAACCGGGTCGGGAAACAGGCGGCACTGGCCCACACCCTCTTCAACGTGTTCGGGGTTGTGCTGATGCTGCTGCTTCTGCTGGTGCCCTACGGCCCGGGCCGGGTGCCGGTGTTTCTCTATTTCATCAACGCAATCACGCCGGGTGACGCCTTCGCGCCGGTGCCGCAGAATCTGGAACGGCACATCGCCATGGCCCATACGTTTTTCAACATTGCCGTGACCGTGGTGCTGCTGCCGTTCATTCCGCAGTTTGCGGCGCTCTGCAACCGGTTGCTGCCGATCCGGCGCAAGGTGGAAACCCGCGTTCTGGAACCGGGACTGCTCAACACGCCGTCGATCGCGCTCAAGCAGACGGTCAGCGCCATCCGGCTCATGGTGATAGACTCCTGGAAAATGGTGGACAGTGCGCTCAATGAACATTTTCTGGCCGGTGACATCAATCCGGACAAAATCCGCAAGCTCGACGCCGCCGAGGAACACATCGACACCATGCAGTCTGAAGTCACGGACTATCTGGTGCAGATCACCCGGCGCCGTTTGACCGGGGCCCAGTCGGAGCTGGTGCCGCTGCTCATGCACTGCACCAACGACGCCGAGCGCATTGCCGATCACACCGCGATCATCATCAAGCTCACCGAACGGCTGGTCAAGGCCGACAAGAAGCTTTCGGAGGTGGCGCGGAACGATCTGATCCGGATGTGGCGCATTCTGGACGATCAGGCGCGCAACGTGATCAGCGGCCTGGATGGCGACAAGCTCAAGCGGGTGCGTTCCGCATTGAAGGACGAGGATAAAATCAACCGGCTGGCCGACAAGTTTGAATCCGAGCACATCGCCCGGCTCCGCAAAGGGAACTGTTCGGTGACGGTCGGCGTGATTTACCTTGAGTTGCTCGGTGAGCTGGCCAAGATCGGCGACCGGCTCAGCAACATCGCCGAACGCACTCCGGAACTTCAGAAACACTATGTGGAGCTGTGAACCCACTCCGAACGGATGATGGTATTATGAGAACAATTGCTTTTGACACCGTGGTGGAAACCATTGCCCGGCTGTGTGGCGAGGCGGCCTGCGACCTGCCCGCCGACGTGCTGGAGAAACTGGAGGAATCCGCCCGACGGGAGACCGGGGCGCTGGCCGCCGATTTCTTCCGCCAGTATCTGGACAATGCCGCGATCGCCCGCCGGGAGCGGCTGCCCCTCTGTCAGGACACCGGTTTTGCGGTGTATTTCATTGAGTGCGGCGAAGCCGTCCGGCTGGACCGCGGCGGCTGGATTGACGCGGTCAATGCCGGTACCGCGCTGGGGTATGAGCGGGGATATCTGCGCAAATCGATTGTGGCGGATCCGCTGTTTGAGCGTAAAAACACCCGGGACAACACTCCGGCGGTAGTTCATTTCACTCCGGTGCCGGGCGACCGGGTGCGGATTGTGCTGGCGCCCAAGGGCGGCGGTTCAGAAAATATGAGCGCGCTCAAAATGCTCAAACCTTCCGACGGCCGGGCCGGAGTGGTGGACTTCGTGGTTTCCAGCGTGACGGCGGCCGGAGGGAGTCCCTGTCCGCCGACGATTGTCGGGGTCGGCATCGGCGGTACGATGGAAAAAGCGGTCGAGCTGGCCAAACGGGCATTGCTGCGGCGGGTCGGAATGCCGCACCCCGATGAACGCTACGCGGAGCTGGAACGGGAAATCCTGGAAAAAATCAATGCCTCCGGTGTGGGTCCGCAGGGCCTTGGCGGAGCTATTACCGCGCTGGCGGTGCATATTGAAAACTTTCCCTGCCATCTGGCGAGTCTGCCGGTGGCGGTCAATCTCAACTGCCATGCGGCACGGCATGCGGAGGTGATATTGTGAGTCAGACCATCGAGTTGACCGCACCGTTCGATCGGGCAACGGCGGAACGGCTTCGGGCGGGAGATCTGGTGCGGCTGTCGGGAGTGATCTGGACCGGGCGCGATGCCGCCCACAAGCGGCTGGTGGCCCGCCTGGACGCCGGGGAAGCACTGCCGGTGGATCTGCGTGACCAGGTGATTTATTTTGTCGGACCCTGTCCGGCGCCGCCGGGGCGTCCGATCGGCAGCGCCGGACCGACCACCAGCGGCCGGATGGACGCCTACAGTCCCCGCCTGATCGCCGAGTGCGGACTGCGCGGCATGATCGGCAAAGGCGACCGTTCCCCGGCCGTGGTGGAGGCGATGCGGCGATATGGCGCAGTTTACTTTGCGGCCACCGGAGGCGCCGGAGCGCTGATTGCCGGCAGCATTGTCAAGTGCGAGCTGGTGGCCTTTCCCGAGCTGGGGCCGGAGGCGATGTACCGGCTCGAAGTCCGGGATTTTCCGCTGGTGGTGGCGATTGACGCCGCCGGCAATTCGCTTTATGTCCGTCGCTGACCCGGAGGCGGCACTGGACGACCGGGAGCAGGACTTTTTGAGTGCCGCCGCGGAATCCCGGCCTGCGGATCCGGAAAACTGATTTCATCGCGGGGTGCGCTCAGGCGGCTGACCGGTGTTTCCGCTATTGCAACCGGTGCCGGATCTCTGCGTGTTCGGCCGGGAAATCCCGGCCACAAACAACTGGGGAGGCATATGAAACTTAATCGCAGATTCTGGACCTTCGGCAATCATGAATCGCAGCTGATGTACCGGCGGATTGGCCGGCGCAGCACCGGCGGGGTGCAGGGGGGCGCGGAGTGGATGGCGTCGTGGCACCGCCGGTTCGATTCCGAGGAGACCCTGGCCGGCATGGAGGAAATCGGTGCCGACATTCTGCACTGCCACTTTTACAAGGGCATGGGTTGGGAACAGGAAAAACAGGATCTCCCGGAGTTGAGAAAGCTGCTTGCCGCCGCGCATCGTCACCACATCACCGTGCTGGCCTACATTCAGTTCGCCACCCTTTACTATGAACTCATGCAGCGGGAAATTCCGAACCTCCGGGAGTGGGCGGCACAGCGGAGCGATCATTCACTGCAGACTTATCATGGCGATTACTTCCGCTGGATGCCGTGTCCGGAGAACCGGGAATTCCGCGCTTACCTCAAGAAGATCATCCGCATCGCGGTTGAAACCGGTTTTGACGGCATGATGATCGACAACCTTTTCGGCTGGCAGTGTTACTGTCCCCGCTGTCAGGAGGCGTTTCGCCGCCATCTGAACCGATGCGGCTTTGATTTCATCGATCCCGCTTATACCCGGCTGCCGCCGCCGGAAGCGGTCGGGCCGGAGGTGGAGGATCCCGTCGTGCGGGAGATGCTGCGTTTCGGCGCCGCCAGTCGGGCGGGTGCGATCAGAGAACTCTGTGACTATGCCCATTCGCTCAAGCCGGACTTTCTGACCAGCGGCAACTGGACTCTGGCGCGCCGTGCCAACTTCACCACATTCAACAACGATCCATGGCTGCTGCGCGGGGCCTTCGACCTGACACTGGCGCAGTCAGGCAACCGTCCGGAGTCCTCGCCCCGGAGCGTCATTTCCCAGGTTCCGGAGTTGAAGTTCGCCCGGGCGCTCGGCCTTCATGCCGTGCCGCTGACCGACTCTGACGCCGGTGACGGCGGCGGGGCCGGGCCGCGTTATATCTGCGGTCTTTACGAGAATTTATTCGGCGGTGCAATTCCGGTTGACCGGACCATTTTTGTTCCGCTGCGCGGCGGCGCGCCCGATGTGGAAAAGCAGAACCGGCGCCGGCCTTTGATTAAACGGCTGCGGGAGCTGGCGGTTAAATTTGAACCACTGTTGGAAGCGGCCAACTACGAACCGGTCGGGCTGGTCTATTCCCGCGAAAGCATCGCGTTTTCGGCCGCATCGGCGGCGGCGTTTCTGCGGGCGCAGTGCAGTCTGCTGCGCAACCACATTCCGTTCCGGATTCTCGCTCTGGACGCGACCGGTTTTCTGCGCCCGGACTGGGAACAGTGTTCCACCATCATCGTGCCAGGCTCCCGCTGCCTGAGCGACCGGAACCTCGAAACACTGCGGTCATACCGCGGCCGGCTGATCATCGCCGGGGAAAACTGCGGCGACTACAACGAAAATTACGGTCTGCGCGCCGCCAACCCGTTTCCGGATGAGGAAACCCTGGAAATTCCGGATTTTCCGGTGATTGAGCAGGACTGGCGGCTTGAAGTGGAAGACCGTCCCGATACCTGGGGAACGCGGCTCCGGCAGGAAATCTGTCTCGACTGCCAGCGCGAAGCACACGCGGAACTCAAACTTTCCGCCGACGGCCGGCTCGCCGGCATTCTGCTCACCGCGCCCTGCGACTGCGGTCCGGGCCGCGTCACGATTCCGCCGGACCGGCGGGCGGAACGTTACGCGGCGGAGTTCGCCGACGGAACGCAGCGGGAACTGAAATTCTCCGCGACCGGGCAACTGGAGCTGCCGCCGTTTTCCGGCATGCTTCTGGTGCACGCCCTCTGAAACGGAACGCCGCCGCGCAATTTAACGGACTTCGTCCGCTGAAACGGAATCAGGCGGCAGTTCGACGGTGACCGACCGTCCGACCCAGGGCGGCTCCGGAAGCTCAATGCAGAAGGTCCGCAGAGCGCCGTCGGCGCTCCGTTTGGTCAAAGTCATGGTTTTGAGCCGGGGATTTTGAGTCGGATCACTGACTGTGACGGTCACTCCGCCGTCGGGGCGGTCCTGAAACATCGCCACTGCCGGGCGGTCGAACTGCCAGGTCCGGCTGCCGTCGGACAGGGGTTCGTCGCTGTTGAAGAAAACAGCCTGGGTGAGCCGGAGTCCGTCATGCCGGACCGCCTGCAGCCGGTGGGTGTTGGCAAGAATGCGGACCGGGCAGTTGCGGTAATAATCGGCCAGCGCGGCGAATCCGGGGGTGCGCAGCTGGACAATGTAGGCATATTCACCGCCTCTGACCTGCCGGCCGTGGTTGATCTGCAGCATCAGAATGTCGGCGCGGCGCGGACGGTCCTCGCGTTTGAGATTGGCGTTGCGGTCAAATTCCAGCCAGCGTTCCGTCCGGTTTTCGCCGGTGAGTTCGACGGCTCCTCCTGATAATACGATGTAACCGACGCCGCCGTGAGCTGCCAGCAGCGGAGCCTCCGCAGTAAAGGTCAGCTTGTCGCCGGGCGCCGCCCGACGGGGAGGCGCATCGGGATGGCCGAACTCCACCGGTTCCCGCCATTCCGTCTGATCGACGGTGGTGGCGATGGTTTCGGGCAGGTCGGGACGGCGGTTGGTGAGGTCGGATCCGAGGCAGACCATTTCGTCCTCGAAGCAGAAATAGCTTTTGCGGACGGCGAGGTGATAGAGCCGCGGATCTTCGGCGGATTTGAGCGGCTGTTTGGCGTAGATGAAGCCGCAGACGCC
>CASFVA010000013.1 GCA_949298075.1 uncultured Lentisphaeria bacterium
GTTTGCCGCAGCTGACGCACTCAATCTCCTGACCGGCGAACTGTTCGTCGATCTCATACTTCTGGCGGCAATGCGGACAACGCAATCTCATGACCACTCTCCTTACGGTCCGCCGTCCCGGTTGACGTCATGTCCCGGAAAACGGCCGTCCCCTCAGCCCCGGCGCTTTCGGGAACGCCTGTAAGCCTGCAGTTCAGACTCCACCCGCTGCAGCTGCTCGGGACTGTTGATCTTCTGCGGACACTTTTTCAGACAGGCCCCGCAGGCAACACAGGCCGCCGCCTTGGAGTCCTCATCCATCTTGTTGTAAATTTTGAGGAACTGCGACATGGCTCCGGTGGTTTTGTACTGGTTATACAGACCGAAAACACGCGGAATTTCCACTCCGGCCGGACACGGCATGCAGTAGCGACACTCCGTACACGGAATCACTCCCGCCTTGCGGTAGGCCGCCAATGCCGCCGCAATGGTACCCCGCTCGGCGTCGGTCAGCGGTCGGAAATCGGTAAAGGTCCGGATGTTTTCCTCCAGGTGTTCCGTCAAAGTCATGCCGCTCAGTACGCAGATGACGTTCGGCAGACTGGCCGCGTAACGCAACGCCCACGAAGCAACGCTGGCTTCGGGCGCGGCCTGTTTAAACACCGCCGTGGCTTCCGGATTCAGCCGGGCCAGCGCTCCGCCGCGCAGCGGCTCCATGACGATTACCGGAATACCCCGGGCAGTCAGAATTTCATACTGCTCCCGCGACCGGTAGATCGTCCAGTCCAGGTAGTTGAGCTGGATCTGAGCGAAATCCCACGCCCGGTAACCGGCGATTTCCGCCAGCACCTCCGGTTCGTCGTGAAAGGAGAATCCAAGTTTGCGGATTTTGCCCTCTTTCTGTTTCTGCTCCAGAAACTCGCAGACCTTGAAGCGTTTTGCATCCTCCCAGCGCTCCCGGTTGAGATTGTGCAGCAAATAGAAGTCAAAATAATCCGCCTTGCAGCGCTCAAGCTGTTCATTCCAGATGCGTTCGACGTCCGCGGCCTTTTTCAGTGCGCGCACCGGCATTTTGTCGGCCAGGTAATAGGAATCCCGGGGATATTTTGTCAGCAGTTTCCCGGCGCACACCTCGCTCTGGCCATCGTGATAGAAATAGGCGGTGTCGAAATAATTGAGTCCGACCTCCATCGCCCGGGCAATCTGCTTTTCGACGGTCGCGTAATCAATGTCCGGCCGGTCCGGCGACAACCGCGGCAGCCGCATCATGCCAAAGCCGAGCAATGGCAAAGTCAGTCCGGTGTTCTTGTAGCGCCGCCGGGTGATCGGAGCACCCCGCAGTTCCGGAATCTTGTCGCCGTCCCCGGCTTCGCCCCCGGCCCGGTCGCCGGCCGCCAGCCGGGTGAGCGGAGCCAGCGCAGCCACCGTCAATGCGCTTTTCAGAAAATCCCGTCGGTTCATTCTATCCCCCCATTTCATTCCAGCACTCCGGAAACAGACCTGGCCGTCCCGGGATGCTGTGCTTAACTTCAACCCCGTCCACCCATGTTTATGACTGCGTCCGTGCCGAGAAAAGCCGTTTCGGACCGCCAGTTCATTTCGATTCCGCCTTTCCAGCCGGCGTTTCCAGCCGCGAAGCCAGTACCAGCCCCAGCTCGAACAGCAGCCAGGTCGGCACCGCCAGCATGAGCTGACTCACCACGTCCGGCGGAGTCAGAATCGCCGCAACAATCAGAATCACCGTCATGACGTACGGCCGCTTCTGTTTCAGCGACTGCACCGAAATCACACCGAAGCGCACCGCCAGCAGCACCGCCACCGGCGCCTGAAACATCACCGCGAAAGCCAGCGTCAGCCAGCCGGCCAGATTCAGGAAGTTCGCCAGTCCCAGCACCGGCTGGAGCTCCGGAGTGGCGAATCCGCCGGAAAACCGCATCAGCATCGGCAGAATCAAGCCGATACAGAACCCCGCCCCGCAGAAAAACAGCAGCGAGGAAAACGCGATCCACCACCCCAGCGCCTTGCGTTCTTCCCGGTACAGCGCCGGCAGCAGAAACCGCCAGACCTGCACGATGTTCCACGGATATGCCAGCACCAGCGCCAGTATCAGGGCCAGTTTGAGCTGGACCCAGAACACCTCCATCGGCGTGAAGTAGTGCAGCCGTCCCACCGAGTCCGGGAAACACCACTGCACCAGCCCCCGGATCACCCACGGTGAAACCGCGTACCCCACCGGATAAAGCACCGCCGTCACCGCCAGGCACCGCAGCAGAGTCCGGCGGAGCTCCTCCAGGTGCGCGGTCAGCGTATTCTCGGTATCGCTCATGCCCGGTTTTCCGGTTCCCCGCTCTGCTTATCCTCTTTTTCCGCAGCCTTTTCCGCCTTGTCCATCAGATCGCGGCCCTCTTCCGAAAGCGCCTCCTTCGCCTTTTTAAACTCATACGATGCCCGTCCCATGGCCCGGGCCAGTTCCGGAATGCGTTTCGCGCCGAACACCAGCAACACAAAAAGCACAATCAGCAGAATCTCAGTAAATCCCAGCGACATATCACACCTCCATTGGTTCAAATGCATTACTTCCGGCTTCAGCCGCGGCCCGGAATGACGCTCCGACTCTTTGTGCGCTCACTCCGCCGCCTCCAAATCCAGCCGCGTCTGCCGGTCAACCGGAGTCAGCGTCATCGCTTTTTCCGGAGCCGGACAGACCTGCCGGCAGGCTCCGCAGCCAATGCAGAGCCGGACATCAAGCCGGGGCGCACCGGTTTTGCGGAGCGTCACCGCTCCGGTCGGACACACCGCGGCACACTTGTCGCACGGGATGTCGTCCTGGAACACGATGCAGCGACGCGGATCCAATCCGGCCAGCGCAATACGGGTTCGCTGCTTGACCTCAAGGGGCAGCGGCCGCAGCGCACCGGTCGGGCACACCTGCGAACAGCGATTGCAATCATACTGACACGCCCCCCGGGAGAAATCCAGAGATACCGGTCCGGTTCCGCCGGGCGCCGGCACAATGATTCCTGCCGGGCAATTCGCCGTGCAGAGCTGACAGGCCGTGCACCGGGCCGCGAAGCGCTCCGGCGTTTCCGCGCCGGGCGGCAGAAACCGGAACCGCCGCGCCCAGTCGGTGATCTTCGTCAGTCCGGCCCGGGCCAGTACGGCGCCGGCGGCCAGTCCGCCCAGCAGCAGACCGCCGCTGATCAGAAACGCCCGGCGCCCCGGATCTGCCGGCGCGGCCGCCGGAATCGGACGGCCGAACTTCACCGCGTGGAACCGGCAGGCCGCCACGCAGTTGAGGCAGCGGAGACACCGTCCGTTGTCCAGGGTTCCGGCAACGGGATCAATGCAACCGGCCGGACAGACTTTCACACAGGCGCCGCACTTCACGCAACGCTCCGAGAGCGTCAGCCGGAACACTCCCCGTCCGGCCAGCAGTCCGAGCAAAGCTCCCACCGGACACACCGTCGTGCAGAACACCCGCTTCTTCCAGATTGCCAGTCCGGCGATCACCACCAGCGGAATCACGCCGCCCAGGGTGAAGCTCCCGGCCAGCCGACCGAAGTCGGAATAGGGATCCAGCAGCAGAAACAGCACCGGCCAGCCGCCCAGCAGGGTTCCGAATGCCAATCCGGCAATCAGGCAGCGGATTTTTCCGGAAATCCGGTACCGGCCGCCCCCCGCGCCGGACCAGAAAGCCGATGACGTCCTGTACGATTCCCAACGGGCACCACACAGCACAGTAGACCCGCCCGAAAAGCACCGTAATCGCCGCAATCACCAGAGCGGCCGCCAGAGTTCCCAGCGAAAACGCCGCCAGACACTTCAGCAGCACCGGTCCGAATTGAACATGCAGAAATCCGGCCACTCCGCCAATGCCGGCAAAGGCGGCAACCACCACCGCCATGACGACAGCGGCGACCGCCACTCTGAACCATTTTACACTTAATTTCATCATGCCGCACCTTTTTCAACGTCACAGTCAAAACATAACCTTGTTCCTGGCGGTAATGCAAGCTGATTTCGCTTTTTTTCCGATTTTTCACCGGATTCAGACCGGTTTCCGGCCCCGTTCCGGAAAACCATCCATCCCCGGAAATCCTCCGGATCCGCCGGTCTGGCCGCACCCGTCCGCCCTGGCCGGAACCGCTCCCGGCGGGGAAAGACGCCGCCGCCACGGGCGTCACAAAAAAGCCGCCATCCGGAATTCCCGGCGGCGGCATTCAATTCACGTCCAACCCGGCTCACTTCATGGGGGCCTTGAGGTCGATGTTCAATCCGATCGCCTTGTTGTAGGTGTTGAACAGGCTGATCGACGCCGCCACCTCAATCGCGGCGGTGATCTCCTCGTCGGTGGCTCCCGCCAGCAGCGCCGCCGCCCGGTGGGCCTCCAGACAATACTGGCAGCCGTTGGCCGCACTCACCGCAATGGTGATGAGTTCCCGGGTCTTGGCATCGAGGCCCCTGCCGGCGGCGTCGGCACAGTTCAGCACCGCTTCGAGAAAGTCACCGTTGCGCCCCATCACCTGAAAAACTTCGGGAACAAATCCGAATTTCTTCTCGATTGATTCCTGAATCGCCACCGCCTTGGCGTCGCCGGTCCGGTTGTACTTCCTGATTGCCGCCATCTTCAGATCTCCTCTTCACACTGACTTTGACACTTATATGAAAAAGAGGCGAAACCGCGGAAACAACACCTGCTTCGCCGTTTCGCCCCGGGTCGGGCCCGAGGTTTATTCGTCCACCTTGAGCCAGGAACCGGCATTGATCGTTTCGGCCGAATCCGAATTGGCGGCCGGATAGAACTTGTTGTCGGCGAAACTGTTTTCAGTGAAAGAGTCGCAGTGGCCGTCGAGGAAGAACAAATTGACCATATCGCCATGGATATTCACCGGACGCGCCCCTGTCGCCGTTCCGAGGCTGATCGTGGCATCGGCCTTGATCTCTTTATTGGAAATTTCAGCGGAACAACCGCCCAGCACCAGCGCATTGGGCGCCACCCGGTAGGCACTGGTGCCACTGCCGACCGTCAGCGCCTTGGTGCTGCCGAAGTCCAGTCCGTTGTAGTTGGTACCGCCGATCTTCCTGGTCTTGGTACCGCTCACCATGCCGTAGGCTTCAGCACATTGCGTCGCCGGATTCGCGACTCCCGCCAGCGACGCCGGAGTCGAGTACTCCATCGACGGACACCGGAACGCGGTCAAGTCCTGAATCCGGTCCGAAACTTTGGGCGACAGGTAGGTGGTCCACAGCGAATCACCGCTCCCGCCGCTCACCAGAAACATGTCGTTGGCCGTCATCGACGGGATCACAATTTTCATGACCTGTCCCTGATTGCTGAGGCAGTTGGAGCGCTTCGCCGCCACCCGCGCATAATTGAGGGCGGGCAGAATCATCGCGGCCAGAATCGCGATGATGCCGACGACGACCAGAAGTTCAATAAGGGTGAATTTGCTGCTGGAGCTTTTCATGACCGACACCTTGTATTTGTTTTGCCATCCTTGACAGGAAAATTTTGAGACGACTTTAATTATAGAATACCGTTTTTACCCCGTTTTGTCAAGTCCCGGGGTTTTCAAACCGGTTTTTTTTGTCAAAAAAAAGTCAGCGGCCATTGAAAAACCGTCCAAACACGACTAATATATCTTATGAGAAACTAAAATTGTCCCGGAATATCCCCCCGGGCGTAATTAAAACTTTTTCCGAGGATGAAGTTTAAAATGAAAAAGCAAACCCATTTCACCCTGGTGGAAATTCTCGTTGTGGTCGGCATCATCGCGATTCTGGCCAGTCTGATCCTGCCCGCCGTGATGTCCGCTCAGCAGCAGGGACGCATCACGCAGGCCAAGGCCGACATGTCGGCGATGCTCCAGGCGTTCAAGGGCGTTGAGAACCAGTATCACCGCCTGGTGCGCAAGGACGGCACCAACTATTCATTTGACGGACATAATGCGCAAACCGTCACCAACGGCATCCAGCTCGGCAACGCCAGCGGCAACGACAACGCCTACGACGCTTTCATCGCCGAACTGACGGTTCCGGAAAAAATCGATGCCGACGACCGCAACATCAACACCCGCGGTACCGTGTTCCTGGACCCCAAACCCGGGTTCAACCCGGCTGACGATTATGACACCGAGGACAATCAGAAACTGCTGTGGCGTGATCCCTGGGGGCAGCAGTACATCATCCGGATCCGCACGGATTTCGGCAACGACAATTATCTGACCGATCCGGCTGACAGCAGTAAAAAACTGGCCGCCAATGTCATCATCTATTCGCTGGGCCCGAACAAATCCGACGACAATGCCAAAAACGTCGAACGCACCGGCGACAAGAACACCGACGATATTGTCAGCTGGGAATAAGCTGGATCCAAACGGACGGCAACGACAGCTGCTGAACTTCAGAAAAACGGAACCCGGGAAAAAACCGGGTTCCGTTTTCTGTGCCGCTCCACCTGCGCCGGGACGGAATAAAACTCCGGAGCGGCAGTCATTTTAAACCGGTCCGTTCCGGCCGATCCCGGGAGCGTTCCGGGCGCTTCGCCGAGATACCTGAATGCCGGCTCCTCCGCGTCTTTATCCCCGTCCGGAGCCATCCGGAAGCCGGTCAGCGGGGCGGGAGCGCCAGATTGACGGCAAAGGTCCGCAGCGCCAGTTCCTCACCGACGTTGAAGAGCATGGTATAGCGCAGATCCTCCGCCTCCCTGAGGATGGCGGCGGCCCGTTCCACGGACGGCCGGCGCGGCTCGCCCGGAAACACCTCCGGATTCGGCAGGTCGGCGGGATCGGCCCCTTCCGCCAGCAGAAACACCTGGGAGCAGAATACTTCAATCGCGGCCAGAAAGGCCCGTCGTTCACGCATATACTCCCCGGCGGCGGCGTCATCCAGCCGCGCCTGCACCCGCTTGAGATAGGCCGGATCCTCGGCCCGGGCCGCCGCATCCAGATCGCTCTGAAACAGTTTTTCAACCTTCGCCCGGGCCGCCGCGTTGAGTTCGGACGCAATGCGGATCAGCTCCGCCGCCCATTCCGCTGCCGCAATCAGATCGCCGTCGGACTCAAAACACAGCCGGTCCAGAACCCGGAACAGTTCCGGCGCGCCTGCAAACTCCAGCCGGCAGGCGTTGGATGGCAGCGGCACCGTCTGGCAGCGCGACCGGGTCGTCGGCAGCAGCGACCCCGGACTGCCGGTGGCCAGAATCAAAGTGGTGTCCGGCGGCGGTTCCTCCAGAGTCTTGAGCAGGGCATTCTGCGCCTCGTCGTTCATGCGGTCGGCTTCAAGAATCACCCCGAGCTTGCGCCGCGCCGCCGTAATGCTGGTGTAGTTGAGCTTCCCGATCAGACTGCGCAGAGTGTTGGGTTCGGGATTGACGCGGTCGCCGACCTTGATCTGATACATTTTTCCCACCGGTGAGAGCGTATAGTATTCACTGTACACTCCCCGCTCCAACCGGTCGCAGTACGGGCAGTTCACATTGGGTCGTCCGTTCACCGCATCCGGACAGCCCGCAATCTGGGCCAGCACCACCGGAAACTCACGCCGCACCGTCTCGTCGGAAGACACAATCAGAAACGCGTGGGCAAACCGTCCTCCCGCACGCGCATTCTCCAAACAGCCGACCAGCGCCGGAAAACCGGACCGGTATTTCTCGTAAAGCGACATCAGAGCTTCTCCAGGTAAACCGCAAAATCCGGACTGGCGGCCAGCCGACGCAGCACCTCGGCGTGAACCTCCCCGGCCGGACGGTCGGCGTCAATGACCTTGATCCGGTCGGGTTCTGAAGCGGCCAGATCCAGGAACGCCCGCCGGACTTTGCGGTGAAATTCCATATCCTCCCGCTCAAAACGGTCGAACTTCCCCCGGGTCTCGCTCCGGACGGCGTTGCGCCGGAAACCGACTTCGGGCGGAATATCCAGCACAAACGTAAGGTCCGGCCCCCGGCCGCGCGAGGCAAAGCGGTTGATCCGGGCGATGATTTCCCGGTCGATGCCGCGCGCCGCGCCCTGATAGGCCGAAGTGGAGTCTCCGAACCGGTCGCACAGCACGGTCATGCCCGCTTCCAGAGCCGGATGAATCACCTCCGCCACATGCTGGGCCCGGGCCGCCTCCATGAGCAGCAGTTCCGTTTCCGGAGCCACGGGCTCGCCACCGTTGAATTCCTTGACCACCGCCCGGATCGCCTCGGCCAGCGGCGTGCCGCCCGGCTCCCGGGTGCAGACGCAACGCACGCCGCGCTCCTGCAGCGCCGCGGCAAGCTGCCTCAGCTGCGAACTCTTGCCGGCGCCCTCCGGCCCCTCAAAGGTGATGAAAAAACCGGGCCCCGCAGCGCCACGCCGGGACTTTTTGCTGTTTTCCATGATAATGATGATTGTTTTTCCGTTTTTTTGTTCTTTCTAAAGATAGTTGTATTTGCCCAAAAGTTCAAACGGTGATATATTTAAAAAATGACTTTTTACGTTTTCAATCCGGGAACAGCGCCACTATGAGCAATGAACTTTCACGGGCGAGTTATCTCTCGCGCAACGTCGGGGATTATCCCGCTGAATTCACCATCGGCAGCCGCCGTTACGTCAAGGTCGACGATCTGCGTTACGGCACCAATCCGCACCAGTGCGCGGCTTATTACAAGCCCGCCGGAACCCCCTGCACCATCGGCGACATGGAAATCGTCAAGAACGGCAAGAGCGGACTGTCGCAAACCAACCTCGAAGACATCTCCGGAGCGCTCAATATCGTCAAATTCTGCGACCGGAACGCCTGCGCCGTCATGAAGCATGTCAACCCATCCGGAGCGGCGGTCGCCCGTCCCGGTGAAACGCTCCGCGACGTCTACCTCAAAGCCCGCGACGCCGACGCCCGGGCCGCGTTCGGCAGCGTCATCGCTTTCAACGCCGAAGTCGACGCCGACACCGCCCGCGAAATCATGAGCACCTTTGTCGAATGCGTGGTGGCGCCCGGATTCAGCGCCGAGGCGGTGGCGGTTTTCAACGACTCCGCCACCTACAAGCTCAACAGGCACATCCGGATCATCAAGTGCGGCGACATCGCCGCTCTGCCGCGCTTTACCGGCGAGGCGGCTCCGGGCGCCGACACCATCAAGGTGCTGGCCGACGGATCGCTCATTGTTGCCGCTCCGCTGACCACTTCGATCCGGAGCGTGGCCGACCTGATTCCGGCCCGCGGCGAAAACAGCCGCTGCGGGGCGGTGGTGTCCACCGTGGCCGCCACCCCCGAACAGCTGGATGACCTGCTTTTCGCCTGGCATGTCAACCTCAGCGTACGCTCCAACGGCGTAGTCATCGTCAAGGACGGTCAGACCATCTCCGTCGGCACCGGCGAGCAGGACCGCGTCGGCGCCATCGAACAGGCGGTCGCCAAATTCAGGCAGAAATACTCCGGAACCGGCACCCTTGAGGGAGCCGCCATGTCCAGCGACGGGTTCTTCCCCTTCGAGGACGGCGTCGAAGTCGCCGCCGCCGCCGGAATCCGGGCAATCATCGCCCCCGCGGGTTCACTGCGCGACGCCGACGTCATCAAGCGCGCCAACGAACTCAATGTGGCGCTCTACCATGCGCCGGAGCGCATATTCTCTCATCATTGATTCGCGAACAACATCAACCACGATTCCAACAACCTTCAAAAACACAGAGGAGCGACATCATGCCGCCGAAACGCAATGTCAGGAAGATGAATTCCGAATTGAAGCAAGCGCTGTTTTCCGACACCGAACGCTTTGAGATGTTCTTCGCCGCCCACTGGAAGAAAATTGCCGTCATCGCCGTCGCCGCCGCGCTGCTGGCCGCGATCATCTTCGGCATCTGGATGGCCTGGTGCAACGCCCGGAAGCAAGCCGCAGCCGAACTGGCCGACGCCGCCACCGTGACGGAACTGACCGCCGTCCTGCAGAAACATCCGTCGGAACCCGGAACTCCGGTGGCCCGGTTCAGGCTGGCCCGGCTGTACATCGAAGCCAGAGATTACGACGCCGCCATGGCCGAACTCGGAGCGATCGCGGAGTTTCCCGGCGTCGATCCGCTGCTGGCCAACTCAGCCCGCCTGACCGGCGCCTACATGCTTGAACTGAAAAACGAACTGGCCAAAGCCGCCGCCGCGTTTGACGCCATCGGCGGCGATTCGACGGTGGCCGCCGGAATCCGGGCTGAAGCCGATTACGCCGCCGCCCGGCTTCACATCGCCGGACGTGCGTTTGACGCCGCCGGGGCCGCGTTGAAGCGCGCCGCGGGTCTGGTGGAAAACGATCCGGCGGTGTTTCACTACAAAAACCTCTGCCGCCAGCTCGAAATTGCACTGGCCAACCACGAATTCGACGTTCAGGCGGCCAAGCCGGAACCGGCCGCCAAATAGGGATGGCCGCGCCATGGCGGTTCCGGGACGCAATTCTCCGCCGGCGGCGCTCAGCCGCCGGGAGTACTCATTGCTGAACGCCCTGCTGACCCGGGGCGGACGCAAACGTTCCGGACGCTGCCGCTGTGAGGGAGTGCGCGCCGTACGCGAGCTGCTGGCCCATTGCGGCGGCCTGGTTGATTTTGTCGTGGCCACGGAACGGGGTCTGAAAGCGCTCGACCGCCCGGTGAATTCGCCCCGGATTATCTCCGAGAAGGAGTTCGAATCCTGTGCCGCCACCGTCAATTCTCAGGGCG
The DNA here is from genome assembly GCA_949298075.1 of uncultured Lentisphaeria bacterium. Lineage (GTDB taxonomy): Bacteria > Verrucomicrobiota > Lentisphaeria > Victivallales > Victivallaceae > UBA1784. The sequence continues at coordinate 10,644 of CASFVA010000013.1, forward strand.
TCATCGCGGTGGCCAGGATCCCGGAACCGCCGGACACCGCTCCGGCGGGCGATTACATTCTCGCGCTCGACCGGCTCGGTGATCCCGGCAATTTCGGCACCATCGCCCGCACCCTGCTGGCGGTGGGCGGCCGCGAATTGTGGTACACCAAAGGCTCCATTGATCCCTGGTGTGACAAGGCGATTCGCTCGGGAATGGGGTCGCAGTTCGCTCTGATCCTGCGCCGTTTCGACACGCTGGGCGAGCTCCGGGACACCGCTCTGCGGTCCGGCTTCCCCAATTTCTTCATCGCCGATCCCCACCAGGGTGAAATCTGCTTTGAATGTCCGGATCTGTTTGCCAAATCGGTGCTCGTAATCGGCGGCGAAGCCAACGGCGCCACCGCTCCGCCGCCCGCCGCCCGCCAGGTCATCATTCCCATGCCCGGCAATTATGAATCGTTAAATGCGGCCCAGGCCGCCACCGTGCTGCTGTTTGAAGCGGTGCGCCGCCGCGGCCGGTTTAAGGAACAGTTGTCATGAATCAATGGTATGTCATCTATCTCATCGCATTTCTGGCCGGAGCCGCGGCGACGCTCGCGCTGACTCCGCCGGTCCGGAAACTGGCTGAAGTCCTGGACTTCATGGACCGCCCCGCCGCCAACCACAAGGGACACCGGCGGCCGACCCCGCTCCTGGGCGGACTCGTACTCTTTGCCGGCTGGAGCGGCGGCATTGTCGCCGGCATCATTGCCGCCCGTCTGGGCTGGGTGCCGGATTTCCGCGACACCATCTTCGTCCACCTGGAGGGACTGGCCCTGGCCTCGCGCCAGCTCGGATTCATCGCCGGAGCGGCCGCCGGCGCCGTGATCCTGGGGCTGGCCGACGACAAGTTCGCCCTGCCGGCCTCAGCCAAATTCATCGGTCAGTTTGCGGTGGCGGCGATCGCCGTGGCCGGCGGCGGAGTGCGCATCCAGCTCTGCCCCGAACTCGACGGCATCTCCTGGGCCGTGACGGTTTTCTGGATCATGCTGATGATGAACTCCATCAACTTTTTCGACAACATGGACGGACTCGCCGTCGGCGTCATCGCCATTGCCATGTTCTTTTTCACCGTCATCTCGGCCCTGAATCACCAGTACTTCGTTGCCGTTCTCGCCGCGCTGAGCTGCGGCGTCTGCTGCGGATTCTGGTTTTACAACGCCAATCCGGCCACAATCTTCATGGGCGACAGCGGCAGCCATTTTCTGGGATTCATCACCGCGGTGGTCGCCACCCAGGTAACCTACTATCACGCTGAAAACGCCTCCCGGCTGTCACTGCTGGTGCCGCTGTTCATTCTGGCCCTGCCGCTGTTTGACACCGTAATGGTGGTGGCAATCCGGACTCTGAACCGCAAACCGTTCTGGATCGGCGACCACAATCACATCTCCCACCGGTTCGTCCGGCTGGGAATGAGCCGTCGCACAGCGGTCCTGGTAGTACACCTGCTGGCGCTCACCATCGCGCTGGCCACGCTGCCGATCTACTGGGGAGAACCGCGCACCGCCATTGTGCTGACCATTCAGGCGCTGCTGCTGATCGCGGTAATCACCGTGCTGCAGTTCACGCTGTCGCACTCGGCCGAAACCCGCGAAAAATAGCCGCGCCCCCGTTTCCGGCCAGATCCAGCGAAACGCCGGAGCGGTTTTGTTCACTCCATTCAGGCGAACCGGTCCGGAAGCACCGCTCCATGTTCGCGCAGCAGGACCCGGAGCCGGTCCAGCGGCACCCGTTTGGAAGGCACTCCGAGCCGGACTCCCAGCGCCGCCGCCGCTCCCGCTGCCTGCCCCATCGCCATGCAGCTGGGCATGACCCGCAGTCCGGACTGGGCATCGCGGTCGCTGGAAATACAGCGACCGGCGGCGGTCAGTCCGTCGATGCCGCGAACGGTCAGCGCGCCCAGTGGAATTTCCGGCCAGGCGCCGGGTCGGATGAATTCCTGAACGATGCCGGTTTCGCAGTGGCGGTCCACAAAGAAATAGGTCAGTCCGACCGCATCATCAAACTGCCGGCCGGAAAGATAGTCTTCGGCGGTGATCATCACATCGCCGGCAATCCGCCAGGTCTCCCGGACTCCGGTGGTCGCCGCGCATCTCTCGACCGTGCAGTGTTCCAGCCCCGGCTGACGGCGCAGAAACCGCAGCATCGCCAGCAGCCGCCGCCGGGCCGTAATATCGGTGTGCGCCTGGGTTTCCGCAGTCGAAGAATCAGCGCCGACGATGTGTTGGACATTGGCACCGCCGCACCGCAGGTATTCAATCAATCCCCGCCGGTCACAGTAACAGTAATCACTGGCCTGAAGCTCACCGGAAGCCACCGCCGCCCGGAATGCCCGGTCCAGCCGGTCCGCATCAATTTCATCCAGCTCGTAACCGCCCAGCTTAAACCGCAGCGTACCGGGCTGGCACTCGGATTCCCGCTCGCATTCACCGCCGGCCAGCCGCACCGCCGAGGCGTCGCCGGTGCAGTCTATGATCTCCCGGGCGTAAATGGTCCGGGCCACAGAGTGACCGACACACTCCACCCGCCAGCGCCCTTTTTCGCGCTCAATTGCCATCGGAAACTCGGAGTACAGCAGCTGCGCCCCGGCCGCCAGCGCCTTTTCTTCGGCCAGCATGGCGAACACCGCCGGTTTGACCACGACACCGTAACTGGGTCGGGTCGGCGGCTTAACCTCCCAATCCGGCATTTCACTGTTGCTCAGCTCCATGGCCTCCTGCACCAGTTCCCAGCCGATGCCGCCGACAATCTGACGGCTGCCCACCCGGAAGTAGGTGAGGTAAGTGACCAACCCGTTGCTGATCGTTCCTCCCATCTGAGTGGAAACCTCCAGCAGAATGGTTCTGGCCCCGGCCCGGGCCGCCTGAATTACCGCCACTGTGCCGGCGGTGCCGCCGCCTACCACCAGTACATCGCACTCGTTTGTCTGTTTGTTCATGGTAAATATCCTTATGCCGCCCACGTCCCGGTTTATTTTGAAAATAATGTAGACGATTTAAATAAAAATGCAACATCGGCGTATTACAAAGTGTTCCATTCAAGAAACTGGCAGCAGCACCACAACCCGGGATTGCACTTCGGGTTATTGAAGGCAACGGCTCTGAAAGCAGTTGTGGTCGGAGTAAAGTGTTCTGATTTTTTGCATCTGGCATCCGGGAAGCCCGGACCTCAAGAAATAAAAAAACACCGGTCCGACGGACCGGTGTTCAAAATCGGGCAATCAGTGGCGGCGCTGTTTGGCTTCGCGACGCTTGACTTCGCTGGGCTTTTCGTAATGCCGGCGGTTTCGCAGCTCCTTGAGGGTGCCCTCCTTGTCCAGCTTCTTTTTGAGCCGGCGCAAGGCCCGATCGATAACCTCGCCTTTTTTGACGCGGACTTCGGTATCCATAAGTTTTTCACCCCCTTTCACAGCGTTTGTGTTGCCAATGATTTGCTTAATATATCACAAGCCCGAATAATTGCAAACGACATGCGTAATTTTTTCCGGTACCGGAATCAGTCCGGTTTTGAAATATTCGGCATATCAAATGAATTAAAATGAAAATCAAAATCGATGGGAGTCCCTTCAATATCTGCGGCTGCAGTTGCTTAAGACGGGCCGAATACGGCACCCTCGCGCTGTTTTAAAATGAGTAAAAAGTTATTTATAATGGATATTGAAAAAGGCGCCCGGACACCTTATAGTAAAACGCAGCTGGTTTCAAAGCCGTCGCGGCGGAACCGGCGCTGAGTTGAGGCCCAGGCGGATGAGACCAATCCGCGTCAAAAAACACTCCGAGGAGGCAGTCATGTCGTTTGAATTTATGAAAATGCTCTATTCCAGTCCGGAAAGCGTCGCCGCCGGCCGGCTCCCCGCCCACGCCAGACTGGCCCATCATCCCGATGAGGCCGCGGCACTGAAAAATCCCGGTTCCGGCAGCCTGATGCTAAGCCTGAACGGCGACTGGAAATTCCGCTTTTTTGATTCGCCCGAAGCTGCCGACTGGGACCGCAAATTCGACGCCGATGACTCCGACTGGAATACGATCACGGTGCCGGGGTGCTGGGACATGATGGGATACGGCCACCCGCATTATACCAACAGCATTATGCCGTTCGCCAAAACCCCGCCGCATCTGCCGCAATACAATCCGACCGGAGTCTACCGCCGGAGCTTTTCGCTGCCGCCGGAGTGGCGCGGCCGCCGGACCATCCTGCGCTTTGACGGGGTGGAAAACGGCTTTTTCGTCTTTATCAACGGCGCCTTCACCGGGTTCGCCAAGGATTCCCGCGGCACCAGCGAGTTTGACATCACGGCCAGTCTGAGGGAGGGCGAAAACCGGATCGCCGTATTCGTGGTGCAGTTTTCCGATGCCTGCTACGTCGAAGACCAGGACCAGTGGTGGCACGGCGGTATTGTCCGGGATGTCACGCTGTACGCCACCGGCGCCGACTACCTGGAGGATGCCGCTTTCACCGCCACGCTGGATGAGTCACTGTCCGTCGGACAACTCGATGTCGAACTGATCGCCGGACTCGACTTCACCCCCGTTTTTTCTGACGCACAGAACAACGGCATGACTGAAATCGGCGGCAAAACGCCGCTGCCCGGCGACGACTGGACTTTCGATCTGAAAGTCTACGATTCCGGGCGGCAGCTGGTGCTCGAGGACTCCATGCCGGTCGCCCGCCCCGGACGCGAGGGCGAAACCTACTTTTTCAAAGCCAAGGATCCCGCCCGGCTTTTCTCGCGCAAAAGCTACCGGCTGCCCGACATCCGGCCCTGGAGCGCGGAAAGTCCCGAACTGTATACCGCCACCGTGGCGCTGCGCCGCCCGGATGGCGCAGTCGCCGACGCCACCGCGGTCCGGATCGGTTTCCGCCGGGTGGAAGTCCGGAACCGCGAACTGCTGATCAACGGCAAACCGGTGCTGATCTGCGGAGTCAACCGCCACGAACACGATCCCGAAACCGGACGGACGGTTTCGGAGGCCTCGATGCGGCGCGATCTGGAACTCATGAAGCAATTCAACGTCAACGCGGTGCGCACCAGCCACTATCCGAACACGCCGCTCTTCTACGATCTCTGCGACGAATACGGACTCTATGTCGTGGACGAGGCCAATATTGAGAACCATGCCTTTCTTTACGACCTCTGCTCCAACCCCGCCTACGGATTTCATTATCTCGACCGGGTGGTCCATCTGGTCACCCGCGACCGCAACCATCCTTCGGTTGTCATCTGGTCGCTGGGCAATGAGTCCGGATTCGGCGTCAATCAGGCGCTGGAGGCGGGCTGGATCCGCGAAGCCGACCCGTCGCGTCCGCTGATGTGCGAGCGCGCCGCCTACGCGCCGGAGGGATCATGGCTGCCGGGCATTCATCGGGAAATCACGGACCTGGTGGCGCCGATGTATCCCTCCATCGCGGCGCTGCGCAACTGGGCGGCCAATCCGGATCCCCGGGAGGATCGTCCGCTCATCATGTGCGAATATTCCCACGCCATGGGCAACAGCAACGGCTGTCTCAGGGATTACTTTGACGCCTTCCGCGAGTGCCGCGGTCTGCAGGGCGGCTTCATCTGGGAGTGGGTGGACCACGGCATCCGGACCACCACGGCGGCCGGCAAAACCATTTATGCCTATGGCGGCGACTTCGGCGACAAGCCCCATGACGCCAATTTCGTGGCTGACGGCCTGATCTCGCCGGATCGAATCCCGCATCCCGGCCTCTACGAATACAAATATCTGGCCCAGCCGGCGGAATTCCGACTGATCTCCGCTGCCACCGGCGAGATTGAAATCGTCAACCGCCGGTACTTCACCACGCTTGACGACTGCCGTCTGCACTGGAGCGTGCTGGTCAACGGCGTCGCCGCTGCCTCCGGAACGGTCGACGAACTGCCGGAACACCATCCGGCGGATTACACCATGTCCGCCGCTGCAAACCCGGTAACGCCCTACTTCCGGACTCAGGACCATGTATTCCGGCTCCGGCTTCCGCTTGCCGTGCCCGCCGATCTGTGCGCCGGCGACGACTGCCGGCTCCGGCTGGAACTGCGGCTGAAAAACGATACCCTCTGGGCCGCAGCCGGCCATGTGGTCGCTTACGAAAGCCTCGAACTGCCCTGGCGCTCCGACCGGGCGCCCGCACCGCTGAACATCCGGACCGGAAAGTTTTCGGTTGATTCCGAAGGCCGCTTCGCTTTCGCCTCCGCCGCCGGCCAGGTGTTGGTCAGTTCCGGCAACCGGCTCGACATAATGCGGGCCACTACCGACAACGACTACATCATCACCCGCAAGGGACAGATGGCATACGCCGGCAACCGCTGGTTCGCGGCCGGACTCGACCGCCTGGAGCAGATCAAGGCGGAAATATCCGCCACCACCGGCGGCGGATATGAAGTTGAAACCGTCTGGCGCGGCGGCGACGGCAACACGGCGCTGCACCGCCAGAGCTTCACGCCGGACTGCTCCGGAGCGATCATGGTGGAGAACCTCATCACCCTGCCTCCGGAATGGGATGATCCCGCCCGGATCGGAGTGGAGCTGGAACTGCCCCGCCAGTTCAACCGCCTCGCCTATTTCGGCCGGGGTCCGATGGAAAACTACATCGACCGGATGGCCGCCGCCAAGCCCGGGCTCTACCGTACCACCATTGAGGAAATGCACACGCCGTACATTATGCCGCAGGAAAACGGCAACCGCACCGGCGTGCGGTACGTTGAATTCACCGTATCCGACTCCGCCGTGCTGCGGTTTGACAGTGAGGTTCCCTTTGAATTTTCGGCCGGCTGCTACTCCACCCGGCAGCTCCAGGAGTGCCGCCACGACGGAGAACTGGAGGATGAAGGACGCATTTTCCTGCATCTGCTGCTGCGCCAGCGCGGCGTCGGCACCGCCAGCTGCGGTCCCGACACCCTGGAGTGCTACCGGCTCAAGGCGGGTTCCTACCGCTTTGCCTACCGCATGATGCTGGTCGAAAAATAAGCCGGAACGCCAGGCCGGAGCGGAATGATCCGCTCCGGCTGGTCCCACCGCGGCACTTGAAATTTCCGGGGGGAAAAAGTATGTTATGTTTTCGGACAGTCAGGTCCGGAAATCCGGAACGACAAGCGGAGCGGTCATGGGCAGAAAATCGGAATTGCGCCTCAAGATCATCGAACTCATCTCATTGTGCGGCCCGCTGACCCGGCCGGAACTGATCCGGCGCACCGGGGTCCGGGCCGCAACCGTGCTTGAAGCGGTGGATGAACTCAAACGCGCCGGGCTGCTCCATGAACCCGGCCGCAGCGGCGTACGCACCGGACGCAGGGCGCCTGAACTGGATATTCATCCGGATCGTCTGTGGACCGTCGGCATTGACTTTCAGGAGCACGACACCACCGGAGTTCTGATCGACGGCAGCGGCGCCATCCGCGCCTCGGCCGCCGTGGACGCCGTCAACCGGGAAACCCTGGCCGCCTGCCGGAATGAAATCCGCTCAGTGGTGCACCAGCTTCATGACGCGGCGGGCGACCGCTGGAACCTGGTTGGGGGGATTGCCCTCGCCGACCCCGGACTGGTGGACATCGGCAACGGCATTTCGGTGCGTTCGGTCAATGTTCCGGGCTGGGAAAACTCCCGGACCCGCGACTGGCTGGAGGCCGAATACCAGTGCCGCGCCGCAGTCTGGCCCGGAGTCATGGCCGGAACTTACGCGGAATACATCCGTCACATTGACGACTTCACCGACCGCGGCATCATCTACCTTTCGGCCGGAGAGGGCATCGGCGCCGGATTCATGAAATCCGGGCGCTATGTCATCGGAGACAGTTTCCAGGCCATGGAGATCGGTCACATCATCCTTGACTCCTCCGGTCCGCTCTGCCGCTGCGGCCGCCGCGGCTGTCTCGAAGCCTTCGCCGGAGCCGCCGCCATCCGCCGCCGGATCAGTGCCGTTTATGCGGAGTCCGGGGCTGCGCCGCCGCCTAAATTCAGCTTCGAAAGTTTCATCGCCGCCGCAGAAACCGATCCCGGAATCCGGCAGATTGCCGATGACGTCTGTGAATGCATCGGCAAAGCGCTGGCAACGGCCGTGACCCTGCTCAACCCCGGGGTCATTGTAATCGGCGGGCGGCTCGCCGGCCTGGGAGGACGGCTGCTCGGGACGATCCGCCGCCGGCTGACCGCCGACTGCTTTCCGGCCATACTGAGCGATCTCAAACTCGAATTTGCCGATCCGGCCAGGGAAAAAACCGGCCGGGGCGCTGCGCTGATGCTCCGCAACCGGATCCTGCTTGAGGAGATCTGACTTGATTGCCGGCGGCCCCGTCTCCGGCGTCCGAACCTGATTCTTGCGATAAGTTAATTTCTGATTTAAACTTCAAACGGAACAAACATTATGGATCACGAAAAAATCGCCGACCATCTCAATCGCAGCGACCGTTTCTGCGCCGTCAACGGAATCCGGATCGTCAAAATCAGCCCGGGTTACGCGGAAGCCGAACTCACTGTCACCCCCGATCTGCTCAACGGCGTGGGTACCGTGCAGGGCGGAGCGATCTTCACGCTGGCGGACTTCGCTTTCGCCGGAGCCGCCAATGCGGGCAACGAAGCAATGGTCACGCTGAGCAGTACCATCAATTTCATCCGCCCCGGAACCGGCGGCAAACTGCGGGCGGTCGCCCGCGAAGTCTCCCGCGGACGACGCACCGGAGTGTACAATATTGAGGTATTCAACGCCGACGGCAAACTGGTGGCGGACATCGTCAACACCGGCTTCGCCACCGGCACCCCCCTGCTGCCCGAGTAAATCAGTGCGGTCGACAAGATCCTGGAAAAGGTATTTCAGGCATGAGTAAAACAATCAAAAGAACTTTCATTCTGCACGGCATGCATTGCGCCGCCTGTGCCGCCGCCATTACCCGCGCCGTCCGGAAACTGCCGGGCGGGGAAGATGCGTACGTGAATTTCGCCGCCGGCAAACTTACCCTGACCGCGCCGGAGAGCGCATTGTCCGACGACGACGTCATCGCCGCTGTGCAGCGGACCGGATATGGAGCAGAACCGGCGGCCGACGGCACCGCAATCCGGACGACGGAACCGGACTCCGGATCCGAATTGCGCCGCTTCGCGGTTGCCGCCGTCTTTTCTCTGCTGCTGATGCTTGGCATGTTGCCGGTTTTTCCGCTGCCACCTCCGGTCCGGGCCTGGCTCCAGCTGCTTCTGGTCATACCGGTACTCGCCGCCGGACGCGACTTTTTTACGGAAGGATTCCGCTCGCTGCGGCGGGGCAATCCGGTGATGTCGTCGCTGATCGCCTGCGGGGCCGGAGCAGCGACGCTATACAGTCTCATTGAACTGGCCGCCGGACGTTTTGCGCCGCTGTATTTTGATGCCGCCGGAATGATCATCACTCTGGTAATGCTGGGCAAACTGCTCGAAGCGCGCAGCCGCCGCAAAGCCTCCGGAGCCGTAAGGGAGCTGGTGGCGCTCGTGCCCGACACCGCCCGGCTGGTCACGGCGGAGGGGGAACGGGAGATTCCGGCAGATCAGCTCCGGCCCGGCGACCGGTTCCGGGTCCGGCCCGGTGATCGGATCGCCGCCGACGGCGTGGTGGAATCCGGCGGTTCCTCCGTCAACGAGGCCATGCTGACCGGCGAACCCATGCCGGTGGTCAAGACGGTGGGCTCTTCGGTCACCGGAGGTTCGGTCAACGGCTCCGGAACCCTGATTGTCCGCACCGGCGCGGTCGGAGACGATACGGTGCTGGCCCGGATCATTGCGCTGGTGGAAGAGGCCCAGGGCTCCAAACCACCCGCCGCCCGGCTGGCCGACCGGGTGGCCGGCGTGTTCGTCTGGATAGTGCTCGGCATTGCCGCCGTGACGTTCACGGGCTGGCTGCTGGCCGGAGCCGGCAGCGCCGGCGCACTGAATTTTGCGCTGGCGGTACTGGTGATCGCCTGTCCCTGCGCCCTCGGGCTGGCCACCCCGATTGCGCTCATCGCCGGCATCGGCCGCGGCGCCCGGCTCGGAGTGCTCATCAAAAGCGGTGCCGCGCTGGAAACCGCCGCCCGGGTGAACACGGTTGTATTCGATAAAACCGGCACCCTGACCGTCGGCCGCCCCGAACTGCTGGATGTGGCTCCGGCAGCGGATTTTTCCCGGGAGGAGCTGCTGCGCCTGGCGGCCTCGGCGGAAATGGCCTCGGAGCATCCGCTCGGCGAAGCGGTAGTCCGGGCGGCCCGCTCCGCCGGACTTGAACCCGCCGTCGCAACTGATTTCAAAGCCCGTCCCGGATTCGGCGTCACCGCCCGGATCGACGGCCGACTGTGGGCGTTGGGCAATTCCCGGCTGATGAACGCGGTCGGAGTCACGCCGCCGGAATATCCGGCATGGCCGGACGCCTCGCTGATTTACGCCGCCTGTGACGGCCGGTTTGCCGGAGCGCTCGCTGTCGGCGACACTGCCAAACCGGAGGCCGCCGGAGTCATCGCCGCGCTGAAACGCCGACGCATTTGCTGCGTAATGCTGACCGGAGACCGCACCGGAGCCGCCCGGAAACTGGCCGACCGGCTCGGTCTCAACGAATTCCATGCCGAGCTCCTGCCCGGCGACAAGGCCGGCGCCATCCGCCACATGCAGCGGGAGCAGCACCGGATCTGCGCCATGGTCGGCGACGGCATCAACGACGCGCCCGCCCTCGCCCAATCTCAGCTCGGCATTGCCATCGGTTCCGGTACTGCGGCCGCCATGGAAGCCGCCGATATCGTATTGATCGGCAGCAGCCTGGACGGAGTTGTCCGGGCCGTCGACCTCAGCCGGGCCACCATGCGCATTGTCCGGGAAAACCTCTTCTGGGCATTCTTTTACAATGCCATCGGCATCCCGGCCGCGGCCGGTCTGTTCGCAGCTTTCGGCGGTCCGCAGATCAATCCGGTTTGCGGCGCCGCCGCCATGGCCGCCAGTTCGCTTACCGTGGTACTGAACGCCCTGCGTCTTTTCCGGGCGGTCCGTCCGGAGCGGACGGATCAGCAAAAATAAACCGGCGCCGCCTGCCGGCGGCACCGGTTGAAAGTTGAGGAACGCTCGTCAGGCCAAACAGGATGCCGCGATTTTGATCACCACTTTTTTGACTGACATGGTTTCCGGGCCGACGCCGGGGGCATGACCCTCTTCCGGGAACAGCACCGCGAAGTTGCCGGGGACCAGTTTCAGCGCCAGACCGGGCCCTTCCAGACGGCAGAGTCCGGCATCGGGACGGTACTCCCGGGTCACGGCCAATCCGTCGATCGGAGCGTAGATGAAATCCTCTTCGCCTTCCAGCAGCAGCTGAATGTCCACATAATCCCGGTGGTACTCCAACCGGTCCGGATTGAGCGGGGCAATATGGTGGGTGTCGATCGTGGCGAACACCTCGGAACCGGCAATCTCGTAGCGCCCGTCGGGCAGCGCTCCGGCACCGGCAATGAATGTCTCCACCTTGCCCCAGACGGCCGGAGCCAGCGGAGCATACTTCGCGAAGTTTTTCATTTGGTCGAAAATCATGTTTTTCTCCAGTTTTTTAATAAAAAGCCCGGCGCGGAACGGAGTCATTCCGATCCGCGATCCGGGCATTGCGGACTCACTTCACCGGGCCATCCGAGCCTGCCGGCTGAAAGTCGCGTCCCCGGTGCTGCCATCGGCATTGATCGGCCACTCGACGGTATCGACCGCATCCGGCCAGGTCACCGTCACTGTAACGCGGTCGGCGTCCCGCCGGGTCTGTACCGCCGGCGCGGCCTGATTCGCATGCAGGGGCACCAGCACCGCCGCAAAGTAGGGATTGACCGCCCGGACCGTGCTGAACAGCCGCTGCATGCTCAGCGGCGGTCGCGGATTGGGCGGGAAATAAACCGCCGTCTCAAACTCCGGAACTTCCGAAGCGGCCGAGGAGAGGAAGATTTCCAGCCGGTCGTCCGCCGACGTCGGCGCCGGACAGCTCCGCAGTTCCATGCCGCCCGAAACCGTCGCATCGGCAGGTTTAAGCAGGAATCCGTTCCGGACGGGTGAAAACGGCGTGCTGTTGTCATTGGAGAGATAAAGACCGTAAAACTCCGCTTCCTTCTCCCGGGTGGACACGACAATGCGATTGCGGCCGGCCCGCAGCCGCACCGGTACCGGCACCGGCTCCGACGGTGCCAGCGCATTGGCTTCTTTGGGGCGCGACAGCATGAACCACCACTCCTCGTTGGTATCGAGGCAGATCGGCTTCCCGTCGTTGATGGTGACCCAGACTGAATTGCTGGCCGGCTTGAATGCGCCGCCCGCCCGAATCAGCGCCCAGAGGGCGTAATCGCCATCGGCGGGAACATCAATCGTCCACTCCGCCCGGCCGTCAGGCCGGTTGGCCGGTGAGAAAAGATAACGGTCGGGAGCCTCGCATTTAGTCAGAACAGCACCGCCGGGACGGGTGGTGATGTACTTGTTGTTCGGCACCACGACATTCCAGGTAAATTCGTCCTCTCTGCCGTACCGGAGAAAATCATCCAGCACCACCGCGTAGGCCGGGATATTTCCGGAAGGCCGGGCAAAAATCGTCTGGCGCACCACCCGCCGGGCTCCGGCGCCGCGTTTCTTGCGCTCGTTGAATTTGTAGGCCCGCGTGATGTCGGACCGCGAATACCCGTAGGCCTCCGAGTCGGAAAACCGGATCATCCTGCCATCCACCAGTCTGGGAGCCTGTCCCTTGCCGTTGGCCAGCACCAGATTGTGCGCGAAGCTGTTGCACCGGCTCTGCGGATGCGCGGGATCGTTGCCGTAACCCGAGTCCGGCAGCCACATGTCGCCGAAAGCATAAAGCGCAAAGCTGCCGCGGTCGGACTGCCCGTGACCGGCCGGCACCCCGGATGGATTCCGGACCGCCGGACCGGATTCAATCGAAAACATCACATCCCGGTCGCTCCAGCCGGTCCGCCACAACGCAAATTCCCGACCCGGGAAAAATTCGGATTTCGGCAGCCGGTCAAATTCCAGTTTCGCCGGCGGCGTTCCATGGGCCGCGATCAGCACATTGAGCGGAAAAGTCCGCATCTCGCGTTCGGAATGCTCCCACAGCCACATCGCGACCGGATCCTGATTGGCCACCGCCAGAAACAGGCACTCCAGCCCGGCCGTGGTATAGTCGTTGTCGTTGCGGGTATCAAAAAGATATGTCCCCGGAATCAGCTTGGCCACCAGGGCTTCCGGCAACTTGGCCAGCCGGGGGTTTTTGAAGATGTCCGGGCCGCCGGCTTCCCTCAGCAGCCATCCGAAAATCAGCAGACGCGGCGTCATGCCGTACCGGGCGTAACCGTAACCCTCGATGTACATGCCCTTGGGATCAAAAGCATGATTGAGCCAGCCGATCTGCGTCGACAGCACTTTTTCCAGCCGCTCGGCAAATCCGGGCCGGTCCCGGAAGTACAGCGCGGCCATTCCGGCCGGGGCGCCGTTGAGCGCGGTATGGTTGGCAGTGTGATAAAGACCCGACTTCGGGTTGTTGAAATGCTTCAGGTAGTCGTCGATGTAGCCGCCCAGCACATCAGCCAGCAGATCCAGATCGGCTTTGCTCATCAGGTCGCCGAAGAAAATGCAGCCCATCGCCATGCCGTAGGTGATGTGGCCGCGGGCGCCGGGCATACCCCGCTGAATATTGGGATGCGACACCGGAAAATCCCGGGCGGTCTGCACCAGCAGCTCGATTCCCTTGTCGGCATATTTGCGGTCCCCGGTGATCATGTAGGCAAATCCCAGCTTCTCCATCCAATCGCTGAGCGGAATGCCAACCACCCGGGGCCAAAAACCGATGTCCCGTCCCCGGCCGGTGCCGTAGGTTCCCCTGGGATCAATGGCCCGGGCCGTTTTGAGGTAGTTGTCAGCCCGGCGCATCAGCAACGCATAATCCGGGTCGGCCTTGATTTTGGCAATGGTTTCCGGCGAGGGTTTGAACAACTCCCCACCCGCGACGGCCAGAGCCAGCAGCATGGCCGCTATTGTCAGCGTTTTTTTCATTTTCCACCCCTTCTGCAATCTGCCTTAAAAACGGAAACCGCCGCAGAAACCGTGGTTTGATTATCTGCGGAGTTCCCGTGGTTCATGTTAAGATAGCATGGACAAAAATGAAAGTCAAGGCCGGGATCCGGGAAATTCCTCAATCGAAACCGACATGCTTCCGCCGGAACGATTCCGACGGTGTTCCGGCGGACCGTCCCAGCAGTCGCCGCCGGAATACCGACGGAGCGCAGCCGGTGCGCTGCTTGAAAATCCGGGAAAAATAATACGGATCGTTCCAGCCGCAAGCCGCGGCCACCTCAGCCACACCGGCCGAGCTGCTCAGCAGCAGCCGCCGGGCCGTTTCAATCCGGCAGTCAAGCTGATACGTCAGCGGGGAACAACCGAAAAACCGGCGAAACAGGGCCGCGAAGCGTTCCGGACTCAGTCCGGCTGAGCGGGACAGGCGACGGAGGGAAAAAGGTTCGGCACACTGTTCCCGCAGCCGGCGGCGCAATTGCAGAAAATCCGGATAGTGCCGCTGTTCCGACGGCGAAAAAGAATCGGCCAGACGGGCGTAATTGTCGCCGGCGCGCCGGATCGCCACCAGCAACAGAAACAAACGCGCCTCCAGCTCTGCTGCCAGCAGTTCCCCTCCGAGCTCCAGATCGCGCCGCATTTCCAGCAGGAACGGCTCCAGCAGGTTGTCGATGCCGGTTGCCAGGAGTTCATTGGCCGGCAGACCGACTCTTTCCCGCCAGCGTTCGGCCACGCCGGCTTCCGGCATGACCCAGTCGTTGCAAAATCCCCGCTCCGCCCCCGGCACACTGTAGTGGAAAAATCGGAAATCTGAACTGTGCACAATGCAATCGCCCGGACGGGCCAGTTCCATGCCGCGAACCGTCATGACCATGGCCTCGCTGCGGAAACACATAATCAGCGCCACTTGCTTGCGCCCGGCGGGGTGATCGCAGACAAAATCCAGCGAATGCTCCGTGGCCACGTCAAGCAGTCCGTGCGGAATTATAACCGTATTATCCATTTTTTAAAACGCATGATCCATTTTCAAGAGCAGTTTCGCCGGTATATTATAGTCATAAATCCAGCTTTTATCAAGAGGTAATGCTATGAAAACCCTGAAATGCGTTGTGGTTGGCTGTGGAGATCATGCCAACCGGTTTATCTATCCTGCGCTTCACACCATGGCCGGAATCGAACTGGCCGCCGTCTGTGCCCGCACCAGCGCCCACGCCGAGGAAAACCGCCGGCGGCACGGCGTTGAACGTGCTTACACCGATTTTCGCGAAATGTTCCGGCAGGAGAAGCCGGATGCGGCGGTCATCGTCGGCCCGCCTCAACTTCATTATGAAGCCGGCCTCGCCTGCGTCGAAGCAGGAATCCCTTTTTTCATCGAAAAGCCGCTGGGAGCCGATTACGCCCAGGCCCGGGAACTGACCGCCGCGGCGGCCGCCGCCGGAGTTCCCGGTCAGGTCGGATTCATGATGCGGCACAGCGCGGTCGGGCAGCAGATCCGTTTCCACGCCGTGCAGGAGCAGCTGGTTTGCGGCACGGTACGCTACTTCACCAGCGGACCTTACCGCAGTGATGAAATTTACGGAATGCCGGGCCGCTCCGACGCAGATTTTCTCCGCCGCTACCTGATGGTACAGGCCGTGCATCCGGTCAATCTGGCCGCGTCGCTGCTCGGAGAAATCGTCGAAGTCACACCGCAAGTCACTTTTCACGGCGAAAACATCATCGTGAACATCACCTTGCGCGATACCGCAGGACGCCGGATGAATGCCGTCCTCCATACCCTGGTCGCGCCGGGATACGGCAATCTGCAATTCAAAACCGAACTTTTTTTCGCCAGCCGGGCCATGCTGTTTACAGATGCGTTTCACTCGCTGGACTTCTATTCCGGCGAAGCCACCGAAGCCGCCAGCTGCCGGCACTGGCAGTTCGCGCCGTTCGGCTCCCAACTCGTCCAGATGGGCTACGGGCCGGAACTGGAATACTTCTTCGACTCGATCCGCACCGGCCGGCGCGAACCTGGCCTGACCACGTTGGAGGACGGGTTGAACACCATGCTGATTCTCGACGAGGTAATACGGATTTTTTCCCTTACGGAGTAACTTTAACATGAAACAAAGCATTCTGACTTTTGAAGGACTGGACAAGGTATATTTCACAATCCGTGAATTGCCGGAATCCGCCGAACGCCGCCTGATGATCGACTACACCACCATCAGCCCCGGCACCGAACTCTTCAGCATCATCCGGCAGGGAGGAATCCAGCATCCCGGTTACATCATGACCGGACATGACGGAACCGGCCGCCATTATTTTGTCTTCCCTTCGCTTGCGGAATCGCACTCCGCTCACTGTAACGTCCGCGACTGCGACCAAAACACCATCCTGCTGGAGCTTCCGGACTGCTTTCCGCTCAAATATGCCGGTTTTCTGCGCTTCATCAACATTGGCATGCACGCGTTCAACCACTGCACCCCTCTGCCGGAGGAGGTTGCGGTCATCGGCCTCGGACCGGTCGGCAACCTCGCCGCCCAGACCGCGCACTGTTTCGGCTGCCGGACCGTCGGCGTCGACGCCTCGGAAGCCCGGCGGGAACTGGCCCGGGAATGCGGCATCGCCGCCGTCATGGCTCCGGCGGATTTCGCCCGGATTCGGAATCGCTTCGACCTGATCATCGACACCGTAGCCGCCTCGGACACCCTGGCGACGGCGGCGGCAGCACTCCGCGAAAACGGCACCTGCAGCATGATCGGCATTATCAAGCCGGGCAACCTCGCCGCCGCCGATCTCTGTCAGAGCATCTGGCAGCGGAACCTGCGCTTCATCTCAGGATGGGAAATGAAAAATCCACCGGAGTGGACGCTCCGCAACCTCCGGCGCGGACTCAATTACATCCTGGCCGGAGCCTACCGGCTGGACCGCCTGCTCACGGGCGTTGTCCCGGCCGAACTGCCGGCCATTGAGCGCGTCTACGCCGCGCTGGCCCGGGATCCGGACCACAACTTCACCTGGGCGATCGACTGGCGCGGCCGCTGATCCGGGCGGCCGGAAAGTCCGGCAAAAAAAACTCCCGGCTTTCAAACGCCGGGAGTTCAGATGCCACTACAGCCGTTGCGGCCGCTTTCTGCAGGCCGTCACATCACTTGACCGCCGCCATCGTCACTTCCACCCGATAGGTTTCACCGGCCTGCATTTTGAGGTTGGTGCGCAGATACTGGTCGGGCGAAAACACCACGCTTTTCGCGCCGTCAGCCGCCGTGATCACTTTGGGCTGGTTGTCCCGGGGTCCGGTAAAGCCGGCCGGCATGTTGTTCTTGAGGCTGATGTCGGCATTCGCCAGCAGCTCCCTGCCGTTGACTTTGAACGAAGTCACCGCCAGCGAGTCAGGGCTTTTCTTTTCCAGTCCGACCATGAAGCTGAGCCGGCAATCCGCCAGCGCCTTGAATTCGGCCACCCGGGTCTCAGGCTCCGCGCCCACTTTGAACGCCACCCACTGGCGGTTCGGATTATCCGGCTGGGATCCCGTCAGCCCGAAAGTTACCAGTCCCTCACCCTGAACCGCTTCATACTGTGCCGCCCCCTTGCTCCGGGTATCAATGATAAAACGGGTGCCGGCGTCAGCATGCAATCCCGCCGCCGCCAACGCCGCAACTGCAAAAAGCAACAATTTCATGGTATTCCCTCCAGTTCTGGTTTATTTGCCCGGTTCTTCAGCCATGACAGCTTCCAGCCGGTAAGTCTGGCCTGCCTTCAGGTTAATTCCGGTAAGCAACGGTTTGTTGGCGAAAATCTTAAGGTATTTCGCACCGTCGGCCCCGGTGACCAGCAGTTCCTTGGCGCCATAGGCCCCGACCGGCAGACCGGTCTTGAGATTGATTTTGTCAAAGTTCAACATTTCCCGGCCGTTGACCTTAAGCGAAGTGACAGCCACCGAATTGGTGACATCCTTGTTCAGGTCAATCAGCAGCCTCAGCCGGCAGTCCGATACAGCCTTGAATTCGGCAACATAGGTTCTGGCCTCCGGGGTCACATTGAACACCGCCCACTGCCGGTTGGGGTTGTCCGGTTGCGAATCCGTCAATTTGAATGTGACCAGTCCGTCGCCTTTGACCGCTTCAAACTGCGCCTCGCCTTTCTGCATGGTGTCGACAATGAAGCGCGTAACCACGTCAGCATGCAATCCCGCCGCCGCCACCACCGCCAGTGCAAACAACCAGAATTTCATGATAGCTTCTCCTGCCTGTTATAATTTTATTTACTTGACCGCCGCCAATGTGACTTCCACCCGGTAGGTCTGGCCATTCTGCATTTTAATTGAGGTACTTAACATCTGTTCCAGGGCAATAACGACCCCGACAGCACCATCCGTCCCCTCAATTGCCCGCGGCGGATTGGCGCGCGGGCCATAGAATCCGACCGGCAATGAAGTCTTGGGATTGATTTCAGCATCGGCCAGCAATTCCTTGCCGTTGACTTTGAACGAAGTCACTGCCAGCGACTCCGGGGTATTCTTGTTGAGTCCGATCATGAAGCTCAGCCGGCAGTCCGCCAGCGCCTTGAATTCGGAAACCAGGGTGGTCGCCACAGATCCTACTTTGAAGCTCGAC
The DNA here is from genome assembly GCA_949298075.1 of uncultured Lentisphaeria bacterium. GTDB lineage: Bacteria > Verrucomicrobiota > Lentisphaeria > Victivallales > Victivallaceae > UBA1784. The sequence continues at coordinate 29,274 of CASFVA010000013.1, forward strand.
CACTGCCGATTCGGATTATCCGGCTGGGAACCGGTAAGTCCGTAAGTTACCAGTCCATCGCCGGTGACCGCCTCATACTGCGCCACTCCCGGTTTCCGGGAATCAATGATGAAACGGGCGCTGGCATCCGCGTACACCGCCGTCGCCACCAATACTGCAACCGCCATCAGAAAAGCTTTCATGCTCACCTCCTGTTTGATATTTACCCCAGCCGCAACATGCGGATCCGGACTCACTTGAAATTAAGTTCATCAACCCCGCCGCCGATGTCGGCGGTCAGCCGATTGCCGTTCAGGCTGATCCGGTCGGTGCGGCCGGCCAGCTCGACGGTCACGGCATCCGGACCGCCGGAACACTTGAACTGCGCGCCGGCTCCCGCCTTTTCCGGGAAAAACACGGTAGCCACGTTCCAGTCCGGAATCTTCTCCTTCGGATAAAGCTGCAGCTCAAAGCTGCTCCCCGGTTTGCCCTCATTGGCGCCGCCCGGCTCGTAGGAGTAGCGGGAATGGAAAATCGACGGCGAAATCCTGCTCTGCATCTCCCCGTCGCCGAAGGCGAAAATCCGCATTGTGGCCCGGGGCCGCGTCAGCTGCCAGGCATTGTCGCCGACCGCCTTGAATTGCGCCTTGCCGTCGAAGTTGTTGAAGTGGAAATAGCTGTCGAACCGGTGCGGTTTGTTTCCGGCAATCCGGTCAAACACCACAAAATAGCCGGGATCACGCACGTAAACCACCGCCCTCAGTGCGGTCGATAATTTCGGTTTGTAGCACTGAGCCGCTTCGGAGACAATCATGTCACAGTTTTTGCCGCTCTGCTCTCCGACTACCTCGGAGTGAGGCTTGCCGACCTCGCCGAAACTCCCCACCCGGTGGAAGAACAGCTGATTGCGGCCATCCACCGTGATGGCGTTGTTTGCTCGGGTAGTGACATTCCAATCTTTGTGGACCTTGCCGCGGTAACTGGAGTGGCCGGGGGCCACCAGCAGATATTCGCCGTGAGCCGCCATGGCAATGCCGTTGCGAGCCGCCCGGTCGTGACCGAAGGGAACAACGGTGTCGCCGGAAAGCAGCACAAACACCGTACTGTCCGGAGTCCAGCCGCTGCGGATATAGTTTTCGCCGTTGTCAAAGCAGCGCAGCAGCGGCAGTTTTGCCGGATCCTCGCCCTTGGGCAGCTTCGAGGAAAGCATCAGCAACGTGAAATCCAGCGTCATCGGATTTACCTTGAAACCATGCTGTTCGGCAAAACCGACCGCGTACGGATTGCCGGTCAGAAACGCCAGCGTGTAAGACTCCGTGCCGCCAGGATTGACTTTCTGCTGACCGTCGCGCAGCATGATTTTCCAGATGAAGTCATCCTTGCTGGAAAACACCTGCGGGTAGACAATGTACTCAGCGGATTTGCCCATCGCGCTTTGGGTGAACACCGCTTTACGTTCTTCCGGACTCATCGCCGCCGCCGCTCCGCGCAACACTCCGGCCGGGTAGGAAAAATACTGGGGACCCTCGCCATAGCTGCCGTCTTTTTCAAAGCAGACGTCAAGATAGTTTTTGAGATGCATGGCCATACGGTCGGTGGTTTTGGGATCTTTCACAAACTTGGAAGCCAAATAAACCCCGTCGCCGATTACCGCATACCAGTTGTTGATGTCTTTGCTCCGATACTTTTTTTCAATGAATTTCAGGCACGGACCAATGCCCTTTTCCTTAATGGCGGCATCGAGCCTGGCCCGCTCTTCAGCAGTAAAGCAGCGGTTGGCCAGGTCGAGGCCGGGAATGATCCGGTTGAGCATGTCCCCGGTCTGAAGCGATCCCATGCCCAGTTTGGCCATCTCAGGAAAACGCTCGATATGCAGCCAGTAGTTCAGCGGCCGGTCGGCCAGCTCCAGCGCCTTGTCGCGGATGAATTTGCCGACCTCCGGGTTGCCGGTCAGAAAATAGACCAGTCCGCTCGACTGGAACGTCACCCGGAAAATTTCTTCGGTGTAGTTACCGTTGCCACGCGGGAAAGAATTGGTATTGACCTGCTTCACCACTCCGCCGGCCATGCGCCGGAACAGTGCCTGCCCGGCCGGATCATTGGCACAGAAGTCCGCCAGCTTGCGCAGAAGTTCCGGTGTGTAAACCCGCGTTCCCTCCGCCGAAGCGTAAGCGTGCTTGAGGTCGATCTTGAGGTCTTTCTGCGACAGAGCCGAAGCGGTGAAAACCAGCCCCAGAACCATCAGCGCAGCCACAATGCTTTTTCTCATGTTGACCACCTTGTTTTATATTATTTTTGAGGGAAAGTCACATCATCAACCGTCCCGCCGATGTCGGCGGTCAGCCGGTTGCCGTTCAGACTGATCCGGTCGGTGCGGCCGGCCAGCTCGACGGTCACGACATCCGGACCGCCGGAACACTTGAACTGCGCGCCGGCTCCCGCTTTTTCCGGGAAAAACACGGTCGCCACGTTCCAGGCCGGAATCTCCTCCTTCGGATAAAGCTGCAGCTCAATGCCGGTTCCCGGCTTGGAGGCGTCGCCCACCTTCGGACTGTATGCGTAACGGGTGTGAAAAATCGACGGCGAAATCCTGCTCTGCATCTCCCCGTCGCCAAAGGCGAAAATCCGCATCGCGGCCCGGGGCCGCGTCAGCTGCCAGGCGTTGTCGCCGACCGCTTTGAACTGCGCCTTGCCGTCGAAGTTGTTGAAATGGAAATAGCTGTCGAACCGGTGCGGTTTTTCACCGACCATCCGGTCAAACACCACAAAATAGCCGGGATCGCGCACGTAAACCACCGCCCGCAGCGCGGTCGAGAATTTCGGTTTGTAGCACTGGGCCGCTTCGGAGACAATCATGTCACAGTTTTTGCCGCTCAGCTGACCGACCACTTCCGAGTGCGAGGGTCCCTCTTCACCGAATTTGCCGACCTTGCGGTAAAACAGCTGGCTGCGCCCATCCACCGTAATGGCGTTGTTGGCCCGGGTGGTGGCATCCCAGTCGGTATGCACCCGGCTCCGGTAGCTGGTGTGACCGGGGCCGACCAGCAGGTATTCGCCGTGTGCGGCAAAAGCAATGCCGTTGCGCGCCGCCCGGTCGTGGCCGAACGGCACAATGGTGTCACCGGAAAGCATCACGAACACCGTGCTGTCCGGCCCCCAGCCGCTGCGGATGTAGTTTTCACCGTTCTCAAAGCAGCGCAGCAGCGGCAGCGTCTCCAGCGGACGGGCTTCAGGGACCTGCGAGGAGAGCCGGATCAACGCAAAATCCAGCGACGACGGACGGAGTTCGAAGCCATGGGCCTCGGCAAAACCGACCGCCACCGGGTGGCCGGCCACCAGAGCCAGCATCCAGGCGTCGCCGCTGCTGCCGCGTACCCGCTGCTGACCGTCGCGGAGCATGATTTTCCAAATGCTTTTCTCACCGCTCACAAAAACCTGCGGATAGGGGAAATATTCCGCAGACTTTGCCAGCGCGCTGGATTTGAACACCGCGTCCCGTTCCGCCGGCGTCATCGCCCCCGCCGCTCCCTTGAAGACCGAGAGCGGATAGGTGAGGTACTGGGGACCCTCGCCGTAGCTGCCGTCTTTTTCAAAGCAGACTTCCAGATAATTTTTGATGTGCATAATGGCGCGTTCGGCGGCCTTTGGGTCGCGGATGAATTTGGCGCCGAGATAGACGCCGTTGCCGACGACAGCGTGATGGTTCTGCACGGACTTCTTGCGGTAGCCCTCCTCAAGGAACTTCAGGCAGGGGATCACCGCCTTGTCCCGGATGGCGGCATCGAGTTTGGCGCGTTCCTCCGGAGTAAAGCAGCCGTTGGCCAGATCAAGGCCGGGAACGCCCCGGTTGAGGATTTCACCGGTCTGCAGCTCACCCACGCCCCGCCGGGCGGTATTGGGATAACGCTCTTCATGCAACCAGTAGCCCAGCGGTTTGTCCGCCAGTTCCAATGCCTTGTCATGGATGAATTTGCCGACCTCGGGGTTGCCGGTCAGAAAATAGATCAGTCCGGTCGCCTGAAACGTCACCCTGAAAATTTCCTCGGTGTAGTTGCGGTTGGGAGGATAATCCCAGCTGTTCACCTGTTTTGCCGCGTCGGCCGCCATGCGCCTGAAAAGCGCCTGACCGGCGGGATCATTCGCGCAGAAATCCGCCAGTCTGCGCAAAAGTTCCGGCGTATAGACCCGCGTGCCTTCCGCCGCCGCGTACGCGTGCTTGAGATCAATTTTCAGCTCTTTGGGATTGACCCGCTGAGCCGCCGTCAGACTCAATGCCGTCAGCACCGAACAGAACAACAGCAGTTTTTTCATGTTTCTCCTGATGGTTGAGGTTTTATGGTTAAGGCAAATTCAAATCGACATATTCCGCCGCGCCGCCGATATTGGCGGTCAGTCGGCGACCGGTCAGGTCGAAACGGTCCGTGCGGCCGGCCAGCTCCACCTGCAGCGAAACACCGTCACCCCGGCATTTGAAAGGAGCGTCCCTGCCGGCCTTCTGCGGAAAAAACGCCGTGACGACGTTCCACTTTCGGGATTTGTCCACCGGGGAAAGCTGCAATTCAAAACTGCTGCCGGGCTTGCCGGTCCGCGGACCGTCCGGACGGTATTCGTAAACGTGGTGCAGGATGCCGGGGTTGATCCGAACTCCGGTCGGCTCTCGGGCGGCAAAATAAGTACGCAGCGAGGCCCCGGGCCGGCTGTGCAGAAAATTGTTGGAATCCAGCTGGAGAAACCTGCCCTGATTGAAAAGGTTGCTGAAATGGAAATAGCTGTCAAACCGGTGCGGTTCCGGAGTTTCAATCCGGTCAAACACCACATAATATCCCGGATCACGCACGTAAACCACCGCCCGCAGCGCGGTTTCCACCGCCGGCTTGTAACATTTCGCCGCCTCGCTGGCCAGAAAATCAACCTTGTCCCCCATCCGGGCGGCCGCTACCCGGGCCACCGGCGTGCCGATTTCGGAAAACGGCCCCTGCCGCACCGGATATAGCTGGCTGCGGCCGTCAATGGTGATGCAGTTGCTCCCCCTCGTGGTGTGATCCCACTCCCGGCAGGTACGCCCGCGATAACTGGAGTGACCGGGATTGACCAGCAGATATTCACCGTAAGCGGCGATGACAATGCCGTTGCGAACCGGCCGGTCGTGGCCGAAACCGGGCTTGCCCGGTCCGCCGGAGAGCAGGGCGAACACCAGGCCGCCGTTGTCGAAATTTTCCCGCAGATAGACTTCGCCATTGGAAAAACAGCGCAGCCGGGGCAATTGATCGAGGCTGACCGGAACTATGTCGTTGTCGGCCTCGGCCCGCAGCAGATTCAGCAGCGGATTGAAGACCACCGCGCCGCGCCCGAACTTTCTGAAATACCCCGCCAGCACCGGATCCCGGCAGATCAGCATGAGCGCAGCCAGCGAATCGTTGGCGTGAGCGCGAAACTGGGCGTTGTCCCGGAAATGGGGACGGATGTAAAGGTCATCCTTTCCCCCGTTGAACACCATCGAATAGAGCGCATAGGTTCCGATTTTGCGGATCGGCCCCCGGTTGAACAGCTCATCGCGTTCCGCCGGAGTCAGCAGCACCGCCGCCCGTGTGAAATTGCTGACCGGATAAAGCAGATACCCCGGTCCCTCGTAATAACTGCCGTCGTCTTCCACACTGTGTTCAATCCAGCGCTCCAAATAGCCCACGGCCTCGTCAAACGCCGCCCGGTCTCCGGTGAATTTCGCCGCGTACATCATGCCGGTGGCAATGTTGACCAGCCAGTTGTTGAATTTCCCCGGCTTCAGACAGCGTTCCCGGTAATAGCGCCGGCTCGGCTCAATGCCTTTAGCCTTCACCGCCCGGTTGACCGCCTCCAGCTCAGATGCGGTGAAAGCGTCGCGGGCGAGATCGACCCCGCCGAGCAGGGAATAGAGCAGCTGCCCGGTCCGCAGGGTGGCAATGCCCTTTTCTGCATCATGGGGGAACCGTTCCTCGTGCAGCCAGAATCCCAACGGCCTGGCGACCACGGCCATGGTGCGTTCGCGGATGAAGCGGCCCAGCTCCGGATTGCCGCTGAAGAGATAGATGAAGCCCGGCCGAATCAGATTCACCGCATAAATATATTCCTCGCCGTTCCGGGGAGTGAAATCCCCCCGATTGACCAGCTCGGCCGTCTCCTGACACCAGCGCCGGTAAATACGCCGGCCGGCCGGATCTTCAAGATAGAAGCGGGCGACCTTGCGAAGCGCGTCAGCCGGATAGAGGCGCGACAGCTCCGCCATTTTATCCGTCCGGTCAAGCCGGATCGCCAGATCCTCCGGGCAAAGCGCTGCCGCCGCTCCCAGCAGCGGCAGCGCAAGCATCGCCGCGATCAGACTGGCGCCAAATCTCATTTCAATTCCTTTCCGGGCCGGAGCATTCCCGACGGAAAGTCAACTGTCTCGATTTTTCCGCCAATATCGGCAGTCAGCCGGCCGCCATCCAGCGTGAAACGGTCGGTACGGCCGGGCAGCCGGACGGTGAGAGTACGGCCGTCGCCGTCGCATTCGGCATTCAGGGACTGCCCTTTGGGCGCCGGGAAAAACGCGATCACGCCATCGAGCCTTCCGGCCGTCGGGTCCGGCGTCAGGCCCAGCTCAAAACTGGTTCCCGGCCGGTTGATCCGCGGGTCGTCCGGGCGGTAGGTCGGTTCGCGATGCATGACGCCGGGATTGATCTGCGAAGAGAAAGGCTGGGCGGCGGCGAAAAACACCTCCAGATCCGCCTTCGGCCGCTCCAACCGCCAGCGCCGGCGGTCCACGGCGGTAAACTTGCCCTTCTTGTCGACGTTGTTGAAATGGAACCACGAGGCAATCTCACTGCCGGGCGCCGCCGCAAACCGGTCGAACACCACAAAATAACCGGGATCGCGCACAAAAACCACCGCCCGCAGCGCCTCCCGTACCGGTTTCGGATAGCAACCGGTGGCGTCCGAGACGATGAAATCACAAAGCCGTCCGGTTTCCGCGACCAGCACCCGGGCTTCGGGAATCCCCTTCACACCGATATCCGCCACCGCTTCCGGAAACAGCTGATTGCGGCCGTTCAAGGTGATGCAGTTGTTGGCCCGGGTGGAGGTGTCCCAGTGTGAATAGGTCCGGCTCCGGTAACTGGAACTGCCCGGCGACACTACCAGATATTCACCGCAGGCGGCCAGCATGATGCCGTTGCGGGCCGGCCGGTCATGGGAGAAACCGGTGCGGTTGCGGCCCCCGGAGAGCAGGCCGAAGACCGCGCCGTCATCCTCCCAACCGCTGCGCAGATAGGTCTCGCCGTTGTTGAATGCCCGCAGCCGCGGCAGGCCGGTCACGGAACCGGCTTCCGGCAGCGGCAGCGCCGCCTCGAACAGGGCGAGATCCAGGGATATGTTGGGACGGGACTTGAACTTCCGGAAAAATCCGATGGCGGCAGGTTCCTGATACATAATTCCGAGCAGCCAGCTCGCCGCGCTGGCCGGCGGACCGAACTGCATTCCATCCCGGAACATGAGGCGGATGTAAGTGTTCTCAAACCGCGACAGCACCGCATTGTAGCAGAGATATTCCCAGGACCGGGCCAGATTGCTGTTTTCCAACACGTCGCGGCGCTGCTCCGGAGTCATGATCGTCACTGCCTGGGACAGCACCGACACCGGGTAAGTCAGATAAGAGACGCCTTCACCGTAACTGCCGTCGTCTTCGATGCATTCCGAAGTATAGCGCCTGATGTGGCCGACCGCCTCTTTCACGCCGGCCCCGTCGCCGAGCAGTTTGGCCGTGTACAGCATTCCGGAACCGACCACCAGATACCAGTTGTTGATGCTCCTGGCCCGGGAACGGGCCTTGAAGAAATTCCGGATCGGCATCAGGCCCTTGGTGCGGAGCGTCTCCTCCAGAAACCGCTGTTCCGCCGGAGTGAAAAGTTCGCGACCCAAGTCCAGTCCCATCGCGAAGTTGTGCACCAGATGCCCCGTGATCAGTGTGGCGATCGGATGTTCGGGGTTGAACTTGAACCGGCTTTCATGCATCCAGAATCCCATCGGCCGCCGGGCGATGTCGAGCATCTTGTCGTGCAGGAATTTTCCGATTTCGGGGTCTCCGGTCAGAAACCAGATCCACGCCGGCCGCTGAAACAGCAGCGCCGAGATGTAGTCCTTGGTGTTTTTGCCCATCCGGAAATCGCCGGCGGCGGCATCCCGGGCGGCGGCGGCGGCCAGCGACCGGAACGCCTTCTGCCCGGCCGGATCCTCGGCATAAAACCGGGCCGCTTTCCGCAGTACCTCGGGTTCAAACAATTTCGACTGTTCCGCCAGCCGGTCCGCCCGCTGCAGATCGATTTTCCACTCTTTGGCCGACGCCGCCGCAAGAGTCAGCAGCATGGCGGCCAAAAATACAGTCAGAAGTTTCACCACGTTCCCTCCCCGTTGTAAGCGCCCGGAAAATCGCTGGAATCCGCCGGGCCGTTTGCGGTTGATTAAATCGAATAGATTTTCGGACTCATGTAAATCCGGCGGGCCGCCCGGCCCGGATAACGAACCCGACGCATACACTCCTCCGCGGCCAGCGCTCCGGCCAGCCGCCAGTTGATGGCAATTGTCGGCATGTCGATGTTGCGGGCATCGTAGGAGAACATGGTCTTGCCGTCGATGCTGAGCAAGGTGAGATCGTCTGCCATCCGGACCCCGGTGATCCGTTCATATTTAGCGAGACTGGCGACGGTGCTGTTGCCGTCGACAAAGAGATAGCCCGACGATTTGTCGTAGGGCATGTCGCCGTCTTCATCGCAAAAATCGACTTCTCCGCCGAGACTGCGCCAGCGTTCAGCAAAAAGTTCGGCACGCAGCCGGAAATTCTGCCGGTCGCCGGGTATCACCATCACCCGTTCAAAACGTTTTTTGCGGAAAAAGTCGCACGCCAGTTCCGCCGCCCGGAAGGGATCAATGTCAATGAGCGAGAACAAGCCGTCATACGAGTTGTGCATGCCCAAACCGACACAGGGTACGCCCAGCGCCGGCGCGGTCATGTGCGCGTCATAGCCGCCCAACATGATCAGCCCTTCAAGTCCTTTGGAAAATTCCTCAATGTAGGCGTCATTGATGAACCTCACCATGACATTCCGGATCTGAAAGCCGAGATCCGCCGCCCGGTCCTCGACACCGAGCAGAGCCAGTCCGGAGTAGGAATGCTCCGCCGCCCGATGGTCGATGGAACATACCACCCCGATCACGCAGGGATCCGGCAGCCGCTGAGAGGTCGCCACATAGGTTCCGGAGCCGTGCCGGAACTCCAGCAGTCCACGCTGCACCAGCCGGTCAATGCCGCGCCGGGCGGTGTTCATCGAAACCCCGAAGCGGTTCATGAGTTGGCGAAGCGACGGTATTTTCTGTCCGGGCGCATAGCTCCCGCAGATAACCCTCGCCTCGATGGAACGAATCATCTTGTCGCCTTTGTGCATGAAAGCCACTCCTCTCTGGTGGAACCCGCAAAAAGGCCGGTTTCCCACCGGCCCGGTTTGCTGTCAGTCGGATTTATCGGATCACGCCAAGCCGCTCGGCCAAATCGCGCTCGTAAGCGTCAGGATGGTTGGCCAGCAGGGCTTCGGCGATGTGGTTTTCGACTCCCCAGCCGCGGAGTTCACAGGCCGCCGCACACCTGAAAACGGCATCCATCCGCTTGAGCGTATCGGTCGTTCCCTTGAGCCGGGAGCTGATCTGCCAGGCGGGGTCCTCCAGCGTGGCGCGGATGATTTCCGACACCCGCCGCCGGGTTTCAGGATGATGCCGCCCGATCTTGAACAGGGCAATCAGCGCATTGCTGTGGTACTCGTATTTGTGGTTGATCTCCTGATCCGCCAGCACTTCAGCACACAGTTCCACCGCCTCCGGATCGGCCAACTTGCCGAGGAAATACAGCGCCACGTAACCGCGGAAATGATTGTACTTGCGGCTGTGGGTCGGCTGGAATTCATCCCGCTCGCGCACTGCGTCCCGCAGCTCAGCCGCACCGTAGGCGCTGTCTTTGAGTGCGAGGGTGAACGCCAGATGCCGCCGGAGATTGCCGCCGGGCGCGGCGGAATCATACCATTTTTCCAGTTTTTCCACTGGAACATTCCGGCGGGCCGCCCACATCGCGTAGCCGGGCTTGTCGGAATCCAGTCCGGCGCGGATGGCGTCGTCGTCGAGCGCCCACAGCGACGCGTTGTATTCCAGAGGTTTCTCCGGCAATTCGAGCTTGCCGGCGAAATCGGCATAGGGCACCGCAATCGGATCGACTCCGCGTTTGGCCGCCAGCGCGGCAATGTAACCGGCCGCTTCGCCAATGAATCCCATCAGGGTGTTCATGCGCAGCGCATAAGCCATGTCGTGGCCGACGCCAAGATGGCGGGCCGCTGCCATCAATCCCTTGACGCCCTTGGGAATCAGGGCGTTGCGCGGCACGGCGAACCACAGCTGAATGCCCCACATCGAAGCCCCGATCATCCAGTCCTGGATAAGTTCGCTCTCCAGCGGCATGTCATTGGCATGGGTGTCGAGGTTGCTCCAGACAAAACCGATCGCCTCCGAAGCGTCCTGCTCGCCGTCGAGCACGTCAGCCAGGGTGGCCATGCGGCCTTCCGGAACGATCTTGTGCCCTTCGCGGATGCCGGGCAGGTCCGAGGGCGCACAGAGGCTCCGGTGCTCACTGTAGTCATCGTGCAGATGCACCAGCACCGTGTTCAGCATGGTGCGGGAAAACTCCGGCTCGCGGGTCTGATCGATCCGCCCGGCGTCAAAATTGGCGACATAAGTGCCGCGGCGTTCGCTGTTGCTGCGGCAGAAAGAGTTGGTGAATGGCATGAACTGCCCATCCCGGGTCCGGCCGGCCCGGGTTTCGCAACCGGCCATCCGGCAAACAATGGCGTCGGCGGTACAGTCGATCACCACCGCAGCGGAATATTCGCTGATTTCGCCGTTGCATACACAGCGCACACCGGTGACCCGGTCACCGGTCTTGAGCACGCCGATCACCGCCGTCTCATAACGGATTTCCACACCGCGCTCCACCGCCAGCTTCTCCAGCTCATGCTTCTTGATTTCAGTCAGCGACTGCCAGTAGCCGTCCTGGGGATAATCAGTGTGCGCAAGTTCGTCAATCCGCTTCATGAGTCCCACCGGCTGCTGAATATAGTAGCTCGGCACAAAACCGCCGGTATGCGAACCGCCGGCATAAGTGTTGCGTTCCACCGCCAGCACACTCGCGCCCTCGCCGGCGGCGGCGATGGCGGCCACGGCTCCGGCGGTACCGAAACCGGCGACAATTACATCATATTTTTTCATAGTCATCCCCTCCGGGCCAGCCCGCAGTCCAGAGCCTGGACCGGGTTGTCAAAATGTTTGAAGGCGAAACGCGCCGCGGTCAGCACCAGCCTGGCGTCGGCCAGCGCCGCGCCGCGCCGGTTCCAGCAATCGATGAAACGGCGGCGGGCCTCAACCCAGCCGGTGGCGGCCGGAACCGCCAGCCCGACGCCGCACTGATTTTCCGGCAGCAGAGGATAGAGTTCAAAGTCGCCGCAGCGGCCGCCGGTCGGAGCCGTCGCGCCGGGACCGAAGTCAACCAGAGCGGTGATGAACTTGTCGGTTCCGACCCGCGGTCTGGCGTCAACAACCCGGTCGCAGGTCACGGTATGGAAGCCGTCCACGGCCTGGAAAGTCACTTCCCGGGCCGACGCGGCGATGAGGTCGGTGGAAAAGTAAAATTTGATGTCGCGGTCAATACACCACTTGGCCAGCACCGGCGTCAACGCCGCAATCTGGACCCGTTCCCCGACCACCACCCGGCGGCGGACCAGTTCGGCGGCCAGTTCCCGGGCGGCGACCTGTTCCGGCTCGCGGTCATAGCCGAATCCGGGATAGAAAGTCATGGTGAAATCACTGCCGGGCGAAATGGTCTGATCGATGACAAGCACATCCGAGCCCAGCGCGGCTGCGGTGCCGCAGCCGAACCAGGTGGCCCCCAGAACCACAGTTGAATAATGTTCTTTCATGATCGAAGCAAAACTCCTTATTCTGTTTCAATGCTGTCGCGCCAGCATTTGTTACGTTGTTTACAATAACTTAAAACAAACATTTTTCAACACCGATTCGACACAAAGTGTTCTCTGGGATTTTCCCGACTGATCCCGGATATCTACCAAATAATTTCCGTTTAAAACCGCCAAGTGTTCTAAAAAAAAAACGTTTTGCGGATTCCCCTGTTTGCTTGAATTTTCCGACGACTTCCGATGCCGGGCAATCCAGCGGAAACGGCGGCGGAGTCCCCGTTGAATCCACTGTCCGGAAAAGAATTTTCGTCGAATTGCCGCTTTTTTCTTGATTTTTTCCATTTATCGGTATAAATTAGCAGTGGATCTGAACGTGCGGCGTCACACTGCCGCAAACTGTAATTTATGAAAGGCAACGCATATGAAAACCACACGGTTCTCTCTTGCTGAACTTCGGGCGGAGACTCCCCGCTGTCGCTTTACTCTGATCGAGCTGCTGGTGGTGATCGCAATCATCGCGATTCTGGCCAGCATGGTCATGCCGGCGCTGGGTTACGCCCGGGCTTCCGGACGCCGGGCCGAATGCATCAACAACAAACACCAGCTCGGGCTGGGCGCACTGCAGTACGCCCAGGACAATGCCGGACTGCTGGGCTATGAAATTGACGGTAATCCCTATGCCTACGCGCTCAATGGCAAAAAAACTGATTCCAAGCAGTATCTGCCGGACAAAACGCTGATCTGCAACCTCGCCACCGAGCAGAAACTCGACGCTACCGGATCCAACGCCGTGGGCATGCTCAACGCCACCGAGACCGGCGGCTGGTACACCACCGAAGTCATCGGTGACTTCGGGCGGTTCCGCCACGTCAAAGACACCACCACCGCTTATTCGCTGGAAAAAATGAAGAATCAGAGCAATCTGGTGCTGTTCGCCGATACCTATAAACAGGCCAGCGGAACAGATTCCGGCAGCACTTACTGGAGCTTCATTCCCAATGCCGGCGACAACGACGCCTATGTCACTACGATTCACCTCGACACCTCGGTGGTGGCCTTCGCCGACGGCCGGGCCGAAGCGCTTTCGCCCGGACAGCTTGAACAGAATGCCACCAAAATCACCAAGACGCTCAAAGAGAGTCTGGCTGAACTCAACAAATAATTCCACTCCTGCAATCTAAATTCCGAGGCGGAGCGTTTCCGGACGCTCCGCTTTTTTGCCGACTGACTCCATCCCGGAACCGGCATCTCCCCTCCGCTGAAAAGTCGTCAAAATCAATCAAATTTTATCATTCCCGGGCTGGCAAAGGACCGGATTCAGTGTTATTGTATAATTTGTAGATCAATAGTTATTCCGGAGTCAGCAAAAACATGCGAATCATCGTCTGCATCAAACAGGTGCCGGGGGCCAGCCAGGTTGAAATTGACGAAAAAACCGGCACCATGAAGCGCGATGGAGTGGAGTCCAAACTCAACCCCTACGACCTCTACGCGCTGGAAAGCGCCATGCGCTTCAAGGAACAGTACGGCGCCACCGTTGCCGTCATCACCATGGGGCCGCCCCAGTGCGAGGAAGCCGTGCGCGAAGCGTTCATGATGGGGGCCGATGAGGGGTACATCCTCTCCGACCGCCGGTTCGGCGGAGCGGACGTGCTGGCCACCAGTTACACCCTGTCGCAGGGAGTGCGCCGGATCGGAGATTTCGACCTGGTCATCTGCGGCAAGCAGACCACCGACGGCGACACCGCCCAGGTGGGAGCCGAACTGGCGGAATTTCTGGGAATTCCGCACGTCACCAACGTCTGCCGGATTCACTCGGCCGACACCGGCAAGGTGACGGTCGACATGGATATGCCGGCCCACATTGAAACCAGCGAGGTGCAGTTCCCCTGTCTGCTCACTGTCGAAAAAGGCATCTACGAGCCGCGGCTGCCTTCGTACAAACTCAAAATCGCCACCGCGGACCGCGCCGTCAACTGGATCAAACTCGACGATCTGCCCGACCGCGATGCCAACCATTACGGACTCAACGGCTCACCGACCCAGGTCAAGCGGATTTTTCCGCCGGAAAACCATCAGGAGCACGTCATGCTCGAAGGCCGGGGAGCAGAACTGGGCGACCGCCTTTTTGAAGTGCTTGACGAACGTAAATTTCTCCAGAAACTCTGAGGAACGCCGCGAACATGGCCGAAATCATCATTCATCAGGAAAAAATCACCGACCTCGATGCGGTGCTGAACCTCTGCCCCTTCCGGGCGATTGAAGTCAATGACGGCAAGGTGAGCCTCAACGCCGCCTGCCGCATGTGCCGGATCTGCATCAAGAAAGGGCCTCCGGGCGCCTTCGAATTTGTGGAAAGCCGTGACCCCGGCGTGGACAAAACCAAGTGGCGCGGCATTGCGGTGGTTGCCGAAGCCACCGCCGGCAAATTGCATCCGGTCAGCTTCGAACTGCTGGGCAAGGCCCGCGAACTGGCGGACAAAACCGCTCAGCCGGTCTACGCGGTAGTGCTGGGCCACCGGCTCGACACCGCCGTGGAGGAGCTGCTCGACTACGGTCCGGACCGGGTGTTCGTCTACGACCGGCCGGAACTCGAACACTTCCGGATTGAACCCTACACGGCGGCACTGGAGGACTTCATACGCACCTACCAGCCCTCGGTTCTGCTGGTAGGCGGCACCACCGTGGGGCGTTCGCTGGCCCCCCGGACCGCAGCCCGGTTCCGGACCGGTCTGACCGCCGACTGCACGGTGCTGGACATCCAGCCCGACACCGACCTCGATCAGATCCGGCCCGCCTACGGCGGCAACATCATGGCTCACATCAACACCCCCCGGCACCGGCCGCAGTTCGCGACCGTCCGCTACAAAATCTTTTCGATTCCGGAAAAAGGCCGCCGGCCGGGGGCGGAAGTCGTCCGGCGCAGCGTCGATCCGGCCAAACTGGTTTCCGGAATCAACGTGCTCGAGGTGAAGCCCAAGCCGCCGGTCAAGATGCTCGAGGACGCCGAGATCATCGTCGCCGCCGGACGCGGCATCAAAAAATCCGAGGATCTCGCCATGCTCCAGGAGCTGGCCGATCTGCTCGGCGGCCAGCTGGCCACCAGCCGGGCGCTGGTGGAATGCGGCTGGGCGCCGGCGGCCCGCCAGATCGGACTGTCCGGACGCACGGTCAAACCCAAACTCATCATCACCTGCGGCATTTCCGGCGCGATCCAGTTTGCGGCCGGCATGAACAACTCCGAATTCATTGTGGCGATCAACTCCGATCCCGAAGCCGCGATCTTCAAAATCGCCCATGTCGGAATTTGCGGTGACCTCTACGAGGTGGTGCCGCGCCTGATTGAACGTATCCGGGAGAACCAGAAATGAGCAAATACCAATACAACCCCGTCACCCCGGCCGACATCGAAGCGCTTTGCGACATCATCGGCGCCGGTGAACGCGTAATCGCCGGACCGGCGGTGGGGGAGGACTACTGCCACGATGAACTGGCCGGAATCCGCCGCCGTCCCGATGTGCTGATCAAGGCGGCGAGTGCCGAGGAAGTGGCGGCCGTGATGAAATACGCCAGCGCCCGCCGCATTCCGGTGACGCCGCGCGGCCAGGGTACCGGACTGGTGGGCGGGGCGGTGCCGCTCGAAGGCGGCATTCTGCTCGACCTCAGCGGCATGAATCAGATCCTTGAGCTTGATCCCGACAACATGACGCTCACGGTGGAACCCGGGGTGCTGCTCATGGAAGCGGCCAAGTTCGCGGAGGACGCCGGCTTCCTCTATCCGCCCGACCCCGGCGAAAAGACCGCGACCATCGGCGGCAACATCAGCACCAACGCCGGCGGCATGCGGGCGGTAAAATACGGCGTCACCCGCGATTACGTTCGGGGGCTCCAGGTGGTGACGGCCCGGGGGGTGATCATGGAGCTCGGCGGCAAGGTCGCCAAAAACAGTTCGGGCTACAGCATCCGCGACCTGATTGTCGGTTCGGAGGGCACGCTGGCGATCATCACCCGCGCCACTCTCAAACTGGTGCCGCTGCCCAAATACAAAATCAGCCTGCTGGTGCCTTTCCCGGATCTGGTGACCGCTATCCGGACCGTGCCGGAAGTCATCCGCACCGGAGCGACGCCGACCGCGGTGGAATTCATGGAGCGCGAGGTGATTCTGGCCGCCGAGGAGTACCTCGGGCGCAAGTTTCCGGATCACAGCAGCAACGCCTATCTGCTGCTGACCTTTGACGGCGCGAGCAAACACGAGGTTGACCTGGCCTACGACCATGCGGCGCAGACCTGCCTGCGGGCGGGAGCCCTGGACGTTTTCATCTCCAACACCCTGGAGCGGAATGAATCAATCTGGAGTGCGCGCGGCGCCTTCCTTGAGGCGATCAAGGGCTCGACCACTGAAATGGATGAGTGCGACGTGGTGGTGCCGCGCCGGTCGGTGGCGGATTTCGTCGGTTTCGCCTCCGGGCTTCAGGATAAATACGGCGTGCGGATCCGCAGTTTCGGTCATGCCGGCGACGGCAACCTGCACATCTATGTGTTGCGCGATGAACTGGATGAGGAACAGTGGCCCCGGGTGTTGGGCGAAGTGTTCGACGAACTTTATGCCCGGGCCCGCGAACTCAACGGCCAGGTTTCCGGCGAACACGGCATCGGCTACGCAAAAAAGAGCTACCTGGGTGAATCGCTGGCGCCGGAATTGAGCGCAATCATGGCCGGCATCAAAACGGTGTTCGACCCGGATCACATTCTCAATCCGGGAAAAATTGTCGAATGAAAAATCCAATCCGCTCCCGGCGGCTCCGGCCTTTGGCCGACGCGGTTAAACCAAAGGAGAAAACAGGCTCATGAAAAAGCGCAAACTGGCAGTAGAACTCTATTCGTTGCGGGAAGCTTCGGAACAGGACTTTCCCGGAGTGTTGAAATTCGTGGCCGACACCGGATACCTCGGCGTGGAACCGGCGGCCGGCCTCTACGGTCTCTCCCCCCGGGAATTCAAGCATATTCTGGACGATCTCGGGCTGGAAGTCAAAACCACCCATTTCCCCTATTGCCGCAAGGCCGCAGATGTATCTGAAGCGCTGGACATCGCCCATGAATGGGGCATGAAATCACTCTGCTGCGGTTACGGCCGGGTGGACTTTCAGGACCTCGACGCAATCCGACGCACCGCCGATCAGGTCAACGAAGTGTACGAACTGGTGCACAAAGCCGGCCTGACCCTGATCCAGCACAACCACTACTGGGAGTTTGAACGGCTGGACGGCCGGCTCAAATACGACATCTACCTTGATTACTGCCCGAACATCCGGTTCCAGCTGGATGCCTTCTGGGCGGCGAATTTCGGCGCCGAGGATCCGGTGGCCATGATCAAGCATTTTGCAGACCGGATCGACTCCATTCACATCAAGGACGGCGACATCCGCCCGCTTCCGGGAACCGAACCCGGCGATGTGCCGCTGCATCCGCTCGGCGACGGCCAATTCGATCTGCCCGGCATCGTCGCCGCGATTCCGGACCGGGTTGACGATATTATCGTCGAACTGGACCGCTGCTCGATTGAAATGCACGAAGGCCTGATCCGCAGTTACCGCTACATGACGGAAAACGGCCTGGGCTACGGCTCCAAATAATCTCCGGATGACGACAATCTGCGCCCCCCGGTTCCGGAAATCCGGAACCGGGGGGCGCGTTTTCTTATGAACGTCACCCCGGGGCGGATACGGAGTTTTATTCATATCATCGCGAATTTTATTCATATCAAACCCATTGTATTTCCACGAAAAGCCGGTAAATTAAATCGGTGAACAGGAGTGGCAACATTTCCTGAACAAACTTTAAATCAGGCAAATAGGAGTTAAAAAAATGGGTAGCTACGGACACGGAGACACTGGTTGGTTCACTCACGATCGCTTCGGAATGTTCATACATTGGGGGCTGTATGCAATGCCCGCCCGGCACGAGTGGATCCGGAACCGAGAGAAAATCAACGACGCGGATTATCTCAAGTTTTTCGAGTTGTTCAATCCGGACCGCTTTGATCCGCGGCGCTGGGCGAAAGCGGCGGCCGCCGCCGGCATGAAATACTTCGTGTTCACCACCAAGCACCACGAAGGCTTCTGCATGTGGGACACCCAGTACACCGATTACAAAATCACCAACACCCCCTACGGCCGGGACATCCTCGCCGAAGTGGTCGAGGCGTTCCGGGCTGAAGGTCTCAAGGTCGGCTTCTATCATTCGCTGCTCGACTGGCACCATCCGCATTTCACCGTCGACTTCCTGCACCCGCTGGGCATCGACAAAACGCCGGAAGAGATCGCTGAACTCAACCGGGGCCGCGACATGGCGGTTTACCGCGAGTATCTCTTCAACCAGACCCGCGAGCTGCTGACCAATTACGGCAAAATCGATATTTTCTGGTACGATTTCTCCTATAACCGCACCCAGAACGGCGTCCCGGGCAAGGGCGCGACGGACTGGGGTTCGGAAGAGCTGATCAAACTCATCCGGTCGCTCCAGCCCGACATCATCGTCGACAACCGCCTCGACCTGCCCGGCAGCGGCGACATCGTGACCCCGGAACAGTGGACCCCGGACGAGTGTGTCATTGACGAAAGCGGCCGGCCGGCGGTCTGGGAAGGCTGTCAGACCTTCTCCGGTTCCTGGGGCTACCACCGCGACGAAACCTCCTGGAAGAGCGCCAAGCAGTGCATCGACCTGCTGATCAACCACGTGTCGCGCTCGGGCAATTTGCTCATGAACGTCGGTCCCACCTCGCGCGGCGAATTCGACTACCGGGCGCTGGAACGGCTTGACGACTACGCAAAATGGATGGAACTTCACAGCCGGGCGATCTACGGCTGCGGAGCGGCTCCGGCGGAATTTCCCGAACCCCGCGACTGCCGCTACACCTGGAATCCGGAAACCGGGCGGCTTTACCTGCACATTATGAACTGGCCGTTCCGGCACATTTTTGTGCGCGGCCTGGCGGACCGGATCCGTTATGCCCAGTTCCTGCACGACGGCAGCGAAGTTCTTTACTCCAAGGGGCAGGACCACATGCTCTCCTACTGCCGGAATCCGGAGGGAATGCTCTGCTTCGAACTGCCGGTCATCAAACCGCCGGTCGAAGTGCCGGTGATTGAAATCATCCTCAAATAACGGCGGATTTTTCTGAATCTCGGAGCGGATTCCGGCTCTGCCGGGGTCCTGCTCCGCCGACTTTCCGGCCACCGGGCCGTTCCGCCCTGCCGCCGGCCCGTCCGGTCATCGGCGCCGGGACTGTATTTTCCGGAAACTCCATGCCATATTATCTTTCCCGAACCGGCAGACCAAAACATTTGCAAGTCAGCACTTCAGGAATTCATCATGATCAAGAAAGAACTCCGTTTCCGTCAGATCCACCTCGACTTTCACACCTCGGGCGCCATACCGGACGTCGGAACGGAATTCAACCGCCGCGAATGGCAGGAAATCCTTACCGTCGGACGGGTGGATTCCGTAACCTGTTTCGCCACCTGCCATCACGGCTGGGCCTATTATCCGACCCGGGTGGGGCAAATGCATCCGCATCTCAAATTCAACCTGCTGCGCGCCCAGATGGATGCCTGCCGGGAAATCGGCGTCAGGACCCCGGTCTATCTCACCGTCGGATACCATACGCTGATGAGCGAACTCCATCCCGAATGGCTGGAAGTTATTCCGGAGCAGCGCAGCAAAGAGGAGTTCTTCCGGCCCGGCTTCCGGAAACTGTGCTTCAACTCGCCCTACATCGACCACATCTGCGCCATGCTCAAAGAGGTGGTGACCGAATTCCCCGACGCCGACGGTATTTTTCTGGACATCATCCGACAGGGGCCGTGCTGCTGTCAGTTCTGCATCAACAGCATGACGGCGGCCGGCCTGGACCCCGTCCGTCCGGAGGACCGGCAGCTTCACGCCGGCCATGTGCTTGCCGACTATTACCGGCGCACGGTGGAAGCCATCCACAGTGTCGATCCTGAAATGTCGGTTTTTCACAACAGCGGGCACGTCGGAATCGGGTGCCATGACATACTGCCGTATTTCAGTCACCTGGAGCTGGAGTCCCTGCCGACCGGCGGCTGGGGTTACGACCATTTCCCGATGTCGGCGGCCTACGCCCGCAATCTCGGGCTGGACTTTCTCGGCATGACCGGCAAATTTCACCGGTCCTGGGGCGAATTCGGCGGTTTCAAGCATCCCAATGCCCTGCGTTACGAATGCGCCGCGATGCTCGCCAACAACGCCAAATGCAGCATTGGCGACCAGTTGCATCCCTCCGGCCGGCTCGACCGCTCCACCTATGAAATCATCGGTGCAGCTTATCGCGAGGTGGAAGCCTGCGAGCCCTGGTGCCGCGGGGCGGAATCCGCCGCCGCCATCGCGGTGCTGGCCACTCCCGGCCGGGACCGTCTGGCGGCTCACAACACCGGAGCATGCCGTTTTCTGCTTGAAAATCACCTGCCGTTCGACTTCGTGGACGACACCATGGATTGTTCCGGCTACGAGGTGCTGATCGTCGCGGACGACGCGCCGATGACGCCCGCGGCCCGGAGCCGGGTGGAGGCGTTCATCGCGGCCGGCAAACCGGTGGTCCTCAGCGGCCGTGCCGCCCTGGATCCGGAAGGGCGGCCGCTGGCAGCGCTGGCCGCCGTGGCGGAATTCGCGGGAGAATCGGAATTCGCGCCAGACTATGTGGCGGCGGCGGAGCCCTTCGCCGGTTTGGTCCGCACGCCGTTCCTGATGCAGCTGGCCTCGCAGCGGATCCGGGTGAAACATGGAGAAAGCCTCGGTGCGGTTCATTATCCTTACTTCAACCGGTCGTTCACACATTACTGCTCGCAT
This sequence comes from uncultured Lentisphaeria bacterium, assembly GCA_949298075.1. GTDB lineage: Bacteria > Verrucomicrobiota > Lentisphaeria > Victivallales > Victivallaceae > UBA1784. The sequence continues at coordinate 50,138 of CASFVA010000013.1, forward strand.
CAGCACACCCCGTTCCGGCCGGAGTCATCCGGATACGACGCCGGAGTCATCGCCGGCAACGTGCTTTACTTCGCACATCCGGTATTCCGGATCTACCACGCCTCCGGCGCAGTGATGCACCGCGATTTCATGACCCGCGCCCTGCTGGCGCTGCTGGGCAAACACCGTCAGGTGAGCACGTCCGGTCTGCCCTCGTCCGGTCGGGTTACGCTGATGCGCCAGCCGGAGGAACACCGCTATGTGATGCATGCACTCTATGCGCCGACCGCAGTGAGGGGTGCCGGTGCCGAGATGCCGAACTTTCAGCGCAGCGGCACGGTTGAAGTCATTGAAGAGCTGGTTCCGCTGGCCTCGACCGGTTACGAAGTCATAATTCCGGAACCGGTTGCGGCGGTGCGGCTTCAGCCGGAGGGCCGGGAGCTCCCGTTCGAACAGCGCGACGGCCGGCTCCGGTTTCAGATCGACAGTTTCACCTGCCACGCCATGGTGGAAATCGTTTGCGGCTGAACGGATCCGGAATCCGGACGGGGCCGGTCTTGATTTCCGGCAGTCGCGGTGCTATGTTAGCATTGCGGCGTTTTCCGGCGGTCCGCCGCCGGACCTGAACCGCCTGATCATCGGATAACCCGGGAGAATGAACTATGAAAAAATGGATTTGCGGAGCCGCCCTTCTGCTGCTGGCCGGAGCGGCGCTTTTAACCGCCGGCTGTGACGACACCCCGGCCGTTCCGGAAAAAACGCCGGAACCGGTGGCGCCCCGCCGCCTGGCCTCACCGGCGCTGGATGCGGCGGAACGGGCAGTTTCACAACAGCAGAAAGCACTCGAACAATGAGTGCAAAAGTTGATGCGGCAGTGCGCCGGGCGCTGGAGATCATGAAAAGCGACGCGGTCATCATCACCGCCGCTGAAATCCGGCATGGAGTGCTGGAGCGGGCCCAGCTCTACTTCTGGAGCGACGGTTCACCGGTGATGGACGTGGTCAGCAAGGATGATCTGGTTCAGAACTGGCCCGACGCCGGAGTCTATGCACTGTCGGGAGCCGCCGGGAGCGGTGATCCGTTCAAGGCGGTGACCATGTTTGAAGGCGCTGAAGATATGTATTTCCGGATCGACGGCACCCGCGCTGAAAACGACGACCTCGGGCCGCTGCCAAGTGTATTTTTCATGGAGGCGGTGGAAAAAATCAGCCAGGGAGGCTGAGCCTTTCAGGCCAGGACCCGGTGCAGAAATTCCGTGAGCACTCCGGAGTATTTGCGCATTGAATATTCCGGAGCCAGTTCCCGGGCCGCCCGTCCCATGGCCAGCCGGACGGCTGGATCAGTCAAACGCAACAGCGCTTCGGCCCACTCTGCCGGAGTCCGGGCCGGAAAGGCGGTGCCACCGGGTCGGATCACCCGCGTATTTTCTCCGACCGGAGAGGCGATGGCCGGCAGTCCGGCCGCGAGGTAACGGATCAGCTTGTACGCGGACTTACCCCGGGAAAATTCATCGTCGTCCAGCGGCATGATTCCGACATGGGCGCGGCGCAGCAGCCGGTTTTCGGCCGCCTCGCTCCACGGTTCAAAACGCACCTTAACTCCGGGCAGCCGGGGCGGCTCCCCGGCAGAGAGCACCAGCAGGTCAAAATCCGCCGCCGCGCTCATCGCCCGCAGATGTTCGGCGTGGCTCAGCAGATAGCGGCAGGTGATCGGCGTACCGGTCCATACCACCGTGAAACGCTCAAACTTTTCCGCCTCGGTTCCGGGCGGAGGCAAACGGTCCAGATCGACCGCAGTGGGAATTTCCACCACTTCAGGATGGCGGTTTTTCAGCAGTTCGGCCAGTGCGGCGTTGGCGGCGATCACTCCGGCCGCGCCCCGGACCAGCCGGTCAAATTTGCCGCCGGCGAATCCGCCGCCCGGAACCTTGGCCCAGACCGCGTCGTCAAACGACAGCACATAACGCCGCCCGGCCAGGCACAAAGTTTCGATGGCGGCGGGGATTTTCGGCAGCAGCTCGTATTCGATCCACCACCGGCGTCCGGCTGTGGCCGCATCCAGCAGCCGCCGGGAATATGAGCCGAGCAGCTCCACCGGGTTCCGTCCGCCGCCGGCGTAGAGCCGGTCCAGGGCGGCGGCGCTGAAAAAAGGATGAAACACCGGACGGAAACCGGCGGATTCCAGCGCCGCGGCATAACGATAATGCCGCAAACGGCTGGAAGCGCCGTTTTCGGCATAACGGGTAAAAATGTCCAATGACGTTTCCGAATTTTCCGGCATGACGGCGCCGCCCTTTCCGCAATCAACCGGCGGGGTCATCGGATTTCGGCCATCTTCAGGCTGCGACGCCGCCGCGATTTATTCGATAAAATAGCCCGGCCGCCGTTTTTTGTCAACCGGAGCGATTGAAAAAAGCCGGCTCCGGCAGTATTTTATCTGAATAAACAAAACCCGGCTCCGAACCGGAAAATCCGTTGCCGGCCGGCCCGGAAATCCGGCGCCGGAACACGCTAATATCAAGGCTATGGGAAACAAGTTGGCAAAACCGCTGATCTGGCTGACGACGACGGTCGCCGCCGCCGCATTGCTGGCGGCCGGAATCGGTTGTCTGGCCGACCGGATCATATTCCAGCCACCCGATTCCGGCCGGAAATTCACGCCGGATCTCCTCCGGCTGGAAACAGCTCCGGACGCCTGGATTGCGGTGCGCCACCTCAAGACCGCCACCCCCGGCGCCTTCACCGTGCTCCACAGCCACGGCAACGCGGAAAACCTTGAAAGAATCCGCGACCGTCAGCAGGAGTTTGTCCGTCACGGCTACAACAGCATCGCCTATGACTACGAAGGCTACGGAGCCAGCAGCGGCCAACCTTCCGAAGCGGCGGCCTGCCGCGACATCGAGCGGGTGTGGAAATATCTGACGGAGGAGTGCAGAATTCCTCCCGAACGCATAATCATCCACGGATTCTCGGTGGGCAGCGGGCCCTCCTGCCACCTCGCCGCCCGGGTAAAACCGGCGGCGCTGGTGCTTGACGCGCCATTCACCAGCACTTTTGCCGTGGTCGGACTCGCCTGGCTGCCGGGCGACCGGTTCCCCAATCTTGAACACATGAACCGGATCACGGCTCCGGTGCTGATTTTTCACGGCGACTCCGACCGGATCATTCCGCAGCGCCACGGCCGTCGGCTTTATGAGGCCGCCGGGAGCCCCCGGCGTTTCGTCAGTGTCAGCGGCGCCGGACACAACAACCTGACCGAAAGGGCCGGCGACGCCTACTGGCAGGAGTGGCAGAACATCACTTCTGCCGATCCGGCCGGCGGAATCCGCAATCTGTGACTGCAACATCAGAGGAATTTTCATGAACACACGACGCCTTTCAATTTTCGCGAGCGGACTGCTGCCGGCGATGCTTCTTTTCGCCGCCGGCTGTTCCAAAGCGGAATCCACCGATGCGCCGCTGGAACGCAACGAGCTGGTGATCCGCTTCTTCGACAGCATCCGCAACGGCAACAGTGAAGCCGCCGCCATCCAGGGCAAAAAAATCTACGAGCTTGATTCCGACAACGATTACGTTATCAACCTGGTGACGATCCAGGAAAGCAACCGTTTCATCCGCCAGGCGCAGAAACGGCTCAACTCCGGTGACATCCTGGGCGCGATCGAAGAGCTTTCCGCCGGACGCAAACTTTACCCGGCCAACACCGCGCTGCGCCGCATGCATGCCCGGCTCCGCCAGCTCCGCAATGCCCCGCGGCTGTTCGAAGCGATGCGGCGGGCCGGTTCGCCGGCGTCGATGACCGCCGCGCTCACCGCCGCCATGACCGGACTTTCAGACAATCTGTCGCCTGAACTCACCGCCTACTTCCGGGAGTACGAACAACGGATCGCCCAGCTGGAACAGGCGGAAAAATCCCGCCAGCCGGCCGGGACCGGCACCGAACCGGAGGTGGATCCGAAATCCGTCTCATCCCCGACTGCCAAAACCGGAGCCTGATCATGTTTTCACTTCACTTCTGCCGCCGGTGGTTTTCACTGCTGATTCTGTCGTGCTTCACCTTGCTGACAACGGGGGCCGAGCTGGGCAATGCCGGCAATTCCGCCCGCAACGGCGGCCAGTGGCTCCGGCTCGGTCTCAGCGATCTCTCCGGAGTTCCGGCGGGAACTCTCAATGCCGCCGGAGTGGATTTCAAAATCGGCGACGGCGCCCGCTCCTGCCTGCTGCTCAGCCGCCGCGCCGGCTTTGAGCCCTCCGCCGTTGTGCCCGTCACTCCGCCCGAGGGCGGACCGGGGTCGGCGTTATATCTGCTGCACGCCGGAACCGGGCTGCGCGGCACCCCCGGAGAGGTGGTCATCGAGTACGCCGACGGAACCTCGGACAAACGGCCGGTCCGCGCCGGGGTGGAGCTCTCCGACTGGAAACGTCCCGGCCTGCCCGGAGTCAATGCCGGACGGGGCTGGACTGCATATTCCGGCGACACCCAGATTTCGCTGTACGTTTCGGCGTTTCCGCTGAAAAAGGCGGTCAAATCCCTGACATTCCGCCTGAACGAACAACAGAAGCCCGGTCCGGTCTGGTTCATCGCCGGCATCGCCATTGCTCCGGAACGCCAGCTCGACCCCCTGACTCCGGAATTCCGGATCCGCGGCAGTTACCCGGCTCCGCCGCCGCGGTTCGCCGGACCGTCCGACTCCGCCGGCATCCCCCGCAACATCATCCTCATCATCGGCGACGGCATGGGCTTCGGCTCCCTGCGGGCGGCTTCGAATTACGCCGCCGGCGAACCCGGACGGCTGCTGATGGAGCAGCTGCCGGTTCACGGTCTGGTCGAAACCTACTCCGCCAACCAGCAGATCACCGATTCCGCGGCCTCCGGAACCGCCCTGGCCTGCGGTTTTAAAACCGACAACGGCAAAGTCGGCGTCAGTCCGGCCGGAATTCCGCTGCGCTCCATCACGGAAGCGGCTCTGGCCGCCGGCCGGTCAGTCGGAATCCTGACCAGCGACTCGCTCACCGGCGCCACTCCCGCCGCTTTCAGCGCCCATGTCGGCTCCCGCCGGGAACTGGCCGCCATTGCCGCCCAACAGGCCCGTTCCGGCATCGACGTTCTGCTGGGGAACGCCGCGTCGGCTGCGGCTTTCCTTCACCGGGGCGAACCCGGATCCATCCGGACCGATGACGACCAGCCGCTGCGGGAACTGGCCGCCCGGGGCTATACCCGGGTGTCCGATCTCAAGGAGTTTCAGCAGGCCGGTCCGGGCAAGGTGTTCGGTTTTCCGGAACTTCCGATGGAAGACCCGGAACGTCCCGCCGCTTTTCTCCGGGTAATGTTGGAGCGGCTCAACGCCAATCCCAGGGGCTTTTTCGCCATGATCGAATGCCATTGGCCTGACTACGGCGGCCACAGCAACAACCCCGACGCCACGGTGGCCGGAGTGCTCGCCGCCGACTTTGTCGTCCAGGCTGCACTGAACTTCGCCGCCGCCAGCCGGGACACCCTGGTCATCGTCACCGCCGACCACGAAACCGGGGTGGTGACGGCCGCCCGAAATCCGGCAGATCGCCGGGAGACCCTGGTTTACTACAGTTCGACCGGACACTCCGCCGCCCCGGTGCCGCTCTTTGCGGCCGGCCCCGGAGCCAACTGCTTCGGCGGACTTCTGAGAAACACCGACATACCGCGCCGGCTGGAGCGGCTGTGGATCCCGGAAACAGCAAGGCCGGAGGCGACCAACCCGGCAGCGGCAGTGAAAAAATAATCGTTATTTTTAACGGCGACAGCAGTTTTGACTGTTGAATTTATCAATTTTCATTCTTATATTATATACGAGTTCCTGAATTTTAAACCTTGCTTGGCTAAGGAGGATTTTTAAAGTGAAAAAATCTGCTGTTTTGCTGATCGCCGGAGCCGCGGTCCTGGCCGGATGCCAGAACGAAGTCATGACCAACCGCCAGTACCGTCCGGCGCCGGGCAGTGAAATTCCCGCTCCGATGATGGAAGTCGAACCTCAGCGCACTCCGGGCGCCACGCTGCCGGTCACTCAGGAGGAACCGGTCAGCGCCACCCCCGGAACCGATGCGGTGACGCCTCCGACTTACGCTCCGATGGTCTACACCGGAAAAGCCACCACCGGCATCATTTCCGACACCAAAACCGTCGCTCCCGGTGGAACTTATGTGGTCAAGGCCGGTGACACCGCCGGCAAAATTGCGCTTGCCCACCGGGTGAAGCTCGCGGATCTCATGCGCGCCAACAACCTCACTGATAAATCCGCCCGCCGGATCCGGGTAGGACAGAAATTGATTATTCCCGGCGGCAAAACCGTCAAATCCACCGGCGCGGCAACTGCCGCCGCTTCGACCCGCAGTGACGCGGCGGCCACGGCTGCCGGCGGCATTTATGTGGTCAGGGCCGGCGACACCATCGGCAAGATCGCCTATGCCCACCGGATCAAATCCGCCGATCTCATGCGCGCCAACAACCTGAATGAACAATCCGCCCGCCGGCTCCAGATCGGCCAGAAACTGGTGATGCCCGGCGCGGCGGCGCCAACGGAAACAACGGCGGCTCCGACCGCGGTAACGGACCCGGTCACAGCCCCGGTCACGACTCCGGTCACGGACAGTCTTGACGCTGAACTGGATCAGGCCACCACGGTCACGGTGACTCCGGAGTCCGGAACCGCGACAACGGTTGTCACCACGGACACCGCGGTGACCGTCCCCGCGGACAACATGGTGTCGGTGGCGGACTCCGTCATGGTCGAGGTTGAGGCTGACGTTTCCATCGAAGACTTCGCCAGACAGAACAACGTCACCGTCGATGAACTGCGTCGGGCCAACGCCGACGTCAAGAGTGACTCGTTCAAGAAGGGCGATCTGGTGTTCGTTCCCAAAAAGTGAGGGACGGAACCGACCAATCAAACCGCCGGGGCGTCATAACTCCGACGGTTTTTTGATAACCGGGCGGATCCCGCCGGAACCTCGGCGCTGATCTTTCCCGGTGCCGCCGGAGGGGCGCACACCGGACCTTTCCCGGAACACAACTCGGGGAAGAAGCGGAGGCGTCGCGGCAAACCATCCGGCTCCCGGAGCGGCCGAGCAGAGGTTATCCGGGGAAAGCCCCCCGAAGTGCGGCGGCCCGATACGCGAACTATCAATTTTCTCAACGGAGGATCATGCATGGACATCGTTGAACTGCTCAAGTACGCTTTCACTTCCGGAGTTTCCGATCTGTTTCTCACCGCCGGCAAAGCCCCGTCCTACCGGATTAACGGCCAGATCTGCCAGGGGGAGAACGAGGAACTCATTGACGGCGCGGCCATCGACAGTTTCCGCAGACAAATGCTCTCGCGGGAAAACGAACAGTGTTACGACCGGCAGGGCAGTTTTGTCACCGCCGCCTCCCTGGACAGCGGCGAACGGTTCCGGCTGAGTTTCATGCTCACCAGTTTCGGCCCCGGCCTGGTGGCGCGTCCGGTGCCCGCCGGCGACGAACTCTATATCGAACCGCTGGGTCTGCCCGCCGGGCTGGCCGACATCGTCGAACGCCGCAGCGGACTCATTCTGATCGCCGGCGCCGGCGGCAGCGGCAAGTCAACCACCGTCGCCACTCTGGTCAATCTCATCAACGAAAAATCCAGCCGTCACATCATTTCCATCGCTTCGCCGATCGAATTTCTGCACAGTGACCGGGCCGGTTTGGTTTCGCACCGCGACCTCAGCGAAACCGGCGGCAGTTTCGCCGCCGCCCTGACGGAATCCCTGAGGGAGAGTCCGGACGTCATCGCCATCGGCAACCTCGACACCCCAGCCGCCATCCGCGCCGCCGTGGAAGCCGCCCGCAACGGCCGGCTGATCATTGCCGAAATTGATTCCGCCAATACGGTGGAAGCAGTGGAGCGCGTCGTATCGGCATTCGCTCCGGAAGAACAGGAAAACGCCGCCCGGGAACTGGCGAAGTCCCTGCTCGTGGTCATCGCCCAGCGGCTGATTCCCCGCAGCGACAATGCCGGAATGGTGGCAGCGGTCGAACTGCTCAGCATCAACTCCATGGTGCGCCGCCTGATTGGCGAACGGGATTTTGAAGCGTTGTCCGAAGCGCTGCGGCGCGGCCAGGGCGGAGCGCTGGTCACGTTCAACAAGGCGCTGTTCCACCGTTATCAGGAAGGCTTTGTCACGGCCGAATCCGGTCTGGCCTACAGTGACAATCCCGACGAACTCCAGCTGCTGATCAACGGCAACGCTGAAAATGTTGAAAAACAATACGGTACACCCGAGGACGCCGAAGACGGCAGCGGGGTGGTCGACCTCAATCTGCTGCTGCGCACCGCGGTGAAAATCGGGGCATCGGACCTGCACTTGTCGGTCAACTCCAAGCCGGTAATGCGGGTTCACGGTGAACTGCGCCCGCTGGAGCTGCCGGTGCTGACCCCAAAGGATACCGAGCGGCTGCTCTTCGGCATTCTGACTCCCCGCCAGCGCCTCAATTTCATTGAAAAACGGGAACTGGATTTCGCCCATGCCGTGACCCTTGATCCGGCAGAATACGACGGCGCCACCGAATGCCGGTTCCGTATGAACGGCTACTTCCAGCGCAACAACATCGGGGTGGTGGCCCGGGTCATCACCAGCGACGTGCCGTCGCCGGAATCGCTCCATCTGCCGGATGCCGTAATGGAGCTTTGCGAAAAACAGCAGGGACTGATTCTGGTCACCGGCCCCACCGGCAGCGGTAAATCAACCACGCTGGCCAGTCTGATCAACAAAATCAATCATACCCGGGCCGAGCACATCATCACCATCGAGGACCCGATCGAGTATGTTCACATCAACGACAAGTCGCTGATCCAGCAGCGCGAAGTTGGCGCCGACACTCTGAGCTTCTCGACCGCGCTGCGCGAAGCCCTGCGTCAGGACCCGGATGTGATTCTCGTCGGCGAAATGCGCGACCGCGAAACCATTCAGGCCGCGCTGACCGCCGCCGAGACCGGCCACCTGGTCATGGCGACGCTGCACACCAACAGCGCACCGCAGACCATCGACCGTATCATCGACTCCTTCCCGGAAGGGCAGCAGAACCAGATTCGGCTTCAGCTTTCCAGCGTCGTCATCGGCATTGTGTCACAGCGTCTGCTGAGCCGGGCCGACACCGAAGGCCGGATTGCCGCTTTCGAAATTCTGATCGGCACGCCGCCGGTTCAGGCGCTGATCCGCGAAGGCAAGTCCAGCCAGCTGCCGTCGGTCCTCGAAACCGGCTACAAGGACGGCATGATCACCATGCGCCGGTCGCTGGAAAACCTGCTGGCCGACGGCCTGATTTACCAGTCCGAAGCCGACAGCCTTTCGCTCGAGGCGGTCGAAGTCGAGGCATTCTGAGTTTTTCCGACTTCAAAACAATTTGCCGGCCAGGCTCCTCCTCGGGCGACTGGCCGGCGAAATCAGATCAGGGGGCGGCGGCAGCCGCTCTTTTTTCAACGCAATCCAGGCAGGTTCGGACGCAACCGGTTGGTGCTGCTGCCGGGCGACGCGCTCCGGCGCTCCACCGTCATCGGACGGGACGGAGTGGTGTCCCGCACCGGACGCGGCTGGTAAACCACCCGGGTCTGCCGCGGTTCTGGCGCGGTGGAACTTTCCACCGTTCGGGCCGAGGATGCCGGACGAACCGCCGCCGGTTCAATCCGGACCGTTGTCGACTGAGGCAGCACCGGAACCTTTTCCACCACCACCACTGCCGGAGCCGTTTCCGCAACCGTGCCCGAAGCGGTTTCCGCCGCCCCGGCAATTGCCGACATCACGCAGATGAACCCGGTAATCCAAGTTTTCATGACAACTCCTTCCTCCGGACAACACCGGTTTACGCCTGGCTGCTCAGCCGCAATGCGGCGGACAGAGTATAAATTTTGCTGTCAATGCCGACGCCGGCGGCCTCTTCCGCGGCTATCGCCGCATCAAGACCGGCCAGTTTGACCCGCAGCACCTCGATGCACTCGTTCTCTTCCGGACAAGGTTCGGGAGCGTGACTCCGGTAATAATCGCCGTCAACAATCATTTCCACCATGGCAATGCTCTCACCGGTCATGCCGGGAGAACTGTAACCGGGTCGATGGCTGCGCATGATACGCCCCTGATAGCCGGTTTCCTCCAGCAGCTCGCGCCGGGCGGCGGTCTCCGGATCCTCGCCGGGGTCAATCAGTCCGGCCGGGAATTCCAGCATCAGCCGGCCCGCCGGCGGCCGGAACTGCCGCACCAGCAGAATCTCATCGTCCGGTTCGATCCGGGCCAGAATAAACACCGCACCCCGGCTGCCGGTACCGCGCCGGTCCACCGCTTCCCAGGTGCGCCGGACGCCACGCTGATCGCGGTAGAACAGTTTTCCCAGCGTGAGAAAACGCCCCTCGCACATTACCTGCCGTTCCTCAATTTCCGGAGCTTTATCCATACACCTTCCTCACCGGTTGAAATCCTTCCGGAGCCTTTCAATGGCGCGGATGACCATGAACGACGTAATCATCACCGAACACTCGAACTGCCGCGGCGTATCCTTGTGTCGGGGACAGGTCCAGAATTCCCAGCCGTCCTTGTGCTCGGTCGCCCAGCAGCTGTTACAGACATTATAATTGATAACCCGGTACGGCGTCGGAAATTCAATATTGGGATGCGAAAATCCTGAAATCATCACCACCGGCACGTTGCACCCCCACGCCAGCCATGAGAGTCCGCTGGCCAGACCGATGAAAAACTCCGCGTCCTTGATAATGTCAACCCGCTCCTGAAGCGGCAGATTGCCGGTAAAATCCTCAGCCTCTGGCGGGACGCGGTTGTAGATGCCGCAAATACCGACAACCCGGTCACGGTCCATGCAAAGCACCCGGTAGCCCTCCCGCTTCAGGTAATCAATCACTTCGCTCCAACCGGTCGGATTGTTCCACAACTTGGCAAGACTGACGCTTTGGACGGAAATGCAGACGTATTTTTCCGGAATCCGTCGCGGCGCCGACAGATTGAGTCGCGGCCGGATCGCTGAGCAGTCGGCGTTCCCCAGGATGTACGCGGCCGTACCGTGCACCCCCGCATAAACCTGATCGACCGGCTGCCAATCGAAGCTGTTGATATTGAAAAAGGCCAGGTAATAGGTGGCATACGGCTTGATTTCCGGGGTGACGCACCGGTCGACAAAGGTCAAATCCGGATACTGCGGAGCAAGCAGTTCGGCCATGTGTGCTCCAGCGGCGACATACATTTTGCACTGGTGACGCTTCTGAAACTGCTCGATTTGCGGAACCCAGGCCAGAGTGTCGCCGATGGCGTCGGAATCCAGCTGGCAGACCACCGGCCGTCCCGTCGCATCGTAGTCGTGCACAAACAGCGGCTCCTTGCTGACCGCGTCGGAAATCATCAGCCGGTACCAGATAAAGTACCGCTTGGTCGAAATGAACAGCTGGCCGGATTTCAGCACCGAATTGTTAAGGCAAAGTCCGGAATTCAGATCGAAGACCGACAACAGGTAGTCCTTGCCGTTCAAAGGAATCAAAACCCGCAGCCCCAGGTTGAAATCAAAACGAATGCCCTCCACCGCCTCCTGGGTCGGGATCGCCGGAGGCTCCTCGATCAGACACTTCGGCCGGGAAATGTGTTTTTTCGACACTTTGTCATCTGACTTTTCTGAACTCTGTTCGTGGATCATGGTCCCAAACTGCTCCTATGTTCCAATCGCCGCCTGCGGCGCGGACTTCCGGCCGCAGGGGAACGGGGTCCGCCCTGCGCTCCGGCCTTTCAGTCCGGAAAACATCACCGTTTTAATAAAATAATCCTTGCGGAACCAAAATTCAATCTTCCCGGCTTTTTATTTGCGAACAGCGTTTTTTTGCACCGGACGGCTTGATTATACGCTCAGGAGACGTTATAATAGACAATGACGTACCATTATCAACCCCGGAGGACAACGTGAGTAGCGGCATCAGCGGATTTCTGGCCGAACTGGCAGTCGCAGCCGGACGACTCGCCGCTGAACGCCGGCGCGGCCTCTCCCGTGAAGCAATCCATTGCAAACATCACAACCCGGCGGACCTGGTCACCGACGTCGACCGCGAGGTTGAAGCCATGCTGACCGCTGAGCTGCGGAAATTCCGGCCGGATTATTCGATTTTCGGCGAGGAAAACGGCGTGAGCGGCGATGGCGAATACCAGTTTGTCATCGACCCGATTGACGGCACCACCAGTTTTGTGCACGATCTGCCGCACTACTGCGTTTCGATCGGACTCTGCCACCGTGGGAAAAGCATCGCCGGAGCAGTGTACGCCCCCCGGCTGGACGAACTCTACACCGCCGAAATCGGCGGAGGCGCGTTTCTCAACGGCGAACGCATCCGGGTTTCGGAGTGCGCCCGGCTCGACGCGGCGCTTTTCACCACCGGATTCAGCTGCGTCCGCATCGGACTGACGCCGGACAACTTCAGTTATCTGCCCCGACTGGCCCGACTCAGCCAGGGTTTCCGGTGCGGCGGTTCGGCCGCGCTCGACCTCTGCCACACCGCCGCCGGGAAATTTGAAGCCTGCTGGGAAATCCGGCTCCAGCCTTACGACATTGCCGCCGGAGTCATAATTCTGACCGAAGCCGGCGGCCAGATTACCGATCTGGCCGGAGGCGACGCCTACCCGGAGCGCGGCACCCTGGGCTCCAACGGACTGCTCCATGCCAAGCTGCTGGAGTTTTTCCACGCTCCACCCGGTTCAACCCTCTGAAACACCGCGCCGGGAACGCTGCCCGGACGCTTTAATTTATCGCAAAACAGGAGAATATATGGAACTCAAATCAGCCATGACAGCAAGGCGCACCATCCGCCGTTTCCTTCAGCAGCCGGTTTCCGATGAACAGCTCTCCGGACTGATTGATCTCGCCCGCCGCGCCTCCTGCGCCGGCAATCTTCAGCGTCTGCGCTATATTGTCATCCGCACGCCGGAGCTGGTTCACGCCGTGTTCAACCACACGGCCTGGGGCGCGCTGGTCCGGCCGCGGCGCAATCCGGTCTGGGGGGAATCAGCGCCGCCGGCCTTCATAGCAGTGACGGCGCCGGCCGGATTGCCGCCCGTCATTCACGCCGATGCCGGGGCGGCAATTCAAACCATCCAGCTGGCGGCCTGCGCCGAAGGACTCGGCTGCTGCTGGCTCGGCGCGTTCGACCGGACCGCCGTGACGGAGCTGCTGGAACCTGGCCCCGAAACGGAAATCCTCTACCTCGTCGCAATCGGCCATCCCGGCGAAGCGCCGGTGGAGGAACTGGCCGCGGGAGGCAACGTCAAGTATTATCTCGATGCCGCCGACGTCCTGCATGTACCCAAACTGGGAACCGACGCTCTCGTCACCTGGCGCTGACGGAACTCCGGCTTACCTCGGCCGCGCAGTGCCCTGTTTCAGCAATGCGTTGAGACAAAGCAGCGCGGCCGGCAGCAGCGCCGGATCGGGGCTTTCGGAATAACGCAGCTCCCGCCACAAATGCGGCAGCAGCCATAACACCGTCGCTTCGAAGGTTTCACCGTCAAACTTTTCGTTGTGCAGCAGCTGCCCCCCCGGACTGAACAGCGAATCCAGTCCGTTGGGTCCCGGGACAACGCCGTAGCGGGGCAGTGCTTTGATCAGCAGCTTTTCCAACATGGCGGCCGATTGGTTCCGGTCGTATTCCTGGAGCAGTTCCTCCAACTCCGTTTCAGCCCCGAGGCGGGGCAGAATGAGCCGCAACTGGCTCTCCAAAGTCTGGCCCCGGCTCTGCTCCTCGGTTTCGAAGTCGGAAAAAATCTGCTCCGGATGCCTGGTCACCGAGCGGCAGACCGCAATCAGCACCTGGCGCCGCGACACCCAGTGGTGTTCGGCGACATACGTCCGGTAAAGCAGCCGGACGTGACGGTAATCCCCCAGATGACCGAGACTTTCGGCCGCCCCCGCCCACAATATGGCGTATCGCGGATGGCTGAGCACGTTGATCAGTTCGGCCTCGGCTCCCCGGTCATTGATAAGGCCGGCGGCGTAAATGCCCGCCTGTGCCAGCGCGATATCCTGATCCCGGAAAAACTTGATCAGTTCCGGCAGCGCCTCCCTCACCCGACGCCTTCCCAGCACCCGGGCGGCGGTCACCTGGTTGCCCAGTTCCGGCGTGTTCAGCAGATGAATCAACTCCCGAAGCACCGCATCGGACAATTCAATCTGGGAGCGGGCAATCATCGCGAGGGTGGCCTCCCGCACCTCGGTCGAGGGACTGGCCAGATCATTCAGAACCGAGATGGAAACCAGGTCGCCTTCGGCTTTCTGCAGCAGGTCAATCCGGCGGCGTTCGGTCTGGGGGCGGTTGATCGCGTAGGCGTAATAGACCGCCCGGATCGGATTGGCGTTCGAAAACAGGTTGCGCACCAGAGTCCGGGTGGTGCGCGCTCCCTCCTCCCGGAACGCAAACAGCACCGGAATGGCGAAAATCAGCAAAAGCGCCGTGAGAAAACTCAGGAGGTTGAATGGTGACAGCACCGACAGGAATCCCAGATCATACTGCTGCTGCCAGGCCGCGATCAGATCGTAGAGATAACCGCTGGCAAAAGATCCCACAAAACCAAACAATCCGCTGAGTGAATAGAACAACCCCACCGCCACACCGTGAATGCGGCGATGTCCGGTGGAACTCAGCAGCGACAGCTGACAGGAAATGATCCCCATGTTGACGAAACCGCCGAGCGAAAACAACGGTATGGCTACATAAAAACCGGTTTGCGGGATCAGCAGCCCATAGAGCATGAACTCCACAACTTTGAGCGCAAAGCAGAAAATAAGTACCGGCTTGCGGCCATAACGGTCGGCGGCGAGCCGGAAGAAATAGCCGCTGACGAAACCGACCACGTTGGATAACGCAAACATGAACTGCATGATCAGGAGCGAATAGCCCATGCCGTCGCCGGGCCGGTCCGATTTCATATAAACATAAATGAACGGCACGGAAAAGTTCTGCACCAGCGACTGCAGAGCGAAAAACAAAATAATGGTCCGCAGTTGATTGTTGCGCCAGATCAGTCTGAGCTGGGTGGCCAGGGCGGTAACCTGTTTCTGCTTAGGCGGCACGTCCGGCACCCTGGCCTGGAAATACACGCACAGAAACCCCAGTACCGCCCCTATCACCGACAGCAAGATGTAAGTGGATGTCCGGTTGTTGCCGAGATGGTCGGCCAGCCAGCCGGCGGCCAGAAACGTGACCGAACACATCAGCAGCGAAGCAGCCTGACGCCGGGTCCAATAGGCGTTGGTTTCCCGGGGCGGAATCACATCGCCCATCCAACTCAGCCAGATCGAGGCCGGCAGCTGCACCACCATGGACATCACGCCGAAAACGAGCATGAAAGCAGCCACCCCTTCGCCCTCGGGGAATTTATGCCACCCCGCCACCAGTCCGGCGATGGCGAGATAACCGGCGTAATAAATCAGCCCGCAGCATATCCAGAAGCGTTTGCGGTTGAAGAAGCGCTGCTGAACCATCGCTCCCACCACCTGAAACGGCAGGCAGAACAGCGGGATGGACATCAGAATACCGATTTCCACATTGGAAAAATTCAAAGCAAGCAGCATGCCAGACAACACCGCGCCGCCCATGAACACCACGGCAGAGCTGGAACAGGCTGCATTGAGAATTGAAAAGGTCATGCCGCTGCGCACCGCCCGCGGCGACAGGGAATTGAAAACCATACTGGTACAGCTCCGCTTGAATTCCGGTTCAAAAAAATGAGGCAATTTCACCCTGAAATTACCTCATTCATACTTTATCACAATTACAGAACTTTTCAAGCGTTTTTTATTCAAATAGAACAGTTCGCAACCGACATTCAGATCCAGCCGGGACGAGGTACGGGCCGTTCGGAGCACCCCGTCCGGCCTTGACAATGCAAATGCTCAATGCTATATTTGATTTGGATTGTTGCGGCCGGAGCAGCCGCTCCCGGAAGCGGTTCGAACAGTCAGCCGATGAAGCTGCAAACATCAGGGAGGTTTTCCAATGAGCATCAGCCAGCTGCCGCTCTTTTTCTACAACAGTTGGGACTCCGTTCCGGAAGAGCAGCTCCCCAGTCTGCTGGCGGAGTTCAGGGATAACGGAGTGCGGCATCTGGTTTTCACCCATATCTGGCTGCTCCGGACGATCCGGGATCCGGAGTTTTTCCCCCGGCTGGACCGGTATCTGAAAGCGGCCGGAATGAAATTGGGGGAAGCCCATGGACTGTGCGGAGAAGCGTATGATCTCTGCTGCTGCGATTCGGCGCGGCGTCCCGGCATGATTTCCGACCACATTCTGGCGATGAACTATGCGGCTGAAGCCGGAGCCGCAACTTACACCATGCATGTCGGCGCCGGAGCCTTTGTCTACCGGGGACTCGCCCTGCCCCGGCTGCGTGAACTCGCCCTGGATTCGCTGGAAAAACTGGCTCCGGCCGCCCGGCGGGCCGGTCTGATCATCGCGGTGGAAAATGCGTTTGAGCCCCCCAATTCGGCCGCCGAAGTGATGGCGTTGGTGAACAGGATGGCGACCCCGGAGGTTGGCTGTTGTTTCGACAGCGGACATGCGGAAATAATGGCGCCGTTTCCGGGAAAAGATCCGCACCTTTACCGGGAAGAAGTGACGCAGGCCTGGCCGGAGGGAGTAATGGAGTGCTCCGACACCCTGGAGCAAATGTACCCCCACCTGGTGACCTGCCATCTGCACGACAATGACGGTTACGGCGACAGCCATGGCCTGCCGGGCAGCGGAAGAATCGACTGGGACTCCCTGATTCCACGCCTCTGCTCGGCGCCGCGTCTGCTCACGCTGCAAACCGAAGTCGTACGCCCGCCGGAAATATCGATTGCGGCGATGGCGCGTAAATTTTATGAGCTTTTTCCGGATTCTCGTGCTTGACAAATCCGTGATTCAGGCTATATTATTTAGACAGCACGTTGCGGGGTAGAGCAGTGGTAGCTTATCAGGCTCATAACCTGAAGGTCAGTGGTTCGATTCCACTCCCCGCTACCA
>CASFVA010000014.1 GCA_949298075.1 uncultured Lentisphaeria bacterium
CCGGCCTACCGGGCGACGATTTCGACCGCCCGGCCGATTGTCCGCAGCCAGCTCTGGCACAACAATCTGGATTGTTTCGCAGTGGAGCCTTTTATTGACGTCGCCGCAAACCCCGGTGAGGTGTTTTCCTGGAACTGGCGGCTCCGGGTGGAACCGGATCTGCCGGATTCCAGGCGGTAAATTACCCGGCAGCCGGCCGCTGCCTCAGTTTTTTATCCGGCGGCGCGCGTTCCGGGGTGACGGTTGAGGCCCCGGGTCAGGTCAATCCGGCATGGGGGGCTGATAGGCACGGTCGCCGCCATGGCGGAGATAATTCCGGTACAGTTTGCAGAACAGCGTTAGCGACAGCAGCGTCGCCACCAGTGCGACCGGAAACACGCACCGGTAATTGTAGTTCATAAAGTCGATGAGACGGCCCATGGCCGGCGCCGCCAGCATTGTGAAAATGGCCTGAATAATGGCTCCGGCCGATGAGAACTGAGCGAACAGCGCCCGCGGCAGCAGCCGGGCCCCCAGTGAGGCTGAAAGCGTGAAGTAACACCCGGAAATGACGCCGTGCAGAATGAAGATGAGTTCGAACCATTCCGGATCCGCCAGCAGATACCAGCCGGTTGCCATCAGCACCGCGTAGATCGACAGCGCGGCAATACCGGTCCGCAGAGGATGGAAGCGGTCGGCCAGCATTCCGAGGAAATAGCTGAGAATCAATGAGCACAGATAAGTGATGAACAGGTATTTTCCGTAGGTTTCAGTCGCAATTCCCAGGTGCTTGGAGTATTGAATTGAGTAGGAGTTGATCGGCAGAAAGCAGAGGACGACGGTGGCCACAGCCAGAATGTACCAGCGGTAGTAGCTCAGTGAAAAACTCTGCCGGAGATAGGTTACTGAGGAGTGGAACACCTTGGTGACGAGTCCCAGACGGCTGTTATCCGGTTCCAGTTCCGTCTCCGGGGGGGGAGGATATTGTCCCTCCTTGACTTTAAGGCAAAGCATCAGCAACCCGGTGCCGTACAAGGTGCCGATGCCGAGAAACACCCACATGCCGTAGGACTCGACCTTATGAATCAGATAGAGGTTGAACAGCATGCCGGCTCCGAGACTGACCGCCCGGAACAGTCCGAAAAAGCGCCCCAGCAGCTCCGGCGGCACCACATCGTTGACCAGGGCGTTGAAGAGTGAAGAAGCCAGCGTGGTGCCGAAATCCAGCAGGACCCATGAAATGCAGAAAATCAGCAGCATGGCCCCGTGCAGGGACAGCTCGGGAAACACTCTGTGCAGCATCGCCCCGCCGACCCGGGTGAATCCCAGACCGTAAAGTCCGAGCACAATGAAGGGGGTGGTGAACATCAGAAATGGAATCCGGCGTCCCCACCGGCCGCGGTGGCGGTCCGACATGTAACTGATGATCGGAGTGAGAAATATATTCGTGAAATTGGGGAACGAAATGACAATCAGGCCGTATACGAATTCCGAAACTCCGATGGACTTGATCAGCAAGGTGGCTGACGGTCCCACTGCCCGGTCTTTCATTGACCAGGTGAAATCTCCCCACAGCAGCCAGAAGCATAGCATCATCAGCGCTCCGAAGGTGTAGGTCAGAGTTCCGGCCCGCCAGACCGGCTGCCTCGAGTTGTCGGAAGATGAATCGGAACGTTGCTTGAGCATAAGTTTGTTTCTCCAAGTTAGTATATCAAGAATGTATTATGTGCCAGAAACGTTTTTATGTAAAATAATTATGGAAAACTTGCCCGGCAACCGCCTGAATCCGGATAAAAAATTAAAAGGCAAGCACGAAACGCAAATCTTTATTAATATATGCAAAAAAAGGCAAAATCAAATTGTTTGCCATTTATATTTGCCAAATATTTCATTCCGGGGTGGTCGGCTGGTTCCCGCCCTGGGGTTTGGGTGGTAATTTAACGAAAACGGCCGTTTTTCGCCGCTGAATCCGTAAAAAAAGGGGCTTTTTTCGGTCTTTTACGGCGAAAAAGCCGCACCAAGGCACAAAATACCAAAAAATGTCCGGTTTTTTGCGAAAAAAACTTGCCAAATCGGGAAATAAGATATATTTTATCTAATCTGCAAGTGTATGAGGTCGGGAAGCGTCATGCTCTGCAGTGTGAATCCGGAGCGTCTGGTCCAGCCCAGTGCGCGGCGGATGGAGGGTTCTACGATGCTTCAGAACCAGCCTGTCCGCCGGGGAAGGACGGCCGCATCGGAGACGGAGCGGGCCGGAAGAGTTGCGGCCGGGGGATTCTTACGCTACCCCCGGCGGCAGTTCGCAGTTCCGGGCGTTCAAGGATGGATGGTTTGTGAATCGGGCTTCTCCTTCCGGAAACGGGGGAGGGCGGAACGCGAGTAACGTTCCGGCCGATCGTCCGCCAATAGCCGCCGGTGCGAAGGAAGGCGGTTGGGAAGTGGCGGGCGGCGGCAGGGAGCGACTCCCGCGAAAAAGTCGGCGCGGCCGGGCCGCACCGATGAACAAGTATCAACAGGGAACCGAAAATGGAAGTTAGAGCTTTAACCAAAAATGTGCGGATTTCTCCGGAGAAGGCGCGTCATCTTTCGCGGCTGATTCAGGGAAAGAGCGCGGTTGAAGCGCTGGCGATCGTCGAGCTGAGTCCGCGCAAGGCGGCCGTGCTTCTGGGCGACACGCTGCGCTCGGCCGTGGCCAACGCCGAGAACAATTGCGACGTGAATCGCAAGAATCTGACCGTGAAGGCGGCTTTGGTCAGTCCCGGTCCGATCATCAAGCGGTTCCGCCCCAAGGCGCGCGGTTCCGCCGGACGGATCCGCAAGCGCACCAGTCATCTGGAAGTGGTTTTGACCGACAACAGGTAAACAGAGGAACTAATCGTGGGACAAAAAGTTAATCCGATCGGATTGAGAACCGCACTTACCCGTGACTGGGCATCCCGTTGGTTCGCCGATAAGAAAACTGCCGGACGCACTCAGTTCGGCGAATGGTTGCACGAGGATCTGGCGATCCGCAATTTCATCAAGTCGAAATTCGCCGCTGCGGCGATTGCCCGGATTCAGATTGAGCGCTTTGCCAACCGGGTCAGGGTGACGATTCTGTCGGCCCGTCCCGGATTGCTGATCGGCAAGAAGGGCGCCGAACTGGAAACGCTGCGCGCCGAAGTCGCCAAACTCGCCAAGGACAAAGAGGTTTTCGTCGAGGTCAGTGAACTGCGACGCGCCGAGACCAATGATCAGCTGGTGGCCGAGAATGTCGCCCAGCAGCTGGAGCGCCGCATAGGATACCGCCGGGCGATGAAACGGGCGATCCAGTCCGCAATGGATATGGGCGCCGACGGCATCAAGATCAACTGCGCCGGTCGTCTCGGCGGAGCTGAACTGGCTCGCGAAGAGCAGTACAAGGAAGGCCGTATTCCGCTTCACACGCTCAAGGCGAACATCGACTACGGTTTCATCGAGGCGAACACGACGGCCGGCAAGATCGGCGTCAAGGTTTGGATTTGTCACAAGGACTCTGCGGAGGAAGAGAATTATGCCGTTAATGCCAAAAAGGGTAAAGTACAGAAAGGTACAGCGCGGAAGTAACGCCGGCCTCGCCACGACCAACAACAAGTTGGACTTCGGCGAATTCGCGTTGCAGACGCTGTCCCGCGGGTACATCACCAACAATCAGATTGAAGCCGCCCGTGTCGCGATCAACCGTCATCTCAAGCGGCGCGGCAAAGTGTGGATTCGCATGTTCCCCTATCGTTCCTTCACCAAGAAGCCGTTGGAAGTCCGTATGGGCAAAGGAAAAGGCGCGGTTGAAGGCTGGGTGGCGCCGGTGCTGCCGGGGCGGGTGCTGTTTGAAATCTCCGGTTGCAGCGAAGCCGTGGCCAAAGAGGCCATGAGCCGGGCCGCAAACAAACTTTGCGTGCGTTGCAAGTTCCTGTCGCGCGAAGCTTAATGGGGTGCGTCATGAAAATCAAGCAAATTCGGGAATTGACCGATGCGGAACTGGCCGCCAAGCTGGTGGAGCTGCAGCGGGAAAAATTGAATCTCAAGATCCAGTCCCGTACCGGGCAGCTGGAAAAGACCGCGCATGTGCGCGAAGTGCGGCGCGACATTGCCCGTTGCAAGACTGAAACTGCGGCACGGGCCAAAGCTGAGGTGAGCCATGAGTGAAGCTGTCGTTCGCGGAATCCGCAAGGAGCGGGTCGGCGTCGTGGTCAGCGATGTGCAGGATAAGACCATTGTGGTGCGGGTTGAACGCCGTACCGCCCATCCGCTGTACCGCAAGATTGTGAAAGTTAGCAAGAAGTTTACCGCGCATGATGAAAAGAATGAGGCCCGCAAGGGCGACACGGTCCGGATTGTTGAGACCCGGCCGCTGAGCCGTTCAAAGTGCTGGCGTCTGACCGAGATCATCAGCCGCGCGGTGACCGAGTAATCTCCGGAGGAACATCATCATGATTCAGATGCAGACGATTCTGGAGGTTGCCGACAATTCCGGAGCCAAGTCGCTGTTGACCATTACGGTGCTGGGCCAGGGACGTAAGATTGCCCGGGTCGGTGACATTGTCAGCGCGGCGGTGCACGGAGCGCTGCCCGATGGGACGGTTAAGGACAAACAGCGGGTGCGGGCGGTCATTGTCCGGACCAAGTCCAAAATCCGGCGTCCGGATGGCTCCTATCTGAGCTTTGACGAAAACGCCGCGGTGCTGGTCGACAAAGAAAACAACCCCATCGGCACCCGTATTTTCGGACCGGTGGCGCGCGAGCTGCGCGAGAAAAACTTCATGAAGATCATCTCGCTCGCGCCGGAGGTATTGTAATGAATAACTACCACGTCAAAAAAGGCGACAAGGTGGTGGTCAATGCCGGCAACTTCAAGGGTGAGCAGGCGACCATCAAGGCGGTTTTGACCGGCAAGGACCGGGTGGTGCTGGAGCTTTCCGGCGATCACAAGATCGGCAAGCGCACGGTCAAGAAGAGCAAACTCAATCCGAACGGCGGTTTGATTGAGCGTTCGGTCTCGGTGCATGTGTCCAACGTGGCGCTGACTGAGGAGGGCAAGGCGGCCCGCAAGGCCCCGAAAGCGGCGGATGCCGCAAAGACGGAGTAAGCTGAAATGCCTGATATGAAGAAAAAATATATCGAGGAGGTCCGTCCCGCTCTGATGGCCGAACTCGGTTGCAAAAATGTCATGCAGATTCCGAAGCTGTCGAAGATTGTGATCTCGACCGGTATCGGATCGGATAAGGAACGTGATGCCTTTACCGAGGCTAAAAAGCACATCGGCGCGATGACGGGTCAGGAGCCGGTTATCACCAAGGCGCGCAAGAACGTGGCCAACTTCAAGCTCCGGGTCGGCATGCCGGTCGGGGTGATGGTTACTCTGCGCGGCAGCCGGATGTATGAATTTCTGGACCGTTTCGTGCACAATGCGATGCCGCGTGTGCGCGACTTCCGGGGAATTTCGAAGCGCGGGTTTGACGGCGTCGGGAACTACAACATGGGCGTCAGCGACATTTCGGTGTTCACCGAGGTGGATGCCGACAAACTGAAGTATCCGCTCGGGGTGAACATCACGATGGTCACCACGGCCAAGGATGACAGGGGCGCCCGGGCGTTGCTCAAGATGATGGACGTTCCGTTTGAGGAATAAGGAAGGGTGAAATAATGGCAAAACTCAGTCTGATAGTTAAAGCTAACCGCCCGAATAAATTCCCGGTGCGGAACTATACCCGGTGCAAAGCCTGCGGGCGTCCCCGGGCTTATATCGGTAAATTTCAGCTCTGCCGGATCTGTTTCCGGGAACTGGCCTCGAAAGGACAGATCCCGGGCGTGACCAAGGCCAGCTGGTAAGCGAAGGAGACCGTGTAAATGAGTATGCAAGATCCTATCGCCGACATGCTGACCCGTATCCGCAATGCCGGTTCCGCCGGCCTGAAGCAGGTCGCCATGCCGCTTTCGAAGGAAAAGGCGGCGATTGCGGCGGTGCTGGTTGAAGAAGGTTACATCGCCAAGGCGGAAGTGGTTGGCGAAGGCGTCAAGAAAGATCTGGTCATCGACCTCAAGTATACCGGCGGAAAGCCGGTGATCGAAGGACTGGAACGGGTGAGCAAGCCCTCCTGCCGCGTGCATTGCAACAGCGCGGAAATTCCGCGGGTGCGCAACGGTCTGGGCACGGTGGTGCTGTCCACGCCCAAAGGGATCATGAGCGGTCGCAAGGCGGCTAAGGAGCACGTCGGCGGCGAGGTCCTTTGTTACATCTGGTAAAAACAGGAATTCATAATATGTCTCGCATAGGCAAAAAACCAATCGATATCCCCGCGGGGGTTAAGATTTCGGTGGATGGCGGCACGGTGACGGTCGAAGGCAAGAGCAGGCTTTCGATGCAGTTGCCGCCGCATGTGTCGGTCGAAATCAAGGACAACGTGGTGACGGTGGAACAGGTCGGTGACGCCCGGACGGCCGGAGCGATGCACGGGCTGGCGCGCAGCCTCATCAACAACATGGTTATCGGCGTTTCGACGGGATTCCGCAAGGAACTGGCGATTGTCGGTGTCGGTTACAAGGCGACGCTGGCCGGGAACAAGCTGAATCTGGCGCTCGGATATTCGCATCCGATCGAGTTTCAGATTCCGGAAGGAATCAAAATCACGGTCACGCCCGAAAATAAGATTGTAGTTGAGGGCTGCGACAAGCAGCTGGTCGGTGAGACCGCTGCCCAGATTCGCCGTTTCCGTCCGCCCGAACCCTACAAGGGCAAGGGAATCCGTTACGTCGATGAGCGCATCGTGTTGAAGGAAGGCAAGAAGGTCGGTTAATTCCGTGCTTCGCTCTTTCAGGGAGTTGAAAAATGTCTGTTATTGAAAATAAAGTTCAACGGATGCGTCGTCATGCCCGGATCCGCAAGAAGGTTTCCGGCACGGCCGAGCGTCCGCGTTTCTGCGTGAGCATTACCGCCAATCACATTTATTGTCAGTTTATTGACGATGTGGCGGGCCGTACTTTGGCGGCGGTTTCGACGCTCTCCGAGGCGTTCAAGAGCCAGAACGGCAAGCCGAACATGGCCGGAGCCGCCCTGCTGGGCAAACTGGCGGCGGAGTCGGCCAAGGCGGTCAATGTCGGCGAAGTGGTCTTCGACCGCTCCGGATTCAAATTTCACGGCCGGATCAAGGCGATTGCCGATGCGGCGCGGGAAAACGGGCTCAAGTTCTAAAGGAAGGACAACCTAAATGGCAAGACGTGATAATATGCGTGAGCCCGCGGCGGTCAGCGAATTTGACGAGAGCGTGATCTCGATCAACCGGAGCGCCAAGGTCGTCAAGGGCGGTAAGAATTTCAGTTTCGGCGCGCTGGTGGTGATTGGCGACCGCAACGGCCGGGTTGGCTACGGCTACGGCAAGGCCAACGAGATCAGCGATGCGATCCGCAAGGGAGGCGAAGCTGCCCGTCGCAATCTGGTCCGGGTGCCGATGAACGGCCAGACCCTGCCGCACGAGATTGAAGTGAAGTTCGGTGGTGCGCGGGTTCTGCTGCGTCCGGCCGGCAGTGGTACCGGTTTGATTGCCGGCGGCGCGGTCCGGGCGATTCTGGAGCTGGCTGGAGTCAAGGACGTGCTGGCGAAGTCGCTGGGTGCTTCAAATGCGGCCAACGTGGCCAAGGCCACATTCAAGGCGATTGCCGGACTTTCGACCCGTGAAGATGCTTTCGGACGCCGCGGTATTGCGGTGCGTCCGGCTCAGCCGGTTGCGGCTCCGGTCGCGGCTGAGAACAATTAAAGGAGCATGGTGATATGAAACTGCATGATTTGTCTCCCGCTCCGGGATCGACCAAGCGCCGCAAGCGCGTGGGTCGCGGTGACAGCTCCGGCTGGGGCAAAACGGCCGGCCGGGGTGAAAAAGGTCAGAAATCCCGTTCCGGTTCGACGATCCGTCCGTTTTTCGAAGGCGGTCAGATTCCGCTGTTCCGCCGTCTGCCCAAGCGCGGCTTCAAGAACCCGGATCACGTGGTCTACACGCTGATCAACCTGAATATTCTTGACGCGAACTTTCAGGATGGCGATGTTGTGGACACCGAAGCCCTCCGGGCGAAAAAACTGCTGGGCAAGACGGAACGCAAAATCAAAATTCTGGCCAACGGCGAGCTGACCAAAAAAATCACGGTCAGGGCTGCGAAATTCTCGGCCGCTGCGGCCGCGAAAATCGAAGCGCTCGGCGGCAAGGCCGAAGTGATTGAGTAACTGCAACTGACGGGACAGTGAAGAATATGTGGCGAGCCTTTCTCAATACATTGAAAGTAAAGGAGTTGCGTAACAGACTCCTGTTTACGGCGTTGATCATTGTGCTGGTAAGGTTCGCCAGCACTATTCCCTGTCCCGGAGTCGATCCGGCGGCACTGGCCAAATACATGGACGGCGTGACCAAAAGCGCCGAATCCAGCGGCGGCCTGATGGCGATGATCGACCTCTTTTCCGGCGGCGCCCTGGCGCATTTTGCGCTGGGCGCGCTGGGAATCATGCCCTATATTACGGCTTCTATTATCATGCAGCTGCTGGTGCCGGTGCTGCCGCAGCTGGAAAAGATGCAGCGCGAAGGAGAATCCGGGCGTCAGAAAATTTCCCAGTATACGCGTTACCTGACCATTCTGGTCTGTCTGGTGCAGGGGGTTATGGTGGCCATGGCGATGGTCAACCCTGACAAGCTGGGACTTCCGGTTCCCTCTGAGCCGCTGTTCACAGGCAACCTTACGGTTTTTGTGTGCGTGACGGTGGTGGTTATTACCTGTACGACGATGGTGTTCACCTGGCTGGGCGAACAGATCACCGAGCGCGGCATCGGCAACGGCGTGTCGCTGATCATTACCATCAATATTGTGTCCCGGCTGCCGCACGCGATTATTGAACTTGTCGAGATGGCGATGAAGGGAGTCACTCCCGATGGAGGCACGTTCCGTCCGGTCCAGCTGCTGCTGCTGCTGCTGGTGTTCTGTGCGGTGACGGCGGCCACCATTCTGCTGTCGCAGGGGTACCGGCGGGTACCGATTCAGATGGTGCGCAAGACGGTCGGCCGCCAGATGATGGGCGGATCAACCTATATGCCGCTCAAAGTCAATTTTGCCAACGTGATGCCGATCATTTTTGCCGGAGCCATTCTGATGCTTCCCCAGTCGCTTTTCCAGTACATGGCCGGCAAGTCCGGCGGCATCTGGATGACTTTGGCGCAGGGATTCCGGCATGACGGACCGGGGTACACCATAACCTACGGCGTTTTGATTCTGGCCTTCAGTTTCTTCTGGGTGGCCAACCAGTTCAATCCGCTTCAGATAGCCGACAACCTTAAAAAAGAGGGCGCTTACATTCCCGGAATCAAACCGGGGCAGGCGACAGCGGATTTTCTTGACGGAGCCATGACCCGGATAACGGCCGGCGGAGCGGTTTTTCTGCTGGCGCTGGCGTTGTTCCCGATGTTTCTTTACAACAATTTCCGGATTCCCTTCATGGTCGCCCAGTTTTTCGGCGGCACCAGTTTGCTGATCATGGTCGGCGTGGTGCTCGATACCATGAGCCAGTTGGAGTCACATCTGACCATGCGGCACTACGACGGCTTTCTCAAGAGCGGCCGTCTGCGCAGCCGCAGCGGCAACTGATAGTATTTTCATTGTCCGGGACGCCGGGGAAAACCGGCGTCGGAGATTCCGAATGAGCACAGTGGTGGCGATAGACGGTCCTGCCGGGGCCGGCAAAAGCACAGTGGCGCGGGCGCTGGCCGCGCGCATGGGTTATGTTTACGTCAACACCGGAATGCTGTACCGGGCGATTGCCTACGCCGCCGGAGCCGCCGGAATCGATTTGGAATCGGTTCCGGCTGATTTTCTGAACCGCCTCCAACTTGAGCCTGAAAACGACGGAGTCCGCCTGAACGGCCGTCGTCTGGAGGAGGAGTTGCGCACTCCGGAGTGTTCCCAGGGCGCCAGTGTGGTTTCCAAACAGCCGGAAGTGCGGGCGGCATTGCTGCCGATTCAACGGCGCGCGGCTGAGCGCGGCTGGATAGTGATGGAGGGACGCGACATCGGTACGGTGGTATTTCCGGATGCCGCAGCCAAGTTCTTCATCACCGCCACGGTGGAGGAACGGGCGCGACGCCGGTTGGCGCAGCTGGGGAACCGGGCCGGTCAATTGACGCTGGACGCGGTTAAAGCTGAAATCGAAGAACGTGATTTACGGGATTCCACCCGGAAAATCGCGCCGTTGAAACCTGCTCCCGGTGCGATTGTTGTCGATACGACGGGGTTAACCATTGAGCAGGTGGTCGAGCGTCTGGCCGGCGAACTTGCCCGCGCCTGAGGCGGCGGGGCCGGTAACCGGTCGTTCGAGCGACGGGAGCGCAATATGTATTTTGAATGCCAGTACCGGGTGCCCTATGCGGATACCGACCAGATGGGCGTGGTGTATTACGCCAACTATCTGGTGTATTTTGAGCGTGGCCGCACAGAAATGTTCAGATCCGCCGGCCTGCCGTATTCTGAACTGGAAAAGCAGGGGCTTTTCCTGCCGGTTTCCGAGGCTTACTGCAAATACCAGGCATCGGCGCATTATGATGATCTGCTGACGTTCCGTTCCTGGATCGCCGAACTGGGGCGGGTCCGGGTGCGGATTGCCACCGAGGTGCGGAGGGCGGATGAGGTGCTGGTTTCCGGACATGTGGTGCTCGGATGTGTCAACTCTGAGCGCCGGATTGTGCGTTTTTCTCCGGAAATCATTGCCGTGTGCCGTAAATTTGTTGCTGAGGGGGGAGAGGCCTGATGGAGGGGTTCAGCGAGGTTTCCATGTTGTATCCCCTGAAATTCGAACCGATTTATCAGGAACGGATATGGGGAGGCGATCAGCTTCAGACGGTGCTGAAGCGGCAGTTGCCAGAAACGGATCAACCCATCGGGGAGTCCTGGGAGCTGAGTGACCGCGAAGAAGCCTGCAGCCGGGTGGTCAACGGACCGATGGCGGGCCGGACACTGCATGAACTGGTGACGCATTTCGGACGGGCGCTGCTTGGCAGGCAGGCCCGCCGGCTGGACCGATTCCCGTTACTGGTGAAATTGATTGATGCCGGCGAGCGCCTGAGTCTGCAAGTTCATCCGGACGAGGCGGCGGCGCGACGCATTGGCGGCGGAGCCGAAGCTAAAACTGAAATGTGGTATGTGATGTCGGCCCGCCGGGATGCCAGAATTCTGGCCGGTTTGCTGGGCCGGGCCACCAAGCAGCAGCTGGTGGCTGACATTGCTTCTCCGACGGTCGAAAATTTTCTGCAGAGCTATCCCTCCCAGCCCGGCGATGCCTATTTTATTACGGCTGGTACGCTGCATGCGATCGGGGGAGGCAATCTGATCCTTGAAATTCAGCAGAACAGCGACACTACTTATCGCGTCAGCGACTGGGGACGGGTTGATGCCGCCGGCCGGAGCCGGGAACTGCATGTCGAGCAGGGCATGCAGGCGATTGATTTCACCAACCGGGTGTCGCCCCGGATTGCCGGCGTGGTGGGAGCGACAATTCACAACCGTAAATTTGACGTGGTGGTCCACTGTCCGTTTTTCCAGGTCAGCGACCTGCATTTGGTTGACACCTGGAGTGACAATACCCGGGAAGACAGTTTTCATCTGCTCAGTGCGATCAACGCTCCGGTGCTGGTCGGCAAGCCGGGGATTCCGGAGCGCCAGACCCGGATCGAACCCGGGGAGACGGTGCTGGTGCCAGCGGCGATGGCAGGATATGTGATTGAACCACTTATGGCGGGAGAAACCCGGGTGGTCAAGACGACACTTTAGTTTTTTTTGGACTCTGATATGAAATTTCTGAATGATCTGCAGGCGCACCTGTGCAAGGCGTTTCCGGCGTTTCCGGCGGAGTCGCCGCTGACGTTGGAACCCTGTCCGGCCGGACAGAATGGTGATTTCACGCTTAATTGTTTCAAGATCGGCCGGTTTTGCGGCGGCAATCCGCTGACTGCGGCGTCGACGGTGGCCGAGTTTCTGGCTTCCCATGCGGATGTGGAACGTGTGGAAACGATCAAGGCCTTTGTCAACATTACCCTCAAGCCGGCGGCACTTCAGGCCGGATCGGCGGCTGATGTTGACGCTCTGCTGGCGGCGGCGGTGCTGCCGGAGGCGGAGCGCCGGCGGATTCTCATTGAATTTTCGGCTCCGAACACCAACAAGCCTCAGCATCTCGGACACGTGCGCAACAATACGCTCGGCATGGCGCTGGCTGCACTGCTCAAGCGGGTGGGGCATCAGGTGATTGAGATCAATCTTGTCAACGACCGGGGAATTCACATTTGCAAATCGATGCTGGCGTATCTCCGGTTCGGTCACGGTGAAACCCCGGAATCGACCGGAATCAAGGGAGACCATCTGGTCGGCGATTATTATGTCAAGTTCAATATGGAGCTGAGCCGGGAGATTGCGGAACTGCGGGCCGCCCGGCCGGAATTGGCCGATCGTGATTCCGACGAGCTGTTTCTGGAAACCGAATTGGGTCGGGCGGCGCAGAAGATGCTGCGTGACTGGGAGGCCGGCGACCCGGAAGTCCGGGCATTGTGGAAGTTGATGAATTCATGGGTGTTCGCCGGTTTTGCCGAAACCTACCGGCGTATGGGCATTGTCTTTGATCACACCTATCTGGAAAGCGAAACCTATCTGCTGGGAAAGGACATTATCGCCGAAGGTCTCAGGAGCGGCGTATTTACCCGGCGCGATGACGGGGCCGTTATTTGCGACCTGGGCAAGCTCGGTCGCAAAGTGGTGCTGCGCAGCGACGGCACCAGCGTCTATATCACGCAGGATATCGGCACCACGCTGCGGAAGTTTGAGGATTATCATCCGCAGTCGATGATCTGGGTGGTGGGCGACGAGCAGAATCTGCATTTCCAGATGTTGTTCACCATCATGGAACGCCTGGGCTATGACTGGGCAAAGAATCTCTATCACCTGTCTTACGGCATGGTCAATCTGCCCTCGGGGAAGATGAAGAGCCGTGAAGGAACCGTGGTTGATGCGGACGACCTCTTTGACGAAATGACGGCGCTGGCCGAAGCCGCCTGCCGGGAGCGCGGCGGCGACGGGATGGCGCCGGAGGAATTGCAGGCCCGGTCCGAAATGATCGGCCTGGGGGCTTTGAAGTTCATGCTGCTCAAATTCAATCCCCGCACAACGATGACGTTTGACCCGGCGGCATCTCTGAAATTTGAAGGCGACACCGGCCCCTATGTTCAGTATGTGGCGGCGCGAATCAATTCCATTGAACGCAAAGCCGGCGAGCGCGGACTTAATTTCCGGTCGGACGCGGTGGACTGGTCTCTGTTGTCGCACGAATGTGAGAAAGCGCTGGCAGTCAAGCTGTACTTTTATCCGGAAGTATTGCGCAATGCCGCGGTGAAGCGCGATTGTTCCGGGCTGGTTGAATACCTGCTGGAGCTTTGCAAGGCGTTTAACCGTTTTTACCGGGAATGTCCGGTGCTGAACGCAGAAACTCCGGCGCTGGCGTCGTCGCGTCTGGCTTTGGCTGACGCCGTGCGCCGGGTGGTCGCCGACGGTCTCGGCACGCTGACGATCGGGGTTCCCGAAGCGATGTGATCCGGGTGGAATCATGGCGGAAAAACCGAAAATTTTAATTGTTGACGACGAATACAACACCCGTGAGGCTCTGGTCCGTTATCTGAAAAAGCGGTTTGAGGTCACTGCGGCCGCCGACGGAGGGGAGGCGATTGACCTGTTGCGCCAGCGCAACTTCGATTTGGTGCTGACCGATCTCCGGATGCCGGAAGCCGACGGCATGAGCGTTTTGGACGCGGCCCGGGGAAAGGCGGAACGTCCCCAGTGCATTCTGCTTACCGCCTATGGTTCCATCGGCGATGCGGTCAAGGCGGTCAAGCACGGGGCATTTGACTTTGTTCCCAAGCCGGTCAAACTCGACAAACTTGAAGAGGTGATCAACGCGGCGCTGGCCTCCGTCCGGGAACAGTCCGACGGAGAACCATCCGGCGCAGTTTCCGGGGTGGGCGGCATTCCAGTGGTTTTTCCGTCTGATCCCGGTGATCCGATGACGCGGGTTATTGCCAAGCTCTGCACCGTGGCTCCGAGCCGGACCACGGTGCTGCTCACCGGCGAAAGCGGCACTGGCAAAGAGGTGCTGGCGCGATTGCTGCACGAACGCAGCGGCCGCAGCGGATTGTTTGTGCCGGTGCACTGCGCGGCGCTGACCTCGACGCTGCTGGAAAGTGAGTTGTTCGGCTACGAGAAGGGGGCGTTCACCGGAGCGGTTGAACGGCGGCGGGGCCGGTTTGAGCTGGCCGACGGCGGCACGATTTTTCTGGATGAAGTCGGAGAAATTGATGCGGCCACGCAGGTTAAGCTGCTGCGGGTGTTGGAGACCCGTTCCTTCGAACGGGTGGGCGGAACCGAAACCATCAGGAGCGATGTGCGGCTGGTGGCGGCGACCAACCGGAATCTGAAGCGGATGGTGGAGGCGGGAACTTTCCGGGAAGATCTGTTCTACCGGCTTTCGGTAGTAAACCTCGAACTCCCTCCTCTGCGCGAGCGCAAAGGTGAAATTCCCTCGCTGGTAAATGCTTTCATCAAGGAGTTCGCCGCCGAGAACGGCCGCGACGTTCAGGGCGTCACTCCGGGGGCGATGGAGCGTTTGTTGGCATATCCCTGGCCGGGAAACATCCGGGAACTGCGCAACTGCATTGAATCAATGGTGGTGCTTTCCTCCGGGGAATGGCTCGATGTCGGTGATCTGCCGGAGAGCATCAGCGCGGAGCCGGTTCCGGCCACGGCGGCGGTTGAGGGGGCTGAAGCGGCCGCGGTCCCCGCCGGCAGCAACGCCGGTGTTACCCTGCATGACTCGGAACGCGAACTCATTGCCCGGACTTTGGCCCGGTGCAACGGTAACCGGACGGCGGCGGCCAAGATGCTCGGCATCAGCCGGCGGACTTTGCATCGGCGCCTGGCCGAGGCGAAAGCGGACGGCGATCCGGAGAACAGCGGTGATGGCGGATCCGGGAATTGAATAATTCCGGATTCGGAGTTATATTAATAGGTGTTTAACACCCATGCCGGAAGGCCCAGCCTTTCCGGCTTGATTTTATCAGGAGTCGATCATGCGCAGCGACATTATGAAAAAAGGTTTTGAGCGGGCACCGCATCGGGCTCTGATGCGGGCAACCGGTCTTGAATCAGCCGATTTCAAGCGTCCTTTCATCGGGGTATGCAACAGCTACACCAATATTCCGCCCGGCCACTGTCACCTCAAACGGGTGGGTGAAATCATCTGTGAAGCCATCCGGGAGGCGGGCGGGGTGCCCTATGAGTTCAATACCATCGCGGTATGCGACGGCATCGCCATGGGGCACGCCGGCATGAAGTTTTCTCTGCCCAGCCGCGAATTGATTGCCGATTCGCTGGAAACCATGGGCAACGCCCATCCCTTTGATGCGCTGATCTGCATTCCGAACTGCGACAAGGTGGTGCCCGGTATGCTGATGGGGGCAATGCGTCTCAACCTGCCGACGCTGTTCGCCAGCGGCGGCCCGATGGCGGCGGGTCACGCGGCCGACGGCCGGGCCGAGGATCTCATCACGATTTTTGAGGGGGTGGCGGCCTACAAGGCCGGCACAATTTCCGAAGCTGACCTGGAACGGCTGGAATGCGAGGGGTGTCCCGGAGCCGGTTCCTGCTCCGGCATGTTCACGGCCAACAGCATGAACTGTCTGTGCGAAGCGCTCGGTATAGCGTTTCCCGGCAACGGATCGCTGCCGGCGGAATCTGCGGAACGGGTGGAATTCTGGCGGCGCGCAGCCCGTCGTATTGTTGAAATGGCGCTTGATCCGAAGGCGCCGACCGCCCGGCAGCTGGCGACTCCGCGGTCCTTTTACAATGCGCTGGCGCTGGATATGGCGATGGGCGGCAGTTCAAACACGGTGCTGCACACGCTGGCAGTGGCCACCGAGGCCGGAGTCAAACTCGACCTGCACATGCTCGATGAGATCAGCCGGCGCACTCCCAACATCTGCCGGATTTCCCCTTCCAGCCATTTCCACATGGAGGATCTGCAGCGGGTCGGCGGCGTGATGGCGATCATCAGAGAGATTGCCAAACTGCCGGGGGCGATTGACGGCGACGTTCCGACAGTGTCCGGACTTACGCTGGAAGAGGAATACCGCACGGCTCCGGGGCCGGACGGTACCGTGATCCGCCCGCTTGACAGTCCCTACAGTGAGTCCGGCGGTCTGGCGATACTTTTCGGCAATCTTGCCGTCAACGGCGCGGTGGTCAAGGCCGCCGGCGTATCACCGAAAATGCTGACCCATCGCGGTCCGGCGGTGATTTTCGAGAGTCAGGAAGAAGCGTGCGCCGGCATTCTGGCCGGCAAGGTGCATCCCGGCGATGTGGTGGTTGTCCGTTACGAGGGCCCGAAGGGCGGCCCCGGGATGCAGGAAATGCTGGCCCCCACCAGTTATCTGATGGGACGTGGACTCGGCGACTCGGTGGCGCTGATCACGGACGGGCGCTTTTCAGGCGGTACCCACGGCGCCTGCATCGGGCATGTCAGTCCCGAGGCGGCGGCCGGCGGTTTGATCGCCCTGGTCGAACCGGGCGACATGATTTCCATCGACATTCCGGCGCGGACTTTGACGCTGGAAATTTCTCCTGAAGTCGAGGCGGAACGCCGGGCGAAATGGCGGGCTCCCGAACCCCGGATCAAATCCGGTTATCTGGCCCGCTATGCGGCGGCAGCCACCAGCGCCGACACCGGCGGAGTATTGCGCTGACGCCGTTTAACGACGACCGGCGCGGAGCGGAACTTTTCCGGCTCCGCGCTGTTTTTATTGTCGGCTGCGGCAATTTACTTGAAAAAAAACGGTTTTTGTGGTATATTTTGTATTCGCTGTTCAGATGAAGTCCGGCGGGAAAGGGGTTGAGTGAATTCAGCCGCCCGGGGCCGGATGTCTGAAATGTGAAGAAAACATGCTGATTGTCTGCATCAGGCGCCGCAGCCGATTCCGGGACGCCGGGAGGGCTGGTTGCCTTCGGCATGATGATCGAGGCAAACAGGACAGCCGCCCGCCATGCGGCGGTTGAAATGCACAGTAATACCGCCGGGCCGTGCGGCGGTTTTTGGTAAACCGAGGCGGGAACGCCGGGTGCCGGTCCGGAATCGGAGTCCGGAGCGGCGGTTCCGCAGCAGTAAAGCAAGGATTGCAGCATCATGAAAACGACCGGAAAAACGCTCTTGAAAGGCAGCCAGATCACCATCAAATGTCTGGAGCTTCTGGGCGTGGAAGTCGTTTTCGCCTATCCTGGCGGCCAGGCGATAGAACTGCATCAGGCACTGATTGACTCCGACCTGCGGGTGGTGCTGCCCCGCCATGAACAGGGAGGAGCGTTTGCGGCAGGCGGTTACGCCCGGGCCACCGGCCGGGTCGGGGTGGCGATGGCGACCAGCGGTCCCGGCGCGACTAATCTGGTCAGCGGTATCGCGGACGCGTACATGGATTCGGTGCCGACGGTGTTTATCACCGGACAGGTTTCCAGCCGCATGATCGGCAAGAACGTTTTTCAGGAAACGGATATCATCGGTGTGACCCGCCCGATTGTCAAGCACAGCTTTCTGGTGCTGGACGCCGCCGAGCTTCCGGAGATCATGCGGCGTGCTTTTGAAATCGCCGCTTCCGGACGGCCGGGACCGGTGGTGGTGGACATCCCCAAAAACATACAGCAGCAGATCTGCGAGTTTGATCCGGCGGCCCTGAAAATGACTCCGGAGGTCCGTCCGGCGCCTTCGGAATCCGAGATTGCTGAGATCCGCCGGCTGATCGCCGAATCAGTCCGGCCCTGCGTTTATGCCGGCGGCGGAATCATTTCCGCCGGAGCTTCGGCGGATCTGGTTCGTTTTGTTGAAGGGTATAATTTGCCGGTGGTGACGACGCTTATGGGCATCGGAGCGATTCCGGATGAGCACCCGCTTTACCTGCGCTGGCTGGGAATGCACGGCACCGGGGCGGCCAATTATGCCGCCAACGAGTGCGATCTGCTGATTGCGCTTGGCGCGCGATTTGACGACCGGGTGACCGGAGATCCGGCCAAATTCGCCCGGCATGCGACGATTGTTCATGTCGATGTAGACGATTCGGAAATCAACAAGAACAAACGGGCCGATCTGGGAATTACCGCAGACGTCAAATTGACGCTGGAAGCGCTCAACCGGTCTCCCCGGCGTCAGGACCGCGTCGAGTGGTTCGCCCGGATTGAAGCGTGGAAACGCAAGTTCACGTTTCCGTTTCACTACAGCAGACGGGAAGATATCATTCAGCCGCAGTATGTGGTGGAAACCCTGTCGCGGCTCACCGGCGGCGATGCGATCATCGTGCCCGGAGTCGGACAGCATCAGATGTGGGCGGCGCAATTTTACAACTACCATTTCCCGCGTCAGCTGTTGACCTCAGGCGGATTGGGGGCGATGGGCTTCGGCCTGCCCGCCGCGATGGGAGCCCAGATCGGCCGGCCGGATAAACTGGTCATCAATATTGACGGTGACGGCAGTTTCCAGATGAACATCCAGGAGCTGGGTACGCTTTTTGTGGAGGAAATCCCGGTCAAGATGGTGGTGATCGACAACCAGCATCTGGGCATGGTCGCCCAGTGGGAGGATCGTTTTTACGGCAGCCGGCGCGGCAATACCATTCTCGGGCGTTGCAAAGGCGGAATCGGCGGCGGTCCGGAGTTGTGCGCGGAGTGTCGCGGCGACCGCTGCACCGGACTTCCTTATCCTGATTTCGTGGCGATAGCGGCTGGTTACGGAATTGAGGGGCGTCATGTGTTTGACCGCGGTGAGCTGGAAGAGGCAATCCGTGCGATGATTGCCGCCCCCGGACCATACCTGCTCGATGTGCATACCGGCTACAGCGAACATGTGCTGCCGATGATTCCGCCCGGCGGAGACTACACCGGTATTATTGTGGAGTGACGGGGATGAAACTGCTGGTGACGCCATCGCGGTTGTCCGGGACCATTGCAGTGTCCGGTTCCAAGTCTCACACTATTCGCGGTGTGGTGTTTGCGCTGGCGGCGGAGGGACGCAGTGTGTTGCGCGCTCCGTTGCGCTCGGCGGATACTCTGGCGGTGCTGGCGGCGGCAAGGGAGTTTGGCGCCCGGATCGAGGAGCATCCGGACCGGTGGGAGATCACCGGTTCCGGCGGGCGTCTGGCGGATCCGGGCCGACCGGTGGATTTGTGTAACTCCGGCACCGGACTGCGACTGTTGACCGGTCTGGCGGCTTTGCAGGATTTCCAGATAGAATTTGACGGTGACGCTTCGCTGCGCACCCGCAAGATGGGCAGCCTGCTGGCGGCGCTCGAAATGCTCGGTGCGGAATACACCGCCGCTTCCGGAGGCGTAGCTCCGTTGAGCATCCGGGGACCGGTGCACGGCGGCAAGACCCGGGTCGACGGCCGCCTGTCACAGTTTCTTTCCTCGCTGCTGATCGCCCTGCCGCTGCTGCGGGAGGATTCGGTGGTCGAGCTGGATGAGTTGTTTGAACAGCCTTACGTCGGAATTACACTGGCCTGGCTGGAGGCGCTCGGCATTGACTGTCGGGCGTCGGAGGATTGGCTGCGCTGGGAGATTCCCGGCAATCAGCATTATGCACCCTTCGACCGCACGATACCGGCGGATTTCTCGACAGCGGCGTTTCCGCTGGTGGCGGCGGCGCTGTCCGGCGACGGCGTGACCATTTGCAACCTGGATTTCGACGACGCCCAGGGTGACAAGGCGGTGTTCGGCATGGTGGAGGCCATGGGCGGGGTGATCCGGCGGAGCGGTGAACTTCGGGTGGAGCGTTCTCCCCGGCTGCGCGGCGGAGAATTCGATCTCAATGCCACACCGGATGCCTTGCCGATTCTTGCGGTGGCCGGGGCCTTCGCTTCGGGTGAAACCCGTCTGGTCAATGTACCGCAGGCCCGTTGCAAGGAGACCGACCGGATTGCCGTGATGGCATCCGAACTGGGCAAGATGGGGGTGGTAGTCACCGAATTGCCCGACGGTCTGGTGATACAAGGTGGTCGGCCGCATGGTTCGGCGGAGCTTTCCAGTCATGATGATCATCGCATCGGCATGGCGCTGGCGGTGGCGGCGCTGGCGGCGGATGGTCCCAGTGAGATTGACGCCATCGAAGCGGCGGCGGTGACCTATCCGAATTTTGTTGCCGATTTTCAGCGGCTGGGTGCCGGTTTCACCTGTCGGAACTGAATCCGGTCCGGCGCGCCATTCTCCCCGGCTGGGAATTCAGGATGATTCCTGAATGCTGTCCCGAGCGGCGGCGGGGTGTTATCCGGCTCGGGCTTTGTCCGGAACTTGACTCCGGGAATGGCTGCCGTTTTTTTCTCTCTGTCCCGGTGTTTTCTGTCTGCATTGTTTCCCGGAAGAATTGGCCGCCGCCAGTGGCAGTTTGCGGCGGCTGGCAATGATCCGCCGGGTTCCGAATTGCGGTGCGGGGATGAAAAAAAACGTCCGGCCAGCCGGAGGGCTGCCGGACGCTGAAAAGTCGGAGCAGAAGTCAGGGTTTGACCTTGAGCGATTTGAAGTATCCGAGGAACGGCCGGTTGGCAGCCAGCATCCGATTGACCATCTCGCGGATTTCCGCAAGCGACAATACCGCCGAAGTCAGCGGGTCGAACATCACCGCCTGAAACACCTTGTTGGGATCGCCGGTCAGTGCGCCCTGAATGGCCAGTTCCTCACACTGCGAGGAAATGTTGGTGAGCAGCGCCAGCTGCGGCGGCAGGGCGCCGACGTGGAAGGCGTCGAGACCGCGGCGCGAGGCCAGCACCGGAACTTCGACGCAGGCGTTTGCCGGCAGATTGTCAATCAAATTGGTATTGGGAATGTTGCCGTTGAACTCGAATGGTGTGCCGTCGCCGAATATTGCGTTGAAAATATTGGCGGCGTATTCTTTGCCGCGCTCAATTGGCAGGTGTTTTTTCAGTTCAGCGCGGCTCAGCGAACGCCAGCTGCGCTCGCGTTTGCTGTATGTGTTGAGGATATAGGCGTGCAGTCCCGGATTCCAGCCGGTACCGTTGGTGCAGTACTTTTCAATCAGGTCCGGACGTTTGCGGAACCAGGCGTTGTATTCACTGTTGTGGCCGCTGGATTCAGTCACATAGTAATTGAGCGCCAGGTACATTTCATTGCGCACCTGCTCGGCGTTGTAAATTTCCGGCTTGGTGGTGATGGCCCGGTGGATCAGCGGGTAGGCGTCCTTGCCCTTCCATTTGAAATCCAGGTAGAAAGCCTGATGGTTGATGCCGGCGCAGACATAGGTGATGTCCTTCATGTCCTTGGCGCCGATCCAGCCGGCCAGCATTTCGGCGGTGCCCTGAACAGAATGGCAGAGACCGGTAATGTTGAGATCCGGGAACTGTTTCTGCATGCCGCTGCAGAGCATGGCCATCGGGTTGGTGTAGTTGAGCACCACGGCGTTCGGACAGTATTTTCTGATATCCTGACAAATGTCAAGCATGACCGGCAGAGTCCGGAGCATCCGGAAAATTCCGGAGGGGCCGCGGGTGTCTCCGACGTTGATATCCACCTTGTAAGCGGCCGGAATTTCAATGTCGGTGCGGAAAACCTTGGGGCCGCCCTGCAAAATGGTGATGATGATGCCGTCGGCTCCTCTGAGGGCTTCCACCCGGTCCATGGTCACGGTGAGCTTGACCCGATCATATTTGCCGTCGGCGATAATGGTTTTGACCGCGGTTTCGGCGAAACTGAGCCGTTCGGCATTGATGTCCATCAACGCGATTTCGACGTCATTGAACGCCTCGAACGTGAGCAGGTCACGAACCAGGCAGCGGGTGAATCCAAAGCTGCCGGCGCCGATGAATGCTATTTTTTTTCTCATGGTTTGGCCTTCTTTTTGTAAAATAATACAGGGGTGACTTGCAAATTATTTTGCCGTATGATTTATTATACCGCATGTTATGACTTTTGTAAATATAAATAAAATGCTATTTGTAGCACTTTTGTGCTGAGGAAAAAATGGATATAGAGTCCCGAAATTTGTTTGTCCATCTGATCTATCCGGATTCACCGGTTAAGCCGGCGGTGAGCTTTTCCGGACTGGGGCAGCACTGCATTGATTCGCATTCGTACAGCTGGGATGGCCTGCGCCGGATGCAGGATGGTGGCATCGCTCTCATTCAGTATACAGTGCGGGGGCGCGGCGCCCTTGAGTATGGCGGAAGGTGTTATCCGGTGGAGCCGGGACAGGCCATGCTGCTCACGTTTCCGGAGGCGCACCGTTATTTTCTTCCTGAGGATTCCGATTACTGGGAGGTGTTGTTTGCCAACCTCCGTGGTGCGGAGGCCGTGCGCATGGTGCGTGAGCTGCGTCAGGTCTGCGGTCCGGTGGCGACCCCGGGGGTGGACTCCCTGGCCATGGAAATGGCGTACGACGTGCTGCTTCGCCGCCAGCGACTGCTAACGCCCCTGGCGGCCAGTGCGGCGGCGTACCGCTTTCTGACGACGTTCTGCGATGAGACGCTGCGCGGGTTGCGGGGGGTGGATGCTCCGGATTTTGTCGAGCGCATCATGAAATATTGCCGGGAAAATCCGGGCGGTGATCTTTCGGTTGACCATCTTGCGGCGCTGGCTGGCTGCAGCCGCTGGCATTTCACGCGGGAATTCAAAAGTGCCACCGGCTGGTCGCCGCTGGAACTGGTGGTGGATCTCAGGATGAAGCTGGCGGCCCAGCTGCTGCACAGCGACATGTTCTCTGTCAAGGAAATTGCGGACCGGTGCGGATATCGCAGCGTCAGTTATTTTGTCCGGGCGTTTCGCCGCTATTACACGGTAAGTCCGGGCACATTCCGGCGTCGGCAGCCCGTCCTGAACGGGGCCGAGAGCGTTTCCGGGACGCCCGGTTCCAGCTGCGGAGGATGCTGATGTTGTTTTCAGAGGCGCTGCGTATGCGGTTCTGAGTTTTGCCGGTTTGCGAATTATCTGGCAAAGAGCTGGTAATAACCCAGAATGAACACGGCGAGAATCAGCAGCGGCAGAATCCAGCGGAAATACCAGGCGAGTCCGACCGGAAACCGCCACCCCCGTCCGGCGTTGGCTTCGGAGAGAAATCGGTTCCAGCCCCATCCGAAGCTGAAACTGCAGAATACTGCGATGAGCAGTGCTCCGATGGGCAGCAGATTCTGACTGACGATGAAATCTTCAAGATCCAGTATTCCGGTTCCGGCTCCGAGCGGCTGAAAACTTTTCCAGAGATTGAATCCCAGTACGCACGGCAGGGATAAAAGCGCAACCGCGGTTCCGGTGACGGCGGCGGCAAACGGCCGTCGGATGCCCCATTCGTCGATCAGGTAGGCGATCATGTTTTCAAAAACGGCAATGGTGGTGGTCAGTGCCGCCAGGGAAAGGAACACAAAGAACAGCGCTCCCCACCAGCGTCCGGCCGGCATGGTATTGAAAATATTGGGCAGCGAGATGAAGATCAGTCCGGGACCGGAGTTGACGTCCACTCCGAA
Source organism: uncultured Lentisphaeria bacterium (assembly GCA_949298075.1). GTDB lineage: Bacteria > Verrucomicrobiota > Lentisphaeria > Victivallales > Victivallaceae > UBA1784. The sequence continues at coordinate 23,556 of CASFVA010000014.1, forward strand.
AGAAAAGCAGATGGGAAATATGATGACTCCGGCGAGCAGGGCGATGGCCGTGTCGATGGCGATGATGGTGGCGCTTTCTCCGGACATGGCCTGATCCCGGCTGATGTAGCTGCCGAACACCGCCATGCTGCCGATCCCGATGCTGAGCGTGAAAAAGGCCTGGCCCATGGCGGCGAACACCGTTTCGGCAATGTTCTGGGAGAATCGTTCCCAGTTCGGAAAGAGATAGAAGCTCAGTCCGGCCGCGGCACCGGGCATGGTGACCGCCTTGACGGCCAGGACTGCAATCAGCATAAACAGCATGACCATCATGACTTTCACGACTTTTTCGACACCGCGGCGCAATCCGGCTCCGCAGACGGCGGCAGTGATGACGACTCCGGCCAGCATGTACAGCGAGCTGCGCAGCGGATCGGCGATCATGTGTTGGAAGAAGCGGCCGATGGCATCCGGAGACGCGCAGTTCATGACGGTTCCGTCGGCATAGTAGCCGGTGTAGGCGATCAACCATCCGGTTATGGTGGTGTAGTACATCATGAGCAGCAGATTGCCGATGAAAATGAATTTGATCGGTGTCACCCACCAGCGGTTGCCGCCGGATAGACGATGGATGCTGCCGATCAGATTGGCCCGTCCGGCCCGTCCGACCGACAGTTCCATCACCAGCAGCGGAAAGCCGAACAGCACCAGAAAGGTCAGGTAGAGCAGCACAAACATGCCGCCGCCGTATTTGCCGGTGATGAAAGGAAAGCGCCAGACATTGCCCAGTCCAACGGCGCAGCCGACAGATAAAAGTATGAATCCCAGTCTGGATCCCAGGGTTTCGCGTTTTGCCATGACAGTTGACCGCATGTTTTGCTAATATTGTTCTAATATATCATATAATTTATAGCACCGGTTTCCGGATTTCCATGTTTGCGGCAAAGTTTTTGGCGGTTTTCCATTGCCGGAGGCGGAGGGCAGGGGAGGCTTCCCGATCCGCCGGCGTCGCCGGTTGGCCGGGGGAGGAACCGCTTTTGAGCAGGACGCTGCACAGGCACGCTAAATGCCTGCAGCTGCGGGCCGCAGCAAATAAGATGACGCTGGGGATAATTTCCGGTATTATTGCGGTCCGGGGCGGTCGTTCGGGGTTCCGGAGGCCGGGGGGGCAGCGGCATTGAGGCGTGATTTCCGGGGTGTGTGGTGTGTTTTTTGAGCTGAAAAAGGGTAAAAAGGTCTGAAAACCGCTTGCATTGTTCTGTTCCGGATGATATATTAGGAGATATTGCGCCGGATTCCCGGGGGTCACCTGGGGTGGCGGTGCGGGCTGAGCATAATTTCATCGACCATATATTAGTGAA
>CASFVA010000015.1 GCA_949298075.1 uncultured Lentisphaeria bacterium
CAATGCAATCCGGCGGTGCCCTTTCCGATGGAAATACTGACAGGCCAGGGCGGCTCCATCGGCGTCGGCGGACTTGATGTTGCTGATTTCAAAGCTGCCGGTGTCGACGTTAAGCAACACCATCGGGATGCTCTGCGAAGCCAGCCACAGCATATCCGGCCGGGAAATGCTGGTGCTCGGCATCATCAGGATCGCCGCATCGTACCCATCGGTTGTGATCGAGCAGATGGAGTCGCGGTCCGGCGTCAGCAGGATCTTGCTCAGTTGCCAGCCGGGATGATTCTCCGTATACTGCGTTGCGTAGACGCCCCATTCGATCACCAGTTCGCTCGGCCAGTCGGGAAGCATCAGCAGCACCTTGCGGGCATCGGGCTTACGGGTGACGTTGCTGAAGATTCCGACCTGCGGCACACGGGAAATCAACTGGTCTTTTTCGAGCCGCTCCAGCGCCTCGTCCAGCACCCGGCGGTGGCATTTGAACTTGTCGAGCAATTTGCGCACGGAGTAGAATTTAACTCCGGCCGGGAAATTGTCGAGCTCCCGGTCCAGTGTCCGGCAGAGCTGTTCCACTTGTGGTTCCAGTTTCATCTTGTGTGTCTTTCAATTGCGTTCCGTTACTTATATTGTACCGGATGCACACAGTAAACACAATAGGTGTGTGCAAAAAATCCGAATATTTCAGCGCACACGGCTGGATACGTAGAAGGAACTGCGGCCTGATTTGCAACCGCATCTCCGGCAGCCGGGCGCAGTAGCGGCGGTAAGCTGCCGCAGCCGTGACTGTCTCCGACAGGCAAGGCACTTTGCCCGGTTACCGAAGCCGACGTTCGGCGGAGGCGAGTCACGGGGGAAGCCTGCCGTTTTGAAGGCAGGCGGGTCTGCCCGCCCTGTCGGGCGGCAGACCTTGTGCGCTGCGCGGCCTGACTTTCAATCAGGCTCCGGTAGCTGGGCGCATCGCGCACAAATGGCCTCCGGCGGCCAACGGTTTCGCCGTGGGATCACGACCGGCAACGTGCCGGTGCGGAGTATCGCCGATAGAGCCAATAAACTGATAGATAGTAATTCCGGTTTTGCAATTTTTGCGCAGTAAAAATTCAAAACCGTACCCGGCAAGGTTACTTGCGGCAGCGGTAGACCAGTGCGGGGGGCAGGTTCTTCCAGACCACCCGGCTGGTGGTCACTTCGCTGAACAGTTCATTCAGCAGTTTGCGGAAACGGATTCCGGCGGGGAGCATCAGTCCCTGCAAATAAGCAAAGGTCGCGAAATAACCTCCCGCCGAAAGATTTTCGACCAGCGCACCCAGGATTTCACGCTGCAGCGACTCCGGAAAGACCGCCCACGGCAGCCCCGAAACCACCGCATTCACCGGAGGCAGCCCGCGTTCCTTCAGGATGCCGCCCAGATTCGAGGCGCTGTCGTGGCAGATTTCGACTTCGGGGAAAGTCCGTTTCAGGTGCTCGCAAAGCAGTTCATCCAACTCCACCGCCAGCAGCTTGCCGTTCTCCGGCAGGCGGCGGACCAGCTCACGGGTGATCACGCCGGTCCCCGGTCCCAGTTCCACGACCAGCCCGGCGTTTTCGACGCCGATTTCGGAAGCCATCGCGCGACACAGCGCGCAGGAGGACGGGCAGAGCGCCCCAACCTGAGTCGGGTGTTGCAGGAACCGTTTGAACAGAACCGCTTTTCCCATCTTACTTCACCTCCTCCGCAGCCGGAAGCGGCGGGAAATAAATCGCTTTCATCTCGGCGATCACCGCCTCTTGGTGCGGAAACGGCTCCGGGAGTTTGAATTCCCGGCTTTCGCGGGTGAT
>CASFVA010000016.1 GCA_949298075.1 uncultured Lentisphaeria bacterium
GGAATTATCCGGGAATTCATGATGACACGAGGTGAAATGGAGTGAAATCAGGAAACCAGACACAAAAAAACGAGCTACGATTTTTACTCGTAACTCGTTCATAATCAAGATGGTGGTGGGAGATGGATTCGAACCATCGAACTCGTCGAGAGCAGATTTACAGTCTGCCGCCTTTGACCGCTCGGCAATCCCACCATAACAGTGGAGCGGGTAACGGGAGTCGAACCCGTATAACCAGCTTGGAAGGCTGGTGCACAGCCGTTATGCCATACCCGCAGCTTCTCGGGCCCGGCACCACAGCTGATTGCCCCGTGACCGCAATGCCCGACCGGCTTCCGATTCTTTCACCATCCCCCCCCCGCGGGAAGTCAGGATGGTGCCGACGGGGGGAGTTGAACCCCCACTCCGGTGAAGGAACTAGGACCTGAACCTAGCGCGTCTGCCATTCCGCCACGTCGGCTTGAATCTCCGCCGCACCGCCGAACCGCCTCCGGATTACCGTCCGCATTCGCCGGCGTGCCCCATAATATATTACATCTAAAAATTTTTTCAAGCCGTTTATATCTTTTTTTTGGCTATTGTCCGTCAGTTTTACCGTTTTTTCTCCGGAATCGTTCAATTCAGCCGCCGCCGGAGGAGCGTCTCCGCTCCGACGCCGCCCGGAGCTGTTCGGATAGTTCCGGAAAAATCCGTTGCCGGAATCAACACCGCCTTGCATATTTCACTCCGCCGGATATATTCTATTTTCTAACGAGCGATACGGTTAAAGCGCGGATCCTATGCCGGTTGCTCCGTTTGTTTTCACAACCGGATCCGGTATCGCCAGGGAGAACATCATGCCTAAACTTTACATTCACAGCGACGTCAATGCCCGGCTCCTCTATCTGGACGGACCCTGGGGCGGCACCGATTTTGTGGTGCGCGACTCCGACGGAATCACGGTGGACACCAGCGTGTTCGCATCGCGCCAACAGGCCAGCGGCGAATGGCGGCACCTCATGGACGCCTCTAATCTCACCCCCTGGAGTCCGGACCATCCCGTGTTGTACACTCTGGAAATTCCCGGCGTCGAAAGCCTTCGTTTCGGTTTCTGTGAACTGACCGTTTCAGGCAACCGGGAAATCGCAGTCAACGGCCGGCCCTGTTATTTCCGGGGATACATCCGCGGCATCACTGCCCACGATCACCCCAACCTTTCGGAAAAATCCGACTACGAGGCCTACTGCCATCACATCCGGCAGGCCAAGAAATACGGTTTCAACCTCGTGAGATTCCACAGCACGGTCCCGGATCCGGAATTTGTCCGGGCGGCGGACGAACTCGGCATGTTCATTCACATGGAAATCGGCTTCTTCTACCGCTACGACTCCGGCGGCAACAAGGTCGGACTTGACCTGGACAATCAGACCTGGAGCGACACCATCCGGCGCTACCGCAATCATCCATCCGTCGCCATCTTCTGCCTCGGCAATGAAATGCACAACTCCGGCCGCCGCCCGGAAGTCCGCGAACTCTACCGCCTCGGCAAGCAGCTCGCCCCCGGCAAGCTGATTATGGACAATTCCGGCTGGGGTGAATTCGACCGCTCCAGCGCGGACGTCTTTGCCCAGCACATCGCCTATTTCTTCCCGTTCAAATCGCACCGTGACATGTTTGTGACCGACAACTGCTGGCGCATCAACGGCTCCGTCAGCGCGACCCCTCTGGAAACCTCCGCATCCGCCGCCGACGGAGCCGCCGTCACGCTGCGCCGGTTCGCCACCCCGATCCGGCCGGTGCTGGCCCACGAAGCGGTACACTATATCGAACTGCCAGATTACGACGCCCTCAACGCCAAATTCGACGCTTTCGCCGCCCGGGTCGGAGCCGATGAGCTGGCGGCCAGGGGCATCCGCAAGCCGCGTTTCATGACCGAACTGCCCGAACTGATCCGGACCAAGGGGCTGGCCGGAGAATACCCGGAACTGCGCCACGCCTCCGAGCGGTTTAAAATGACGGCGATCAAAACCTACCTCGAACGGCTCCGGCTTTCCGGACTCTGCGGCTTTGAGATGCTGCAATTCGCGGACTGCTTCAAATATGAAAACAAAAACGGCATCGTCGACTGCTTTGACGACGACAAATACATTCCTCCGGCCTGGATGCTGAATTTCAATGGTCCCACCGCCCTGCTGGCCGACTGGCCGGACGAAAGCTTTTATTGCGGCGACACCCTGCAGCTGCCGCTCTGGCTTTCTCATTTCGGAACGCCGGTCAACGCAACCGGAGATCTAACCGTGACCCTGATTGCCGGAGAACACCGGGAAGTGATCGCCCGGGCCGAACGGATTGTGACAACCTCCGGACTCCAGAAGCTGGCCGATCTCACCCTGGCCAACCTGGGACCCGGAACCGTCCGCCGGGAGCTGGAGGCGGTGTTCAGTTCTCCGGAGTTCACGGTGACCAACCGCTGGGAATTCCGGGTGTTTCCGCGCCCCGGCATCCTAATCCGTCCGCTGGACCGGCTCGCCGACCGGAATTTCGCAGCTCAGCTGGCGGAGCTGACCGCACCGGACGCCCCGGCAAAGCCCCGGCTGGTCCTGCGGGACCGGCTCGACGAGGCCGTCTTTGACGACCTGGCGGCCGGACGCACGGTCCTGCTCTTCTACCATCGCGATCACGCGGGACAAACCGGCATGTTTCCCGGCGCACTTGAACGCTTCAAGCCCTGCATCTGGGATCGCGGCAGCAACCTGGGCGGCCTCATCACCGCCGACTGGCTGCGGGAGGCGCTGGGCGGCGACCGTTACTTCGATCTCCACATGTATCCACTGCTGGAAGGCGGCTACAAACTCAATTTCGACCACATCCCGGTTCCGGGCGACCGCATGACCATCGGCGTCGACAAGCCGGTGCGCGACCGGATGAAAGGCATGGTGCAGAATATCAAGCACTTCATCGCCGATGACACGCTGCGCAAATTCACCCATCTGACCGCCTGGCGGGTCGGAGCCGGCGTGCTGGTGGTTTCCACCTTCAGCACCGCCAGGGCGGCGGCACCGGCGGCGGCGACCGCGTTTGCCGCCCTGATCAACCAGCTGGAGAAGCTGGCGCCGCAGGCGGAAATCGCTCCGGAAATCCTTCGGAACCATCTGCTCAACTCCCATCCGGTGCCGGAAGACGTGATGAACCGCTTCTGGGAACAGGACAACAAAATCGTCGAAGACACCCTCTTCTGGGAAGAGTGCGGCGTCGACCTGGCCAAGATCAAATAAATCACGCCGCCGGAACCGGGTGGCTTTTCCCGGCGGGGCGGTGCGTTTTACGCCGGAAGCGGCCTTCGGTCCGCTTCCGGAACCGTCTGCCGGTCAATCCAGCAGATAGTTGATCAGCGTCTTGAGATTGGCGGTCATCGCCGGATGAGTGGTGACTTCGCTCCGGTGGCCGGGCAGGAAATTGATGACCCGTCCGCCCCAGACATTCCGGGACTCGGCACACTGCACGAAAGTACCTTCGGGGATGGTTGTCTCCATCAGATTCCAAACCGGGTTGACCTGTTCCAGCTCGGTGTAGATCTCGTCCTGGGGCAGGTCCATTTCCACCAGCCGGGCGGCCAGCGGATGCCGGCTTTTGGCAACCTTCACCACAAACGGTTCCTTGGGATGGGTGCTGCGGGGCACCTGGTCGGGATCGTTGGGACGCACCCAGCGGATTCCGACGTTGCGCCGGAACCAGTCGCAATGCCAGAACGCCGAACTGCCGCCGTGCAGCAGCAGCAACGGCTTGCCGGTGCTGCAGTAATTATGGACAGCCCGGCAGGCCGCGCCATCCGGAAGCGGCAGGTTGCAGGTGGAGGCGATCATGTTGAGAATCAGCAGGTCGCAATCCCGTCTGAGGTTGTGGGCGGTAAAACCGCTCCAGTCGTTTTCGTAAAAAACCATGTCCGGATAATCCGACTTGATCGACTCATACTGGCAGAGTCCCGGATGAACTCCGTAATGATCGTCAGCCACAAACAGAATCATACTTTCCCTCCCGGCTGCACCGCCGTTATTTCCGTTTCGCCCGGAGCGCCGCCTTGACGGCCTTGAGCTTCTCGCTCTCCGGACGCTTTTTGTAGAACTCATCCAGCGGATAACATCCCGACACCATGCCGCTGCGCGGCGCCGTGGTGCAGTCGCCGAAAGTCCGGCAGATCCGCCGCTTTTCCAGCGGACGCCCCGCCAGCACATCGGCACAGAATCCCGGATAGGACAGCACCTGACGGCCGATTCCGACCAGATCCGCCTGTCCTTCGCGCACCACGCGTTGGGCGACCGGAGCCAGAAACTCCTGCAGACAGGTGTAACCCGAACCGATGAACACCGGACCGCGTCCGGCAAAATGCCTTCTGACTTCCGCCACCGCCCGGATCTGGCGGGCTGCTCCGACCACCGGATCCTCCGGCGGCAGATAGCCGTCCGACACCGGGTAGTAGGCCGGACGCTGGAAGTGCGGATTGTAGTAGGGGCTGCACACCGTGGTGCAGATCAGTTCAACCCCGAGCGACCGCGCCAGCTCGATGAAACGGATTGTCTCGGTGAGATCGTAACCCAGGCCGGTACCGTCGCCGCCAAAAGCATAATGGTAGTTCCCCGGTCCGATGTCGCCCCGCTGCACCGGAATTCCGACGTGTCCCGGGCCCGGCTCAAAGGGCAGACAGTCGAACAGCGACAGCCGCATGCCGATTTCCAGCCCCGGCGCCTCGCTCCGGATCGCCTCAACGATTTCGCGGAAGAAACGGGTGCGGTTCTCAAAGCTGCCGCCGTAAGGACCGGGCCGCGTGAACGCGCTCAGAAACTCATGCCCGAGATAGCCATGGGCCATCTTGACGTCCACGAAGTCAAATCCGGCCGCCTGGGCCAGACGGGCGGAGGCGCCGAAATGCGCCACAATATCGGCGATCCCGGCATCAGTCACCACGTTTTTCTCCGAACAATGGAACCTTTCGTCGAGCAGCGGGTGGCAGTAGGCGGTCACCGATTCCAGCCGGGCGTCGTCGTTGGGGTGGCTGAACCGGCCGGAATGGGTCAGCTGCAGTCCGATCAGCAGATCATCGGCGGTGCCGAATTTTTCCCGATGCCGCGCCACCATCTCCTCCCGGAGCGCCCGGACCTGCGGCAGATTGTCCCGGGTCAGCATGAGCTGGCGGGTGTTGCTGCGTCCGGAAGGCATCACCGCGCAGGCTTCGCAGCCGAACAGCAGTTTCGCGCCGCTCACGGCGAAATTGAGCCAGCGGCGGCGGGTGAGCTCGCTCGGCGCCCCGTCCGGGCAGCAATCCCACCCCTCCATGGGCAGGATGCACCAGCGGTTGCCGATTCTGCGTCCGTGATATTCCAGCCCGGCGGCCAGCGGCGACTCCGGAGCCGGAATCACCGCGTCGTCAAGATCAAGATCAAGCCGCAGATCCCCTTTCAGATAGCGGCGGAACTCCGCCGCACTCCTGAACGCGGCGATTTTCGGATAGTCAGCCATGCCACTCCTCCGTCACTGTTGATAAACCCGGCCGTCACGGTAGTCGGCCCAGACGGTCTCAAACCAGCCGTCTTCGTGCGGAATCGGCCGGCAGTCCACCCAGGTGTGCACAAAATCCCGGCCGTCGAACACGGTTTCAAGGATCTTGCGCCGGAACTCAACGTTTTCGGGAACAATGCCGCCGGCGGCGTCAAGCACCGCCGCCGAACCGCGGCTGCCCACGCCAGCATCAGCCTGAAAACTGATCGCCGAAAGATAGCCCCAGTGGGCAAATGCCAGCTGGCGGGTGATGAAGGCGTTCTCGCCGGCTGACTCCGGATAGCCTTCGCGTTCGATGGCTTCCACCAGAGCTTTGGCCTCGGCCGTCGCCCGGCGCAGTTCTTCCGGACGGCGCAGATGACCGGCGGTCAGCGTCATGCGTGACTGCAGCTCCTTGCGGTCGGCCAGCCAGTCCCGGGACCCCTTGAGCAGCGCCTTCAGCCGCGCCACAATGCATTCGGCCTCGCGCTCCGCCGCCGCGGGATCGGCGGTCGCCTCTCCGCCGCGGTGCGCAATGTATTCGGCACAGCGGAATGCCCCCACCTGGCCGGCGTTGAGCGCCGAACCGCCCGGACGGGTGACGCCGTGCGAACCGTTGACCTCGCCAATCGGAAACAGGTGCGGCAGATTGGGTGACTCATACCAGATGGTGCCGGTGAGTCCGCCGTTGTTGTGCTGGGCGCATACCGCGATTTCCAGCGGCTCGGCCGCCAGATCGATATTGTGATCCCGGTAGAGCGACACCGCGCCTGGATTCATTTTTTCCAGCCGCTCCAGCGGTGTGCCGAACAGCGCTCCGGAGCGTTCCAGATAGGTCCGGGCCTCCTCGGAGAGCGCGTTGAAGTCCAGTCCCTCCGGATTGCTCCGGAAGTCCAGCCAGACCCGCCGCCCCTTTTCCGCCGTTTCCGCGTGCACCAGCAGGTCGATGATCGAGGAGCCGTCATTCGCCTTGCGCACGTCAAACGGCCACTGATAGCCCTTGAGAAAGACCATCGTGTTCATGCGGCCGAGATCGTCTTTGAAGTAATCGCGCAGAAATTCCCGGGGATCGGAACCGTCGGGCGCGGTTGAAATGAAACGCGGCAGCACCTGCATGTAGGTTCCGGAAACGTTCCAGCGGAATTTGATCGACGCCAGTCCGAATTGGGATTCCGGCAGGTTCTGCGCCTTGGCGCCCTTGGCCAGCGCCAGGCCGATCGCGCCGGTGTGGCCGACCGGATAGACGCTCTGCTGGTAGAGTCCGCCCGGTCCGCCGACCGCGAACACGGTGTTGTCGGCCAGCACCGTCTCGAACTGTTTGGTGGCGTTGCTGAAGATCACGGCTCCGGCCGCCCGGCCATCCACGACGATCAGCTCGGCCGCGGTGCGCTTTTCGGCGATTTCAATGCCGGCGGCTTTCACCGCCCGGATCAGCGCCAGACACATCTCCCGGGAGGTGTAGGGGCCGCAGCTGGTCGCCCGCCGCTTGGGATCATGGTCCGTCTTGTAGCCGATGTACTGCCCGTAGCCGTCGCAGGGGAACGGCACGCCGAGATTGACCAGGTTCATGAAACAGCGCAGCGACAGCGCCGATTCGACCAGGGCCACATCGCCGTGGGCGGCGCCGTTGTCATAAAAAGTGGAGGCCAGCAGTTCGGGAGCATCCGGCTCCGAACCGTAAACTCCGAGCTTGTAATAGGTCTGCTTGTCGCTGCCGGTATTGATGGAGGTGCCGCGCTGCAGCCCTTCCGACAACAGCAGGATGTCTTTGACGCCCTCGGCGTGAAGCCGCAGGGCGGCGGCGAGTCCGGCCGCGCCGGAGCCGATCACCAGAGTGTTGACTTTCTTCATCGTCGTCAGAGCTTCGCAATCGCCATGCCGCCGTCGACATTGATGACCTGGCCGGTCGAATATCCGAGATCACCGCGCAGCAGGGAGGCGACCACCTTGGCGATGTCCTCGGGCTCGCCCCAGCGGGGCTGCAGGGTGAGACCTTCGGCGATGAGCTTGTCGTACTTGGCCTTGACGACACTGGTCATGGGCGTGGCGATAATGCCGGGACGGATCTCATAGACGTTGACGCCGGCTTCCGCCATCTTGACGGCGAACAGCATGGTGATCATGGCCACGCCGGCCTTGGACATGCAGTATTCCCCGCGGCTGATGCTCGCCACCGCAGCAGAACAGCTGCCGATATTGACAATAACTCCCGCCTTGCGCTCCATGAAGTAGCGGCCGATCAGCTGGGTCAGAAAGAAGGTGCCCTTGAGGTTGATGCCGAGCACGAAGTCAAAGCTTTCCTCCGTCATTTCAAGCAGATCGCAGCGGACCTTGGGGGCGACGCCGGCGTTGTTGACCAGCGCGTCGAGAGCGCCGAAATCGGCCAGAATGCCGTCCAGCAGAGCCTGCCGGTCGGCGGCTTTGGAAATGTCGGCGCGATAGTAGCGGGCCTTGACGCCGTAGCGCTGTTCCAGTTCGGCGCACTGGGCCAGGCCTTCTTCCATGGACTTGAGGTCGCAGACCGCGACGTTCCAGTTTTCCGAGGCGAGTTTTTCGACGATGCCGGCGCCGATGCCGCGGCCGGATCCGGTGACCAGAGCAGTTTTGTTCATTTAACAATCCTTTCCCAAATTCTTTAACGCTGGTTTGCGGTTGAGGCTGAGTGGACTCCGGCCGGGTTCCGGATCCGTTTTACTGATCCGGCTCCGGCGTCGGAGATCCGATCCGTCCTGGTCGCGCCAGGTGGTCGCGGCCACAATAAACCACTGGTAAATATAACCTTGAATCGCCCCAATATCAAGCAGAAAGCTCCGGAAACGGCATTAAAGTGTTCCCTTTCGGGGCCGGAGTCCAGAATCGGACCGGCGGTGGCGGCGTCCCCGGTCCGGACCGGCTGGCACGGGCGCCGCAATCCGCGGCAAAAACACCGGACAAGCCCGAGAGAATACATCAATAATGAAAAACAGAGTCTGCAAACTCCGGAGAAAACTCCTGCAAAATCAGGCAGTTACGATTTTACCGCTTTTTTTAAAAAAGTTTTTTCTGTTTTTTTTGATGAATTTCCATATATTTGCCATCCCCGGGGTTGCTTTTTCAAAACTTACACAGTATATTGACTGAAGTGAAAAAGTTTTTAATAATGCTGAATCACAGAATGGCGAGTCAGCTCCCCCCCGGAGCTCCAACCGGACCGGCGGCGGACAGACCGGAAAAGCGGTTATCCTATTATGGCTGGCGGCGCGGAAAAGAACAGCATTTATACCTGAGGAGATTTTGATTATGGCTGGTTCCGGTCTGGTGGGTTCGGTGGTCAAGGCGCTGGACATTTTACAGCTGGCGGCGGAATCGCCGTCCAGCATTCGTCTGTGCGACATCGCCGAACGCCTTGAAATGAAAACCCCGACCGCCCACAATTTGGTCCGCACCCTGATTTCCCGCAACTTTCTGGTCAAGGATCGCAACAAGCGTCTGTGCATCGGACCGGCTTTTTTTGAACTGCCGGGACGCCGGCGCCGCGGTGAGCTCCTGAACCGGGCTGAAAAAGTCATGCGTCGGCTGAGCGTCAAATTCCCGGATGCCGTGATTACCCTGGGGGAACTGGCCGGCACTGAAATCTTCTGCCGCCGCCGCATGTCCCCGGACCGGCTGGGCGAAATGCAGAAACCCATGAATCAGTCCTTCCACGGCTATGCCTCGGTAACCGGCGTGGCACTCTACCTTTTCGGCAGTGTTGATACTGAATTGTGGCACCGGCGCTGGAATTTTGAAGAGCACGGCATTCCGATTTACGGCAGCCGGGAAAAATTCAATGAAGAAGTCAAGCGCTACCGCAAACTGGGCCGGGTGGAACGCGGCTACGGTTACGGTGTACTGATGCTGGCCCAGCCGGTCTGCGAAAATTTTGCGCTGGGCTACTTCGGAGAAGCGGCCACCGACGGCGTCCGGGCCTCTGTGGCAGAGGCCTACGCGGCGGCGGCCGAGGAGATCGCCGGCGCCTCCTGCTGAACATAAATGCAATCGGCCACCCGGCAAACTGAAAATCCGTGATTGAAAGCCGTGGTATTGGCCAATTGGCGCCGCGTCCCCGGATGACAAATGCTGTCCTCCGGGGCGTTTTTTTGCTTTTCGGCCTTTCAAACGCAATCCGGCCGGCCGGCGCGGAGAAAGGCGATTTTCACCCGGGCCGGCACCTGACTCAGGCCGGCTCCGGCGTCGCGGCCGGATTTCCCGGAGGACATTTCCATCCGGCGAAGAGCAACGCCATCCGTGCCGGGAACGGGCGTTGGATGGTGCCTCCCCGCGTTTTTTGCTTCAGGCGGTCCCGCCGGAGATGAGCTGACGGCAGCCCGAAGTCGCTCCCCTGGCGGGAGTCGCCGTTATTCCGGACGGAACGGGTCAACCGTTACCCGGACCATGCCGGAAGCAATTATCACTTGACGGCGGATTCCACAATTCCTCCGCACCGAATCTTCGCCGTCGAAGAGTACAAAAAAACGCCGGGCCCGGTTTCCCGGAACCCGACGCGAAAGGGGCAATGATCTTTACGCCAGTTTGGCGAACTTCAAGGTGTTGTCCGCCTCATCGAAAGTGAGAGCATACCCGCCGAACGCTCCGCCGAGGACACTCTCGCCGATCTCCAGTTCAATCATGGAGGTCGCGTTGATGTAAACCTTGAATACCGTGTTCTCGAAGGCGGCAGCGCCGGTTTCTCCGGTGGCAATCAGATTCCAGCCTTCCGCCCGGTTGGCATTGTCCAGAAGCAGGGAAATCTCGTCGCCGGCGAAATCGGCGTCAGCCCAGTTCAGGGCCGTCGCCGCACCGCTGTTTTCGTAGAGATCGAAGACCCAGCTGGAGTTATCCACCTGAACCATGTCAAAGGTCGCGGCCGAATCTCCGGAAATCGTGATGGAATCAAAGGCGTTGATGGTGCCCGAGAAGGTGCCGCTGTAGTCCGAGAAGACCAGCAGCGAGGCGCCCGCCTCTTCGCCGTTGGCGCCGAGGTAACCCGCACCCGAGACCCGGGTGTTGAAGCTGGCGGCTCCGGAGAACGTCACCGTCGCGGTGCCGTTCAGGCTGTCCCCGAGCACCTGGCCGCGGGCGAAAATGCGGTCCACGGTGCCGCCGGTCACGGTGATGTTGACGTTGCCGTTGACCACCGAAGTGGCAGTGGCATGAGCCTTGGCGTGCGCGCCGCCGCCGTAGATGTTCGCGACCGTGCC
>CASFVA010000017.1 GCA_949298075.1 uncultured Lentisphaeria bacterium
TCAACCGTGCAAGCGGCATTTTCAGCGCCTCCCATGACGGCCGCCACGGTGCCGGAAGTAAAGGCAATTCCGGTCACGCCATTCAGGCTGGAGGTGGAGCCGCCACCATAAATCACTGCGGACGCATTTTCAACTCCGGCAATGGCAACCATCGTGTTTCCGGTCACAAGTCCTTCCGCAGCGACGAAAGTGGTTCCGGTCCAGCCGGAATCCAGCGTACCGGCATAAAGCCCGTCGCCATTGACCGTCAACAGCTGGTTGTGCACAGTAAAAGCGTCCTCTGTCGTCATTTTAACGAAGTCAACCGCCGTGGTGCCGGCGACAGTCAGAGTGACCGCATCGGTGTTGCCGGCTACATAGCTCATCCAGCCATCAGCTGAAAAATATTTAGTGCCCACGGTCATCAGTACACCGTTGTCAACGCTGAAAAGCACATTGGAAAGCACGGACCGGTCCGTGAAAGAATAAGTTCCCGGCCCCAGTTTGCCTGCTGCAAAATCGATCCGGCCGCCGTCAATCATATTGGCGTACTCGATGAAAGCCCCGTCAGAGACCTGGATGTACACGCCGCTGACGGCCAGATCCAGCACCAGGCGGCCGCCGGACATCACCACCCGGGCTCCGTCCTCGGCCCACATATTCTCCACCGTGGCCCCGTCGCCGATGACCAATTCACCGCCGTTTTTGACCGTCATGCCGGATCCATAAGCGTTTTCACCGCCAATAACCAGCCGGCCGTCAAAGTTGACCGTGGCATCCAGCGAGGCTCCCCCCCAAAGCACCTCTTCCAGACCGCCGGCATTGATAATCGACGCACTCAGAGTGCCGTTATCGTAAGCACTGGCTGTACCGCCGCTGTTGATTACCGCGTTGACGGCATATGCGCCGGACACGCAGGCAATAAGTTTGCCGCCCTCGAAAACCTCAGCTCCATCCGTAACGCCAGTCGACAGGAAATTGTACAGGAGCGCTCCGGAACTGAGCTGTGCCCCATTGATACGGCCGTAATTGTCAATCCGGCCTCCGGTCATGTTGAGCCCGTTGACCGTGCCGGTCTTGTAGTTATAAAGATCATAGACCGCATCGGTGGTGCCGCGCCGGACAATAGTCACGTTCGAAACAATCGCCGACCCCAGCTGTCCGACTACCAGCAGACCGCCGTCGACAACAATTTCCGAAACCAGTGACTGAACATTGTCCACATCAAATTTAGCGCCATCCAGCACCGTCACATTGGTAGCCGACCCCTGGTAAGTCACCCGGCCGGAACCGCCGGAACTCAGGACAATGCCGCTGCCGCTGCCCAAATTGGCAAACTGCACATACCCCCCATCCAGCACGGTAGTGGTTTCGGCCCAGCCGCCGCTGACCTGCTGCCGGGCGCCGACTCCGGAAACCAGTGTATCTAAAGCGCTGCCACTGTTACCGACCAGCTGATAACCGCCGGCAATCATCGTATCGTAAGCAAAGCTGCCACTGTTCAGCACCTGGGAACCACCGGCATGAATGGTGGTACGGGTCATGCTGGCATTGTTATGGGCACTCTCAAAGCCGCCAGCGAAAATTTCGGTGTCATAGCTCTGCGCCCCGCCGACGCAGACAATCAGCCGGCCGCCGCTGGAAACGGAAACCCCGCTGGCAATGCCGGTGGTGAATACAAAAGCCAGGCCCTGGTCACCCATCACGCCGCCGGATATCAGTCCATAGTTGTCAACCCGGGCGGAAGTCACTGACAAATCCAGCCCGGCTCCGCCGGCAGCGACGTACACCGTCGAGGTATTGGCATCAGTGTGGCGGATCGAAGCGCCTGAAACCGTAGCGGCATTCTCGATGCGCAGAAAACTGTTTTCCAGCGCGGCATCCACCAATGTGGCACTGGTCCCGGTGACTTTTATGTAAGAGCCTTCGGTTGCCACAAGTCCGGAAACCAATCCGGAGTTGCCTACAGCCGCCACACCACCGCCTGAAATCCCGACATCAAAAGCGCTACCACCGGCGGATACCAGCAAATTGGTCGCCGAATCAATCGTACCGGTGATGTCGATCCCGCTGATGACGCCGCTGGAAACAAACGCATAGCCGCCATTGACAACGACATCGGAAGCCAGGGCTCTGACCTGAACCACAATCATCGATCCGCCGCTCTCAACTGTCACATTGGAAGCCGACCCGATCCAGTTGACTTCAATCACACCGCTGCTGCCGGCCGTGAGATCGACGCCGTAAGCCGCATTGGCCAGACTCATCCGTCCGCCGTCTTCGACCACCGTACCTGAAACATATCCTGAAACGGTATTGTTGCCGCTGACCCGCTGACTGGCTCCAGCTCCGGAAACATGAACTCCGAACGCCGAGCCGCCGACCCCCACCACCTGGCGGCCGCTGGTCAGCACTGTCGCATCGTAATCAACGCCGCCGCCGCTGATGGTCTGAATTCCACCGCTGCTGATAACAGTTCCGGAGGCAATCCCACCGGTGCTGACGGTCATGGAATCAAAGAAATTCTCACCGGTTCCGCCGGGAAGCACCACCGCGCCAGCATAAGTGCTGTCAACCAGAATCAATTCACTCATTTGCCCTTTTCCTCCATATTCTTGTCAAGGTCCGCCGTCACGGGAATCACCCGGGACGGTACAGCGGACCGGTCTTCTTACGGCCCGAAACTGACATATAAGAATGTTTCTGACAATATTATAGTACGATATTATTGGAAAAAACTTGACATTTCTGACTTTCCATAGTATAATTCTGCCAAAACGTTGTACCAGGGTGTTTCTGATGTATACCATTACCAACGAATACTTCATTGATGGCGCCATTCCGATCAACGTCCGCTGGCTGGAGATCGGGGTACAGCCCCCCGGATCATTTCACGACCATGAATTTACGGAAATTGTGGTGATAACTTCAGGCGAGGCTCAGCATATCACCAACGGCGGGCATTGCCGCATTGCGGTCGGTGACGTCCTCATGCTGCATCCGGGCACGGTCCACGGTTTTGACCGGATGGTCAACTTCTCCATTATCAACCTGCTGTTCGCCCGAGACCGCATTTTCATTCCGATTCTGGACAGCGAACCCCTGCCTTTCATCCACCGCATACTCATGCGCGGAGAACACCCTTCCAAGACCCCCAACAGCCCGCAGCCGGTCATGTCCCTGAACGAAGCCGGCCTGAAACGGGTTTCCGAAAAGCTGTTCATGCTGCTCTCGGAGAATCTCGAACAGCGCCCCGGATTCCAGATGGCCGCGCTCTCGCTGCTGATGTCAATTCTGCTGGACCTGGCCCGGCTGTACGGCAATCCGCCCCAGGTACGGCAGTGCGACTACGGAATTGACAAGGCGATGCGCAGCCTGAGCGCCGACCTCACCCGCAAGCCGGACATTCACAAACTGGCCGCCATATCCAATATGTCGGAACGCAACTTCTTCCGGGCTTTCAAACGGGCCACCGGCCTGACTCCGGGGGAGTACGTCATGCGGCTGCGGCTCGACAAAGCCCGGTCTCTGCTCCGGGAAACCTCCCAAAGCATAGGCGAAATCGCCACAGCCTGCGGCTTCTACGACAGCAATCACCTCTGCCGGATCTTCCGGGAACGCCTCGCCGTCTCGCCCCGCAATTTCCGCCTCGGTCAGGAACCGGCGGAATCCCCGGCTCCGAACCGGACCGCTCCCTGAACCGGCCGGACCGGACTCCCATCGTCTGTGACGCCCGATGGCCGAGACTGAAATCAGCGGTTGCGGCGAATCCGGGCGGCCACTTCCGCCTCATAAGCGTCAAGGTCGTCAATCCGCCGCTGCGCAACCCCCGACTTCATCGCCGCCGCCGCAACGCCACGGGCCACACTGGGCACCACCCGCGGATCAAACGGCTTGGGAATCACCATGTCCGGACGGATTCCCCGGTAATTGTCGAAAAGTCCGGCTGCCGCCTCGCGGGGATAGGCGGCTTTGAGCTCCTCAGCGACGCCGGCCGGAATCGGCCGGTCGGCCAGCTCGGCCAGTGCCAGCGCCGCCGCCATTTTCATTTCCTCGTTGATGTCACTGGCCCGGACGTCAAGCGCACCCCGGAAAATACCGGGAAAGCCAAGCACGTTGTTGATCTGGTTGTTGAAATCACTGCGGCCGGTGCCGACCACGGCGGCGCCCGCCTCCAGCGCCAGATCCGGATAGATTTCCGGTTCCGGATTGGCCATGGCGAAAATGACCGCTCCCGGAGCCATTGTTCCGACCATTTCCGGAGTCACGCATTTCGCAGCGGAAAATCCCAGAAAAATGTCCGCGCCGCGCATGGCATCGGCCAGAGTCCGGCAGTTCGTATCCACCGCGAATTCGGCTTTCTGAGCATTGAGGTCATTGCGTCCCCGGTGAATGACTCCCTTGCTGTCGCACATGATGAAGTTTTCCCGCCGGGCCCCGGCACTCAGATAGAAGCGGCTGCAGGCAATCCCCGCCGCCCCGGAACCGTTGACCACAAACCGGCAATCTTCAATCTTTTTGCCGACCAGCCGCAGCGCATTGAGAATGGCGGCCAGCGAGATGATGGCAGTTCCATGCTGATCGTCGTGAAAAACCGGAATATTCATGCGCCTTTTCAGTTCACTTTCGACCTCAAAGCAGGCCGGCGCCGCGATGTCCTCCAGATTGATGCCGCCGAAAGTCGGCTCCAGACACTCCACCGCCGCGATCAACCGGGCCGGATCGGTACGGCCGCGGTCGTTGAACACCTTGCCCAGACAGATCGGCACGGAATCAATATCGGCGAAATGCTTGAACAGCACCGCCTTGCCTTCCATGACCGGCAGTCCGGCCTCCGGCCCGATATTGCCAAGACCGAGCACCGCCGTACCGTCGCTGACCACCGCCACCAGGTTGCCGCGGCTGGTGTATTTCCACACGTCGGACGAATGCTCCCTGATTTCCAGGCAGGGCCGCGCCACTCCCGGCGTGTAGGCCAGCGACAACTCGTCACCCGAGTTGCAGGGTTTGGAAGGCACCACGGTGATCTTGCCCGGCTTGCCCTCGCTGTGGTAGGCAAGCGCCCGCTTTTTCAATTCTTCCGGCGTCATGATCGCTACTCCTGAATCAGTTCTCAGTTGCTGAATATTAAATACCTGTTTATCAAGCCTGGCGGCTTTGCCCCGCGCCGCATTGACGAAATCAAAATAGCTCCGGATTTTCTCAATTCAACCGGCAACCGGTCTTGTCCGTCCGGAAAAACCGTCGCCGCGCCGCTTCCATGCGCATTTGGACAATTTACGCCGGCCGGATTGAGCGCTTACCACACCGGGCGCACCGGAATGCCGCTCTCACTCAGAAACGTTTTCGCCTGCGCAATAGTGTACTGCCCGAAGTGAAACATCCCGGCCGCCAGCACCGCATCGGCGGCTCCGGCAGTCAGAACTTCCCGCAGATGCTCCAGATTGCCGGCGCCGCCGGAGGCGATGACCGGCACCTTCACCGCAGCGGAAACCGTGCGGGTCAGTTCGCAGTCGTAACCGGCCCGGGTGCCGTCGGCGTCCATGCTCGTGAGCAGTATTTCTCCGGCTCCGGCCGCCACGCCGCGCCCGGCCCACTCCACCGCGTCGATGCCGGTCGGCTTCCGTCCTCCATGGGTGTAAACCTCCCACCGTGCCTCCCCTGGAATCCGACGGGCGTCGATCGCCAGCACCACGCACTGGCTGCCGAACCGGAACGCCGCCTCGGATATCAGCTCCGGATGAAGCACCGCCGCCGTATTGACGGAAATCTTGTCGGCTCCGGCCAGCAGCAGTTTCCGGAAGTCCGCCACACTGCGGATGCCGCCGCCCACGGTGAGCGGAATAAACAATTCCGCCGCAGTCCGGCGCACCACATCCACCATGGTGTCGCGCCCGTCACTGCTGGCGGTGATGTCCAGAAACACCAGTTCGTCCGCGCCCTGCGCATCGTATTTGCGGGCGGCCTCCACCGGATCGCCGGCATCGACCAAATCCACAAAGTTGACGCCTTTGACCACGCGACCGCCCTTCACATCCAGACAGGGAATGATCCGCTTGGCCAAAGTCGGAGTTTCCGACTGAATTTCACTCATGTTCTCCTTCCCCGGCGGAGTCTTCCGCCTCCATCGGCCGCGGCGTTCACGGCCGTCTCGGCTCTGCCCGATTCTGTTGTTCTGCCATTCGTATAATATACACCGCAAATTCAAAATAAAAAAACGCTCCCGGAAAAATTTTTCCGGAAGCGCCGTTTTTCTGGATACATCCGACCTTATTTGGTCATCGCCTGGGCCACCGCCACCGCGACGTCGACCGATGCGCCGACCATCGGGTTGTTGCCCATGCCGATCAGCCCCATCATCTCGACGTGCGCCGGAACCGAGGAGGAACCGGCAAACTGGGCGTCAGAGTGCATGCGCCCCATCGTGTCGGTCATACCATAACTGGCCGGACCGGCCGCCATGTTATCCGGATGCAGAGTCCGGCCGGTACCGCCGCCGGAAGCCACCGAGAAGAACGGCATGCCCTTCTCAATGCGCTCTTTCTTGTAGGTGGCCATCACCGGATGCTGGAACCGGGTCGGATTGGTGGAGTTGCCGGTAATGGCGATGTCCACGCCCTCGAGCCACATGATCGCCACGCCCTCGCGGACGTCGTCGGCACCGTAGCAGCGCACCGCCGCCCGCTCGCCCTTGGAGTAGGCCCGCTCCGACACCACCCGGACCTTGCCGGTGGCGTAGTCAAACTCGGTTTCCACGCTGGTGAAACCGTTGATCCGGGAAATGATCTGGGCGGCATCCTTGCCCAGTCCGTTCAGGATGACCCGCAGCGGCTCTTTGCGCGCCTTGTTGGCGCTCCGGGCCAGACCGCTCGCGCCCTCGGCCGCCGCAAACGACTCGTGGCCGGCGCAGAAAGCAAAGCATTTGGTGTCGTCGAGCAGCAGCATCGACGCGAGATTGCCGTGGCCGAGTCCGACTTTGCGGTCATCGGCCACCGAGCCGGGAATGCAGAAGGACTGCAGTCCCTCGCCCAAGGTCTTGGCGATTTCACTGGCCACCGTCTGACCGCGCTTGATCGCCACCGCCGCGCCGACCAGGTATGCCCAGCAGGCGTTCTCAAAACAAATCGGCTGAATGGCCTTGACCCGGGCGTAAATGTCCAGACCTTTGCCCTTGGTGATCGCCTCGGCTTCCTCCAGAGAAGCGATTCCGTTAGCCTTCAAAAACGCCTCGATCTGCTTGATCCGGCGTTCGTAACTTTCGAAAAGTGCCATGATCGGTATTCCTCCCACCGTTACTGATGACGCGGATTGATGACTTTGACGGCATCGGCAAAACGGCCGTAGGTGCCGGTGAATTTCTGCTTGGCCTCGTTGGCATCCATGCCTTTTTCGATGGCATCGAGCATCTGGCCGAGCTTGACAAATTCGTAACCGATGACGTGATCTTCGTCGTCGAGCGCAATCTTGGTCACATAGCCCTCGGCCATTTCCAGATAACGCACGCCCTTGGCGGAAGTGCCGTACATGGTTCCGGTGATGCTCCGAAGTCCCTTGCCAAGGTCCTCCAGTCCGGCGCCGATCGGCAGTCCGCCCTCGGAAAACGCCGTCTGCGTACGGCCATAGACGATCTGCAGGAACAACTCCCGCATCGCGGTGTTGATCGCATCGCAGACCAGGTCGGTGTTCAACGCTTCAAGGATGGTCTTGCCGGGCAGGATTTCCGCCGCCATCGCCGCAGAATGGGTCATGCCGGAGCAGCCGATCGTTTCGACCAGCGCCTCCTGAATGATGCCGTCTTTGACGTTGAGCGTCAGCTTGCAGGCGCCCTGCTGCGGAGCGCACCAGCCCACGCCGTGGGTGAGCCCGGAAATATCGGTGATCTCTTTGGCCTTGGTCCAGGCGCCCTCCTGCGGGATCGGCGCCGGACCGTGTTTCGGCCCCTTGGCGACGCAGACCATCTGCTCGACTTCCTTGGTGAAGTTCAT
Organism: uncultured Lentisphaeria bacterium; assembly: GCA_949298075.1. Lineage (GTDB taxonomy): Bacteria > Verrucomicrobiota > Lentisphaeria > Victivallales > Victivallaceae > UBA1784. The sequence goes on from CASFVA010000017.1 coordinate 7,965, forward strand.
CGCTTGTCTCCATTTTTACGGTTGAAGTTGAACGGGTATATATTTTTATAAAATAACCTCCTTCGACTGATTTTTCAAGCCGCCGACGGCTTGCCAAACCGGCGAAAAGGTGATATTTTATATGACCATGAGCAAGGAAATTCAATCATCATCCGGAACGCCGGTTCCGTTTCAGCCGGAATATCTCGCCCTGCCCTCCTGGCGGCGTGACGCCGTGCTGTGCTGGCAGTTTGCCAAAATTTCAGCGCTGGTGCTGGGCGGCGGCTATGCCATCATGGCCGCGGCTCAGGAGGAATTCAGCCGCAAGCGCCGCTGGATTACCGATGATGAATTTCTGGAACTGGTGGCCATCACCCAGACGGTTCCGGGTATACTGGCGGTGAATTTCGCCGTGGCCATCGGCTGGAAGGTCAACCGCTGGCGCGGCGCCGTCGCCGGACTTCTCGGCGCGGTGTTCCCTCCGCTGATCATCATGACCATCGTGGCGATGATCATGACCCAGATGCGCCGCTGGATGGAACTGCCTGCCGTACAGGGCGCTTTCCGCGGCCTGATCGCGGTGGTCACCGCCATGGTGGCGGCGGCGGTGATCAAGCTGCGGGCCAAAACCGTCCGCTGCTGGTTTGACCTGATTGTGGCACTGGGCTGCTGTTTCGGCCTGCTCGCGTTCAAATACAATCCGGCGCTGCTGATTCTCGGAGCGGTTCTGCTGGGAATGGCGCGCAACCGGCTCAGCGCCCGGAGGAGGTCCGGTTCATGAGCCTGACCGCCCTTTACCTCAGTTTCTTCAAATTCGGATTGCTCTGCTTCGGCGGCGGCTACATGCTCATTCCGCTGCTGGCGGCGGATTTCGTCGGCCCCGGCAAACCGCTTACCCCGGAAATTTTCGCCAAGCTCGTATCGATCGCCCAGGTCACCCCGGGACCGATCGGCATCAATACCGCAACTTACGTCGGCTTCACCCAGGGCGGACTTCTCGGCGCCACGCTCGCCACGTTCGGCATGGTCACACCGACGCTGCTGCTGGTGATTCTGGCGTCGCTGCTGCTGCGCAAATACGCGGAATCCTGGCCGGTGCAGGGATTTCTCGCCGGCATGCGCCCGGCCTCGTTCGGCATGATGGTCGCCGCCGGCGTCATTTTTGCCGAGCTGTCCGTCTTCCGGAACGAACTGCCCTGGGCAGAACCGCTGGCTCTGCTCCGCACGGTATGCACCCCCCACCCGGCTGCGCTGGCCATTGCCGCCGTCTCGCTCTGGCTGCTGATTAAAACCAGAATATCGTTCATCTGGATGCTGGCCGGAGCCGCCGTCGTTGGCGCATTCCTGTGCCGCTGAGACGGGTTACCGGGGCGCAAATCCCGGCGAAACCAGCCGAATTTCACGGAAAAATCCACTAAAAATCGCCAAGACTGATTGATTATTGGTCCGATCGTTGTATTTTATAGTTAAATATCCGTCCGGCCTCATGCCGGTGCTCCAACGAAAAAGAGAGGATCAAGGTTATGAAAAAGATTTTGTTTGCGCTCGGCCTCTTCGTCGCTCTCGCCGGTTTTTCCGGATTGAGCGCGGCTGAAACTCCTGCCGCCCCGGCGGCCGAGGAGCCCAGAGTGACCGATTATGACAACTTTGAAATGCTGATGCTCTGCATTTGGGAAGGCTTGCCGGATTATTCCGAAACTTCTCCCACCTACGGCGTAAAAGTCGGTATTCTCGGCAGCGGCGGTGCTCCGGTCTACGGCGTCGAGGCGGCGGTGATCTGCGCCGGAAGCGACGATAACAGCGGTTTCAAAGGCAGTCTGGCCTACACACTGGGCAAGGAACTTTACGGACTGGCGCTCGCTCCGGTCAACTACATCGAACAGACCGTCGGTGTCCAGATCGGCGCGGTCAACATCGCCAGAAGCTGCTCGATCCAGTTCGGCTTGCTCAACTTCATGGAAGACGGCTTCCTGCCGGTGTTCCCGCTCGTCAACATCGCCGTGAAATAACTGTCGGCCTCCCGACAACAAGAAGAGGACAGCATTATGAAAAAAGCACTTTTCGGTTTTGCCGCAATTCTGGCCGGACTTGCAGTCGCCGCGCTGGAAATTCCACCCGCCAATCCACTGGACAGCGCCAGTTACTCCGACTACCGGATCTCCTATTTCCAGGTTGGGATTTTCCCCGGTCTGCCCGCCTCGCAGAACCAGTCCTGGGTGTACGGCATCAAATCCGGCTGGCCGATGTGCTCCGGCCAGGGCGCGGTTTCCGGACTGGAAGCCTCGTGGACCGGGTCGCTCACGGAACACATCTACGGTATTCAGGCCAGCTGGCTCTACTGCCAGAACTCCACTTTCGTCGGACTGCAGGCCACCCTCGGAATCGACGTCAACAAGGACAGCTTCTACGGACTGCAGGCCGCTCCGGTGTTCTGCTATGCCGGTGACTTCCGCGGGGTCCAGGCCAGTGCCATCAATGTTTCCGGCAACTATATCGGCTGGCAGCCGGCCGCGATCATGAACGTGTCCAAAATGTTCAAGGGCTGGCAGCTTTCGGTGATTCTCAACATCGCCGGCGACGGTGAAGGCCTGCAGTCGAGCCTGATCAACTGCGCCGACAAGGTCGAAGGAGCTCAGCTCGGACTGCTCAATGTCGCCGACCGCGGCTTCCAGTTCGGACTGCTCAACTTCATGTCCGAAGGCTTCCTGCCGGTCTGCCCCCTCATCAACTTCAGCATCTGACCGGTTGCCCGGCCGCCGGAAAGGTTTCCGGCGGCTTTTTTACACCATTTTTCACTCTCATGCCAGAATCCATCCGTCTCAGCATCATCACCGCCAGCTACCGCAGGACGCCATGGCTCAAAACCATGCTGGACTCGGTACTGAACTGCGGTTACCATTTCCGCCGCACCGAATTGATTTTCTGCGACGACGGCGCGCCGGACTCCGACACCGATCTCGACACCGCCCGGGAATACGCCGCCCGGCATCCCGACCTCATCCGCATTATCCGCAATCCCCGGCGCAGCGGCATCGCCGGCGCCTTTGCCGGGCTGGTCGACGCCTGTCGGGGCGACTATATCATGCCCTTTGACGCGGATGATGTCTTCTGCGGATTTGACATCGACCGGGACCTCGACTATCTCGATCGGACCCCGGATTGCGCCGCCACCTATGGTAAAAAACTGCTCTTCGGCGCCACGGACGATGTCCGGCTCCACGGCGGAGACGAAAGTGTCTTCGCCATGACTCTGGACCCCCGCTATGTACATAACGCGATGATCATCCGGGCCTCCGACCTGCGCGCCGCCGGAAACTACCGGGAAACGGACCAGGGTATCGATACCGCCGGCGCCGATTTGTTCCTGTGGCTGAGGCTGGCCCGCCATAAAAAACTGCTTTTCCGGGATGAACTCCGGGCCTTTTACCGGATTCACTCCAGCCAGAAAACCAACCGGGCGTTGGAAATCTACCGGAAAGAATATGATTTTCTGCGCCGGTACATCGCCGGATGTGATCCCGAACTTTACGACGCTCTGAGCAACCACCGGCAAATCACTGTCCGGGCGGATCAGCTCCGAACTGCCGTCATGATGCTCGGCGCCCTGTTTGCCGGCAGCACCGACCGGCAGGAACGGATTCATTTCACCCTCATCGCCAGCCAGCTGCTGCCGCAGGACTACGGGGCGCGGGAGTACCGGATTAAAGAGCTGACCGCCGCCGGCCGGACTTTTGAAGCCATGTCGGAGTGTCAGATTATGAGTGCTCTGCACGAATCTCTTTTCATCCGGATCTGCGCCACCAATCTCGCCCGGGAAATCCGGCGCCGGGCCGAATTTGACCCCAAGCCTCTGGATCCGCCGCTGCACTTCCTGCTGGATCGTTTCTTTCAGTTGTCGCCAAGACAGCAGCGGGAACTGGAAGCCGCACTGAAAAGCTGATTTTTTTCCGCCCTCTGTTTGCATTGGACCGGGTACCCGGCTATATTAAATCGATTTAACCGGGAGTTGCCCGCCGTCAAAACGGTTTCGGGCCGCACTCCGCGGAACCGATTCCATTCAGATGGCGGCGGTTTTCCGGAAAATCCCGGCCAAAATTCAAAACGGCAACTCCGGAGGTATCCATGACGCCAATCGACATCCCCGCGACCATCGCCCGCATGACTCTCGAAGAAAAAATCGGCCAGTGCCTGGTCATCGGCTTCGTCGGCTCCGTGGCCACACCTGAAATTCTCCGCCGCATCCGGGAGTTCAAACCCGCCGGGGTCCGGGTCGGCATGACCATGCGGACCAAAACCGCTGTTCACGACCCCTATGCCACCAGCAGAGAACACGCCGGCAGGGTCATCCGCCGGCCCCGGTTCGGGGTCAAGGACTTCATTCCAGGAATCCCGGCTCCCCACTGCACCGCCGGACAGTGGTGCGCATACCTCAACGAACTCAAGCGTGCGGCGCTCGGCAATCCCGCCGCGATCCCACTTCACATCACGGTGGACATGGAAGGAGAAAACAGCGCCGACTTCCCGCATGGCGGCATGCGTTTCTTTCCGGCCTGCATGGGCATCGGCGCCACCGGCGATCCCGAACTGGCCCGCCGGGCGGCCCGGGCGGCCGGGCGGGAACTCAAATCCCTGGGAGTCAGCTGGATTCACAGTCCGGTGCTCGACGTCAACACCAATGCGCTCAATCCGGAAATCGGCGTCCGGAGCTACAGTTCCGACCCTGACACCGCCGCCAGGTTCGCGCTCAAGGCACTTGAAGGATTCCGCGAGTCCGGCATTATCACCACCGGCAAGCATTTCCCCGGCCGCGGAGCCTCCACCCAGGACGCCCACGGCGAACTGCCGGTTATCGACCTGCCTGAAGCCGAACTGCGCCGCCATCTGATTCCATACCGGACGCTCATTGACGCCGGCCTGCCCTGCATCATGACCGCACACACGGCGTATCCGGCCTACGATCCCTCGGGACGCGCCGCCACGCTTTCCAGACCGATTCTGACCGGTTTGCTCAAAACAGAGCTCGGATTCAAGGGCGTCATCACCACCGATGACATCACCATGGGCGGCATTGTCGCTGAATTCGAAGTCGCCGACGCCTGTATCGAAGCGCTGGCCGCCGGAGCCGACCTGGTGCTGTTCCGCGACGAAAGCAATTTGCTCGACGAGGTGTTCCCGCAACTGGTCGACGCCGTCAAATCGGGGCGGCTGCCGCTGGAACGCATCGAGGACGCCGTTGCCAGGGTGCTGAGGGTCAAAGCGGAATACAACCTCTGGGAGTCGGGCGGCATTCAGGATCCGGCACACGCGGCTGACGGCATCAATGACCCGGAAGTCCGGGACACCGCCGCCGAGGCGGCCCGCCGCACCGTCTCCATCCTGCGCAACGCCGCCGGAGTGCTGCCGCTGCCGTGCGACCGCCGGATTCTGCTGGTTGAGCAGATCGCGCCGCTGCACCGGCTGGTCAACAGCCAGGAATGCCATCCCGGACTGCTCTGGGAAAATTGTTTCCGCTACTCCGACCAGGTCGGAATGGTGGAAACCGAGATGTCGTTCACCGAATCGGATCGGGAACGGGTACGGGCCCGGCTGGACGAAGCCGATCTCATCGTGACCACCAACTACTATTACCGGCGCGGCAGCGCCGGCAGCGACTTCGTGCGGGAACTGGCCGCCGAGGTCAAAGCCAGGGGCAAAACTCTGGTGGTGGTGACCAACAATCCCTATGAACACATCAATCCGCCTGAGTACGAAACCGTGGTGCTGACTTACGGCAACAGTCCCGAAAGCATCCGCGAAGTGGCCGCCAAACTGTTTGAGAATCAGTAATTCCCGGCCTCCGGCGCTTTATCCGCCCCTGAAAACAACGGCGGCTTCCGAAATCCGGAAGCCGCCGTGCCTTTTATTTTGCTCTGAAACCGGAGTCCCGGGATCAGATGCCGATCACTTTTTCCAGGTAATCGCGCAGCTGCGTGACATTGACCCGCTCCTGAAGCATGGTGTCGCGGTTGCGAACCGTCACCGCATTATCGTTGACGGAATCGAAGTCAAACGTGATGCAGTACGGGGTGCCGATTTCATCCTGGCGGCGGTACCGCTTGCCGATGCTGCCGGTTTCATCGTACTCCGCCCGGAAGAAACGGTCAATGTCTTTGTAGAGCGCATAGGCGTTCTCCTTGAGCTTCTTGGATTGCGGCAGCACCGCGACCTGGATCGGCGCCACCAGCGGCGGCAGATGCAGCACCACCCGGACATCCTCATCCAGGTCCGCCTTTTTGGTGGCGGCGGTTTCTTCGTCGTAGGCCTTGCTCAGCAGGGCGAGAATCGTGCGGTCGAGTCCGACGCTGGTTTCGATGACCGTCGGCATGAATTTGCGCTGATTGTCATGATCGAAGTACTGGAGATCCTCGCCGGAAAACTTGCTGTGCTGCGAGAGATCCCAGGTGCCGCGGTGATGCACGCCCTCCAGCTCGCCCCAGCCGAACGGAAACTTGACCTCAATGTCAATCGCCGCCTTCGCGTAATGAGCCAGCTTTTCATGAACGTAAATGCGCATATCATTGTCGGTGAAGCCGAGTTTTTCCCGGTAGTACCGGATCCGCTGCTCCTTCCAGTATTCAAACCACTCCATGCCCTCCTCGCCGTCGCAGAAGAACTCCATTTCCATCTGAGTGAACTCCCGGCTCCGGAACGTGAAGTTGCGCGGATTGATCTCGTTACGGAACGCCTTGCCGATCTGGGCAATGCCGAAAGGAACTTTCTGGCGGGTCGCGACCCGGACACTGTGGAAATCAACAAAGATCGGCTGGCAGGTTTCCGCCCGCAGATAGGCGACATGCTCGTCGTCAAACACCGGTCCGACAAAGGTTTTCATCATCAGATTGAATTCGCGCGGCTCGGTGAGATCCTTCGACCCGCAGTTGGGACAGGTCGTGGGATCCTCCATCTGATCGACCCGGTAGCGCGATTTGCACTGTTTGCAGTCGGTCATAAGGTCGCTGAACTGGTCGAGATGTCCGGAGGCTTTCCAGATGGTCGGAGTGGCGATGATGGTCGAATCCAGCCACTCGAAGTTGTCGCGGGTTTCCACCATCTCGTGCCACCAGAGGTTTTCGACTGCCCGCTTCATACGCGACCCGTAAGGACCGTAGTCCCAGAAGCCGTTGAATCCGCCGTAAATTTCCGAACTGGGAAAGACAAAACCCCGCCGTTTGCACAGACTGACGATTTTATCCATCAGCCCGGGATTTTCCAGAACATCCGCCATGACCGAACCTCTTTTGCTTTTGCTGTTGGAATTTGGATTTTCAAAATTGCATGTTCAGCGTATAATATAATCCCTCCGGACCGCTTTTGCAAAGTTGCATTACCGCCGCCGGCGTGCTATATTTCAGGATGAAATCCGACTTGACATACCCCGGCGGCGTACCGGTATATTTCGGCGCCGCTGCCGATTACGATCCGGCGGAGCTGGGTCCGGCGCTCGAACAGGTGCTGGATCCGGTGCTGACGGCCGCCGGCGGCGTCCGCGGCCGCCGGGTGATGGTGAAGCCCAACCTGCTTGAATACAAGTTCGACGGCGACCCCGCCGCGGTTCATCCGGCGCTGCTGCTGGAACTGTGCCGGCACCTGGCCCGTCGGGGCGCCGCGCGGATTGCGGTCATTGAAAATCCCGGTACGGCGACCGCCCCGGCGGTGGTCCGGCGCATGGGAATTGCCGCCGAACTGGAGAAACTGGGAGTGGAAGTGGCCAACTGCGCCGATTATCAGACGCTGGAAATGCCCGAGACTTCCGGCTTTCGTCGGCTTGAACTGGCCGCAGAATACCGTGACTACGATCTGGTGATTGATTTCGCCAAAGCCAAAACCCACGCGATGATGACCTTGACGCTGGCCGTCAAAAACCTCTTCGGCCTGGTGCGCGGCAGCGAGCGCCTCGGCTGGCATCTCGCCGTCGGACGGGACTTTGACCGGTTCGCCGATCTGCTGCTGGACATCTGGCTGGCGGTCCGCCCCCGGATCAATCTGGTCGACGCCATTGTCTGCATGGAGGGCAACGGTCCGGGCAGCGGCACACCGGTCCGGCGCGGGGTGCTTGCCGCCAGTTCCGATGCGCTGGCGCTGGACCGGGCGCTGACGGAATGGTTTCAGGCCGGAGACACGCCGATTCTCCGCCGGGCGGTCCGGCGCGGACTGCTGCCGGAAATCGCGGTTCATGGTGCGCCGGCGCCCTGCCCTCCACTGGCCCTGCCGCCGCCGCCGGAACCCGAACTGGCCTGGGGGGTCTGGCTGCCGCCCCGCTGGCGCGACGGACTGCGCCGCAAACTGCTTTCGCGACCGGTGGCCGATGCCGGGCGCTGCATCGGCTGCGGACGCTGCGCCCGGCTGTGTCCACCGCAGAGCCTGGTCATGAAAAACGGCAGACCGGTTTTCGATCTGCCGCACTGCATTCGCTGTTACTGTTGTCAGGAGCACTGTCCGGTCGGAGCGATCAGCGTTTGCCGCGCTCCGGCCATGCGCCTGGTTTCCGTACTGGAACGGCTGCTCCGCGGCTCCGGAATCGCAGCCCTGCTGCGCCGGAAACCCCGCCCCCGACCCTGAATCCGGATTACGCTCCGGGTTCGATGGTGTAGTATTTCACCGCGTCCGGAGGCCGGATGTTGGTGAGGTCGCCGCGGTAATGCCGCAGCTCGGTACGAATGTAGGGATGCCTTAGCAGCTCCTTCTCATCGAGGTCGATGCCAAGGCCGGGACGGTCCGGAATGACCATCTGTCCGCCGCGCATCACCAGTTTTTCATCACAGATTTCCGCCCGGAACGGCACATCGGTCATCATCATCTCCAGGATGACGAAGTTCGGTACGCACGCCGCCAGCTGCAGCGATGCCGCATTGGCCACCGGACCGGAGGGATTGTGCGGACAGAAGCCGATATGGCGTGATTCCGCCTCGGCGCCGAGCAGCCGCATTTCCAGCAGACCGCCGGCATGGGAGACTTCCGGCTGTATATAATCGGCCGCGTTGAGTTCAAACAACTTGCGATATTCGTAGCGGTTGTAGAGCCGTTCACCCGCCGACACCGGCACCCGGATGGCGCGCCGGACCTCGGCCAGAGCGTACAAGTCATCTGGCGGGACCGGTTCCTCAAACCAGTAGATGTCGAACTCCTCCAGGCGCCGTCCGATGGTTGTCGCCGTCGGAATGTCAAAACGGCCGTGTCCCTCGATCAGCAGTTTCACGTCGTCGCCCAGCACCGCCGCCACCTGACGTACGCATTCGACCGCCCGCGACAGTTCCCGGCCGTCGATCTGCAGCCACGCCTTGCCGAACGGATCCCACTTGCAGCCGCCGAAACCGTTTTCGCGGACTGCCGCCGCCCTGGCCGCAAACTCCTCCGGAGTTTTGGCCGGAGCAAACCAGCCGTTGACGTAAACCGGAATCGACTCGCGAACCCGGCCGCCCAGCAGTTGATAAACCGGCACCCCCAGCGCCTTGCCCTTGATGTCCCAAAGCGCCATCTCCACTCCGGCCAGCGCGCTCATCAGCACCGGTCCGCCGCGCCAGTAGGCGTCGCGGTAACAGATATGCCGGAATGCCTCGACATTGTGCGGGTCGCTGCCGATCAGATAGCTTTCCAGGTCATGGATTGCCGCCTGGACGGTCAACTCCCGGTATTCCAGCGTGGCCTCACCCCAGCCGTGGATTCCGGAATCGGTTTCAATTTTGACAAAGACCCAGTTGGTCCTGAAACAGTTGCAGATATAAGTCTTTACGCCGGTGATTTTCATGGTGGCCCCCTGTTCGTTTCAGATCCGCCGCCGCCATTAAGGCGCGTAGTACATGCCGCCGTTGATGTTAATGGTTTCGCCGGTCACATAGCCGTTGCGGAGCACAAAGATCACCGCGTCGGCAATCTCTTCGCAGGTGGCGCCGCGCCCGAGCGGAATCAAGGAGCTTTCCTCGGCGTATTTTTCCGGAGTCAGGCGCTT